>JACPNN010000004.1:56805-181848 GCA_016185435.1 Candidatus Aenigmatarchaeota archaeon | reverse complement strand
GCTACCTCCAGTTGACTTAATCACTATTGAGCTCGCCCTTCCGGCAACTGACGTCTTGTAATTAGTATTCCCGGCAATGCTCGCATTCCCCCCATAAGCGAATATCCTGCCAGGCATGTCTATCAGCCCGTCAGCAGCCACGCTTATCCTCCCCGCATCCCCCCCAATCACAGTCTGCGCATACCCATAATGCGACCCCTCAGCAGCCACAGCCTTCCCGCCCTTGGTGACAACATCCCCCATCACCCTCGCCTCACCTGCCCTTATCTCCACATTCCCTCCACTGCTTGCTACAAAGTTAATATTTCCACCTAATCCCGAACTAAAGTCAGTACCAGATGTGGATATTGATCCGCTAGGACTCAGACCAAAGGTTTCAGCTGCGTTGATGTTTATATCACCGCCCTTTCCGCAGCTTGATTGTCCTGGACAGCTTGCTGTACTGGCACTCAGATTTCCCGATATCGTGACGTTCTCTGCATTAATGACGATATTACCCCCATTCTGTCCGGCAATCTGGTTTGATGTGTCAATTTTTCCTCCTGCATCTATCGTCACGTCTCTCCCCATGCTGATGGTAATGCCTTTTCCTCCCGTGACAAGCGTCCCTGTGCCTGTTATTCTCAGGCTTCCCGATCCGTCTATGACAGTATTCGAAATCAGATTCTTTGTCGTGCTGACTACGCACACATCAGAAAGCGTCCCGGAATCGCATGAAAAGCCCGCGCTTTGGGCATAAGTGAGGATTGAATTTATTCCTAAAAACAAGATAGCTACGGCCGCAAATAGCAGACTGTAGGCCAGAAAAGCCTTTTTTGCCATTATTATAATTGTATTGTATTACCTAATTTAATCTTCTGACATCCCCCACCAAAACATGCTATTGTTTCTGTTATCTTCCTGCCACAATCCCTGAAAGTATTTATTGCTATTAGTGCGATATCCATTATGGCCGAAGACTGTCTATTCTGCAAAATAGCATCCGGAGAGGTGCCGGCAAAGAAGGTTTATGAGGATGCCAATAGCATTGCCTTCCTCGACATCAACCCTAGGAATCCAGGCCACGCCCTTGTCATACCGAAAGCTCATGCAGAGACCATATTCCAGCTTGACGAGGAGGATTTGGCATCTCTTTTTGTTGCCGTCAGGAAAGTATCGATAGCGGTCAAAAGCGCCATGAAAGCCGATGGCATATCCATTTCAAGCAGCAACGGGAAGGCCGCAGGCCAGGTTGTCAACCACATGCATGTGCATGTCATTCCCCGCTTCAGTTCCGAAGGACCTGTTGGCTTGGAGGGCATTTTGCCTGTCAAGAAGCTCGATGACGACAGCCTTTCAAAAGTTGCAGAGACTATAAGGGCCGGGATGGGCTCCCCAAGGCCTGAAACCGCCGGGCCACCCCCAAAAACGGCTTCGGAAAAACCGGCCAAAAAAGAGGAAAAGGGCGACGAAGAAGAAGAGGATCTTGATTTTGATTTCTGATGCGCTTAACATGTCTCTTGTCTTATTTTCAAATTTAGAGGCAGAATGCGTGCAAAAGATACACCTGCCAGAAGAGGGCTGTTCAGAAATGTTCTTCCAAGCCACTTTTGGCCCCATCATTTCAGGTATATGTTCCTCCTATGCCTGTTGTGGTACATGAAATCATCCTCAGTCCCCTTTTTCGATTCCCCAACAAACTCTATGATCTCTGCAAGCTTGGAACTCAGCTCATCTGCCAGATAGACAGCCACTGCTTCCGGGAACATAGGCTCTTTGGGCGAGCCATATTCCATCTGCCCCTGATGGCTCAGAACTATATGCAGCAGTTTCATCCTCAATTCATCGCTTATTTTTGTCTCTTCCATGATATCCGAAAGGGTTGAATAGCCTATCGGGATGTGCCCTATGAGCTGCCCTTCCTTTGTCCCCTTTATTCTTGTGGTCACCTGTATCTCGCTCAGCTTTCCTATATCATGAAGCAGAGCCCCTGCAATCATCAGGTCCCTGTCAAGCTCCGGGAACACGGCCTTGCTGGCCTCGCAGTATCTCGCAAGCTGCAGGCTGTGCTCAATCAAACCGCCAGCCCAGTTATGGTGTATCTGTATGGCGGCAGGATGCTGCTTAAATTTGTCCATGAAAGCTTCATCTTCAATGAATATTCTTTCAAGCAGCCTCTTTATCTCAGGGTTCTGGACAGATGCTATCAGGCCTCTCAATTCCTGAACCATCTCCCCTATATCCCTTTTCGATTTCTTGACAAAATCCGAGGGATCGTATTCCCCTTCTCCAAGAACCTTTATCGTGTCAGGGTGATTCGTGGCTATCTGCAATGTGCCCATATAAATTGCAGTCCTGCCCTGCACAAGCACGACAGCATCAGGCTCTATGGATTCATAGAGAGCCCTCACCTTGGCCTCGTCCTTCTCTCCCCAGTATTTGTAGTCTATGTTCTTGCCCTCTGCATCAGAAAGCAGCAGGTGGAAATAGTAGCCATTCACATAAGGGAAAATGCCCTTCTTTATCTTGACCACAAAGATGTCCTCAATCCTCTCATTTCCCTTCAGGCCGCTTATGGGATTCTTTTTTCTGTACATAGTCAATGATGAATTACATCCGCTGACATGATTCTACTTCTATTGACAATTGGAGGGAGGGAATAAATATGCTAGAATCAATAATATCCAATGAAAAGGGAGAGATGGATTAGAATCTGCCCTCAATGTGACAGTAAGGAAGTAACTAACAGGGGAATGATAAGCCGCGATGCTTTGAGCCCAAACTATGTCTGCCTGACCTGTGGGTTTCAGGGGCCATTATTTCCGGAGGTGAGCCCAAAGGAGGCAAAAAAACTTGAAGAAAAACCTAGAAAATTCATTCCATCACGTCTGCCTGTATTGGCAGAAAAATACGAAAAGCCTAACAGGCCAGCAGTGGCCATTCTAATAGGATTTCTGGTGATGTTAGTTGCGCTTCTGCTTCTATTGTGGTTTGGATAAGTTAGGAAAATCAGCGTTCGACCACCGAGATACTCAGTTTATCTTTCAATTCAATATTTGCAACCCCTTTCTTTATCTTGACCACAAAGATGTCCTCAATCCTCTCATTTCCCTTCAGGCTGCTTATGGGATTCTTTTTCCGGTACATCAAGGAAGAATTGGAATGGGAGAATAAATACACTTCCTGCATTCAATTCATTCTCAACAGCCCCTTATCCATATAAGTAATCTTAAAAACTCAAATGGCCGAATATGTAATTGTCATGCGCCGATAGTATAGTGGTAGTACTTCAGCCTTCCAAGCTGGTAGCCCGGGTTCGAATCCCGGTCGGCGCATTGCGCAGAAAGGGGCACATCCCCTTTCTACCGCCCTACTATCCCCTGAAATTGAAATGTGCGGTCGGCGCATTCATTCCCGGAGCAAATGCGCTGTCATCAGTCCTCGGTCTTGCTGCAAAAGAAGCGCTTCTACCCCAGAAAAAGCTTATAAATACGTGATTTGCAAGTTTATACATATCCTCCCCGCCATTGCTTCGGCAACGGCGGGTCCTATATTTTTCGGTTTGTCAGGACAAAGCTGATGATTTTATGCCTGAAGAGCGCGTTATGGTTTTTATTGACGGAAGTAACTTCTATCACGGCCTCAGGAAGAACATAGGAAAGGCAGATATTGATTTCAGCAGGCTGGCGGCTGCCATATCGGGAAAGAGGAAGTTCGTCAGGACGCACTACTACAATGCTCCGCTCGACCAGCAGGCTGATCCGGCAAAATACAGCAAACAGCAGAGGTTTTTCGACAGACTCCGCAATACTCCAAACCTGAAACTCATTCTTGTGAGGCTGCAGAAAAGGATGATTGAAGGAAAACTGGTTTATGTTGTTAAAGGGGATGACATACACCTTGCAACTGACATGATTGTGCTTGCCTCAAAGAACGCCTATGACACTGCGGTTCTGGTGAGCGGGGACGGGGATTTCGTGCCTGCTGTCAGGGCTGTGCAGGAGATGGGCAAGCGGGTGGAGAATTACTATTTCAAATCAGGCCATTCATGGCATCTCCGGCAGACATGCGACAACTCTGTCCTCATGGACAAGGATTTCATAATGAAGTGCATATAACCACTTAACTGAGCAAGCATTGTATTGAATCCCGGTCCCCTGTCCCGGTCGGCGCATCTTTCGCCTTTTCCCGAAGAAAAAAGGCTCCTTATATATTTCCGCTGTTCGAAATGTAATCATGGAGCGGAAAATCATGAAAAAGGAAAATGCCAAAGGCTCAGGCACGCTTGCTGCAATGGCCTTGCTGGCCATTCTGGCCGGCGCTGCGCTGATGTTTTACACAGAAAAAGGGATGCAGAGGCCTTTTGTCGGATCGGCAATGGCCCTTCCGACTTTCGACTCCTGCAATTCAATAGTCTCTGCCTTCAAGGAGAGCGGAAATTACGGCTATGCAGGCGATATGATGCTCGGCATAGGAGCTGTCAGGACAATGGCTTCAGCCTCAAAAGAGGCAGGTTCCGGAGCTGTTCCAGCTCCCTATTCCGCAACCAATGTGCAGGTGCAGGGTGTGGACGAGGCGGACATCGTCAAGACAGACGGGAGATATATGTACATAATATCAGGCGGCAGGCTTGTGATCGCCTATGCTTATCCCGCAGAAGAGGCAAAGATCGAGAGCGAGACAAAGCTCGGGAAGCTGACTCCTGCAGAGATGTTCATCGACGGCGACAGGCTTCTTGTATTCGGCAGCACATACGAGCAGATAGAGCCTCCTGTCTACAGGCCCCAGGCAGAAGAAGCAGCCATTGAAGGCAGATCAATAGCAAGGCCCGATATTTATCCATATCCATATTCCATAAGCCTCACCACAGCCCAGCTCTGGGACATATCAGACAGGAAAAACCCAAAGATGCTGAGAGCAGTGGATTTCGAGGGCAGCTACCTCTCCTCCAGGAAAATAGGTTCGGATGCCTATTTTGTCGTCAATTCTTATCCGCGATATTATGCTCAGCCTCTGGAGAGCAATGCGACCATAATGCCTTACTACAGGGACAGCAGATACAGCGGGCAGAAATTCAGCAATATAGCAGGCTGCAGCGATGTTGCCTATTTCCCGCCAGTGCAGGCAAGGAACTTCATAACAATAGCCTCCATGTCCATGGCAGATGAGAAGAAGGAAGTGGAGAAGCACACGATTGCAGCAGGCGGCCAGAACATATACGCTTCCTCCCAGAACCTCTATGTGGCAGAGGTGCAGTATCCCAGATGGAGGCCGTGGCCTGTCAAGGTTGCAGAGGCTGTTGTGCCCCCTGTACAGGAGGAGCAGAAGACAATAGTCCACAAGTTCGCCCTTGACAGCGGAAAGATATCCTACACGGGGCAGGGCGAGGCGAAAGGCTGGATACTCAACCAGTTCTCCATGGACGAGCACAGGGACTATTTCAGGATAGCAACCACTAGGGGCCACTCATGGGAAAGCGATAAACCGTCTGTGAGCAATGTATACATCCTCGACAAGGACATGAAAGCTGCGGGAAGCCTTGAAGGCCTTGCCCCGGGAGAGCAGATATATTCAGTAAGATTCATGGGAGACAGGGCATATATAGTGACATTCAAGAAGGTCGACCCGCTTTTTGTTCTGGATCTGTCCGATCCAAATGATCCAAAGGTATTGGGAAAACTGAAAATACCGGGCTACTCTGATTACCTCCACCCATACGATGAAAGCCACATTATAGGAGTCGGCAAGGAAGCCGCTGAAGCAGAGGAAGGCGACTTCGCATGGTATCAGGGCATGAAGATTGCAATATTCGATGTGAGCGATGTTGAAAACCCGAAGGAACTCCACAAGATAGGGATAGGCGACAGGGGGACAGATTCAGAGGCCCTTCACAACCACAAGGCCTTCCTGTTCGATAAAGAAAGGCAGTTGCTGGTAATACCTGTTCTTTTGGCTGAAATCAAGGACAAGACAGGCAGGCCTGCAAATGAATACGGAAATTTTGTCTTCCAAGGGGCTTATGTTTACAGGATAACTCTGGAAAACGGATTCGAGCTGAGGGGCAGGATAACCCACTTCAAGGATGATGATGCGTTCAAAAAAAGTGGCTACTGGTTCTACGGGCCTGGCTACTCAGTCCAGAGGTCCCTGTACATAAGGGATGTCCTCTACACCGTATCCCAGAAGATGATAAAAGCCAGCAGCTTGGGCGACCTGACCGAAATAAAATATCTGGAAATTGCGTCAGGTGATGATTATGTGGAGCCAAAGTATGCTGAATGAGCATTCATTTTCCCCTTTCGGCCACACCTTCAGCATTTTCTTTCCTGGACATAAAATATACCCCTGCTGTCAGCAGGAAAATACCGCTAATCTGCATCAAGGTTACTTGTTCCCCAAGAATGAGGAGGGCCAGAACAGCCGCAAAAAAGGGCGCGGAGAGCTCAAGGGCTGATACCTGGGCAGCCTTTATGCGTTTCAAGCCCTCGTAATATAGAATCGTTCCTGCGCCAACAACGATTCCAACCAAGATTTGGTAAATATTGTCGATATGAATCGCAGAAATTATAGTCAGATAAATTACAAAAACAATTGCTGCTACAAGAAACCTGTAGAAGGTAATAATGCCTGCATCAAGATTTCTAAGATATTTTCTCATAGCTATAGCTGTTGTTGCCCATGCAGCCGTTGCTGCAAGCACAAGCAAATCCCCGAATGTCCCGAATCTCAGCATTGCAAGATTCTCTGCAGTCTTGGTGGTAACCAGCAGCCCTGATATTATCATAAGCAGAATCCCCAGATAGTCATATTTTGTCAGCCTGTCCTCTTTCAGGATGAAGAATGCTATCAGGATTATGAAAACAGGCTGCATGTGGCCGATCAGAACAGCATTGACCACAGGGACGCTTGTGAGGGCGAAAAAATATATCAAGTCTGCGAAAACAGTTCCCACCAGACCAATATAGGCCAGCGGATATACTTCTTTTCTTGTTACCCTGAAATTTCCTTTGCCCCTGAGAAATATGTACAGCAGGGCTGTCAGAACAACAACAATTGCCCTGACAGCCGAGGTCTGAAGAAAATCTGAATTTTCATATGACAGCTTTGCAAATACAGGCTCTATCGCCCACATCATGCTTGCAAGCAATACGGCCAGAACACCTGTCTGCTTGGTTTCCATACGGATAATTCTTCTTCAGGGATATAAATCCCGGCCACAATTAACTGCATGAGATCAGAGCATATTCTGAGGCAGATAGAAATGGATGCCGAGAGGCTTGGCCTACCAATAATCGGGCCTTACAAGGCAGCAGTTTTCAGGGAAATTTTGAAGCAGCGCAGGCCAAGGAATTCCCTTGAAATCGGCACATTAGTTGGCTATTCCGCAATTGTTATAGCCAGCGAAATGCCGGAGAATGGTAAATTGATTTGTCTGGAAGTCAGCGATGAATGGGCAAAAGCAGCAAGAGAAAACATAGAAAAGGCAGGCCTGTCAGAAAAGGTGGAGATTCTTGTCGGCGATGCAGTGAAAATATTGCCTCAATTGAGGCAGAAATTTGACCTCATTTTCATTGACGCCTCAAAAGAGCAATATCTGGACTACCTGAAGCTGTCCGAAAAGAACCTCAGGAAAGGGAGCATGATTATAGCAGACAACGCCAGAATCTTCGCAAGGGAGATGGGGGATTATCTGGACTATGTGAGGAATTCGGGGAAATACAGCAGCAGATATATTTTTGTCCCTATGGCCAATGATGCGGTGGAGGTGAGCATCAGGCTCTAAGCCAATTTATTCCCGCCTGACAATTTCTCCCATTATGGCTATTAAGCTAATCGAGATCGGAAAAGAAAGGACAGATTATAACGAAGATTTCAGATCATTTTTTCCCTTCGGCGAAATGCGGCAGCACCAGCAGGAGACGATAGCGGCCATCCTCAAATCCTTCAGGGAAGGCCAGAGGTGCGTGATGCTTGAAGCCCCCACAGGCTTCGGCAAATCAGCTGTTGCAATGGCCGTAGCCAACTACTTCAATTCGGCCTACTTTCTCGTATCATCCAAGTTCCTGCAGGAGCAGTACCTGAGAGACTTCCCCATACCCATGGTCAAAGGAAGGGGCAATTTCCCCTGCCTGCTCGACAGGCAGAAGAGCGTCGACATCGGGGATTGTGTTATGAAAAAAGGTTTTGAGTGCCCCCACCTGCCGGTCCCAGAAGGCCAGGCCGCGGAAGAGATGGTTCCAGTTGCCAGATCAGACAAGAGAGGCAAATTGTATATATCGCCTGAAAAGGAGATGTGCCTCTACTGGAAGCAGAAGTGCGACGCCATGAACAGGAAGGTTGTTGTGTTCAATTACGATTATTTCCTTAACGAGACAAATTTTGTCGGCGACTTCGGCCCCAGAAAGCTGATAATCTGCGACGAGGCGCACAACATAGAGGGCAGGCTGATGGATTACATATCATTCAGGCTGTCTGCTTATGATGCAGGCCTGATAGGCCAGAGCTTTCCGAAGGTGAATATGGAGATAAAGGAATGGCTTGGAATGCTTAAGGAATGGAAGGAGCTGTTCGAGGAAAAAATAAAAAAAGAGGAGGGAAAGACAGGCGATATGTCAGCAAAGGAACTGGAAAGGCTGAGGGACATGAGGAACAAGAAAAAGAAACTGGGATTCCTCATCGAGGAGCTTGAGGCCGATGAAAAGAACTGGGTGACCGATTTCAGGCTGTGGACAAGCCTTTTAGAAAAAGGCTTGAGCCAAAAAGGCTGGGTAGAGTTCAAGCCGATAGAGGTGAAAAAGTGGTCCAATCTCCTTTTTGACAAGGCCGATCACTTCCTTCTGCAGTCGGCAACCATACTCGACGCAGAGGCGATGGCGCACAGCCTCAATATCAGTGGGGACATTGCTTATATAAGGGTCCCTTCAACATTCCCCCTCCAGAGAAGGCCTTTCATCTTCTCCCCTGTGGGAAGCATGGCCAAAAGGAATGCCGAAGGCAGCATGCCTCGCCTGTTGAAGTCCATAAAAAGTATTCTGGACAAGCACCCAAAAGAGAAAGGCGTCATACATACCCACAGTTACACTCTGCAAAGTTCAATTATGACCTCCATAGACAGCGGCAGGCTGCTTTCAAATGACAGCAAGAACAGGGAGCATATTTTCAGGAAGTTCATGGGCTCTGTCCAGCCCCTTGTACTGGTTACTCCAAGCGCATATGAGGGCGTTGACCTGAAATACGACTTCTGCAGGTTCCAGGTGATGTGCAAAGTGCCTTATCCGGACTTGGGGAATCCCCAGATAAGGGCCAGGATGGAAAGGGACCCGAGATGGTATGCCTGGCTGACAGCTGTCAGGCTCATCCAGACATATGGCCGGGGCATGCGCGCCGAGGATGACTCTTGCGTCACATATATGCTTGATGCCGATTTCCTGAACTTCGCAAAGAGGAACCATGAGCTGTTCCCTGAGTGGTTCAAGGAGTCTGTGAAGAGGGTCGGCCATGATATCTAAGTGCGGTTTCGTGTTTGCAATGGCAGGAATGCTTTTTCTTAGCGGCTGCATCCAGAGCGTTCCAGAAAAAATGGAAAAAGAGGCATTTCTGGGGGAACCTTTCCGGCTGAAAATAAGCGAGGCAGCGCTCATAAAATCTGAAAACCTGACTATAGAGTTCACAAATGTCACAGAGGATTCAAGATGCCCGTCCGGCTCAGCGTGCATATGGGCGGGCCAGGTGACAGCCGTGGCAAGGGTATCAAAGGAAGGCAGGGCTCTCGGCAACTACAGTCTGACAAGGATGCCCGGAGCAAGCTTGCCTGCAGCAATAGCTTTTGACAGGTATTCGATATCATTGACAGCAATAGACCCTTATCCTGAAACTTCCAGGAAAATAGAAAAAGCAGAGTATGTGGCAACTTTCGTTGTTTCCAGAGAATGATGGCTTAGGAATCCTGATTTCAAACGACTCCTGTCACAAGGCCAGACCTCCTCCTGAAAGCATTTTTGACTATCTCTTCTGAGTAGCCTTCGGGAAGCTTCCCTGTGTCCGCATAGGCGTAAAGGGCCGTGCTGAATATTGTGTTTGCCGCGCTGAAGATAAGGCCGACCGCAAGGAAATAGAGGATGGCTATGGCTATTGCCGCTATCATGCCTGCAGCCCCCAATCCGCCAAGAGCAAAGAACAGGATGAAGGCCCCAATCAGGCCCAAAACCACAAACACGAGCTGTGCGAGGCCCAGCCCAAAGTATCTGAAAAGGTTCTCGCCCCATGTCTTCTTCAGCGTTTCAGCAGACCTCTTTATCGCCTCAAACGGCCCGAGATTGTGGTAAACCATGCCGGGAACCACGAAGATGGTGACTATGCTCCAGGCCATGCCCAGGATGAATGCGGTTATTTTCAGCAGTATGTAGCCCACTTTGCCCGCCCTTTCCGCCATGCTGTCTATTACCCTGAGAATGAGGCCGACTGTTGCTGAAACCAGTCCCCAGGCAAGGATGAGATGGATTTTCGACAGCCCAAACCTGATGCTTTCCCCGAATGTAGCATTGCCGCCCTCGAACCTCCTTTTCGTGGTATAGACCACGCACACATTGAAGAAGGTCGCTATGACAGCCAGGCCCAGATATGTGAGAAATATCACAACATATTCAAGGATGCCATAGGCCTCTGGCCCGATCCCTTTGAGGATTAGGGCTATCACAGTCGGGAAAAGCATGGCAAGGCTGAATATGAGGGAAAATATGGCCGCAAGAAGCGGGAATAGGAGCAGCTCCCTGTCCTTCTTAATCACATCAAAGCTCAGCTTTGTTATTTCCCAGCTCCTTGAAAAGGCTTCGAACATAACATCAGCCTATCTAATCTTGATTTCACTGCTTAAAAAATGAATCTATTTGTACTCAAACTTAGGTTCCCAATCCTTGCTTCCCTCGGGCAGCAGGCTGAAAAGGTGCCACACCAAACAGTAAGAATCCCCTGGCCCAAACTTGTCGTGGGATACCCTGTGCATATTCCTCCCCCTTTTCTGGAAGACAGACACCCCTGGACAAGGCTCCCCATCATCACTTTCAAAGCCCATTTCCCTGCTGAACGGGCTGCCTTCGGCTGAAACCATTCTGAACTTCCATCCCCTGCCTTTTGCAAATGCCTTCTGAACCTTCGGGCTGTCGGGGGATACAACAACGAATGAAGCCCTGTCCTCAAGGTGATGCAAAACACCATTGAAGCCATCCGCCCACATGGTGCAGTAGGAGCATGACTTTCCCATGTTGTGTATCAGTATAAGCTCTTCCTTGCTTCCGAAAAGACCTGAAAGGCCGATAGTCTTGTTATTCCAGTCCCTGAATTGGTAGTCCTTCACTTCCATTTTTTTAGCGCTCATATTTTTCACCTAAAGCTGAACATGATCATGGCTTCAGCTCCTTTCTCGGGAGCCATAAACCAGCAACCAGCCAGATGATTGCGATTGCAATGAACAAATCAGATCCAAGGCCTGAAGTTCCAGGAATCCACGTCCAAAATTGTAGCCCTTTGGCCGCATGTGCCCCTCCTATGAAGAACACATAATAAGCAAGTGTAAGGGCATTCGCAGCCACAAGAGCTTTCCAGGCCCACCTCTCCCCTTGGCGGTAAGAATGCCTGGATATCATGAAAGTGAGCACACCCACGCTCATCATCATCGCGCACATGCTCACCATCGTGAGCACTATCCATGTTCCCAGGTCGGGATTGAATGAGGCAATCCTGTCCCATGTGAGGCCAGTGAACTTCTCATCTCCTTGGGCAAAGACAAACATAGGTTGCCCAGGAAGGCCGAAGTACGAGCTGAAAGGGACAGCAACAGCAAAAAAGATATTCATGATGCCATAAGCTGCCATAACTTTCCAGCTAATTGGAAGCCATTGCTTTTGTTTTATATTGGCCATGATCATCCCTTCCAGCCACAGCTATTTGAGGTCCTGCCAGATGCCCATGAGGTTGCCTTCAGGGTCGACAAACCTCGCATAGAGGCCCATGTCCCCTACCTTCTGGGGCTCCATCACAACCCTGCCTCCCGATTCCTTCAGGTTCCTGAGAGAATCCTCCATCTTTGCAACATTTATCACAATCACAGGCGAAGGGGTGTCATCATGCTTCATCATCATGCCGCCGTTTATCGCTCCCGGCTCTTTCGGCATCCCTTTTTCATCAGTCTCCACCGTGGAAACTATCTGGTAATCCATATTGGGCACCCTATCAATCTTCCACCCGAACACGCCGGTGTAGAATTTCCTGGCCCTCTCCAGATCTTCTGCCGGAACCTCGAAATGCACGACTTTGTCCATAGTTACTAAAAGGATAGCGGCAGGATTAATTAAGATATCTCCATGGCATTTTCTCTGCGGAGGCTGTGACGCATTTCTGAACACATGAACATATGAAAAGGATTTGAATGATTAAAATAGCCGAAACAAAATATAACAAAGCAGCATTCAGGCATGACAGTATGGATATTATAATCAACCGCTTCGGAACAAGGATAAGGAAGTCAGGGGAAAGGATAGTCCTTTTCGACCCAAAAGGAAAAACAGAAAAGGAGTTTCCTGTAAGGAAGATTTCAAAAATCATTGTTCTTGCCCCTTCCTCAATTTCTGCAGGTGCGGTAAGCTTGGCACTTGAATATGATATCGATATTGTGTTTCTTGGGAAGTTCGGAATGCCTGTGGGCAGGCTCATACCCAGCAAGAAGGGAAGCTTATCTCTGATACGTCAAAGGCAGGCGGAAGCTGCTAACTCGGGAATGGCCGCAATCCTTGCGAAAAAATTCATAGAGGCAAAGGGAAATGCTCAGTTGAGCTTTCTGAAATTCCTTTCCAAGAAATATGAGGCAGATTTCAGCCAAGAAACTATCAGAATAGAAACATATCTTGATTCACTGCACATGGTTTCGGGCAGTATGCCAGAAATGCGCTCCAATCTGCTGGCACTGGAGGGGAACATAGCAGGCCAGTACTTCAGATGCATCCGCAAGCTTGTAGATTTTCCAGGGAGAGTAACGCGAAATGCGAAGGACTCCGTCAATGTGATGCTTAACTATGGCTATGGGATTTTATATAACGAACTGGAAAGGAACTGCCTTTACACAGGCCTTGATCCCTACATTGGTTTTTACCATGCAGACAGGTATGGACAGATGTCCCTCATTTTCGACCTAATCGAGGAGTTCAGGGTTCCGCTTGTTGATGTGGCGGTTGTTGGAATCATTATCAAGAATGCCAACCGGGGAGCAAAGTTTGTCAGCAACGGCGTGCTTCTCAAAGACGGCAAAAGGATACTGGTCACCAGGATATATTCGCGGCTGAATAAAAGCATGAACTGGCACGGGCAAAGGATAAAAGTTAGAGAGGCTGTCAAAGCCCAAGTCCTACACCTGGCACATTATCTCACTGGCAGGGAAAAGGAATATATCCCGTTCAAGCTGGAGGATTACCACCCATGGAGATGATGGCTTACTGGCGCACAAGAAGCAGAAAGAAACAGAAACTGATGCGCTTCCTGGCCAGAGATTTCGGGCTGAGCAGCCTGCCCGGCGGTCTTTCATTCGGCACATTGGCTGAAAAGGATCTCAGAGATTTCAGAAAAAAGGCATCAGAGTTATTGAACTCCAACAGTGACACATTTTTAGCTTCCACGCTGTGCTCAAAATGCGCCAAATGCATGCTAAATAACGCCTCTGTCAGCCGAATAAGAATGAATCGCTTCAATAAAGGCTTTGAGGTATATTGATTGCAAAACAAAATTGCACGCTGTAGCGTCTTGCATAGGGCCTCGAGTTGAGAGGGTGTGTGCGACCGCGACGACACCGTAGCAACTTCGGCAAAAGAAATATTCGGCCATAGCCCCTCCTTGTAGATATGATTGGGGCAAGGCATGGCACATTGAGAGGGAAAGAATAAAGCTTGTGGCGAGACGTATAGATCCAGTCTGCGTTCTCGGCCCACCTTTGCCCCTATAGACGCCCATGTTCTCTCGCTCTGGCCTCAAGTCATTGGCCAGTGGGCCTGAGTCTATCACATAAAATTGCGAAAAGCAAGACATTCCTCGACACGTCCAATGAAGGTAATGCACGTTACATTCAGTGATTGTTTGCGAGCCCGGTCGAAGGCTCACCATTAGGTAGGATTATCTATCGAAAGTAATGGTACGCCTCTTCTTCTGGGTTTTCGCGCATTAGCTGTATGTTTATAAGATCCGTGCGCAGGATCTTATAAACAGAAGTAGGATGGTAGCGGCGCAACGGTGGTTTCAAGTATCTTAAATAATCGCGGAGCCTCTTGTAGCGTGGCAATGTCGATGATCGGTGGTGCAATAACGCATCCCTAATCTGTTCTGGCCTTACAGCCTCTGGCCTCATACAGAGATCGTGGACCATGAATTCATACAGGATTTCACGCCGCCGCTGGCGCGCGGGCTTGACACCATATGCCTGACGAATGGCAGATACATCGGCATAAATAGCGTCTTGAACTGCTTTGTGGGGTTTTCTCCATATATTGTATGCCCTAGCTACTTCTCGATATTCTTGCCCTTCATGCAAGGCCTGTTGAAGCTCGTCCGAAGATGCCCATTCCAAAGCCAAGTCTCTATCTTTCTTAGTCACTAGCGTAAACGGTTTTCCCGTGTAAAGGGGGACGATGGCATGCTTCAGCAGCTGTCGCTGTCTGGGTTTAAGTAACTCTTCTGGTTTCAAAGGCTGTAATTTGGGGTTCGCGTAGAGCCGTTCCAAAGTTCTCTTAGTCAGAGGCGAGGCCTGTACCGCTGAGCGTACATCCATATCACCGTAGGATTGATGGGAGGCCAGATTTAAATAGTCAGAGACCTCTACACGCTGAAGACCTCTGCCAATGTACAGTGTAATAGCCTCTTCCTTTTCCTTAAACGACTGTGAGGGGCTTATGCTTCTCTTCTGTCCTTTTGGTGGATAGCGCACTGCTGGAATTTTGGGGAGTGTCAACTCTAGTCTTGGTTCTCTCTCAGCGAGGATATCCAATTGCGAAATTTCCGGAAGCCTCTCATATGGTTTTTCAGATATGAGAGATGCTTCATCTTGCGTTTCAGAGCGCTGAGCGCTAAGTGCAACCAAAACACTGGCAAGTGTCCTCGCTCTATATTGAATCTCGTCTCCAGGTTTCTTGATATCCGCCACCTTGCTGTCCAACTAGTTCTCCTAATCCTTGCCTTCTAGAATATCGCGCACGGCGTCTCGCACCGTACCTCGTTTTCTCTGTGCAGCATGTCTAACGATGCTGACCAAATCGGGATGAATCTGATCACCGAAGACGACTACGCCGTCGAAGAGTGTTTTGAATTGCTCGAATGTTATGCGCCCGTCATAGACTTGCATAGGGCCTCGAGTTGAGAGGGTGTGTGCGACCCCACAAGAGAGAGAAAAGATTTAAGTATTCATTTTAATACTTTGTTATATCGCTGGCCGACACCTCAACAATACAAGCCTGTTGTGGCGTTTACATACGGGGCAGCTTCGCAAAGTGTTGTGGTAGTTGGCCAGGTGAGGCCTATGGCAGGAAGCGAAGAGCGGTACTGGGATGACCTAAAGTGGGCTGTGTCACGGCATGCTGAGCTTGTGGATGATTATGAGAATGAGTGGATCGCAGTCTATGACCAGCGCGTAGTAGCCCACAACCCTGATGGTCGGAGAGTTAAGACGATGGCCAGGAATAAGCTAGCCAATGAAAGATTCGTGTTATATTACGTGACTGCGGCTAATACAACATATGCGTGTGAATCTCAAGTTTGCCACTACTAAAGATCCCAAGCTGGACAATAAACTCGGTCATCACATCTTGCGCAGGGCCTCGAGTTGAGCGGGGGTGTGCGACCCCGAAAACTTGCACCTAAAAATGGCGTTTTTCCGAAGGGAAGCCTTTATAAACAATTATCACTATAATGATAATCATGAAAATGGAAACCTTGAACCCCCACGTGATAAAGATTATGATAGCAGCGAGGAAGGAAGATTCAATCAGGGCCATCTCCAAGCGCATCGGCTTGAGCTATGGATGGACATACAGATGGGCGGCTGAATTGGAAGAAGCCGGGGTGTTCAAGCGCACTTCAAAGAAGATATTCTTGAATGAAACGGCTCCGTTCTACAGAAAGGTTGTTGCATTGTTGCGTGACATATTCAGCAGGGATGTGGTCTTCCACTACAACGTCTTGGCATGGTTCGGCATAAAATACTGCTTCACGGGAATTGACGCCGTTTTCGCCTGGACAGACGGCGGCTACAACATTGCGAGATCCATGGAGCACTACCCCATTTTCATAAAGGTAAGAAAAGAAGACAGGGAAATTTTGGGCTATTACACAAGAAAATTGGGCTTGAAGGGGAAGATATTCTACAAGCCGGTTTTTTTGGATGATTTTCCCATTTCTTTCCACGAAGAAATTCCCGTGGACAGCTTGGAAGAAACCATAAAATTCATGAAAAAATACATCTACAATTTCCAGCCGGCCTTGGAGATGGTCCAGGAGATGTACGGCAAAGCATGGAGAGTCAGGTACAAGGAGGCAGCCACGAATGTTTGATTTTGGCGCCAGGGAAAACGAGATAATGGAAACGCTGCAGGCGTTTGCGGGTGCGGGATTGGAATTTGTTGTAGTGGGCGGCTATGCCGTGTCTGCCTACAGGCACAGGTTTTCCATTGATGCGGATGTCGTAATACGGAAGGAGGATGCAACAAGATTCGAGAAAATTCTGGAGAAGAGGCGCTACAAGAAGACTGTCACAAAGAAGCTGGAAAATGCGTATTCGTCGGAATTCGTGAGATACGAAAGAAAGGACATCAAAGTCAGCATCGACCTGCTGATTGGCGGGCTTGGAATGAGGCAGACCGGGGCAAGCGTCGGCTTTGACTTCCTTTTTGAAAATTCGTCAAGAATGAAGATAACAGGCACTGAAAAATCGGTTGTGGTGCGGGTGCCGAGGAGAGAGGTTCTCATCATCCTGAAACTGCATGCCGGCAGGCTGACTGATTTGAGGGATGTCGCAGCCCTTTCATACGGCCTGGACATGGAAATCATAAGGAAGCACCTGTTCAGGGGCGACAGGAAGGCGTTGCAGGAACATCTGAAAACGCTTGAAGAACTGATGGACAAACCAGAATTTCAGGACTCCTTCAAAGGCGTTTTCATGGAGGAGGAATACAGGATAAGGCCTGATGAGATCAGGAAGATCGCAAGGCTCGCAGAATAGAATAGCCTTCATCACAATAGCTTCGGCCATAATGCTGCCTGAATTTTCGGATTCCCGGGAGGGAAATGCAAAAATAATTCTTCAGGAGGGAACCCCCTCCCAAAAAAAAGAACCAAAAATTCTCACATCGCAAAGTGGTCTTCAAGATCGCCCCAGATGGTCTGCAGATACTGAAGCTGGGCAAAAATGTAGCTGAGCTCCCAGCCAGTGTCTTTCACGATATCAGCATATGTCCTCCTGCCCCAGGGCATCTCAACCGTTTTCTTGAGGTCTGCCGCCGAAAGTCTGTTCACAGTTTCTTCAAACTCCTTCCAGCTCCTGCCAAGCAGCTCCTTCCCCTCTTCAAACGTCCTGGCCTGCTTCTCCTCGGCCTTCCTAATCTTCCCGTGGTCCATGCCGCTGAAATCAATTTTTTCGCCCTTCAGAACCTTTGTCATCATCTGTACAGACGTTGCAGCATGGCCCATGCTCTGCTGCGCACTCCTTGCGGTCTCCGAAGGCCTCCATGCCCACTTGTCTTTTGGGACAAAGGATGCGCACTTTTCAATTGAGGCCTTTGACATCTGGGTCATTTTCAGGATTTCCTTTATTTCTGTCATATTCACCTCCTCTTTTCTATATTCGGAATGACAATAAGAGAGAAAATCTTATGCCTATTCCTTCATTAGCTTATCCATCTGCTCCTTGGTGGCCATCTCGCAGAACCCCTTGCATGTGTCGTTGCAGACCAGAAACTCGCCCCATTTGTTCTTTGCCTTTGGCGCCTTCTCTGCATCAACAAGCTTCCTGCAGCATACTGTCCTCGCCTTCATATTTTCACCCCCTTATTCTGTTTCCTGTCTGCATGATATGCGCAATCTTGATCCATTTTTTCATTCTTGCCACCCTTATTTCACCTTTTCGGCCAGCAGCGAGATGCTCTTCACCCCGAAATCCACGCTCGCTTCCCTTGCCGACTGCGAAAGAAACTCATACTGCCTGTTTTCCCTGACAGCAACAATCCTGAAGCCTGCTTTTTGTATGGCCTTCCTGTACTCATCTATCTGCATGGCTCCGCCAATGCATGAGGCCCACAAGTCCGCATCACATGTGATTCCCTGATTCAGCTGCTTTTCTGTGACAATGTCTGAGATTGCCAGCCTGCCGCCTTTCTTCAGCGCCCTGCCCGCTTCTTTGAAAACTTTTTCTTTTTCGGCAGAGAGATTGATTACGCCATTGCTTATTACAACATCAAAGCTGTTCCCTTCCAGAGGGAGCCTTTCTATATGACCTTTTTTGAATGAAACATTTTCAAAATTCGAGGCTCTCTTTAGTTTTTCTGCTTTCTCAAGCTGTTCCTCTGTCATGTCAACACCGACAACCATCCCCTTCCTCCCTGTCTTCAGGGCGGCAAAGAATGCATCCGTGCCTGAGCCGCTGCCCAGATCAAGGACATTTTCACCTTCTTTTATCTTTGCAAGATCAAAGTGATAGCCCACCCCTGCAAAAGAATCAATGGCCTGTTCGGGTATCCTGTCAAGTTCAGAAGGAGGATAGCCGAGCTTTTCCGCAAGCCTGCGGCCCATCTCAAAATGGTATTTCCCCCTGGGCTTTTCAGCCACCATCCTGTACACCTTTTTCACCTTCGCCTCAAGATCCTTCCTGTCTACGGATGCCATGCAAAGTCGCCTGAAAGATTCAGATGGGAGATTTTGGATGGCCGATATATAAACTTTCCAAATGGATAGTAGTCAGAGCTTCAATAGATCTTCAATGATTTTCATTATGGTTTCTGTAGCTCTGTTGAAATCCTCTTGTTTTCCCGAAAAGCTAGGGATTTTTCAAGCATCCATCCTGAAGTTACGGTTCATTTGTGAAGGAAACCTGCTGTCTTCAGGCTGCATTCTTCTTGTTTCCTTTCAAATGCAATAGGATTTCAATGAAGCTGTTTCTGTTTGATTATATTTCCGGATATGATGCTTTTGCATACTGATTTTATCGCTGCGGACACGTCTTTTGTGATGACAAAATTTCTTACAGAAAATTATCAGAAGGTGTGCTTAAAATTCAAAATCATCCAGCAGCTTCTGGCTCTCCTTTGCTGAAAGCTGCCCTTTCACTGTTTCAAGCCACCTGCAGAATCCGCATGAGCTGTTCGCTTCAGGCAGCTCTTTCGAAAGGGCGCTTATGCCATCTAAAAACACAGCCTCCCCTCTTGCAGGCTCTGTGCCCATCTTTACTGTCTCGACATTGAAGGAAACCTTCCCGTTCTCTTCCGCAGCTTTCGGATGGTAGAATATGAGGAATGCGTGGCCTGCCTGCTGCATTCCGTTCCTTTCAAGAAGGAATGAGTAAATGTCCATCTGGAGCTGGTAATATGTGTGGGTGTTTTCTTTCAGGGGATGGCCTCTTGTCTTGAAATCTATGGGCGCATATTTCCCGCTGTTTTCCAGCAACAGGTCGTCAAGCACCCCCATCAGAACGGCCCCATTATTTGTTTTGTATCTCAGGCCATTCCTGTTGCTTCTCCACTCATTCAGCTTGTCAAAATCAGGAAACAAAACGCCTTCTGCCTTTCCGGCCAGTTCAGGCGGAAGCATGCCGTTTTTCCTGTAGCCATCAAAATAATTTTTCAGTACCCTGTCCATGCCCGAGGGCAGGGATGGAAAAGGCCCTTCAGGCCTCCTTATGCCCTTGTTCACCTGCAGCCAGAAGCACCTTCTGCACTCTTCCATCAGGGAGAGGCTCGAGGGGGAAAGGGTGATATCCATTCCGACTATTGGCGGCAATGCTTAAAAGGCTGAGGGAAGCAGAGGGCCGCTATTTCTTCAAATTCCACCCGGTCGAAAACAGCCTCAGGCAGACGGCAAACAGGCCTATGGACATGATGGCGATCAGTGCTGTCCCGAACATGAGGTCTACTTCAGACATGCCGAGGAGGCCATATCTGAGGCCGTTGACCATGTATGTGATGGGGTTCAGGAGGGTGAGCTGGTAGAGAAGGGGTATCCCCTTAACCATGTCGATGGAGTAGAACACGCCGCCCAGATAGGCAAGAGGTGTGATGACAAACGTCAGCAGATTATTGGCCCCGTCCCAGTCACTTGCCCAGAGGCCTGTTATCACCCCGAGGCAGGAGAAAGCGAAACAGACAAGAAGGAGGAAGAACAATGTCCAGAAGACGCTTGCGACAGGCATGCCTGCAAGAGCTACAGCAGGGACAAGTATCAGGAGGCCTGTCAGGATGCCCCTGAACATGCCGGCTATCACGTTTGCCATGAGAATTTCAAAATATGACATGGGGCTCGTTAGGACGTCAGCTATGTTCCCGTGCCACCTTGCCTGGAAGAGGCTGAAGGCAGGGTTGTTGTAGGCGTTTATGATGGCAGTCATCATCACAAGGCCTGCGAGCATGAACTGGATGTAGCCAAAACCATTGACATCCCCCAGTCTGGGCCCCACAGCCACTCCGAATATTATCATGTAAAGGACTGCATTTATCAGCGGGGGGACAATCGTCATCCAGGGGCTTTTCATGTACCTCACGACCTCCCTCTTCAGCAGCGTGTAGAAGCCTGTGCTTAACATATCAGCTTTCTTCCTCCCTGATGAGATTCATGTAGACATCCTCCAGCCTCCCTTTCCCTGCAGCCATGCCTTTGATTTTCGTATTTTCCTTCAGCTCTTCCGGCGTGCCCATGGCGACTATCTCCCCCTTGTTCATTATGGCCACCCTGTCGCAGAGGGTCTCAGCCTCCTCAAGGTAATGTGTGGTAAGGATAATGGTTTTCCCTTCCCTGTTCAGCAGCTTTATGTATTTCCAGAGTTTGCGCCTCAGCTCGACATCCGCTCCTGCAGTCGGCTCGTCCATGACTATTATTTCTGGGCCGTGCATCATGGCCCTGGCCAGCAAAAGCCTCCTTTTCATTCCGCCTGACAGCTCCATGACCTTTGAGCTTCTCTTCTCCCAGAGGTCCATCATTTTCAGCAGATCATCGGCCTTCTTCCCGGCCTCCTTTTGCGGAATCCCGAAATAGCCTGCATGGTAGACAAGTATCTCCCTCACATTCAGAAACCAGAAGTCGAGGTTCTCTTCCTGGGGGGCAAGGCCTATCAGCGCATGCACCTTCTTGTAGTCCTTTACGCTGTCATGGCCCTTGACTGTTATTGAGCCGGAGGTTAATTTTACCAGTCCCACAAGGGCGCTTATGGTTGTCGTTTTTCCCGCCCCATTCGGTCCCAGCAGGCCAAAGAACTCCCCTTTCTTTATGTCAAGGTCAAGCCCCTTGACTGCAGTCAAATCCTTATACTCCTTCCTGAAATTTTTGAAAGAGATTATAGTTCCGCTTGGCATGGGTATAAGTAAGGCAGAGATGCTAATAAAGGTATCAAATTGGAAAGTTATAAGATAGGAACGATATCTGAAATGGATAGCAGCAATATGAAAAAACCAATATTGAAATCAGAACAGGAATGGAAAAAAACTCTCGCCCAGAAACAGTTCCATGTCCTGAGGGAGAAGGGGACAGAGATGCCCTTTACAGGCAGGCTTCTTCATAACAGGGAGACAGGGATGTACACATGCGCCGGCTGCGGAGCTGAACTCTTTTCTTCAGAAGCAAAGTTTGATTCAGGGACTGGATGGCCAAGCTTTTCAAAACCGGCAAACAGGAAGAACATAGAGCTTAAGACAGACTATAGCCACGGCACGGCAAGGACAGAGGTCGTCTGCAGAAGGTGCAAAGGCCACCTTGGCCATGTGTTTGATGACGGGCCCGGGCCTGCAGGGAAGCGGTTCTGCATAAATTCGTGCGCGCTGGGGTTCGAGAAGAAAAGAAAAACACCAAAGAATTAGTTTTCCTGATATGCTGTAAACCGTAGTTTATATGTCTAAACTTGGGTTGGCAGTTCTGAAATATGTTTATATACTGCTGATATATTACTATTAAGTATGCCTGAAAGAATTCAGCTGTGGGGATATAAATGCTATCGCTGTGACCATAAATGGCTGCCAAGAAACAGCCAAGCGCCGAAGGTTTGCCCGAAATGCAAAAGCCCCTATTGGGATAGGCAGAAAAAGAAATAGCGGCATAGCGGTCATACACCATCTCTAACATTATAAAGCTTTAAACAAATTATAATGCATGCAAGAAATAATGACTATGCTCCAGACAAAACCCAAAAAATTTGACATAGCATATGAAAAGACATGCAGTTGCAAGCCTACTCATCTTAACTGCTTGACCGCAAAGGATTGGGTTAAATCGCAAGTTGCTGTTTGGGAATTTTTTTATGAAAAGAGAGATATCCGAGATAAAAGCATACATCCGGCTGTTTTTCCCATCGCTTTGCCGGCAAAATGCATTGAGGTTTTCACGCATAGGGGGGAACTTGTTCTGGATCCCTTTGTCGGCATAGGCACAACATTTGTTGCAGCCCAGGATTTGGGAAGAAATGCCGTAGGATTTGACTTAAAGCAAGAGTATATCGAATTCGCAAAAAAAAGATTGGGACAAAAAAGGCTTGCTGAAAGCAAACAACTAGCGATATGCGATGATGCACACAACATACCTGATTATTTGGAAGAAGAGACTGTATCATTAGCTGTGACATCACCTCCGTATGCGCATATGCTCAATAAGCCAAGATTAAACAAGAGCATAAGGGGCGATCTGCGAGATAATGGGCACTACCAAAAAATACAGCAATATTCTGATGATCCAAGAGATTTGGGAACAATGACGCATGAAGAATATGCTAAGAGCCTCACCGAAATATATGGGAAGATTTTGCCTCTAATGAAGCCTAGAGCCCATTGCGTCATAAATGTTAATGATGTGTGGTGGGAAAACAGGCGCTATCCAACGCATATTTATGTAGTTGGTGCACTTCATAAGGCCGGATTCGAGCTTCGTAACATCTTAATCTGGGATAAGAGGAATCTTGTAAATCAGGTAGGGATTTATGGTTGGCCGAGCAACTATATCAAGTTGGGTGCAACATTTGAGTATATTCTCGATTTCTGGAGACCTCCGGAATAATTAGATTACTTGCTCTCTTACAGAGAAGCACAAGTCAAGATTTTTTGGGAATATTCTAAATCCTGTTCCGTGGTCGTGAGTGCTTCCATCTGGATTCTGTCCAATTCTTATATCAACTTTTATGGTGCTATCATTGATTATCTGTGCGAGGCCATCAAAGTTAAACCCCTTAATATACCACGCCTCATTAAACCAAAATTCTTCATTTTTTCCTCTGCCCTTGCAATCGGCTTTTACATATAACAGTGCCAAAGGATACTTTTTTTCAAAAGACGCCCTTAACGTTTCCTTGGTCCAGTGTGCAACAACTTCGGGTTCTTCTCTCTTTGCACCAATGAACTTAAGTAAATCGCTAGTCTCCCCGCCAAATAGTAGTTCCACCCTATCTTCAGTGACGCTTATTTTAAATCCATGTTTGCCCTTGATTGTGTTAAATTCTGTGGCATTAACAATTGTATGCAAAATGTTCTTGTCGTTTTTACCCGAAGGATACCCGAATCTTTTCAATAAAACCACATTTGCACCATAAGGCTCCGGTGCTTTTGTTAGAAGGGTAAGCATACTTGATGTGTTTTTCCTTCCAGATTTCAATTCGATAAGCTTGGAATTCGGCCCTGGAATGTTGTTTTCCCTGATTCCCAGCAAATCCTCGAGAGTTTTCCCAATTCCTGTATTCCCTGCTCTGTGGGTTTTTATGTAGCCTCGCTTTCTGATTTCCATTAGCTTGGAAATAAGCTCTTTGTAGCCTTCCATTCCTATAATTGTCGGCCTCTAAATAAATGATTCGGGAAAAGGCAGAATGCCTGACTTCTAAATGTTTGACAGAAAAATCAGTCTTCATTTTCCTCAGCTTATGCATGACGTTCCTCTTCGACAGCACCTTTTTGGCATATTTTACCTGATATCCGGTATATTTTATGCCAACAGGCACCCATCGCCTTTAAATACCCATTCACCCATCTATAGTACACGAAATAGGAAAGTTGCCTGGCATGAGAGAGATCAATAACATTTTGCTGCCAGCAAAAATAGCGTCTGACTTTTATGAGTCTGATTCTATGCTCTTTTCGGTTTTCGGCAGATGCAGCCATGACAATTTGGCCATGCCCGAAATAAACGTTCAATGGGGATGGCCTTTGTGCATTTCGCTTTCACCAGTATAGTAAAGCGCATATGGATGGCTGCGCTGGTAATGTTCAAATATGGATTGCAGGAAATAGAGGGAAGATATGCATTTCAAGGAAATGAGTATAGAGCAGGATGTTTTGGCGTCGCTTGAGACGTCAGGATACTCTACTCCTACCCTTGTTCAGGAAAAAACCATCCCTATACTGAAGACAGGAAAGGATCTGATCTGCCAGTCAGAGACAGGCTCCGGGAAGACGCTGGCCTTTGCAATACCGATTATGGAAAAGGTCAGGCAGGGCTCAGGACTGCAGGCTCTCATCGTCACGCCGACAAGGGAGCTTGCCCTGCAGATGGTGCAGGAATTCAACAAGATATCAAAGAGAAAGGGCATAAGAGTGGCCAGCATATATGGAGGAGTGGCCATCGACCCCCAGATACACGTCCTACAGCACTCTGAAATTGTGATAGGGACGCCGGGAAGGATACTTGACCATCTGGGCAGGGGGACAATGCATCTTGCCAGGGTGAAGCATCTTGTCCTTGACGAGGCAGACAGGATGCTGGACATGGGTTTCATCGAGGATGTGGAAAAGATAATCCGTGCCACTCCAAAGGAAAGGCAGACAATACTCTGCAGCGCCACCATACCCGACAGGGTTGGCAGGCTTGCGCACAGATATATGTTCAGCCCCGAATTTGTCAGGACAAGGCAGCATGTGAAGCAGGAATTGCTTCCGCAGTTCTATTACGATGTGACGGAAGACAGGAAGTTCAGCCTTCTTGCCCATTTGATAAAAGAAGAAAAACCACATCTTGGTCTAGTCTTCTGCAACAGGAGGACAACTGCCGACATAATCGCAAAAAACCTTTCTATGAACGGTGTCCATGCCTATGCGATACACGGCGGCATGAGCCAGACGAGAAGGGAAAGCCTCATAAGGGAGTTCAAGGGCGGCGGCATACACATTCTTGTGGCAACAGACCTTGCCTCAAGGGGGCTTGACATACCGGGCATATCGCACATATTCAACTACGACATCTCTGAGAAGCCGGACGACTATATACACAGGATAGGGAGGACGGCAAGGGCCGGGAAAAGCGGCAAGGCCATTGCTCTTCTCTGCCAGCGTGATTATGATGCCTTCAGGAGGGTCATGTCTGACCCGAAGCTGAATATCCAGAGGCTGGAAGCAGGGCCCTTCCCCATACTCAGGTTCCTCCCTCTGAGAGAAAGGCTCAGGTTCAGGCACAGCAAAAGGCATTTCCAGAGGCAGGACAGAAGGTGGTAGAATCTTTTTGTACACAATCCTTTACAAAATCACTGCCTTTCACCGCCCTTCAACTCAAACAGGGACCTCAGGACTTCCATTCCAATCTGCGTGAAATCGCTTATGACAAGGTGCGCTTCAGACAATTCTCTTTTCGTGTGCGTTGTGGTTATTGCCACAACCTTCATTCCCGCATTCTTCGCCGCCCGGATGCCGGCAACAGAATCCTCGAACACCACGCAGGCTTCCGGCATGAAACAGAGCTTCTTCGCCGCCTTCAGGTATATCTCCGGATTAGGCTTGCCTCTGGATATCTGAGAGTCATCAACAATTGCCCTGAAATAGCTCCTGATGTTCATCTTTCCCATGACAAAGCCAACATTCTCAGGCGGAGCGGATGTCGCAACTGCGCATGGTATTGCCGCCTTCTTCAACAGTTCCAGAAACCGGACCAGGCCTCTTGCCGGTGCCATATGCCTTGCAATAAGCTTTCTGTACAGCGATTCCTTTTCTTCATTATACCTTCTTACCTCTGTTTTTGTCAGGCGCCTCCTGAAAAA
The DNA here is from genome assembly GCA_016185435.1 of Candidatus Aenigmatarchaeota archaeon. Classification (GTDB taxonomy): domain Archaea; phylum Aenigmatarchaeota; class Aenigmatarchaeia; order QMZP01; family QMZP01; genus JACPNN01. The sequence continues at coordinate 155,645 of JACPNN010000004.1, read as the reverse complement.
ATAACTGAAGATATCGGCATTTATCTTTCCGTACACATGCCTTTTGAAATCGTTTTCAGAAATGCTGAGGCCATGTCTTTGGAAAAACAGCCTCCATGCCTTCTTATGAAAGGGATTGGAGTCGATGATCACGCCGTCCATGTCAAAAATGACAGCGAATTTGAAGTCTGGCATATTCAGTATTGCAGCCGCTGTCTTATCAACTGCTGCAATTCCCTGACTTCAGAAGCAATCCCTGGAGCGGGAACCGGATTTCATCAAGCACTTATTTACCACCCCTGACAATTAATATGAAAACATCTTATGCAATAATATGCCTCTTCCTGCTACTTTCATTCCTGCTTCTCTTCTCCCTCCCCAAAGAGGAAAAATATTCCGTCTCTTCTGAGAATATAATCTCCTACGAGAACAGGCCCATGCCAAAGTATAATGAGCAGATAATCGAGAGCAGTCAGACCAGTTTCCTTTCAAAGGTCTCCTATGACAGCAGGGGCCAGAAAATATATGCTTTGCTCTCAATCCCGAAGAGCCAGTCAAAACTTCCCGCCTTTGTCGTTTTGCCAGGGGCCATGATCACAAAAGAGGGGGAGCAGGGCAACATCGCAAGGGACCTGAATTCAATGGGCTTCGCAACAATCACCCTTGACCAGAGAGGTACAGGAGAAACCATTGGTGGTGTAAATTCCCTTGACCAGGACTTCCTTTTGTTCAATGAAGGCAAAGAGCCGACCCAGCACATGATGGTCCATGACGCCTTGGTGGCTTTCGACATCCTTGCAGGCAGGCCTGAAATAAACAGGGATAAGATATATTTCTCAGGGATAAGCATGGGCGGCAGGATAGCGATAATGGCAGGAGCAATAGAAAAACAGTCAAAAGGCGTGCTCGCCGTGGCCACATCAGGATACGGACTTCCTGAAGTTCCAGATGCAGACCAAAAGAAATTTCTGAGGTCGATGGACCCCGACAATTACATAAACCTTATTTCTCCAAGAAAACTTGACATGATCCATTCCAAAAACGACACAGTAATCCCAATCCAGAACGCAGAGAAGACATTCTCAAAGGCCCTTGAGCCAAAGAAATTCTACACAGTGGAGAAATCGCAGCACGGCTACCACAGGAGCGAGATGAAGGCCATTCTGGAGAAGGAGCTTGAGGGATGGAAATAAAATATCAATTCTCTGAGCATCATCGCATAAATGGCTATCCCCTTCTTTATAACTTTCTTATTTTCAAGTAACCCCTAATAACCATAGAAAACCAAAGGGAATTTTATGCTAAAAATCATTGACTGCACGGCCACAGTGGAAAGCATACAGCAGGACGCCCATGAAATAAGAACATACACCCTGAAGCTGCCTGATGATGTTGATCTTGGCTTCAAGCCAGGCCAGTGGATAATGCTTTTCGGGACTGTGGGCGACAAAATCCTCTCTCGGCCCTATTCAATAGCATCACTGCCTTCTATGAAAGGACGGATAGACATCTGCCTCAAGAGGATCGAGAACGGCCCCATATCCAATTTTATTTTTGGTCTGAAAGAAGGCGACAATGTCAGGATCAAAGGGCCCTATGGCGTCTTCACCCTCAGTGAAACAGACAATGGCATCATCTTTGTCGCCACAGGAACCGGCATTGCCCCTTTCCTCAGCATGATTCCCCACCTTCTGGAAAGCGGTTTCAACAAAGACATCTGGATGATTTTCGGCTGCAGGTACGAGGAGGACATAATATATAAGGAATATTTTGAAGGGCTTGAGAAAAAATACAGCAATTTCAGATATTTCCTGACCCTTAGCAGGCCAGGAGACGGCTGGCAGGGAAGGAAAGGCTATGTGCAGGAAATACTGAAATCAGAAGTAAAGGATCCAAAAAGCAAGGACATCTACATCTGCGGCATCCCCAGGATGGTCGACGAAGTGCAGCAGCTATGCCACGACATGGGCTTCGACAAAGAGGGGATACATATGGAGAAGTACTGAAATACCATGATTTTTCCTGGTTCCCCGCCAGATCCATCTCTTCACCAATCTGCCGAGAGGCTTTTCTATCGTCTTTGACATCTGCCGAACTGCACTTTATATCTCATCTGTTTTGGCTCTTTGTTATATACAACAGGCATCTCTAGCGTATGCATATCCATCTCAGTTGGATTATATGATGTCACATTGGGATAAAGCACCAGCAGTTCCGGTCTTTGTTTGTCTACATAGTAATTTCCGTCATATTGTTCGCCAGTATCCAATTGCACCATATTTCACCTCCCCTTCCTTTTAACCCTCCTGCGGCTCCCCCGGACAATTTCAGGTCGAAAGGAAACTGACAGGAAAACTGTTCCAAGAAGCAGAAGGAGAGAAGATGGCCAATGAATGCTGACTCTATCCGAGTATAATAGACTTCAGTCTGTGGATAAAGCTGCATTGGCGCATATCAGTGTATTATGGAGGCAAAGGTTTAAATATTTTTCCAGGGGCCTCCATAACGGGGAACAAACCAATTTTAACCACCCGCAATCTAATGTATACGCGGTCGCACAGCTCCACGTAACGCGAGGGGGTATGCAAGGCTAAATCCATCCTGAAAGCAATAGGCCAGCTATCCCAGCCCCTATCATGACAAAAGCAACAGATGCCTTTGCATGCCATCTGTAAAGAATAAACATGGATAAAAGGAAAATGGCAAATGTTGCAATATCTGTCACAGCCTCTTTCCATAGGATCACAGATATTGCCCCTATAAACCCAATTACGCCTGCAGTAAGGCCGTCAAGAAAATCCTTAAGTTTCCTGCTGATAATCAGCATTTCAAGGTACTTATGGCCTGCCAGAGTGAAGGCGAATGCAGGCAGAAAGATGCCTATTGTCATTGCTAAAGCCCCTCCCAAACCGCCAGCAAAATATCCCACAAAAGTGGAGAAGATGATAAGTGGGGCAGGGATAATGCCCCCCAATGCCAGGCCATCCAGGAACTGGGAATTTGTCATCCACCCTTTGCTGACAGCATCCTGCTCTATGAATGGTATGGATGTATATGCCCCTCCAAAGCTTAACAGGCCGCCTTTTAGGCCAGTGAAGAATAATTCAGGGGTTGCTGGAGCAGCTGCAGTTCCTTGAGAAAGCTGGAAGCTTGAGACAGAGCCATATACGAAAGCCACGGTTAAGATCAGAAGGCATGAAAACGCTGCCAAAAGGTATTGCTTTTTTCTGGAAAAATAATAAGCTGTTGCAGGAAAAATAAGGGCAAAGATAAAATGTATCCCTAAAAGGGAAGCAAGGAATGAGATGAAAAAAAGAGCAAATAAAAGAGGATTTGTGACTGCAGAGTTCCCAATACTGTGCACCGCCCTGAATATCAAAGCAGCGACAGCAGGCTGCATTCCATAAAACACTCCAGCAAACAATGCAGAGTTTATCCCGAATGTGAGGTATATCCATGAAAGTATCAGCATTAAAACAAAGCCTGGAAGCATGAAGCCTAAACCGGCCAATAAGCCTCCTAACCTTCCTTTAGCCAGATGCCCAAAATAAACACACAATTCATGCGCTTCTGGTCCAGGGAGAGCTTGATATACTGCCAGCGCCCTGTTAAATTTCTGTGGAGAAATCCATTTTTCCTCATCAACAAGATCCTTCTTTATCATCCCTATCTGGGCAACAGGACCTCCCCACGCAAGAAACCCGAAACGCAGGAAGCGGAGAAAGATTCCCGAATAAGATTGATCAGAAAATGCGTTTTTTCCTTCTTTCACATCATAGAGTTGGGTGTCGGTATTTATCCATTTATAATATACATTTTCACCACTTTTACGACATAAAACAGCTCCATAACCCCTTTTTTACCTTAGGAATAAAAACACCAAGCACCATATTTCAGTAATTTCTGATTTGTTATGGCAGGAAAGATATTCCATGTGACAGGGTCGCACAACCCACGTAACGTGAGGGGGTATGCAAGAGTTGAAAACCAGCACTATTCCAGCTACAACAACCACGATCAGGGTCAATATCCTTGTTACATCCGCTGCCATTCCCCCTTTCAGGCCAGTTCCCCGAAATGGTTTCCCAGTAACAGCTATCGTCTTATGACCTTGAAATTGTCAAAGGCAGTCTGAGGGGAAATACCATTTGCTGTCTGAAGACCAACGTAGCCGCTCAGGAAGCCTGGAAGGGACATCCGTCATCTGCCTCAGATAGATGTCTTTCTGACTTGGTCGTCTCAGACAGCTGTGACTGACTGAGTGAGATGCCAGTCTGATGGATAATAAATCGACACGTATGCGTTACCCTGCACAGAGCAGATTACCGCCTTTTTATTCAACGCAATCCAAATAATTGAATGGCCTTTGTTTTGCTGTCCAGAGCGATTAAGTTCTTACGCCAGCCCTCCAAGGCAATGGGAAAAGAGCGCAACAGCCCTCCCATGCAGGCTCTCCATTATCTACTAGCGATGTTGATCCTCTACTCGGTGTTGAGGGCGATGGCGGACGCTTTTTTTGTGCTGCTGGTTCCGGACATAGACATTGTCCGGTTCTTGATATTTATGCCACCTCTGCACTTCCTCAAGGCCTTAACCGCGACAGCCGCTAATGTCCTCTTTTTCCACAGCATGGCTTATGTTTTAGGGGCGAAGGAACCTGTGGGCCAAAGTTTCAAAGTAGTGGTCTACGGCCTAACCCCCTTTTGGCTGTTGGGCTGGACACCATTGATCGAGTTGGGCTTTATTGGACTGGTATTCACTGTCTGGACGGGGTACCTTATGGTCAAGGGAGCAGAGAAGCTGCTCAACCTATCGCCCAGAAAGGCCATCCTTACATGGATTCTTTCCCTGTTCCTGTTACATATGTCCCTACAGCTGATTGAACCCTATTGGCCCACTCCGTCGCCGTTGTACTTGACAGCTCCTTAATACCGCTGAAGCTTGACTTGACATGGCGGAATGTGGTATAAGCCTCGTATCCAAGGGGGCCTATAGCGTGGTGCCGTTCAGGAGTCTCCTGGTCTTCTTCTTGACGGCCGTTTTCGCTTTGCTCACAACAGGTTGCGCCCTTCTGGACCAGCTCACTCCCAAACTGCCTAGTAAACCTTCTCCAGAGACATCGGACACCTCCACAGATTCTGTCGCACACTCCCTTCCGGCGTGAGGGGGTATGCAAGCTTCAAATCTCAATTCCTTCCCTCAGGGCCTGGCTCACCAGCGTGATCCCCTTTTTCAGCTTCTCAAACTCCTCCGGCGCGTAGCATATGAAGTCGACAGGATATCCAAGATTCCAGTAAAAATGAAGGCCAAGAGGCCTCTTCAGGAAGCTTTTCCCCCTGAATTTTTTGCTGATCAGAATAAGGTCTATATCGCTGTATTTCCTGTAGTTTCCTGCGGCCCTTGAGCCGAAGAAAATAATCTTCTCAACCCCATATCTTCTTTTTATGGCCTGCTTGAATTCCCTTAGTTTTTTCACTGTCTCAGCCCTTTTTTTTGTCCATTCCAGCAAACCTGCCCAGCCTCTCTATCTGGAGCGCTTTGAGCGCCTTTTCAGCCGACTGCTGGGAATAGAATGCCGCAGCATCCAATTTTCCGCCCTCGAAATTATACATGGCAGTTGCAAAATCCTTTTCCGCCTTCCAAAGCCATTTTTGCGTGTCCTCTTTCATTTGCTTCACAATTATGCTATAGAATTGTTCTTATAAACAGCATGCAGAAGAAAGCCAGCAATCCAAAATCTCAGCTTATGCGAAGGCAGGCAAAACCAATTTTAATCACCCACTGCAATGTAACGTATGGAAAATCAATGGAAGCTTCTTCTCGTTATTGTCATAGTTTTTGCAGTTTTTTTATATTTTTGGACATTTAAGATCTGCTGTGCTCCACCGCCAGACGAAGATTCATTCAAAAATCATTGCGAACGCATAGCAAGAGCGACCTGCTTGGAGTTAGGCGTCCTTCCACTTGACTGGAATATATCTTCTGAAATAAAAGGCAAAAAAAAAACCAATTTTAACCACCCTAGCAATCTAATGTATGCGCTGCCCATTTTGCAACTTCAGGCGGACACAGGTCATTGACAAGAGGCCTTCAATTGAGCTTGATGCAAACAGGCGGAGGAGGATTTGCCTGAGATGCAAGAAACGTTTTACCACTTATGAGAGGATTGAGGGAATCAGCACAATCAAATCCATAAGGAAAAGGGACGGCAGGGTTGTTCCCTTCGACCAGGAGAAAATAAAGCATGCCATCTTCAGCGCCGCGCAGTCAGTCGGCGGAAAGGACGAGAAGCTTGCAGAGAAGCTCTCAGAGAAGGTTGTGGAGCAGCTTGAAAAGGAGTTTGCAGGCTCCATCCCGACAGTGGAACAGATTCAGGACATAGTCGAGAAAGTTCTGGTCGAGGAAGGCCACTACAGGACTGCAAAGGCCTACATCCTCTATAGGAAGCAGAGAAGCGACACAAGGGACACAAAGGCCTTCCTCGAGAGGGTTTCAGGAATGGTCTCAGGCTACATGGAATACAGCAACGGTGATATGGCAAGCTACCACAGCCTCAGCGGCATGAGGGAATACCTTTCAGGGGCGATAATCTCCGAATACAGTCTCAGCAGCATCTATCCAAGGGAAGCCAGCAGGGCCCACAAAAATGCCATAATCCACATACACGGCCTCAGCCATGGAACCTTCGCAGGATCGAGGCTGGGCGTGCCCCTTCAGCATCTATTGAAAAGAGGCATAAAAGGAATACAGCAGCCTTCAAGCAGGCCCGCAAAGCACTTCCGCTCAGCCCTCGGCCAGGCGCAGAGCATCCTCGGCAACATGCAGGCAGAATGGACATCCTGTCAGACGCTCAACAATCTTGATGCATATCTTTCCCCCCTTTCTTCCAGGGACAATCTCAGTGAAAAGCAGATAAAACAGGCCCTGCAGGAATTCATCTTCAGCCTGAACCAGAACCTGCCATATGAGAGGAAGCTTTCTGCAGCCATATCGGTCGGCGAGGCTCCTAAAAAGCTGCTGGAGAACAGGGCCGTGCTGGGCGGAAAAGAAATAAAGGAGAAATATTCTGATTTTGATGCCGGAAATATTCTGTCCTGCCTGCTGGATGTGATGGCCGAAGGCGATGGATCAGGGAAGCCTTTGGAAATCCCTTCAATTGTCTTTTCCTTCGGCGGCAAGAAGCCGGCAGAGAGTGAAATGGAAAAACTGGCTGCCATATCATCCGGCTGCAGCCTCTATTTTCATGTGCCCAGGGAAAGCAAAAACAGGATTGTCGCCACAGGCCCTCTGGGCGCAGGAGAATGCCAGGGGATAGCAGGCGAGGTGACAATAAACATGCCCCGCATAGGCTACCTTTCCAGGGACGATAAGGATTTCTTTTCGAGGCTGGACAAGAGGCTGGACATGGCCTTCGACTCCCTTGAGATAAAGTCAAAGGAAATACAGAAGAATATGGAGAAAGGCCTCATGCCATGGTCGAAGGCCCATGGAATCTCAGCAGGCAGCATGCTTTCGGCAGCAAGTTTGGCAGGCCTCCAGGAGTGCAGCCTCAATTTTCTTGGGAAAGGCCTGGATACAGCAGAGGCGAGGAAATTCATATCGAGGATACACGGCCATATAAGAAAGAGAATAAAGGAGAATGAGAACAGCGAAAAAATAGTCCTGCAGTCAGTTTCAGGCCGGAATTGCCTTGGCAGGCTGGCAGCATTTGACCAGAGGAAATTCAGGAAGATAATATCATCATCAGCGGGCCCAAGGCCTTCCTATTCGGATTTATCCGACGCTTTCGGAAAAACCTTGAAAGAGGCCGCCCTTACCCACCGGATGCTTGCGGAACAGTATAACGGCGGAGCACTTTTTACATGGAAATCAGAAAATATTGAAGAGAGAAAAAAGGCCATAAAGGATCTGGCGTTCAAATATGGCGTGCCGTTTTTCAGGGTGGTGTGAACATAGTAATCGTAGAAATTCTAGTTAGTCCGGGCTGAATTGATAGGTAAGTCGAATGTATAGCAGAACCAAAACCAAAAGCACAAAAAATAAAATCAGAAGTTTTTCGCCAAAGTTGAGGCTCTTTTTTGTTGGCATATGTTACATTTAGGTTGACAGAAGCTAAAAAGACTTATTTTCTCAATATTTGCCCTCTCAATTTTATCGGAATTCAGAGCATTAATCTTAAATCAGAAACTTCTTTCTGTTTTCAGAAAGTTTATAAATACTCCCTGCCAAAACAGAATAATGATAGAAAAGATGTTTTCAAGGGTCGGGTTCAGGATACTTTTGGCCATATCAAAAAGGCCCTATGAGGAGTACTATCTCAATAAGCTTTCTAAGGAGCTTGGCGTAGGGCTGGGCAGGACAAGCGAGCTTCTGCAGCAGTTTGAAAGGAACAGGTTGCTGACAAGAAGGAGTGACGGCAACAGGATCGTCTACAGGCTGAACAAAAACAACCCATTCACATTCAGGCTTATAGAGCTGTCCAATATGGACAGGCTTTTCAGCCTTCCTGAGAGGTTCAGGACATCAGTAAGCAGGCTTAAGGATACATATAAAGAAATACTCAGAGATAATCTTGTGTCTGTGGTAGTTTTCGGCTCTGTTTCCAAAGGCAGCGCAACGAAATGGAGCGATATAGATATACTTGTTATCGTTGAACAGGAAGTTCAAAAGCAGACAGCAGATGAGCTGAAGGAGGCAGAGCATGAGATTTCGGATGTGTTCTCAGAGATGTCCCAGGTTTTTCTGCAAACAAAAAAGCAGTTCACGGACAATTACGAGATAGGCGACGATTTCCTGATAAACATTATGCAGGATGGGATAGTGGTTTTCGATAAGGACAGCTTCTTTGCTTATTATCTGCTCAATGGAATACCCCAAGTCACAAAGAAATCAATCAGAATGAGGCTCAGATTTGCAGATGAAAGGCTGAAAGAGGCAAGGGAAATGTACAGAAAATTTCCGGACTCCTCACCATCCTTCCTGAGCACAATAGCCATCCATTTATGCAGGGCAGTGCTTCTTTTGAACAATATAATACCAGGCTCCAAACATGATATACCCTCCCAGCTCAGGCAGATAGGGGAGACAAAGCTTTCTTCTGCCTACAAGGTGACACGAAAATGGTGGGACGAAGGCGTATTGGATGTCACCAGACCTGAAATAGAAAAAGTGCTGAATCTGTTTGAGCAGAAATACAAGGAAGCCTCAAAGAGGCTGGAGGACTGGAAATGAAGGAAGTGGAGGAATCGTATATCAGAGGGGTTCAGGCAATAAAGGATGCTGAGGCTGCATTATCTATAAGCCTCCCTATGGCCGCAAGCCGCCTGTATATTGCAGGGGAAAATCTGGCTTACTCCCTTCTTGTGGCTTTCCATGGAGCTTCCTCCAGAAACCATGGAAAAATCTGGAACGGCATCCAGAAACTTTATGATTCCGGTAATCTTGGCCAAAATTATAAGGAACTTTTGGAATCTTCCTACAGGATGAGACTGCAGGCAGATTATGGAAGGAAAACAGAAATCGCCTTGGATAAGGAAACTTTAGAAAAACAGATAGCAAGTTTGAAGAATTTTGCAGAAGAGGTGAAGGCAGTTTTGAAGGAAAGGGGTTTCATCTTGTAACAGTGCGACATCACATGCTGTTTCTGGAATCTTTTTGCCTTGATTACGGGGCTTTCGATACCATCCAGCTTCCATTTAACTTCAGATTTACAATCTATTAATATGAACCTCGTCATCGCCCTCGGCGGCAACGCCCTCCTCAACCCGAACAGGAAATCCTCATACAGGGCTTACGAAAAGACTGTGAATTCCACATGCAGGGAGCTTGCCAGGATAATCAAGGAAGGCCATAAAGGATCTGGCGTTCAAATATGGCATGCCGTTTTTCAGGCTTCTTTGATTTGGGCCGGAATCAATCAGAAGGTTTAGCTAAAACCTCCTATACCCCTTTACGGCTAATAGGACTATAGACTTGTGGTTTGGCAACCTTTCTGCCGGCCAGCTTTTTGCTGAGTTTTTCCAGCATATCGTCTGCCATCATCTCCAAATCCCAGTCAGGCTTCCAACCCCACTCCTCCCTCGCGGCAGAGTCGTTTAGGGAGCGAGGCCAGGAATCTGCTATTGCCTGTCTGATTGGATCAATCCTATAGTCGATTGTGAATTCAGGGAGCCTTTCCCTTATGATATCTGCGAGCTCTGACGGAGTGAAGCTGAAGGCTGCAACATTGAAGTCCGTTCTGTGTTTCAGCCTGTCGCTGTCAGCTCTCCCAAGATCGATTAGCGCTTTGACAGCATCCGGCATGTACATCATGGGCAGGCGCGTACCAGCTTTCAGATACGATGTATAGTGCCCGTTTCGTATTGCCTCATAGAAGATTGCCACTGCATAGTCTGTCGTGCCGGCTGTGGGTTCTGTCTTCCAGCTTATTATGCCTGGGAACCTTACCCCCCTTACATCCAGATCGTATTTTTCAAAATAATACTGCCCAAGAAGCTCTTGGAAAACCTTTGAAATGCCATACATCGTTCTCGGCTTCTGGACTGTGTCATTGGGGGTGTTTTCCTTCGGCGTCTCAGGGCCAAAGGCCGCTATAGAGCTGGGAATGAGCACCTGCTCAATATCATTGCCTTTTGCCACATCCAGGACGTTTTTCAGCCCGCCTATATTCACCGCATATGCAAGTTCCGGATTCTGTTCCCCTTTGGCAGAAAGTATAGAGGACAGATGATAAATCCTGCCGATATCATTCCATTTTATCTCCCTGTCAAGCTCAAAATAGTCGGCTACATTGACAGTTGTATAAGGGCCTGATTCCATTAAATCAGCAGGAAGCCTTGTATTGTGTCCTGCGGCCACAACATTCTCATTGCCGTATATTTCCCTGAGTATAGGTACCAACTCTGATCCTATCTGCCCTGCAGCTCCTGTTACCAAAATTCTTTTCATTTACATCGCCTCCTATATTATTCCTTGATTTCAACTCCAGTGCCGTCTTTGCTGTATGCGTATAGTTTGCCGTTTTCCTCATTCTGCACTTTTGCATGGCTGCCATAGCAGAAAGGTCTGTTTTTTGACAGGCCGCACATGAATATCCATCTGCTCTCGCTGCCGGTCTTTATCTCCGCGGGAGCCTTTTCCTCATGCACGATAATTCTTGCCATGATTCATATTACAATTTTGTAAAAGGTTGTTCTTAAACAGCCCATCATCAACATCAGCACCCGCAACACTCGCTGGCAGCCTTACCCGAGCCGCAGCCGCAAAGCGTCCCCTTGGCTTTCTGCTTCTTCATAGTGGTCACCTCCAATACTAGTCTGTCTTGCTGCGTTTTATAAGTAGCATGAAAGGGTTCAAGAGCTTCTTTAAGGCTTATAGCAAAGGTATTTGTCGCCAGCCCTTCTTCTGTCATGATGGCAACAGAGACATGCAAACTTTGCGGGAAGGCCTTCAGCAGCAGGGAAAGCCTTGGGCAGCATGCAAAAGACAAGCATTCCATGCATATGTCCAATTCCAACAACAAGCGCTCCAATACTGTCTTCCTTAGTGTTTTGGCTGGACTCATTTTTGCAGGATCCTTCTACATCCTTTTCCTCTCTCCCACAGGATTTCCAGTTCAAGAGCAACTGCCTGAAAGCACACACACTGCAATCAATCAGGGCATTATCACCGAAGATCCTTCACGAGGAAATCCAGATGCCAAAGTAACCATTGTGGGCTTCGAGGACTTCCAGTGCCCTTTCTGCGGCAGATTTTCAATTCAGGCATTGCCCCAGCTGGAAGAGAGATACATCAAGACAGGCAAGGCCAAATTTATTTACAAAGAATTTGTGCCTACCATTAAGAACCCGTCATACCATCCACAGTCCATACTGGCCCACCAAGCTGCTTCATGCGCCAACGAGAAGGGCAAGTTCTGGGAATACCATGACCTCCTTTACCGCAAGCAGGCCGATTGGCAGAACAGCAATGCAAGGAGCATATTCAAAGGCTTTGCCGCACAACTGGGCCTCAACTCCACAGGTTTTGATGACTGCCTGAATTCAGGCAAATACGAGAAAGAAATACTGCATGATTACAATGAAGGCGTTTCCAAAGGCGTTTCAGGCACGCCCACATTTGAAATCAATGGCAAAAGAATTGTAGGAGCCCAGCCTCTCCATGTCTGGCAGCAGATGATAGAGGAAGAGCTAAGGAAGGTTTGATATGCCCTTCAAATTGGCAGAGGTTCTCAGGCAAAGGAAGCATGCGGCCATTGCTGTGCTTGCAGCCCTCCTGTTTTTCAGCATCTATGTCTACAGCCAGGTCCTTTTCATCGCAGAGAACCTTGACATATGGTTTGCCCATGTGCCAATAACCAACTTATTTTTGCTGCTTCTGTTTTCGATTATTTTTGGAGCGGCATTATCCTACCAGCTCTATGTCTGGAAGCTGCCGAAAACCTGCGACACAAGGAAGAGCGCAGGGGCTACAGGAACATCAGCCATGATAGGCCTTTTCATAGCCCAATGCCCTGCTTGCGCTTCTTTGGGGGCCTTGTTCCTGCCTGCAAGCGCTTTCGCCTTCTTTTCACCATATTCTACAATACTCAACCTTGTCAGCATCACACTCCTTTTGTTAACCCTCAACTATCTTGGCGCCTTTCAGAAAAGCAGGAAAGCTATTAATGCTGAGGCTAATATTTGATTATGGTGAAATCAATTACCAAGAGTGGACAGGAAATCCACCAGTGCGAATCGTGCGGATTCAATTACAGAGAGAAGTCCCTGGCCCAGAAGTGCGAAAAGTGGTGCAGGGAGCACAGCAGCTGCAGCCTTGAAATAACAAAACATGCCGTTGCCTGAGTTCACTTTTTGGACTCGCATGAGCAGGAGTCTTCATGCAGTCTGCATAATCTGATTGCCATTTATTTTTTCGGATAACCTTTAAATAGTTATATTACAAAATTGTAATATGATCCATGAACCATACAGGCTGTTCTTCAAGGCCTTCTCCAACAGGACAAGATTGGGAATCATCCAGTTGCTGAAGGGAGGGAAACCGAAAAGCGTGGGCGAAATCTGCGAGGCCTTGGGATTCAAGCAGAGCAGGGTGTCCCGCAACCTCAAGTGCCTTGCAGACTGCGGCTTTGTCACAGCGGAACAGAACGGAAAGCAAAGAATTTATTCCCTCAACAAGGACACGGTCTATCCTATGGTCACTCTCATCGAGAGGCATATCAGCAAGTATCAGAATCATCTGAAGAGGTGTGGTGTTCTGACATGAAATACGAACTCATAATCCTTGGGCAAGGTGCCGCCGCCTTTGCAGCTGCGATCAAGGCGAACGATCTCGGAATCAAAACCGCAATGGTAGGGAGCAATGCAACCCCTGGGACCCTGATAGGAGGGACATGTGTCAATGTGGGCTGCCTGCCGAGCAAGAACCTCATTACTGTCTCAACGTTCTTCCACAAAGCTAGCAGCCATTCCTTCGAGGGCATTCAATATGGGAAGGGCAAGCTGAACTTCAAGAAAGTGATTGAGCAGAAGGACAGGCTAGTGGCAAAGTTCAGGAAAGATAAGTACGCGGATGTCCTCAGGGGGCTTGAGCATGTGGACTACATCGAAGGCCTTGGGAAGTTCGTTTCCAAAAATGAGGTGGAGGTGGATGGCAGGAAACTTCAAGGCGAAAAATTCCTCATTGCCACAGGGGCCAGAGCTCACGTGCCTTCTGTAAAAGGTATTGAGGATATTGGCTACCTGACAAATGAAGAAGCTCTCAGTCTCAGGGAGCTGCCAGAATCTTTATGCGTCATCGGAGGCCGTGCTCTGGGATTAGAATTTGCCCAGATGTATGCGCATTTCGGCGCCAAGGTCATCGTGCTCCAGAGGAGCGAGAGGATAATCCCTGAAGAGGAGCCTGAAATATCTGAGGCCCTGCAAGAGTATTTGGAAGAGGAAGGCATTGAAATCCACAATGGAGTAAGCATCAACAGTCTAGCGAAGGCTGGGAGCAAAAAGGTAGTGAAGTTTTCTGTGGGTGGGAAGCCAAAGGAGGTCGAGGCCGACCACATCCTGTTTGCTACGGGGAGGAAGCCGAATACTGGTGGCATGAACCTAGAGCTGGCGGGGGTGAAGCTGGACGGGAGGGGATTTGTAGAGGTGAATGACGAGATGCAGACCTCTGCCTCCCACGTGTGGGCAGCAGGAGATGTCATAGGTGAGCCGATGCTCGAAACGATTGCGGCCAAGGAAGGTGCAGTGGCTGTTGAGAATGCTCTTACCAAGAGCCGAAAGAAAATCAATTTCACCGAAGTGCCACGAGCCGTGTTCACCTACCCCGAGGTCGCGAGCGTCGGCCTTACTGATACACAAGCCATTGGAAACGGCATCAGGTGCAAGTGCGGCATCATCCCCTTGTCCTACGTTCCCAAGGCGCACATCATTGGCGATACGAGAGGGATCATCAAACTGGTCGCAGACAGTAAGACCAAACAGATCGTTGGGGTTCACATTCTGGCTCCCCATGCTGCAGATCTTATACACGAGGGCACGCTTGCCGTCAAGTTCAAGCTTACAGTAGATGACATCATTGACACCGTTCATGTGTTCCCGACTCTGTCGGAGGCGATCAAGCTGGCGGCCCAGTCCTTCTACAAGGACGTGAGCAAGCTGAGCTGTTGCACGGAGTAAGCATGCAAATCCTTCAACAGCTATCATGGGCCACAGCAGAAGTGCTGAAAACCAGAAAGTACAGAACCTTGGCAGTTGCAGTAGCGGTAGCAATGCTTGCCCTTTATATAATGCTGCCAGTCGTCACAATTCCTGGCAATGACCTTGCCCTGCAGCTCAGCGCTACACCACCTCTGGGCCTTTTCCTGATGGCCGTGCTTGCAGCCAGCATGGGCCTTCTTATAGCGATGCAGCTGTACATCTACAAGCTGGCGAAATCGCGAGCTACTGTGGAAGCAGGCAAAGGTGTTGCCACAGGATTCACTTCTGTCGTTTCTGCGGTATTCAGCACCGCAACCTGCACCTCTTGTATCGCTGCCATCTTCCCGTTCCTCGGCTCTGGAGCGATCCTGTTTCTCGTGCAGCACCAGTGGCAGATGGTCAGCGTCACCTTGGGTCTTGTGCTATTGTCTCTGTACTTCGCTTCCAGAAAAGTTGTCAGGAGCTGTGTCTCCTGTGGGGTGAAAGTATGAAGGCTCTCCTGATATTAGCCATGGCATCAGTGCTTGTGGTAAGCGGATGCATCAGCTCTACAAGCCAAGCAACAAAAAACCAGACACAGAATGACACTCTGCCTGCTGATCTGAATATTGGGTTGAACATAGGCCAGATTGCTCCTGATTTTAGTCTACAAGACCCTGAGTATGGAACAATTTCAAAAGCCACCTTCCAGGGCAAACCCCTGTTCATCTTCTTCACAACCATCTGGTGCGTCCCGTGCCAGGTCGGGGCGCAGAGCCTTGTAAAATATGATGACGAAAGAGGCGGCAATGCCTTCAATGTGCTTATCGTGTTCGTAGATGATAATGAAATGGACAGACTGTTGCTAAACTGGAAACGGAATTTCGGAAGAGAAGACTGGTACGTTGCGAAGGGAGCTGAAATGGCAAAGACTTACCAGGTGCAGTATCTCGACACCAAGTACGTGCTTGACAGGCAGGGAGTCACTAAGTGGATTGATACAAAGCCGCTCGGCTACTCCATTGCCAAAGCAGTTCTGGAGCCGTTGTTGGAATGATAGATATGCGCATACTGCAAGCACTGATTGAAAAGCCGTTGCAAGGGATTTTCTCAGCCATAGGAATATTTCTGCTCACGCCGCTCATCCAGATGACAACCACACCCCTTGCATTCAAAATATGGTACCTCACACTGCTTGACAGGCCCCTCAACACGGCCTTGTACCTTGTCTTCTCAATACTCTTTGGGCTTTTCATCTCGCTCTATCTCTACACAAGAAACAGGTGTCTCAATTGTAACAGGAGGGATGTGAGCGCTGGCTTTGGGGGTGCAACGCTGGGCTTTGTCCTCGGTGTGTGCCCTGCCTGCTTTTCTCTCATTGGCGCACTCCTGCCCTTGAGCGGGAGCATTCTCCTGACGGCATATTCGCCGCTGTTCACGGTCCTGTCCATTGGGATCATTATCTTCTCCATTCATAGGCTCGGCGGATTCGCCTTGAAATAACAAAACATGCCGTTGCCTGAGTTCACTTTTTAGCCTCGCATAAGCAGGAGTCTGCATGCAGTCTGCATAGCACGATTGCCATTTCCTTAATCGAGCAAACACATTCCTTCCTAATTATCTCCTGGCTGCACACCATGCATCTTCCATCCATGAGCAATATTTGCGCGGCCAGATAAACCCTTGTGGCTTAAGGGTCAAAGAGCAGTATGGAATTCTATCAAACACGTTTTTGATATTCAAGCATGAGTTTATAAAGCACACATCAATTACTTGATTATGAAAAACACGATTGTCGCGCCTGTGGGCACCAACATTGACGCTCTGTTTATAGCCATAAAGGAGTTTGCCACGGAGAAGGTGATTCTCATTTCCCCTGAGAGCCATTTGGCTAAAGCCGAAAGCGCTGCAAAGGATCTGGAACGCTTCCACATACCTGTTGACATAATAAGGATAAAAAGCAATATCTGGGACGAGATTTTCAGGGTCATTTCCCAGATTTCAAAGACAGAGAAAAACCTGCTGATAAATGTCGCAACTGGCGACGGGAACATGCAGTGCGCTGCCACAAGCGCTGCATTTGTGAATGGCATAAAGGCCATGGCAGTGGAGGACAACAAGCCGATGATGTTGCCTGTGATGAAGTTCAGCTACTATAAGATGATATCAGACAGGAAGATGGCGATTGTCAAGATTTTGTTCCATGAAAAAGACTGCTGCTCAAGCCTGGAGCAGCTTTCGCAAAAGGCAAAGATGAGCCTGCCGCTCGTCAGCTACCATATAAACGGCACCCCAAAATCTGAAGGGCTCAAGTCCATGGGCCTTGTCGAAACAGAAGAGGAAAAGGGAAGGGTGATAGTGAAACTCTCACCCCTCGGCAGGATGCTGGTAAACGGCTATGTGACATGAATTGTAAGCTAGAGACAATCCAGTTAAATTCAAGGTTGAAGCATAAAGTCCTGTGTATTTTATTGACACATACAATCTGATTGCAGGTGATATATTATGGCCAATATGTGCCCAATGGACGGATGCAAAAGCAAGGATGGGATGTGCGCACACGAAGCGATGATGCTTCTGGTAGTCGTGATTGTGGTATTATTCCTTGCTGGCAAAACGGCAAAGGTGTTTTAGGTAAAACTAAGAGGAGGTATTGAGATGAAAGTGAAAAATGTGACCATATACACGGCAAAATGGTGCCCTTGGTGCCAGAAAGCAAAAGCTTACTTCAGGCAGAACAACATCAGCTTCGTTGAGAAGGATGTCGAATCCGATGAGAAGTATGGCCAAGAAGTCATGCACAAGTCAGGCCAGTTAAGCATACCCGTTATCGATATAGACGGCACCATAATTGTGGGATTCGATAGGCCTGCAATAGACAGGGCGCTCGGTTTGGCTGTAGCCGCTTAGGGCAGAGAGACGGTAAAACTGCATTCGGATGGCAGACTGCTATGCTTTTTGCAAAATCTTTAACTCTTGCAATTTTCGCATGCAGATATCCTTCTTCCGGCCAGATATATTGAGGCAAGAAGCAAAACAAGGCTGAGAGCCATTATTTCAGCTTTGTAAGAAAACACAAAAAGCGCTGATGATGCACCGAGGCCCAGCAGGCCAAAAATGGTGGCCAGGCATAAAGGACAGAGTTTTCCAGCAAAGAGAGTTGCCACTACACCTACAAAGCCTGTTCCGCCAGTCTTGATTACAGCTCTTCCCTTATTAGATATCTTAACTGCTGACACATATGCATGCATCCCAATGGAAATGCCCACTAGCCCGGAAAAGATGAGAGTAAGGATGATGGTGTCCCATGTCAATAGGGAAAGCTGGAACTCAATGGTATTGCCTGGAATGGTCAGCACGGGAATATAGACAGACAAGAGCACCATAATCGCCATGGTGGCAACTGCTACAGCCAGGTGTTTCCTTGAGCTTAGCATCAATGCCATCCCCTCGATTGCCTCTTTTATCCCCATATATGTTTTGCCTAACTCAGGGCTTTAGCCAGCAGCTTTCTTGCTTCAGGCGAAAGGGCTTTCTTCAAATCTTCAGTGCAGATGCAAATGCAGCAATCGCATTCTGGGCAAACGCCCCCGCTGCAGCAGTCCTTGATTCTTGCCATAGTCACCTCCAACTTTCTTTAATAGTTTCTTTTATATACTATCAATCAATCAGATATAAGGGTGACAGTTTCATGAGGGAAACCAGTTTACAGGCAGAAACCAATGGGTGCAGTATGAAGGGCAGCGGCTACTGCCCAAGGCCGCTGGAAAAGGCTGCCATATTCCTCAGCAAGAAATGGACCCTGAGCATTATAGTTACTATCGGCAATTTCGGCACAATGAGATTCAACGATCTGCGGAGAAGGATCGGCATGACCCAGAAGACATTATCGGAAAGGCTTAGGGAGCTTGAACAGTACAATTTGGTGATGCGCAGGAGCTTTCAGGAAAGGCCTCCACATGTAGAGTACTCGCTCACATCAAAAGGGGAAAAAGTAAGGAAGGCTGTTGTGCCTTTGCTCAGGCTTGCAGAATCCAATGTTTTCATAAAAGGCTAGGATGCTGATTTGAATTACAACTAGACTTTAACCCTTAGATAGAAGCTACATATTCTGCGAGCACAACATCCTTCTGGAGGTGATACTATGGAGAAAGGGAAAAAGGGAGCCAATGACCAAGGCCACTGCGGTTGCTGATGCCCCCTATTTTTGTTTGGAGATGAGGGAAGGCCTGCATCATATGCGTATGCGGGCCCCTGAATCCTCTTGCAACCGGAAATTCCTGTTCTGCATATTTTGCAGAAAAGAATATGAATCAATTCTGAATTTGCGAAAAATATCAGCACCTGCATTTCGGCATGCAGTGCTTGCTCCCTCAACCATGATCTGTATCGTGCTCGTCAGCTTCTGCCCCGCACATATCGCATTTGTAGCCTTCTGTTTCTCCCTTGAATTTTCTACATCCAATCTCCTGTCATCTCCTTATTTTTTTTCAACGATCGCTTATTTTCAAGATTCCATATTGGGGATAGAAGGGTTTCCGGCGGAGTTGTATGAGTGAAGCGTTGTAAAGGTTACTTAACATGGACGATAGGCTTATAGACGATTCCGGCAAGATCTGGATTCAGGAAGAGCTTGATAAAGTCCTTGCACGGGTAGACGACTTCCATCATTTCTGTTTCTCCTGGGCGGCTATTTATCCTTATAGAATCTTTAAAACTAAGTTAAACATGATTTTTGACACATAAACATCAGATTAATATCACCCTGCGTTCAATCATAACTGGTGAGTATCATGGAAGTGAAAATCTATACAACAACATTATGCCCTTACTGCAAAATGGCTAAGAATTTGTTGCGCAAAAAAGGCGTCGCATATGAAGAATTCAATGTTGAGAGCGATGCCAGCGCAGCAAAAGAGATGGCGGCGAAAAGCAACCAGATGGGGGTTCCAGTCTTGGACATAAACGGCAAGATAATCGTGGGCTTTGACAGGCAAGCCATAGAAAAAGCGCTTGCTTCAGAGCCTCAAAACAGCGAGGCGATTTGATGAAAAATATTTTAGTGACCGGCGGAGCTGGCGCAATCGGGCGGAATTTATTGAAAGCGCTGTATGCGCAGCATGGATCCCAGATGGTCATAGCAGGCTATAACAGAACCCCATTGACCGGACTTCCGGATGGCTCTTTATCGGCACAAGTCGATGTGTATGACAAGGAAAGATTGATATCGGTTGTTGAGGAGCATGATTTGGATGACGGTGAAATCTATCACCTTGCTGCGCTCTTGTCAATAGCGGCTGAAAAGGATCCGGAACGCGCCAGACGCGTGAATATGGGCGGCCTGAAAAATGTTCTTGATGTTGCCAGGGAGTATGATATGAGGGTGTTCTGGCCCAGCTCTATCGCTGTCTTTGGTTCAAGCGCACCGAAACATAATACGCCGCAAAACGCTCCCTTGGATCCGGAATTCGAATATGGCAGGAACAAGGTTGAAGGGGAAAAACTTCTTAATCAATTTTTTGACGAATTTGAAGTAGACGGGAGAAGCGTACGCTATCCTGGACTGCTTACTCCTGGAAAGCCAGGGCCTGGGACAACAGAGTATGCGATTGAAATGATTTATGCAGCCGTCAGGGGAGAGCATTATGCTTCCCCCCTGAGGCACGACACAGAGCTGCCCATGATGGATATGCGTGATGCAACAAGAGCTGCGCTGGAGATTATGAAAGCGCCGAAGGAAGATATAAAGGTAAGGACAAGCTACAACCTTTCAGCGATGAGTTTTACCCCAGAAGAGCTGGCTGAGGAGATAAGAAAACATATCCCCCGCTTCAAAACAGATTACAAGATAGATGATCTCAAGCAAAGAGTCGCAGATTCATGGCCGAATAGCATTGATGATTCGTCTGCACGCGATCAATGGGGATGGAACCACCGCTATGGGTTACCGGAGATGACTGAACATATGATTGCAGAAATACAAAAAGAATTAGAGATTCTGCGGAATGCAAATGGAGGTGTGAAATATGGCTAAGATATGCCCCATGAACAGCTGCAAAGAGCATGAAGGCATGTGCATGCACGACAAGCTGATGATTGGAATGATCGCAATTGCCTTAATAGCTGTAATTGCAAAATTTTCGGGAGTTTTTTGAAGGTGGTATTTCCATGGATCACGAACACATAGCGTATGACATCGCCATTATCGGCGGAGGGGTTGTAGGCTTTGCAGGCGCTATGTATGCCGGCAGGCTGGGCATGAAAACTCTTGTGCTTTCGGAAATGACAGGCGGGACTATAATCCTGACAGATGTCGTGGAAAACTATCCTGGCTTCAAGAGACTTACAGGACAAGAACTGGCAGACAATATTCAGGAGCATGCAATGGATTATGGTGCAAACCTTGTGGAAGAGAAGGCGATAAAAATAGTTAAATGCAGCGAATCGTGCTATTCCATTTTCACGGAAAGCCAGAGCTTCCATGCAAAGACAATCTTATTTGCAACCGGCGCAAAACACAGGGAGCTTGGAATTCCGGGAGAAAAGGAATTTGCAAACAAAGGCGTGCACTCCTGCGCGCTCTGCGACGGCCCAATATACAAAGAGAAAACCGTGGCGGTTGTTGGCGGCTCTGACAGCGCGGCAAAGGAAGCGCTGGTGCTTGCAAAATGGGCAAAAAAGGTGTATATAGTTTACCGGGGTGAGAAGATAAGGGCCGAGCCTGTCAACATGAGGCGAGTAGAGCAGAAAATCAGTGAGGGCAAGATAGAAATAATAAACAACACCAATGTAAACGAAATTCATGGGGCTGGCAGGGTTGAATATGTCATATTGGACAGGGAATACAGTGGCAGCAAAAAATTTATGATAGATGCGGTATTTGTAGAGATAGGGATGATCCCTAACAGCCAGTTGGCGCAATCACTCGGCATAGCAACCAATTCAAAGATGGAAATCGTCATTAACAGAAAAGCAGAGGCAAATCTGCCTGGAATATTCGCGGCAGGCGATGTTGCCGATATGGAATTTAAGCAGGCAATTACAGGCGTAGGCGAGGCTGTGGCTGCTGTTTATTCAGCATACAGATATGTGAATGAAAACGAATTTATATGTGCATGCAATGATGAGGAATTTGAAAAATCCATAATACAATATGGTAAAGGAAAGTGAAAGAGAGAATATTGAGGAAAGCATTAATATTGGCCGAACAATTTCTTATATGGCGCAGTACAAGGGCTTCAAAAAGTCGCTTAAAATGTACAAAGAGGCCATGAAATATCTGCCTGCAGGCGTGAGCTCCAATGCACGGGTGTGGAGATCAGGGATATGCCCTCCGGGACTCCCATGCTCCCTTTATGTATCCAGAGCAAAAGGCGCTTATTTGTGGGACGTTGACGGCAACAGGTACATAGACTACAGGCTGGGTTACGGCCCTGTAATTTTGGGCCATGATTATGAAGCTGTGTCAAAAAGCGTTCACAGCGCAGAGCATCTGGGCACAGCATATGCCGCAGGGCACGAGCTTGAGATAAGGGTTGCAAAGAAGCTGTGCTCCATCATACCATGCGCGGAGATGGCCAGATTCTCAAGCACAGGTACGGAAGCTACAATGCATGCGCTCAGGATTGCGAGAGCTGCGACCAAAAAGGACAGGATAATAAAGTTCGAAGGCCATTTCCACGGCCTCCATGATTATCTCCTCTGGTCCACAGAACCGCCGTTCGGGCTTCGAAAAAGGGGGCACAACCAAATACCCCATAAGCAGTCCTTGGGCATTCCAGATGCGATAAAAAATATGGTAATTGTGGAAAGGTGGAATAATTTTGAGGCCATAGAGAAAACGGTGAAGGAAAACAAGGATAATACGGCTGCGATAATCACGGAGCCGATAATGGGGAATGCTGCGGCAATCATGCCCAAGGAAGGATATTTGAAGCACTTGAGAGAGCTCTGCGACAGGCATGATATGCTTCTGATTTTCGATGAAGTGAAAACCGGCTTCAGGGCAGCTCTGGGAGGAGCGCAGGAGCTTTTCAGGGTGAAGCCTGACATTGCAACCTTTGCGAAAGCATTGGGTAACGGGTTTCCGATCTCTGCGATAGTGGGGAAGAAGGAGTATATGGAGCTTGTGGGGCCGGGGATGGTGGCGCACGGAGGCACATATTCAAGCAATCCTGTATCGCTTGCAGCGGCTGATACAACCATTAGGGAGCTCATAAAGCGCAGGGTGCATGACCATATAAACAGCGCAGGAAAAAGGCTGATGAACGGCTTGGATGAAGCACTGGAAGACCGCAGTATTCCGCACCTGATAAACGGCATACCTGCAATGTTCCAGATAGCCTTCACAAAGAAAGAAGAGATAAGGGAATGGAGGGATTTGGAGCACTGCGAGCTTACATTATACCCTCTTCTGCAGACAGAACTGATGAAACGCGGGGTGCTTACGGATGCAGATATAGAGGAGCCGCTGTTTCTTTCCTTCTCTCATGGAAAGAGGGAGATTGAGAAAACAGTCGCAGCCTACGGCGACTGCTGCATTGCCGCATATGATGAAATAAGGAAGAAGCTGGCTACTTTGAGATGAACACTTTCATCCCCCTTTTCTTCAGTTCCCTGAAAAAAGGCTCCGGCTCGATGCACAGCTCAGGAGGCAGAACGCCTTTGCGCTTTACCCTGCCTGCCGCAACCATCTGGGCAATTATTGACGGCGGCACGCCAGTATCCACAGCCCCTGCGGAAACATTCCACTTCTCGCTGGATTTCGCATGGCAAACCACCCTCACCCTCTTCCTTCTGCCCCCTGCTTTTCCGGCCATATCAACCACAAGCATTTCCTCATCCCTCACTTTTATGTGAGGCGGGGGCAGGAAGCGGTTGAGTAGCCTTATTGAAACCTCCCTTGGGGTTATCGCAGAGCCGGCTGCTATTTTCTCAGTCGAAGCAAACCCCGCATCCACGAGGAACTTCACCTTTGATACAAAATCTGCGGGGAAGGCAAGCTTGAATGCGCAACTCTTGAGGCCTTTGAAAGATGAAGGGAATGTCGCAAGCTCGGAATGCAGGGTGGCAAAACAGCGCTTTCTTCCTATTGGCTGCGGGAAATCATATAACTCTCTGCCATACATTGGCTCTACCATCCTTATCCTCCCGTTCTTTAGCACAGCAGGCTCCATTGTGAACTCATCAAATATGGTCTGCATGGAGTAAGGGACAACAATTGGCATGTCACCGTAATCCGTATAGTCTGCTCCTCCAAACCTTACCTTTATCCCCTCCACCAGCTCAAACCTCTCTGCCCCGTAAGCGGCCATCACATTGGTTATCCCGGGCGTTGAGCCGCACCCCAGAACAGCGACGAGATTTTTCTTCGCAAATTTTTTATGCAGCCTCAGCTGTTTTTTTGTCGTGTGGAAAAGCCCCCCGAGATCAATATAGTTTGCTCCGGCAGATAGAGCTGCTTCCATGACATTCAGATTGAAATAATACTGCGCGCAGTTAACAACAACATCGCAGCCTTTTATAAGCGCCGCAAGGCCCTTTACATCTGCGGCATCTGCCCTTGCCGGAAATGCATTTCCGGTTTTAAGCGACCGCGCAAAAGCAGCAGCCTTTTTATAATCCCTCCCGGCGACTATGATCCTGCCATCAAAGGTCTCGGCAAGATCGCGGACGGCTGTTTTTCCCATCTCTCCGTAGCCGCCCAAAACAGCGATTTTCATATTAAACGACATGTTTTTATTATCCTGCAGCTTAAAATATGTATGGCAGAATATGGCATGTATATTGACGGCGTTTGGTCTGGCTCTTCCTCTGGCGAAACCTTTGATGTGCTAAACCCCGCAACAGAGGATGTTATAGCAAAGGTTCCAAAGGGGACTGTTGAGGATGCGAGGCGCTCTATTGATGCCGCAAGAAAGGCCTTTGATTCAGGGATATGGAGCGGCAAAACGCCTGCGGAGAGGTCGGCAGTCCTCTACAGGCTTGCGGAGCTTGTTGTAAGCAATGCAGACAAGCTTGCAAAACTCGAATCGCTTAACGTCGGCAAAACCCTGAAATACAGCAGGGATTCAGACCTGCCTTTTATAATAGACAACCTGAAGTTCTTCGCCGGCGCAGCAAGAAGCCTTGAAGGAAAGGCTGCAGCTGAATATTCCGGCATGGGAACCAGCATAATAAGGAGGGAACCCTTAGGCGTAATAGGCTGCATTATCCCGTGGAACTACCCGCTCTACATTGCTGTATGGAAAATAGCCCCTGCTCTTGCTGCAGGCAATACTCTTGTGGTCAAGCCCGCAAGCTACACGCCTCTTACCCTTCTCGAATTCGCAAAACTTGCGGCAAAGGCAGGTGTCCCGAAGGGGGCGCTTAATGTTGTCACAGGTCCGGGGGGTGTTATAGGCAGCGAGATTGCCATGAGCAGGAAGGTGGATATGATTGCGCTGACAGGAGATACAGAGACAGGCAAGAGGGTGGTGCAAATGGCTTCAGCGAGCATTAAGCGCATTCACTTGGAACTGGGCGGCAAGGCCCCCATGATAGTGTTGCCGGATGCGGATATTGAAGCTGTTGCACAGGGCGCTGTAATTGGCGGATACTGGAACACGGGGCAGGACTGCACAGCAGTCACGCGCGTGATAATTCACGAAGATCTCTATGAAAAAACCATTAGGAGAATGGCCCAGAAGGCCCGCAGGTTTGTTGTCGGTGACCCTCTCAATGCAAAAACAGACATGGGGCCGCTGATATCAGCAAGGCAGCGCGAAAGGGTTGAAGCCTTCATAAGGAAAGGTTTAGAGGAGGGGGCCAGGATTGTTGCAGGAGGGAAAAGGCCGGCAGGCCTGAAGAAGGGATTTTACCTCGAGCCCACCATACTCAGGGATGCGGAGCAGGATATGGCAGTGTGCAGGGAGGAGATATTCGGCCCTGTAATTGTAGCATACAGCTACAGCAAACTGGATGAGGCGATAGAAAAGGCAAATGATGTTGACTACGGGCTTGCTGCCTCTGTTTATGGCAGGGATATAACCTCCTGCATGAAGGCCGCAAACGAGCTTGATTTCGGAACTGTGTGGATAAACGAGCATGGCATATTGACCTCGGAAATGCCCCACGGAGGCTTCAAACAGTCGGGTTTCGGAAAGGATTTGTCTATCTATTCCTTCGATGAATACACGCGCACAAAGCATGTGTATATTGACTTGACAGGAAAGGCTATTAAGGACTGGCATTCAGTCGTGTATGCTGGAAAATAGAGAAGTAGATAGGGGTTTCATATGGTGAAGGCGAACAGGAAAGCGGGAAATGTTTTATATGTGTGCGATGCATGCGGCTTTGCCTATAAAGAGGAATCATGGGCGCAAAAGTGCGAGGCCTGGTGCTCCAAACACAGCAGCTGCAACATAGAAATTACCAAACATGCTGTGCATTAGCTTGCATACCACCTAAAGCTGGGAGGGGTTGTGCAATTTTATCCCGATACTGGATTTACAAGTAAGTTAAATATACCTTCTGATTGGTTTCTACCCAAAATCAAAGCAAAAAACGATAGCTTTACCTCAATGTAGTGCCTATCTTGCAGCATGCTGATTACAAGCGAAAATATTTAGTTCCTGTCATTGTCAGGATTATTATATCAGTCTACAAGAAAGTGTAGTTAAACACGAGTTTTGATGCATAAACATCAGATTAATATCAGCCTGCGTTCAATCATAACTGGTGAGTATCATGGAAGTGAAAATCTATACAACAACATTATGCCCTTACTGCAAAATGGCGAAGAATTTTTTTAAAGGGAAGGGCATAGAGTACAAAGAGCTGAACGTGGAGCATAATCCAATAGCTGCGGCTGAGATGATGGCAAAAAGCCGCCAGATGGGGGTTCCTGTCATCGATATAGGCGGGAAAATTATCGTCGGCTTCGACAAGTCTGCTATAGAAAAGGCCCTTGGCCTTAAAGGAGGCTGAAAACATGGCAAGAATTGTCATACATGAGGAAAAGGCTCCCGTGGAGATACAGGTTGGCAAAGAGAGCAGATGGATATGCATGTGCGGCCTGTCGAAGAAAAAGCCGTTCTGCGATGGCAGCCATGCAAAGGTGCAGAATGAGGAAAACGGCAAACTATACGCATACAGCAAAGAAGGCGCTGGAGTTGAAATTAATGGATAAAATAGCAGATTCCTGGCCTCGCTCCTTAAACGACTCTGCTACAAGGGAGAAGTGTTGGAAGCCTGGCTGGTATTTGGAAGGCATGGACGATATTCTCAAGAGCATGAAGAAAAAATCAGGAGGTGAGAAAAATGGGAAAATTTGATCTCAATATGGAAGGCGACAGGCATTTATCACATGAAGGAGAATATACTACAGAGAAATACATGCGTAGACGCCGACCATATCAGGTGGGAACAGAATATGGGTTGGATGAAATACCCAGAGCTTCGCCTGTGCCTGAGGGCCTGGAACTCAGCTACGAACATCCTCTCCCTCCCTGAGAGCACAGCATATCCATCCCAGCCATAGAAGCTTCTGAAGTCTGTGGCTCTTGGGTCACGCGCCAGGCCAACCGGCTAACAGCGTCCACAGATACGCGCAGCTTGCTGCATGGATCATGCAGAGCCTTATATAAGGGCTCTGAGAAGTTTGGATGACATAAGGGGCTCTGCCCCTATAATGTTTAATAGATAAGAGGAGGTGAAAACCATGAAAGAGATGGCAATGGATCCTGAGAAAGCCAAGGCAAAGGTCATGATGATGGCGAAGGTTGGAATGATGCTTGCAGCAATAGGCCTGATGATGGTGCTTTCAGCTATCTACCTTGAGTTCACGACGCTGAAGCCTGCGCTTACAGAAATAGGTCAGGTGCCCAAAAACGTCTGGGAGCTTGCGACAAGCAGCGACAACCCGGCACTGGTGGAGGCAAGAACGATTTTCTTCGTCTTCCCGCCTATGCTGATGACCCTGAAGCTCGGCGGAATAGGCTTCATATTGTCAGGCATATTCATAATCCTGATGGGCATACTCAAGGCGCTGGCAATGATGCCTGACAGGCTGAAGATGGCGCTGAAGGGGTAATTTCTTTTTTTTTCGCGGGCCGAGAACAAAAAATCGTCTCGTCCTGTGTGAAAGCGAAGAAAAGCCACTTAGAATTCACAGGGGGCTGGCGGATACTGCGTGGTCCGGGCAAGCTCATCACCAAGAGGACCCGCAGAGGAAGCCTGCCATAACCGACGGGGATTATAAGGGGCAGAGCCCCTTATTTCATATGAGAAAAAGAAAACATCTACTCCTATCTCTTGTAATCCTATCATCACTTTTTCCATCACCGGTTTTGGCTACATCTCACTATTCTTTTGAACACTCTGAAAAGTTAAAACCGCTTATCAATTGGAGAGATTATGGCCCTAACGCCTTCAATGAAGCAATAAAACAAAATAAGCCTATATTTCTCTTATTAACAGCTCCATCATGGTGTTATTGGTGTCAAGTTTACGAAAGTGAAGACTATCTATTTCATCCGGACATTTATCCGTATATCAATGAAAATTTTATACCCATCTACGTTGACGCTGACCAACGTCAGGATTTAACAAGAAAATATTTGGAAGGCGGCTGGCCTTCAACAACTATAATGTCCCCAAATGGCAAAAGACTTTTTGGATATTCCGGCCCAAGACAAGTGCAAAACATGGTAGCCAACCTCAGGCAAGCCGTCAAATATGTTGAGAGCAGCGGATTCGCAAATGAATTTTCTTACGAGTACAAAAAAGAGGGGCCAGTTATCCCAACAGAAAGCCAGCTGCAAAATATTATCAATGGTTACGCTTCTTATACTTTACAAACTTACGACCCTATTTATGGCGGTTTTGGAACCGGACAGAAGTTTCCCCAAGGAAGGACTTTAGATTTTTCATTAGAGATTTATGAATCAACAGGAAACAAGCAATTCTTAACATTGGTACAAAACACGCTAAAAAATCAGTACACCAAAATCCAAGATGTAGGAGCTAATTACCATCTTTTTGACCCCATTGAGGGTGGTTTTCATCGCTATGGCACAACAAGAGAATGGACGCCACCTCATTATGAGAAGATGCTATATGATAATGCCAAATTATTGAAGGCTTATGCACATCTCAAAGAGATAACACCTAACGATACGATGGTAAATGAAGTTGTAGAAAAAACAAATGACTATATAAAATTACACTGGTACGATGGAAAAATTGGCGGATTCTACGCCAATACAGATGTACACGGAGAAAATGCGTATTACGGAAAGAACCCGCGACCATCTGATAAGCCGAGGGTGGAAAAGACAAAATACTCCGATTGGAACACAGAGGCGATACTTGCCTATCTTTTTTTGTGGCAAAGAACAGGTAACCAAGAATATAAAGGAATGGCAAAAAAATCTCTTGATTTTTTCTTGCAGAACATGGTTAGTGAAAATGGAGCGTATCACTATTACAAAGAAGATGGAAGCAAAGAAGTGCGCGGGAGTTTGTTAGATAATGCATACTTGATACTTGCATTTACTGAAGGGTATGAAGTTTTAGGAGATGAAGAGCATCTTGCTACTGCTAAGAAATTAGCTGAATATAGCTTGAATAACCTATATGATTGGAACAGTGGAGGATTCTTTGAGAGAAACAGCCTCGACACACAACTTTATGCTCCTGGGGAAAACATTGACCTTTCTAAACCAGCAGAAGAAAATGGGATTATTGCATATTCATTACTGAAACTCTATCAGCAGACTGGAGATATTAAATATTTGGATGCCGGTATCAAAACATTGGGTAGTAAGACTGGTGAAGCTGGTGGTTTGGACAGCGGATATTATATTGCAAAAGCCGCACAATTTGCATCCAAGCATGGCCTCATATCAGAATACAACTCCAAAAAAGCAGAGATTAACCAAGTTGAACAAGAAGCATTGAAGAACTTTTGGGTTAATAGTCTTATTAAGAGCCAAGAACCAAACAAATCAGTAGCATTTGTTCCCACCAATGAAGGCTTGAATAAGCTTGAAGGGCCAATTTTACTCTTGTTATTAGTCGCTTTTTTTGCTGGTCTTCTCTCATTTATTTCTCCATGTACACTTCCAATTCTTCCAGCGTATATTGCATACACTTTTGAATCATCAAAAAAGAACGTGAAGGGAATGGCCATAGCATTCTTTTTAGGCTTAGCTATTGTGTTCTCCCTCCTTGGCATGACAGCAACATTTATTGGAAATTTTTTGAAATCTAATCTAACAGTCTTTTCTCAAGTAACGGGCATTATAGTAATCCTCTTTGGATTGTATATCTTATTTGGCAAAGGATTCACTGGCCTAAAAATAAAGCAGAGCAAACCAACAACGTATGCCGGCGCATTTGTTTTTGGGAGTGTTGTCGGCTTATCGTGGACACCCTGCATCGGGCCTATCCTAGTTGCTGTCCTTCTTTTGGCATCGACATCTGGTTCAGCGCTTACTGGAGGCTTGCTCTTATTCCTATACGCTTTGGGCCTTGCCCTCCCATTACTGCTCCTTTCGACGTATCTCAGCAAAATAGATAAAAATGGGAGATATTGGAAAATGATCGAAGGCAAGGAACTACATTTCAGTATCGGAAAAAAGACAATCAGAGTGCATTCGACATCTCTCATATCTGGAGCACTATTTATTGTTTTAGGCTACCTAATCCTTTCAGGAGCACTCTTTGCGTTCAATCAATATGTCGGAGCATCATCATTCCAGAAATGGACATTTTCTATAGAAGATAAATTGCTTAATCTTCTAAAGTAAGGAGAGAATTGGCAACAACTACAGAGACAGTTAGTTCGATATGTTAACTCAACTTATAAAGATCCGTATCCGGATGGAAAGCATACCATGCGAACCAGAACGCATTTTCAGCTATAAGCCTTTCAAGCTGCATGCTGCCTGATTTCCCGTCTGCCGCAAACTCATTGCCTTTGTCATCAAGTATTTTGCCATTTTCAGGCCTGAAGCTTCTCCCGTCGCTTTCAAAGGCTCTCGCAAAATCAAGATCAGGGTCATAGAAAATCGCGATACTTTTTCCCCCGACAGCATCATTTATCACCTTCCCCTTCCTTATGCTTTCAAGCGTGTAAGCCTTGTATTTGCCGTTTGCTTCAATGCCTATCACCCTTTCCTTGGGATGCAGCCTGTTTTGTTTGTCCTCATTTTCCAGAGGGAACCACACGCTTCTTGAATCGTAATAGCCTCCATAAGGGTCCCTTCCATAATCCCTGAGAAATCCTGTGTCCCTTGAAAGGACTTGCCCTTCAGCATTCTTTTCCTTCCAGCCTTTCCATCTGGCAACATCTATCGGCAATTTTTTGAGACTTGTCCCAGTAAGCTTGCCATATACGGCTTTCCCCAGGCTCTGTGGCCAATAAGATTCAGTCAAGCGGTCATACATCAGAAGCTCGCTGTTGTAAAGCTTTCCTGAAACTCCGAATTCAACAGCCTGGCCATTCACCCTTCTTTCAAACGCAAGCCCTGTCTGGCATAACGGGCAATAAGTTATTAATATCGGGTCTCCGGCAATTTCATCATTGACTATCTCATGGTAGACCAGTATTTTGAAAGGGTATGCTCTTGCCACTCCCTTGTGCACTATCCCAAGAACCAGATCATTGCCTTCCATCCATTCTTCTGACTCCTTGACTGAAACAAATTTAGGATTGTCAATTGATGGAATGCCGTCCTTTGGAGGCCCGCCAGAAAGGAACTTGTCAGGATGGATGATGTATTTTGTTCCGTCCGGAAGGGTTTTGATTTCCTCATTTCCGGCATTCGCTTTAGACAAGCCCTCTCCAATAAGCCTTCCAATTTTCTCATCAATCTCTTCACCAGTCAGCTGCCCGAACTTCTTGTCCACAATCTTTCCCTCCTTGTCGATGAAATATGTGACAGGCTGGGTAAAGACCCCATAAAGGTCCTTCACCTCTGCCTTGGGGTCAAGGAGTATAGGAAAGGTTATCCTGTTTTTGTCGACAAAGGCCTGAGCATTTTCCCTTGCCTCCTGGAGGTTTACCCCCACAACCACCAATTTGTCCTTGTTCTTGTCGAAGGCCTGCTGGAATTCCGGCATCTCAACCCTGCATGGAGGGCACCATGATGCCCAGAAATTCAGAATGACAGCCCTGCCCCTGAAGTCCTTTAGATGCACCTTTTTCCCGTCAATCGTTTCAAGCTGGAAATCAGGAGCCGTCTTGCCTATTGAAAGGCCGACATTTTCATCCTCCTGCATTTTTGCCTGCGGTTTCTGCAGCTCTATGAAAGCTATGGCTCCTGCAATCAGGACCACTGCTATACCCAAAGCCATCCTGCTTGAGCCTGTCATATTCCCCCCTGCAAGAACTGGTTAAGGAAAGGTATGCTTGCTATTGATGCGAGCATGTTGGTAAAGACGAGTATGCCAAGAATCACAAGCACAGCCCCGAACACCATATTGGCCTTGTCAATGGCACTGGAATGCTTTTTTATTAATGGCTGCATCCTTGAGATGAAGAGTCCGGAAAGCAGGAAGGGTATTCCCAAGCCTGCAGAGTAAGCAAGCAGCAGGGAGAAGGCATTCTGCGGCTGCACTGCGGCAAGGGCAAGTATGCTTCCAAGTATTGCTCCAACGCATGGCGTCCAGCCTGCAGCAAACGCGACGCCGAAAGCGAAGGAAGTGGCATAGCTGCTGCCGAACCTCCTGACCTTCATCTTGTGCTCCTTCTCAAGGAAGGTTAGCCTTATCAGCTTCATGAGGTAAAGGCCAAAGGCTATTATTATCACTCCGCCTATCCTTCCCAGCCACAGCCTTAAGTCGTATGCTGCATCGCTGAGGATGCTTGAAAGCAGGACGCCCAATATGGAGAAGACAAGGGAAAACCCAAGCACAAAGAAAGCAGCATTCATGAAGACAAATATCCTTGACTTTGAGCTCTTCCCAGCTTCCGACAGGCTGACGCCTGAAAGGTAAGACAGGAATGCAGGTATGAGAGGCAGTATGCATGGCGAAACAAAAGAAAAGAGGCCAGCTACAAATGCAACAAAGACTGTGAGCTCTGGCATATATCCCCCCCCCAATTGGTTTAGCTGGAACCCCAGACAGGCGCACCCATTTTTGCTATTACGCCCTTGTTGAACAGCTGGATTGGAAGCGTCCTTAGCTCTTGCCCTTTGGCCGGCCCTTCCACAGCCATTCCAGGGCCCTGAGCCCATAAGCTGCCTGTCTCATCATCCTTGAAATGCAGGTTGTCTATGTCAGTGCCTGGTATCTTCCTCGCCCCTGCCTCCCTGAAAGTCAGGACTGTGCCTTTGGATATGGTCTTGCCATTGGCGATAATGTCTCCTGGAAGAGCCCTTTCATATGCGGTCAGGGTGTTGCAAAGGGGGCACCATGACACCACCACAGGCGTCTGGCCAACATAGTCATTAGCAATTATTGGAGGCATCTTGTTGAGGTCGCCGATCCCATAGGCTTTGGCTTTGTCTCCGGCTTTCACAAGGCCGTAGAGCTCATTCACATTCAGCTTCTCCAATTGCAGCTTGAGGTCTGAAATCTGGCCCTTGAGGCTTTCAGCAGCCGTTGCCCTGCCTGAGACCTCTGTGAGCTTGGCATTGAGGCTGTTTACCTGGAACGAAGAAATAAGTGTTCCAGCAGCAAGCCCCAGCACTATCCCAACTGCCAATACGATTGCCATCTTTTGTTCCATAGTTCACCCAGATCGGATTAATTAACACTTCTTTGGAAGCTAATATGCTTGACCTTTACATGTCAAAGCTGGATTTTAACAAGATATTCCTGAAACCAGTGACTGATTTTTTAGCAGCAAAAAGAATATAATTCAAGATGAAAAGCAACACGCCCTTCCCAAACAAATACGCCAGGAAGTCCAGGTTTTACAAAAACTCTGATCCAGGAACAGCCAGTGACAATAAAAGCGCTTCAATAATCGGGTTTCTTTCAGGCTTTTTTGCAAGCTTCTGCTGCACAATCCCCCTGGCGCTCGTTTTTCTTGGGCTTGCAAGCTCTTCCTTCGTCCTCGCCTTTGCCGAATACAGGTGGCACTTCATTGCCTTTTCGATCGCTTACATGATCGCAGCCCTTTATGTTTTCCTTCAGAACAGGAAGGCGTGCACAATGCATGGAATCAAGCAATACAGGAATCTCATAGCGTTTGTTCTGATCACATATGCGGCTGTGTATGTTATTCTAGTATTTGTCATCGTCCCTTTGGCAGCCCCCCTGGCCTTTCAGGAAAGCGGAACCAGAATTGTTTACATCGAAGGCAAGACAGACCTGAGGATGGCAAGCATCAGGATAGATGGCATATGGTGCGCCAACTGCTATTATGCGACAAAGGCCAGGCTTTCAGGTCTTGAAGGGGTGACAAAAGTGGAATCGTATGGCAGCACATGGAACATAACATATGATGACAAAGTGACCAGCACAAAAAGCATACTTTCCTCAATACCCAGCTCCTATAAGACCAGCATTATTTCCGACTTCAGGATCAGATGACCCGATATTTCTGGAGATACCTTCCCCAATTTCAGACATATATAGTAACCGACTTTAATTTTTGACTTCTATAGGAGATGCGTAATATAGGCAATAAAAACAGATTTTTTGGCAGATATATCGACAAAAGCAGTTGAAACTGGAGATAACATCCTAAAGAAGAATTCAAGCCTGAGCCGGTCAAATGTTTGTATCGATAGCTATAAATCAGAAACTTCTTTCTATTTTCAGAAAGTTTATAAATACCCCTGCCCCAAACAGAATTATGATAGAAAAGATGTTTTCAAGGGTCGGGTTCAGGATACTTTTGGCCATGGCAAGAAAGCCCTATGAAGAGTACTATCTCAATAAGCTTTCGAAAGAGCTTGCTGTAGGGCTGGGCAGAACAAGCGAGCTTCTGCAAGAGTTCGAAAGGAACAGGATCCTGACAAGAAGAAATGACGGGAACAGGGTTGTCTACAGGCTGAACAAAAACAATCCTTTTGTCTTCAGCCTTATAGCGCTGTCCCATACGGACAGGCTTTTTGATATTCCTGGAAGGTTCAGGACATCAATAAGCAGGCTTAAAGACTCGTATAAGGAAATACTCGGAGACAACCTTGTGTCTGTAGTAGTTTTTGGCTCTGTTTCCAAAGGCAGGGCAGCAAAATGGAGCGATATAGATATCATGGTTATCGTGGAAACTGCAGTTCAAAAGCAGGCAGCAGATGAGCTGAAAGAAGTTGGCCATGAGATCTCAGATATATTTTCCGAGGTATCCCAGGTTTTTCTGCAAACAAAAAAACAATTCATGGATAATTACGATATAGGCGATGATTTCCTGATAAACATTATGCAGGATGGGATAGTGATTTTCGATAAGGACAGCTTCTTTGCCCACCATCTGTTGAAAGGAATACCCCTAGTCACAAAGAAATCAATTCGAATGAGGCTCAAATTTGCAGATGAGAGGCTGAAGGAGGCAAGGGAAATGTACAAAAAATTTCCGGACTCCTCACCATCCTTCCTGAGCACAATAGCCATCCATCTGTGCAGAGCGGTGCTTCTTTTAAATAATATAATACCAGGTTCCAAACACGATATACCTTCCCAACTGAAACAGATAGGAGAAGCAAAACTTTCTTCTGCTTATAGGCTGACACGAAAGTGGTGGGATGAGAGCGCATTGGATGTCAGCAAATCTGAAGTTGAAAAAGTACTGAATCTTTTTGAGGAGAAATACAGAGAGGCCTCAAAGAGGCTGGAGGACTGGAAATGAATGAAGCAGAGGAGTCATATATCAGAGGGATTCAGGCGATAAAGGACGCTGAGGCTGCATTATCTATAAGCCTCCCTATGGCCGCAAGCCGTTTGTATATTGCAGGAGAAAACTTGGCTTACTCTCCTTCTTATGGCTTTCCATGGAGCTTCCTCCAGAAATCATGGAAAAATCTGGAACAGCATCCAGAAGCTTTTTGAGTCCGGGGCACTCAGTCACAACTACAGGGAACTTTTGGAATCTTCATACGGGATGAGGCTGCAGGCAGATTATGGAAGGAAAACAGAAATCGCCTTGGATAATGAGACTTTAGAAAAACAGATAGCAGGCCTGAAGAATTTTGCAGAAGAGGCGAAGGCAGTTTTGAAGGAAAGGGGTTTCATCTTGTAACAGTGCACCATCACATGCTGTTTCTGGAATCTTTTTGCCCTGATTAAGACTTTTCAATACCATCCAGCTTCCATTTAACTTCAGATTTGCAATCTATTAATATGAACCTCGTCATCGCCCTCGGCGGCAATGCCCTCCTCAACCCGCGTAAAAAATCATCATATGAGACTTATGAAGAGACTGTAAATTCCACATGTAGGGAGCTTGCCAGAATAATCAGGGAAGGCCACAGAGTGGCCATAACCCACGGCAACGGCCCGCAGGTGGGGGACATAATGCTCCAGCAGGAGAAGGCCAAAACAATAAGCCTTCCCCTTGATGTCGATGTGGCCGAGACACAGGGCCAGATAGGCTATCTTCTGGAAAGAGGCCTTTACAATGAGCTGGAAAAGGCCGGAATTGAAAGAAAAATAATTACTATTCTGACGCAGGTTCTTGTTGATCCGAAAGACCCCGCATTTTCAAAGCCATCAAAGCCTGTCGGCAGATTTTATTCGAAAAGCGAGATGCTGAAGCTTCCAAAAAGCTATTCAATGGCCAAAATAAACGGAAAATACAGAAGAGTCGTGCCAAGCCCGAAACCTCAGGATATTTTGGAAAAAGGCGTGATAAAGCTGCTTTTTGAAAAAAATCATCTGCTTATAGTTTCAGGCGGAGGGGGCATACCGGTAATAAAAGAGAAGAAAAAAATAAGAGGAATGGAAGCTGTTATCGACAAGGACATGACAGCTGGTCTGTTAGCAAAAACCCTGAAGGCCGACATGCTTCTTATCCTGACTGATATCGATGGCGTTTATCTTGATTTCGGGCAGGAAAGCCAGAGGAGGCTGGATAAACTGACAGCAAGCCAGGCTCTGAAATATTTGAAGGAGGGCCAGTTCAGGGAAGGCAGCATGGGGCCAAAGGTGCAGGCTTGTATTGATTTTGTAAAAGCAACTAAAGGCGCAGCAGTAATAGCCCGGCTGAAGGACGCCTACAAGGCCATGCATAAAAAGGCCGGAACAGAAATAGGATATTTATGAAAAAGGATTTCTTGTCAGTTGCCGACCTGACTCGGGAAGAATTTCTGGAGCTTATGGACATTTCTTCAAGAATGAAAAAATATCCCTTTGGGACGCAGCTGAAAGGGAAAACAATAGCTTTACTGTTCGAAAAGCCATCGACAAGGACAAGGATGAGCTTCGAAGCAGGCATAGCCCAGCTTTCAGGCTACCCGATGTATATAGACTCCTCCTCCACCCAGATATCGAGGGGAGAGCTGATAGAGGATGTCGCTAAAGTCATGGAAAAATATGTGGATGCCATTTGCGCAAGAGTAAGTGACCACAGGACTCTGGAACTTCTCTCAAAATATGCCTCTGTCCCTGTGATCAGCATGCTTTCCGATCTTGAGCACCCCTGCCAGGCTTTGGCTGACATTTTCACAATCAAGGAAAGATTCGGAAAATTTGAGGGGATAAAACTTGCTTATATCGGAGACGGGAACAATGTCTGCAGCTCTCTTTTATTGGCCTGCGGCATTACAGGTATAAATATTTCTGTTTCAACACCCAAAGGCTACGAGCCGAACAAAAGGATATTGTCAAAGGCAAGGGATTTTTCACAAAAAAACAAATCAAAGGTTTCGTTTACAAACAGGCCAACAGAGGCGGCAAAAAATGCCGATGTGATTTATACAGATGTCTGGGTTTCCATGGGCGAGGAGAAGGAAAATGATGAAAGGATGAAGGCCTTCATGGATTTTCAAATAAATAAGAAGCTCGCAAGGCACGCAAAAAAGGACTTCGTTTTCATGCATTGCCTGCCTGCACACAGGGGCCTTGAAGTCACTTCTGAAATAATGGACGGGGAGCATTCAATAGTGTGGGAGCAGGCAGGCAACAGGCTTCATGTCCAGAAGGCTTTGCTTCTCAGGCTGTTCAATATGGCCTAGAGGAAAAGCAATTCATTTTTCAATTATATCAGCCCAAGCCTCATCTTTACCTCGCCGCTCATCCTCTCATGGCTCCATGGGGGGTTAAAGGTGATTTCAACCCTGACATCCTTGAAACCAAGAGATTTTATCTTTTCCTCCACTTCCGCAGCTATCATCGGCCCGAGGGGGCATGCTATTGATGTAAGCGTCATGGTGACATGAACCGTTTCATTCTCGATTTTCACATCGTACACCAGCCCAAGCTCGACTATGCTCAGCCTCAATTCAGGGTCATTCACTTCCTTCAGGGCTTCCATTATATCTTCTTTTGTCGGCATAGAACTCCTATTGAACCTATATATAATTCAAGCATATATGGGCATAAAAGTATCTATAGCCTCACGATGGTGAAGTTGTCGTAATCGAAGTGAACAAGGCCGTTATGTCCAGTTGCTGTAATAAACTTCACACTATAGGGTGCAATCAGGATTGGGCTATTAGTGAAATTTGCAATGAAAAGCGTGCTATCTGGTTTTCTAATTTGCCAATATACACCTGTTTGATAAAATTCGATTTTGAAATGGTATATTCCAAAATCAGTACCTATAGATCCATTTGTATTCCAAAATCCAATTGTTCCACAGTTGCTGCAGTTAAAGAGGTGTTGTGGCGCTATCCCATTGAAATAATAGTAGAATATGTTGTTCCCCTCCCCAGACACATATTTGATATCAAATTCAAGCCTTTCGGTGGCCTGGATGAGCCTATTCATTGTGAGAAATGTTGTGGTGCCAGGCGATACAGTCTCAATTTGAGAGTTATGATAGGCTCCTTCTGTAGTATTTATTCCATGCATATCAGTAAAAGCGAAGTCTGTCGATTCATTCCATTTTGTCAGGTTCAGGCTGTTACCAGAAAAATCATCATACAGAGTTTTGAAAATAATCGGCCCTCCAGGACTTGGCAATGCAGATATCCAGTTCACCCCTGAGTCCATGTCCGTCCCATTCAGCTGCACGCTTTCGCCTTCAGGCGCTGCAGGCCCGTTGTCGCTGGAAGGCCAGTTCGCGAGAACAGGATCGCCATTGCCTTCCTCATATCTCATGAAGTCATGTATTTTTCCTTCCCGATCATACAGGCCGACTTCATCCCCAGTATTGGTCCAGATGCCTGAACCCCTTCTCCTGTATATGGCCGCTTTTCCGTCACTTGCGTCCGTATCATTTGTCCCGTTGCCTGTGTATATCACTATGTAATCAGATTTTCCAAGGCCCGAAATGAAGGGCAATGTGATGTTGTTATTGTCAAAATCAGTTATTTTCCAGCCTGAAACATTCAACAGCATGCTCGCATTTTCAACAAACAGCTCCACAAACTCATCCGTCTCATCCGGAGGGTCATAGTACACCTCGCTTATCACAATCTTGGGCCCTTTTTGTGAAGGAGCGCATGAGCATGCATTCGAAGTGCAAAGCCCAAGGGAATTCCTGTCAGCCTTTTTGCACTCAGAATCGCAGTTGAGAAATCTTGCCTGGCAAAAATCACTGCCCCTGGAACACCCCCTTTCGAGGAGGAAATTTTGCGATATGCACCTGTCCCCAAAGTTTTCTGTTTTCCCGTTTCTTGTCACCGAGCATATGCCGGATGAGAAAGGCTCCATGCCATTGTCGCTGTCAGAGCATGCCGGCAGCGGAGAAGCAGAGCAAGCACATGCCCCATTATCGCATATGCCAGCCTGTCCGGAATTCTGGCCTTTGCAGAACCTGTTGCAGTCTATCGCTTTGAAGCCGCATGAGCTGTCTTTTTTGCAATAGCCTTCGAGGAGGAAATGTCCAGAGCATCTGTCGCTGAAATTTAAGGATGTGGAGGAGCAAACGCCCCTGGAAGTTTCTGCTATTCCGCTGTCAGTGTCAGAACAAAAAGGCAGCTCTCCAAGGCCTACTGTGCTTGCCGCAGAAAAGACAATCAAAGCTGCTATCGGCAGGGACAGCTTCATCGTCTGTATTGGAAAGCCGATTTAAATTGCTGCCCTTCTGGAAGATTTTCCGCCATTTCCCCACGCGCCTTCCCAAAACTTCCACAGGACAGGCCTTATAATCTTCCACCAGTCGACAAAGACCTTCATCTTTGAATAGCTTTTGCCCTTGTGATAATATTTTGTGACAGGCACTTCAGCGAACCTGAAATTTTTGACGGCCTCAAAGAGCATGACCGGCTCAAGCTCATAGCCGTCAATGTCGCTCCTCCACAGGTCCATGCTTTTGCATATCCGGGTTCTGAATGCGCGAAAGCCATTTGACGCATCGCTCAATCCTTTCATCGCGAAGACAGAAAAGAAGGCGCTGTACATCTTTGTGGTGAGGAACCTGAACAGGTTCTGGTTCACTGTCTTTCCTCCGGGAAGGTATCTCGAGCCTATGACAAAATCATATCCTTCATCAATCTTTTTTATAAGATGAGAAATCTCCTGCGGGTCATCCTGGTCATCCCCTCCCATTATGACCCCTATGTCATAGCCTTTCTCAAGGGCATAATCTATGCCCCTCCTTATCGCATTCCCTACGCCGCATCTTTTGCCAAGGGCGGAAACAATGGCCCCTGCTTCCCGCGCTTCTTCCTCTGTCCTGTCAGTGCAGCCGTCGCATGCCACGAAGATGCCACTGACAATGCTTTTCTTTGCCTTCCTGACAAGGCTGCCTATCTTCCCTTCCTCATTGTATGCCGGAAGGATAAGGAGTATTTTGTGGGGCATAATCATCTCTATATGTCCTGTTTTTAAATCCTGGATAGATTGATTCTTTTTGTCAATATATACATCCTTATGGGCTGAAAGGCATATGCAATCTGCTTTTAAATATATATCAGGCAACAAATTCTTATGCCAGCCTATTCAGTTATCGAGGGCGTGAAGCTGGGGGAAAATGTGAAGCTCTTCAGCTTCGTCAACCTCTTCGGCTGCGAAATAGGGGACAGCACAAAAATAGGGTGCTTTGTGGAGATAAAGAAAGGCGTCAGGGTGGGAAAGAACTGCAAGATAGAGCCTTTTGCATTCATCCCCGAGGGCGTCACAATCGGCGATGGTGTCTTTATAGGCCCCCATGTCTGCTTCACCAATGACAAGTATCCGGCAGCCGTCAACCCTGACGGCTCCCCCAAATCCGCCTCTGACTGGAGCCTTAAAGAAACAGTTGTAGAGGACAATGTTTCCATAGGGGCAGGCTCTGTCATCCTTCCAGGCCTGAGAATAGGGAAGGCTGCCGTAATAGGAGCAGGCTCAGTGGTGACAAAGGATGTCGCGCCGGGAGCGACAGTTGTGGGCAACCCGGCAAGGGAGATGAGAAAATGATACAGCTTTTCAGGCCTATAATCACGAAGGAGATGGAGGAAGCTGCCATACATGCCCTTCAGAACGAGAGGCTTGTGCTTGGGGAAAGCGTATCGAAATTCGAGGAGCTCTTTGCCAGATACTGCGGCGCTGAGCATGCCGTCTCTACCTCCTCCGGCACCAATGCGCTGGAGCTGGCTTTGAAGTCTCTTGACGTACAGTCAAAGGAAATTATAACATGCCCCTCTTCCTTTATAGCAAGCTCCAACGCAATCATACATGCAGGCGCCAAGCCTGTTTTTGTCGATTCTGACGGGGAGGCTTACAATATCGATGCAGACAGGATAGAAGAAAAAATAACAGGGAAAACAAAGGCCATACTTCCGATCCATATCTATGGCACGCCCTGCGAGATGGACAGGATAAACGAGATTGCAGGCAGGAATGGCCTCTTTGTAGTGGAGGATGCGTGCCAGGCGCATGGCGCGACATACAAAGGCAGGAAAGCAGGCTCTCTCGGGACTGTCGGCTGCTTCTCATTTTATTCCACAAAAAACCTGACTGTCGGAGGAGATGGAGGAATGATAGTGACAAATGACAAAAAAATTGCAGATATGGCGGCAAAGCTCAGGAACTGCGGAAGGATTGGCCAGTATGAGCATGATGTGCTGGGATATACGTCAAGGCTGAATACAGTCAATGCGGCGATAGGCATAGTGCAGCTGAAGCATCTTGACAGGTGGAATGAAGCCAGGCACAGCTTGGCCTCCGTCTATTTCAGGGAGCTGAAAGAGTTGGAAGGCTTTGCCCTCCCAAAAATCCCGCCCTACATAAAAAGCTCATTCCACCTTTTTGCCTGCAGGGCGAAGGACAGGAACGGCCTTGCCGGATACCTCGAAAAAAAAGAAATACAGACCAGCTCGCATTACCCCATCCCGATCCATCTGCAGCCCATTTACAGGAAATTGTTCAATTACAGGGAAGGGGACTATCCTGCCGCTGAAAGGCTGTCAAAGGAAGTCATATGCCTGCCCATCCACCCTCAATTGAAAACCGAGGAAGTGAAGTACATTTCAGAGTCGGTAAGGAGTTTCTGCAATGGATGAGGGGGCTGCTGGGGTTATAGGGGCAGGCTTCTGGGGGAAAAAGCACATTGAGGAATACATAAAGCTGGGGCTGGAGGTCTATGCTGCAGACGTTTCAAAAGAGAGCCTTCAGAAATGCAGGGAGCTCTACCCTGTTAAAGGGATTTATGCCGATTATAAGGAGCTCCTTCAAAACAAGGAAATCAGATATGTCAGCGTATGCACCCCCAACAGCACCCATTTCCAGGTCGCATCCGATTCTGCAAGGGCGGGGAAAAATACCCTTGTGGAGAAGCCCTTTGTCCTCAAATCCGAGGAGGGGCAGGGGCTCATAAGGCTCGCAAATGAAAGGAAATTGCACCTTTCTGTCGGCCACATATTCCGCTTCAACAATGCGGTCAATTTCATCAGAAACTCTTTCATCAAAGGCGATATCGGCACACCTTACCTCCTGAAGCTGAACTGGTCCAACCTCGAGCCGATATACGCTGACAGGGACGTCATATTCGACCTTGCCCCCCATCCTTTTGACATAGTGAATTACATATTCAATGCCCTTCCGGATGAGATATCCTGCGTGGGAGGATCATACAGGCAGCAGAAGCATGCAGAAGCGGCATTCATCATCTGCAGGCTGAACAGCACGCTGGTGAATATCGAGGTGAGCTGGCTTACTCCAAGGAAGCAGAGAGAAGTCGTTTTTGTCGGGAGCAGGAAGACAATTTTCGCTGACTGCGCAAGGCAGAAAGTGAGCGTTTATGACAATGAGCAGAACAGCTATTATGATGTGGACATAATCCCCAACAACACGCTGCAGGACGAGCTGAGGGAATTCATAAGATGCTCTGAAAGCAGGGGCTTTTCCGTTGCCGATGCAGAGGTCGGCCTGAAAATCGTAAGGCTGCTTGAGATTTCTGAGGAGTCAATGAAAAAGAAGAAGATGATACATTATTCGTGACAGCCTTCCCATAAATTTTAATCAGATAAACCTTGCAAGCTCCTTTTCCAGATCTTTCGGCTTCAGGGGCTGCAGGCTGTAGAATATCCTTGTTGTTGGCTTGCTGATCCTGATTATCTTCCTGAGGTCGACAGGCGTTCCTATTATGACAGCATCGCATTTGGCCTTATCTATAGTCTTTTCGAGTTCCTCTGTTTGCCTTTTTCCATATCCCATAGCAGGCAGTATTTTTTGAAGATGAGGGTATTTCTTGTATGTCTCCCTTAGGCTGCCAATAGCATACCTTTCGGCATCAATGATCCTGCACTTGTATTTCCTTGCTGCAATCGTTCCAGCGCCGAACTGCATGCCGCCATGTGTGATTGTCGGCCCGTCCTCTATAACAATGACATTTTTGCCCTTTATTATGTCAGGCATCTCGACATCTATCGGCGATCTTGCAAGCAGAATCTTTGCCCTTTTATTTGCAATGCGGATATTTTTCCTCAGCAGGTCGACTTCCCCCCTGTGCGCGCTGTCAACCTTGTTTATGATGACCAGATCCGCCATCCTCACATTCGCCTCTCCGGGATGGTATTTCATCACATGGCTCGCCCTGTGAGGATCGGCCACAACAATGTGCAGGTCCGGCTTGAAGAAGGGCAGGTCATTGTTCCCCCCGTCCCACAGGATTACATCTCCTTCCTTTTCAGCGCTTCTTAGTATTTTCTCATAATCGACGCCCGCATAGACCACAATACCAAGAGCTATATGGGGCTCATACTCTTCCCTCTCCTCAATCGTGCAGTGCTGCCTTTCAAGATCCCAGTATGTTTCGAACCTCTGGACAACCTGCCTTCTCAGATCGCCATAAGGCATTGCATGCCTGACAACCACAACCCTTTTCCCATTGTCCCTCAGATAATTCGCTATCCATCTTGTTGTCTGGCTTTTCCCTGAGCCTGTCCTTACGGCACATACTGCTATCACAGGCTTTGTGGACTTCAGCATTGTCTGGTCCGAGCCGAGAAGGGCAAAATTTGCGCCATTGGCTATGGCAATGCTTGCAAGGTGCATCACATGCTCATGGCTGACATCCGAATAGGAGAAGACGACATCATCAGCCCTGAATTTTCTGATAATTTCAGGAAGCTTTTCCTCAGGGTAAATGGGTATCCCGTTCGGATACAGTTTCCCTGCCAGCTCTTTTGGGTATTTTCTACCAGAAATATCTGGTATCTGGGCGGCAGTAAAAGCACACACATTATACTCCTTCCTGCCCCTGTAGAAGACATTGAAATTATGGAAATCCCTTCCGGCTGCTCCCAATATAAGGACGTTTCTGGGCTTCACAGAGGGCACCTTCTAAATAGATATAGTCTCGCTTCCTTATGAAAAGCTCTGTCATTTCACTTTGAAAAGCCCAG
Organism: Candidatus Aenigmatarchaeota archaeon; assembly: GCA_016185435.1. Classification (GTDB taxonomy): domain Archaea; phylum Aenigmatarchaeota; class Aenigmatarchaeia; order QMZP01; family QMZP01; genus JACPNN01. The sequence continues at coordinate 111,130 of JACPNN010000004.1, read as the reverse complement.
TTTTTTCAAGAAATAGGCCCGATATTCTGGGGGTACAGAACTGTCGAAATGGATATCGCTCTCTGCCAATCCTTCGTGATTTTGAATATTTCTCAGATAAATTACCGCATTATGAGCATCCCTACGTATGGGCGATGAGCCAGCCTCTAATGTGAACAGATATCCTTCTTCTAAAGATTTCGCTGAAATGGATACGCCTGCCATGCCCTTATTTTATCTGCCAGATTTTTAAATCTGCATGATGCCATGCAAGCCGGAAAGCGCCATTGATAGCCTATCTTATCAGCCTCGTCCTCTTTAGGCCTTCGTATATCGCATCAATTTTCCCTTCAACGGATTCTATCCTTTTCTCCAGCTTGTCCACAGCATCCAGAACCATCTCATGCGGCGGCCTTGGCCTGAATTCCTCCGGGACAGGCCTCCTATTCTCCAGGAATTTCAGGATTTCCTTGTTCTTGAGGAAATAGAATTTCTTTCCCTTCTTGACCTCGCCCCCGATAACACCTATCTCTTCAAGGATCTCGACGTGAAAATCAATTGTCTGGGGCTGTTTCTTCAGCTTTTTTGCAAGCTCTGTCAGGTAAAGCTCCTTTTCGCCCAAGGCCAGAAGTATCTTTCTCCTTATCTCGCTTGCAAGGGCCTTGTGGACGATATCCTCAAAAAGCGGCATATAATTATTATTTCGGGTTTAATATTAAAGTTTTAAAGTAAATTTCGACTTTCCTATGAAACCCGAAACCTTTAAATATCTGCTCTTCCAATAGATAATCAGTAATTTCGACTTTCCTATGAAAACCGAAAGAAGCTTCAGGGCCATGATGGCAGGCATTATTTGCTCCTTTGCACTATCCTCCGTCTTCAGCCTCCTGCTGAGCCATTTCGGCCTCAGGATTGAAGTGATACTGCCTACGACAGCCCCCATCTTTGCATGCTTCGCAACACTGATATTCATGGCCCTTAAGGGCTAAGGAGGTGAAACTATGCCATTGCCGCACGAAAGGCTTCAGGAAAGGAGAAGGCCCGAGCCGCATGAGGAAGTCATAGAGCTGATAGACAGGCGCTTTGACGAGATCATGGAGGAGCTGGCCGAGCTGAGAAGAAGGGTGAGATAAACGGAAAAGAAACGCAACTCATTGGGAGGATTGAACTGGAGAGATATAACCTGCTTCAGCCCGTTCGGCCTCCCTCCCTTTTTCGTTCCACTTATCAAAATATTTATTAAAAATTCTGATGCCTTTTCTGATTTCATCTATGTCGGCATTCAGAATGACAGGCTCTTCCACAGGATTATTCACCAAACTATTGAGAGCAGAGCAATAGCCAACACTAAGCGCCATGTCTCTTTCACGCTTGGAAAACAAATCTGGATTGGCCGAATACCTCATTAAGGCCCTATCGAGTTCCTTAAATGCCCTGATGAGTTTTTTTGCAATCCCAATCCTCGTGTAGTTAGCCATAACCATTACTTGCTGATAAGATATTTAAAGACATATTCAACAGGCTTGGCTTGCGCACCCTCTTTCTGCCTTTCAGCAGCGATAGAAGCAGAAGAGAGGCTGTCTTTTCTCATCTCGTGATAAGGGCTGACGGTAAACCTCTCAACTCAAGGCCATATGCAAGCGATTAGACACGCTAGTCCATGATCAAGAATTTAAAACTTACGATCTCATATATCCTTTGTATGGCATCGCAGAGATCTCCTCCTTGTGATAGAATCCCTATCCAAAAAATCAATAGAAGTTTCGTCTATGGCGTCCAGAGCAACTTAGATTTAGAGATCTTGTATACAGTTTATTATAGGGATGGAAGAAGGAGGGGGGCTTTGTATACAGATTTTTCTATGAAAGGTTTTACCAGAGATGAGATTGGCAAGAGTATTGACCGATTACAAGTGGCAGGCCTTGTCGATCATTTCAACTATCCTAGAGAGCAACCGGCAGACGGATCTATCTCTTCATTACACGTTAAACCCACTATTGAGGGAAAGAGGTATTGCAGGAAACTACCAATTTTCGTCGATCTACTAACCCAATTCCCGGTGTAGCCGTGTAGCCTATTGCTTCTAATCTCTACGGGAGCATATCCCAAGGGAATCTCGTGAGCCTCTTTCGATAATGAGCTCTTCGAGTTGCCTGCAAACAAAATTTGGATGTTATTTGTCGTACACCACTTCTCAACCCGAGGCCCTGTGCAAGTTTGTTATAATACCGGGGTTTTTCACCATCAGCCTGTCTTGAGAGTCGAAATAAAACGCATGGGAATGGAGTGCGAAAGCAGGCGAGATTTACTTGCCGTTTTCCATCACCCTCCCCAAATCCTTGAGGTCAAAGCAATAAACTTTTTTCCCTCCAAATTCATAGATTTTCTTCCTGAAACTTTTGGCAAATACCGCAAAAGTTTCCTTCCTTTCATTCAAATTCCAGTCTACAAACCTTGATTTTTCAGCAAGCTCTTTTGCAATTTTTTCAGCATTAACCTTTTCCTGCCACTTGCATTCTGCAAAGAGTATTTCCTTAGTTTGCTCGCTTAAAGCTACAATGTCTATCTCTTTGTCCTTGTGCCACCATCTGCCGAGTTTTTCAAATTTTGGGCCAAAAATTTCTTGAAATATATCATTTCTGATTAGCATCTCAAACCTCTTTCCTAGATAACGGTTCAAATCATGCTCGCTGGCAGAATAGCTCTTTCTCTCTATGCTGTTCCTGTTCGGATAGACAAAATTGAACCAGAAATCGAAAAAGTTGTCTTCAATTAAATAAATTCCGCCCTTTCTGTCGCCAAGAACAGAAATTTCCTTTTTTATAAATCCGTGCCTTATGAGATTCTCAAGATAGGGGTATATCTCCCTTGAATCAATTCCGACAAAGTTTGCTATCTCTGTTGCTTTTGTGTTCCCAAAGGCGATGGCATTTATGATGGAAAAATACGTCTTTATCTCCTTGAATTCTTGGGAAAGCAGATAATATGGCTCCCTGTAGAAATATCCGCTTTTTCTGAAAAATTCATTTTCTATGAAGCTTTTGAAATTATCAGATTCAGAAGCCTTGATGAGGTATTCAGGTATACCTCCAATACACATGATTGTTTTGAGCTTTTCTTCAATATCTGATGCGAGAAACATTGCCGCATGCCTTGCCGGCAGCTGGCCAAGCAAGATATCCCTTGTTCTTCTGCCATAAAGAGGCGAGGAAGAGGACAAAACGCTTTCTTCCATAAGGCCGAATATGGAGCCTGAAACCACAAAAAACACATTGGTGCGGGAAAGGAAAAGATCCCAGAACTTTTGCAGGGAGCTTGTTATTGAAGCATCAGCCTTTATAAAATAGGAAAATTCATCCACTATTATGTAAAACCTCTCTTTTTCAGGGATTATTTTCTTAAGATATTCAAAAAAGTTGCTCCAGTCTCTAATTTCTGTATTTCTCAAGAAGCTGTCATTGAAGAAATCTGCAAGTGCATTTTTTAAATCCCTGATATGTATCTGCCTGCTTGTATCTTCTCCAATGAAATAGACGCCTTTCTTATCAGCCGCAAATTCCATCAAAAGCCTTGTCTTGCCTATTCTCCTTCTTCCATAGACCACTATAAATCTTGCTTTCTCCTTCTTCCATTCTTCTTCGAGAAGCCCTATTTCATCTCCCCTGTCTATAAACCTAATCATAATTAGTACTAATTCAAATTAGTATATAAAGCTTATAGTCTCAAAACTCGGTGGAAAGAAGGAGTGGAATCAGCCTGCCACACACCCCGTCTTCTCGGTCGCACGCCCCATCTCAACCGGAGGCCCTATGCGAGCAAAGGAGGTTGACATTTCTTGTGAGTTTCACTTATAAGGTACTCACACTTAGAATTAAATGGCATACTAAAAGGTGGAACTAGGTGTCAAATAAAATTGTCATAGTTGTTTTCTTGAGCATAATCCTAGCTACTTCTGGAATCTATATTGTCCAGCGATTTTATGAGGGCGAGCAAAAAGGAGCTTCTGACCCTGAGTTTGGCATGTTAATCTTAGAAGGCATCAATGAGAAAGCATTAGACACGATCCCTTCATTAGTACCAAAGGAATTTCCTGGAAGAACGTATGAACAAGTAGCTATTGCTTCTCAGAAAATCAATGAAACACTCTTGAAAAATCCCGCGTACGATTTTGAGGTTTATCAATTGCCTACAGGCAGCCAAGCAGCCAAGGGTCAGTTATTGAACTCAACGCGTGAGTTGTTACGATTACCCAAGGGCCGATATGAGGTCTACGCGGAGCACAAGGCTTCGGGGACCATTATTAAGCTAGATGCAAAGGGACACGGATATGTTCTCTCGCCTGGTTCAGAGCTTATCGTTCCTGTACCTCAAGAGCTCAAACGTCGTATGCAAGATACTATTATCAAGCGGGAGGTTATGGCGTCGACCGCTCAAAACAAATCGAAATCTTGTGAACTGCTGATTACATTCATAAACTCCACCACCATCAGCCAGAAATACCATATCCAGGAGTCAATTAACGTGCGCATCGTGGGCCGCACCCTATGGACCAGCAGTCGCTATCTATTACTCCCTCCATCATGCGATGCACATAGCGATGAGCTTGTGGATCAGCTCAAATCATACTCGTTTGTTCAATGGGTTGATATCGATTGATGGCGCACAAGTCACAGCCACTCTGAAAGGGACGCCATGCGGTGGAGTGCTAAATGGGTTCTGAGTAGCTTTGCGTCGCACACACCCCCTCTCAACTCAAGGTCATATGCAACTTGTCAGAAAAAGAAGCTTCCAGATGCCGCTTTCTTTTTTTATCCGCTGAATTTATGCAGCCGCCATGTTTTCCAGCAAAAATCAATATCAATAAAACTTACTTGATCGCTTCCGCCCGCATCAGCCGCATATTTCAGCCTGTAGCATATTGAGAATGGGGTCGTTCCCTTTTTCAATCCCCAACATTTTTATGGCCTGCATCCAAATCTGGCCTGATGACATGGAATGGCCGATATTCTACAGGGACGAGCTGAAGCTGGGCAATCCTGACAGCTCAGTGGGGATATGCACCCTCTGGACAAGGAAGGAAATAATCCACAGTAAGGTGCCTGAGAACAAATACGCAGTCTGCGGCAACCTTTACACGGTCCAGGGGATAAACCCCATGCTCAAGAACATCCTTGCGAAGCCCACCATAAGATACATAGCCCTCTGCGGCGCAGATCTCATGAAGAGCGGCCAGGCCCTGATGAATTTCGTCAGCAGCGGCTGTGATTCAGACAGGAAAATAATCGGCTCGTCAGGCTATATCGATTCGAATGTGGATCCCTGCCTTATCGAAAGTTTCCGCAGCCATGTGAAGGTGATTGATTTGAGAGGGAAGGAAGAGGAGCTTCCAAATGCTGTCGAGAAATTGAAGAATGAGCAGCCATTCATGGAGGCTGTCTTCATAACAGAGCTCGAGACAAGGCCTGCGGAGATGAAATCAGGGGAAGTAGCTTTTAAAGTGAGGGGCAGGAGCATTGCCGATGTATGGCTGAAGGCCCTTGATGTGGTGATGAAATTCGGGGAGGAGAAGCAGACTGAGTACCAGGCAAGGCAGAATGAGGTCATAAATCTCGTCACTGTAATAGAAGGCGATGATGAGAAAATAGCGCCTTGGCTGAACATAACGGAAAAGGACCTCGAAAGCTACTTCGCTACATTCTTTTCAGAGGAGAAGCCTGAGGGTGTGGAGTACACATACGGCAACAGGCTGCTGAAATATGCCACGCCCTCCGGCATTGTGAATCAGGTGGAGAATGCCCTGAAGCGCCTGAAAGAAGTTCCCCACACGAGGCGGGCTGTTGCAGTCACATGGAATGTCGAGGCAGACAGCCTGTCAAAAGACCCCCCGTGCATAACCCAGATAGTGTGGAGCATCAAAGGCAACAAGCTCTATGAGACGGCAATAATAAGGTCCAATGACATGTTCGGGGCATGGCCCCTCAATGCCTTCGCCCTGAGGAGGCTGCAGAGGCAGATGGCCAAAGAGCTGGAGATGGAGGCAGGGAAGCTGATAACAGTATCCACATCTGCCCACATCTATGAGAACAACTGGAAGGAGGCCAAGGCCATAATAGACAAATACCATGCGGACAAACCAGCGGCCTTCTCAGAGGACGAGAACGGCTATTTCATCGTTAAGGTCGAAAATGGGGAGATAATAGTCGAGCATTATACAAGGGAAGGCCTGCCGACAGGCTATGTCTTCAGGGGAAACAAGGCCCAAGTTCTTTACAGGAGAATAATCAATGAAAATCTCATCTCCATGCTCGACCATGCCGCATACATAGGCCACGAGCTTGCGAGGGCTGAAATGGTGCTGAAGGAAGGGAAGAAATTTGTTCAGGATGAGGCGTGAAATGAAGAAAATTTTATTTTTCGATGCATTCTGAAAAGTTACGCAATTTCTATCCGAATAGCATGATCAGTTACAGAATATCACCGAACAAATAAATAACCCCCTAAGCCTAAATGTCATAATCCTATGATAACTTTTGACGAATTCGGGCCTGAAAAGATTTTCGAGGTCTATGATCCCCGGACAAAGATGCACGGCTTTGTCGTCCTTGATAATCTGGCCCTCGGCCCGGGCAAAGGCGGAATCAGGATGACGCCCACAGTGACCGTGGAAGAGGTCGCAAAGCTCGCAAGGACGATGACATGGAAGAATGCGTTAGCCGATCTGCCTTTTGGCGGGGCAAAGGCAGGCATAGCAGCTGATGTGAAGAGGCTTACAAAAGAGCAAAAGTTTGATATGATAAAAGTTTTTGGCAAAGCGATCAGGCCAATTTGCCCATCAGAATATGTCGCCGGCCCGGACATGAACACAGGTGAAGAGGAGATGGCGGCCTTTTCCCTTGCCGTCGGGAGCTGGCAGGCCTGCACAGGCAAGCCTGCAAACATGTGCGTTGATGAGGAAAAATGCGGGCTGCCCCATGAGCTTGGCTCGACAGGCTTTGGAGTTTTCCATGCAACAAAGGTTGCCTGCGAACATTCAGGCATAGACATACGAAAGACGACAGTCGCCATAGAGGGCTTCGGCAATGTCGGGACATTCGCCATGAAATTCCTTGAGAAGGAAGGAGCAAAAGTTGTCGCTGTTTCCGATTCCCAGGGGGCTGTTTATAGCAAGAGAGGGCTGAACTATGAGAAGCTCGAAAAGATGAAAAAAGAGAAGGGCAGCGTCACCAAGTACAGGCCCGGAGATGTTCTTCCAGGCTCCATGCTCTTCGAGCTCCCTGTGGACATCCTTGTGACTGCAGCCCTGCCTGACATCATCACTGAAAGGAACTGGAGGAATGTGAAGGCAAGGATAATTGTCGAGGGGAGCAACATCCCCATGAAGCCTGAAATCGAGGAGAAGCTCTATAATAAAGGCGTGCTTGTCGTTCCTGATTTTGTCGCCAATGCAGGGGGCGTGATATCAAGCTATTCAGAGTACACAGGCCAGAACAGGCACTTCATGTTCAAGGCAGTCGAGGAGAGGATAACAAGGAACACCATGCTTGCCCTCGAGAGGGCTGAAAGGAAAAGAATCATGCCAAGAAAGGCCGCCATGGAAATAGCTGTCGAGAGGGTCAGGGAAGCGATGGAGAAGAAGAGGAAATAGACGATTTAATCTTACATCCATGCTGCTATCTTGTTTTCTTCTATTTCTAGAGCTTTTGATGCAAACCGTCTCGCTTCTGTTGCGTCCACAAAGACTTCCGTGACATTAGGATCTATATAAAATGGGCTACCGGCTATATGCTCATAATCTCTATATCCTGCCTGCATGCGAGCTTGCTGAAGCATCGTGTTCAGATCCCTTGCTCTTTTCTGATTCTCATCCATTAACGAAGTATAGCTAGGGCTCTCAGCAATCTGTTTCACCTGAGATGCTATTCTTTTTCTGAAAAAATGTCTTCCGCCAATATTAAAGAGCAACTTTTCACGTCTACTTCTATAAATCCTGTCTGGTATATCCACTACCCAAAAAATCTCATTGACTTCTTCGGTTTTTCCAAGTTTACCTAAGTTGTCTCTTAGGTATTGGAGTTGGTTGTCGTTCTTGTTCAGTCCTACATAAACAACTGCTGCTGGCATAATTCAACTTAATCGTAAAATTTATAAACCTATGCTTCCAGCCAATACATCCACCCTGGTCTCCAACCTTTTTGCCCCTTGAGCCTCCAATCTTCCTGTATTGCCTGCTCCCATGTTTTGTTTTTCAGGATCACTTCAAGCGCCAGCTGCGGGGCCCTGTGGCCTACCATGGCGATGCTTTTCTCTGAATAATTTGTCAAAAGATAATCCAAAAAGCTTCTGATCCTCTTTTCAACATCTTTGTAGCACTCCCCGCCAGGAAATCGCTCCTCTATATGTTTTTCAGAAATAGCATCTATCGACTTTGATTTACAGCCTGCTGATTCTCCATAATTGCATTCTCGCAGTCTTTCATCCTGGATTGTCTCCGCCCTGCCTCCAAAAACAATTTCAGCCGTTTCTGCAGCCCTTTTCAGATCTGAACAGAAGACGGCATCGAATCCCCTGTTTCTGATGATTTTCTTCAGTTCGAGAGATTGCAATTTTCCAAGTTCAGACAGGCCCGGATTGTTCCATCCCGAGGCAATGCCTTTCTCGTTGTCAGATGTTGAGCCGTGGACGAAATATGTTATTTTCACTGCTTTCTTTGATGCCATAATTTATTTTCTGTTTCTGGCTTAAAAGAAGTGCATGAATCTAGCGCTCCCTTTTGCCGGCGATGAATTCCTCGACCATTTCCCTCGCTACGTTATCCGAGTATTGGACAGGAGGATGCTTCATCGTATATGCCGAAATCGATATTAATCTGCCTCCAATTCCCCTATCGAGGGCGAGCTTCGCGCATCTTATTGCATCGATAGCGCAGCCTGCGCTGTTAGGAGAGTCCTCCACGCTCAACCTGAGATCCATCACAGAAGGCGCCCCTCCAAACATCGTACCTTCCATCCTGATGAAACAGATCTTGTTATCTTTCTGCCAGGGCACATAATCACTCGGCCCTATGTGGATATTTTTCGGCTCCAGCGGAACAGGAAGCTGTGATTGTACCGATTCTGTCTTGCTTATCTTTTTGCTCTTGAGACGCAACCTTTCAAGCATATTGAGAAAGTCTGTATTACCGCCTGTATTCAGCTGATACGTCCTTTCAAGCTTAACCCCCCTGTCCGACCAGAGCTTTGCAAGCATCCTGTGCGTTATTGTCGCCCCTATCATGGTTTTTATATCATCCCCCGCCACAGGCAGATTCTTGTTTTCAAACTTCTTCGCCCAGTCGTCATTTGAGGCAATGAAAACAGGCATCATGTTGATGAAAGCACAGCCGGCTTCCAGCGCACATCGTGCATAAAACTTGACGGCTTCTTCCGAGCCGACTGGAAGGTAGTTTACGAATATCTCAGCACCGCTGTCTTTCAGCGCCTTTACAACATTTACCGGTTTCTCATGCGATATCCTGAAAGATTCACCCTCAGGATATTCCAGCATGTGCTGCGCAACACCATCCAACACCGGTCCCATCTGTATCGGCACAGCCATGTTTGGTATCTCTCTCTGGAAGATCATTGTGTTATTGGGCAGCGCAAATATGGCTTCTGAAAGGTCGCGCTTAACCTTTCTCGCATCAACATCGAAAGCAGCCACCGGCTTGATGTCTGAGATCTTGTACCCGCCTATTATATTGTGCATCAATCCCGGAACCAATTCGTCGTTGAAATTCACTTTTTTGTAATAATACAGCCCCTGTATCAAACTGGAGCAGCAATTTCCTACACCTGCTATGGCAATCCTTATCTTTTTCCCCATGCCCTCACCAACTCCCCGACTATTTTATGTAATAAAATAGTAACATGGGCAGGTTTTATAAATGTTTGCACAGGGATAGGCGAATGGTATTTTATTCCATGAAACAATTAAGAATATGCCAACGCCTTTCGAGCGCTTTAGCAGGAGCCTTACAAGAGATAACCTGTGGGTTTACATCCTCACACTCCTTAAGGAGCAGGACATGTATCCCTATGAAATACGGGAGAAAGTCAGGCAGAAATTCGGCTTTCTGCCAGGAAATGTCACTGCCTATATGGTTCTGAAGAAGCTGGAGGCAGGGGGTTATGTGAGGGCAGTCAGGAGGGTTAAGGACCATGGGCCTGAAAAGACATATTATGAGATAACGGAGAAGGGAGGAAAGGAAATAAAAAATGCGTCCAGATTGTACAAGGAAATAGGGAAGAAACTTTTTTGAAAATAGAAATTTTACGGACAGCATGGGCTTTTTTAAGGAAACAAAGCAATTACTTCCCACTATGAAAAAACTGAACATCGGCTGCGGGAAATTCAAGATGCATGGGGCCTTGAATGTGGATATAGATAATAGCGTTGAGCCTGATATTGTTTGGGATATAGAGAGGGACTGGAATTTCGCAAAAAATTCAGAGTTTGATGAGGTGCATGCGCACAGCATAATGGAGCACCTTTACGGGACGCACCATTTTCTCGGCGAATGCTTCAGGGTATTGAAGCCTGGCGGCATGCTCTATCTTTCGGTTCCTTTCTTCTACCGCTACCATTCCCATCCAAACGACTTCTACAGGTTCACGAAACCATGTGTCGAAAGGCTTCTCAGGGACCATGGATTTGAAATAATTGAGATGAAAACGAGCGGCGGCAGGGCATCAGCCCTTGTCGAGATATTGCTGCCAACCAAGGTAGGAAAGGCCAGAAACCTGATCTACAGGCTGCTGCAGAAAGTTGACAAAATAGCTCCCAATTCCGACAGCTTTATAGATTCGATATCTGTGAGGGCAAAAAAACTGCAGGCCCCCCGTGAACTTTTTATTCGTGCTGCGCCATAAGATGGTATGAGCCATAAATTTATCTACGTTGCCACCATTGCTGCTCTGCTCATTGGTCTGTATGCCGGCACAGAGTTCTTTCCCAAGGCAGTATATGTGGAAAAGCCAGTGGAAAAGGTTGTGGAAAGGATTGTTGCGAGCAAAATGGGAAGCAAAGGCTCCGAAGCAGTGATTCAAGTTCCTGCCGTCGACACGCAGGGCAAGGGCGTGGCGAGCAGGCTCAGGGTTATCGCCTTGCCGGGGCAGGGAAGAGTTCTTGCAGACATAAACAGCGTGCTTTTCTTCACAGACACGCAGAACAGCATAAGGGTGTCAAGGAAGGTCGCTGAAAACGTCACTGGCATCAACATCCATTCATATGATATAATCTATGCGATGGAGACAAACGCATCTTTTATAGAAGGCCCGTCAGCAGGAGCAGCGCTCACATTGGCTACCATAGCCGCTCTTGAAAACAGGACAATAAGGCAGAGTACGATGATTACAGGCTCCATAAATGAGGACGGAACCATAGGCCTTGCAGGCGGCATAGAGGAGAAGGCAAAGGCAGCAAAAGCGGCAGGAGCGAAGCTTTTTGTTATCCCCAGCGAGTACTATTTCCAGACAATAGGCCATGAAAAGAAATTCGAGTGCAGGATGCTCGGCGGGATCAACTACTGCGAAACAAGCTATGTGGCCAAAGACGAGGACTTGTCGTCCAGATTAGGCATGGATACAGCCAGGGCAAAGGATATATGGGAGGCAATGGGATATTTCATTGAATAGGCATGAAAAACAGAAATAATGGCAGGGGCGCATATTACCTTATTTTTCTATTGTTGGCCCTCGCTGTCATTTTTTACATAATGAATCTCCAGTCAGGCAAGCATCAGATAGAAAATGAAAGAGGCATTTTACCTTCTCCCAAAGGCGAACTATCGCCTCTGTCGACAGGAGGCTACCTTTTGCTGAATGTCACTGCGCGGGGAACCACAGTATTCATGGCCGCCTCCTGCATGCAGATATCTGCAGGCACGACTCCTGAACAGGCTGCTGCAATCGAAAGGGCCAGACTGAAAGAGACGCCTATAAGGCCTTTCACCCATGAATTGCTTTCAGATGCCCTGCAGTCCCTCGATGTCGAGGTCCTGATGGTCAAGGTCGAGGACATGAGGGACGGAATTTACTACTCAAAGCTTTTCATAAAGGGCGATAACAAGCTCATAGCACTTGATTCCAGGCCCAGCGATGCAGTGGCTGTTGCTTACAGGTTCTCAGCCCCTGTGTACATAAAGAAGGAGCTTATGGAGAGGATTGGGGAGAAGGTGTGCTGATGGGGTTTCCAGCGATGCTCTTCGCTTTGCGAAGGCATGCCAGCCGAAGGCTGCGCATCCCCATTTCCCCCTGAGAAACCAACATTACAAGTGCTGGTTTTGGATTAAACCTTTCCCAGAAGGGAGGTATCCCTTCTATGGTTTACTTCCCTCTGATTACAGAGGTTAATCGTTTTTGGATTAAACCTTTTTGAGCTATAAAACCCATAAAAGGTTTGGCATAATATGAAAAGGGTTCTTATTGTCCACGGTTTTCAGGGGAGGCCTGACACAGGCTGGAAATTGTGGATCAAGGATAAATTGGAGGAGAAAGGCTTTGAAGTTTTTGCCCCCCGGATGCCCGACCCAGATTATCCGAAAGCAGAGGACTGGGTAAGCTGCTTATCAGCTATTGTCGGAAAGCCTGACAGCGACACCTATTTCATAGGCCACAGCCTAGGCTGCCTTGCCATTCTCAGATATCTTGATGCCCTGAAGAAAGGACAGCATATCGGAGGCGCAGTTCTTGTTGCAGCGCCAGCCGATAATAGGGGATATAAGTATATTGAAAATTTTTTCAAAAAACCTCTTGATTGGGAAAGGGTAAAAGCTGTCTGCGCAAACTTTGTCGTGATACACTCAGAGGACGACAAAATAGTGCCTATAGACCATGCCTTTACCTACCAGAAGAATCTTGGCGCAGAGGCGGTAATCGTCAATGGCATGGGGCATTTCAGCAGCGATGAGGGAATCACAGAAGCTCCTGTGATATTGGATGCTCTTTTAGGGATGGTGCGGTAGCTGCCCTTCCAGAAAATTCAATATAATTCGAACAACTTTTTCAGGCGCCTGTCTGTTTGTGTCCATGACAAGATCATAATGCCTCTTGTCATACGGGTTTAGGCCATAGTATTCCTTGTACCTCTCTTTTTCCGATTTTATCCTCCTTCTGATTGATTTTTCCGTGTCTTCCAGTGTCATGTTTTCCTTCTCCTCCTTTCTCATGTCCCTGTATATCCTTTTCGCCGCTGTTTTATCATCCACTTCGAGAAATATCTTCAGGGAGTTGGGGAGGAAATGCCATCCCAATCTGCTGTCGAGGACAAAATTATCCTGCCCCTTCAGCTTGATCTGCATATCATCAAGCCTACTGTCTGTTTCAATCCCCTGTTCAGCAATATTCGAAAGCTCAAGGAGGGATATCTTCTTCTCCTTCGCTATCTGCCTCATGAAATCCCCCACAGAGTAATGCCTGTATCCAAGCCTTTTTGCGAGAAGCCTGGCCACAGTCGATTTGCCTGAGCCGGGCTTGCCAGAGATGGTTATGATCATATGTCTTTTACTTCTATTTCCTGAAATGCAGCCTCTTCTATTTTTGGCAATCTCGCTTTATCTTCTCGAACAAAGGTTTAAGGGGAGGAAGCTCTTCTTTGATGGTCTTCCATACCACCGAAAGATCAACTCCAAAATATGCATGAATAAGCTTGTCCCGCATTGCAGACATTTCTTTCCACTGGATTTCAGGATAATGCTGCCTGATCGCCACAGGCATGTTTTTCACAGATTCACCTATTATTTCAAGGGCACGCACAACAGCATATGCAGTTTTCTCGTCCTTCTTGAAGTTCTCATAAGACAAACCTGAGACGAATTCCTCTATCATAGTGATGGATTTTATGACATCTTCAACATAATCCAGGAATTCCCTTTTCATGCTGGAACTACCTCTTTGATTATGAGCTTTCCTATATGCGGTTTTAGTGCGGTCTTCATTACCAAATCGGCCTTAATGCCCAGGATGTTGCTCAAATAGCTTTCAAGTTGCATAAATGCAAAGAGGCCTATTGGCCCGCTAAAATCCACGAGGATATCAATATCGCTGCCCTTTTTTTGCGTTCCTCTTGCATACGAACCAAAGACGCCTATATAACTGACACTGTATCTGCTTCCGAGCAATGGCTTTTGTTTCCTCAAAATTCTCAAGATTTCTCCGTATGCCTTCATAGAATATCATTGCACAGCCTTTTTTATAAATCCGGAGAGTGCCTGCCATCCCCTCATAAATCGTCCATAAGATTAGGAGACTGCACATCCCTAAGCCTTTTGGTAGCGGTGCAGCTACCTCACCATATCGGCAAGCTTGTCCATCAGCTTGAGGACAAAGTTCTCCTTGTTCGGGTCCTCGAAAATCAGCGTGCCTTTCACGCCTGCGGACATGCTTTCCCGTATCATGTGCTCAAGGTTTATGTCGGCTTTTTCATAGGGAAGATGGCCCGCAAAGCCGTCTTTGCCGTAATTTACTCCGGAGAAGAAGAAGTATGCATTATGGATTGAGTTCAAGCCAATGCTTTCCCTCAGCTTCTTTATCACATAGCCGAAGTCGGTTCTCGCCCTGAGCCATCCCCTCTCCCTCGCATGGAGATGCCCCCAGTTTATGACGGCCTCTGTCGAATGGGTCCTTTTTACTATGTCTATGACATCCTCGAGGCTGCCGACGTCATTTGTCTTTCCTGTCGTCTCTATGCCGAGCTTTGTCTTGAAGCCTGAGCTGGTGGTTATCTCGTTTATCTTATAAACCGCAAGCTTGAGTGCCTGGTCTTTCGGCATGATTTTGCTGTAGAAGTTAGGCTGGATTATTATCCCCCTGCAGTCCATTATGCTCGCAACGGTCGTGAATATTCTCAGCGTCTCATCAGGTTCAGAGGAAAGGGAATCATGCCTGAGGGCAAGTTCTATATTATATCTTTTCGCCTCATCCTTGATCTTGAGGAGCTCTGCATACCTCACCTTGTACACTTCGCTGTGATGGCTTATATTGGCAAAAAGCTCCTTCGGCAGGACAAACGACTTGAGGCCTATCTTGTAGAGCTCCTTCAAAACTTCAATCGTGCTCTTTTGATTATCGGCAAGTATGTCCTTTGTCCCGTATGGTATGCCTATCCTCATACCCAGCCTTTCCTGTATCTTTAATACTTTCTTCCTCACCAGTATGTCTACCATATTATCACTTTATTTACTACTTAGTAGTTTCATCTTTATTAATTTAGTGAAATCTCCCTATTAGTAATAATAAGGCCCGAGCCCGTAGATAAGCTTCTGAGAGGGAGACTTGCTGCAGATGAAGGATTCATTCCGATGCCGGAGCGTATACCATCTCAGATGAGGTGTATGCCCTGCCTGCCCTGCCAAGCTTGGATTTAAGATAGCTGTCTATAACCCCTTTTGCTTCTTCATAATTCAGCATCTTTTCTAGAGTCTCATAATCCTGATTCTCTGCTGTCCTAAAAAGTCTCTTGTTTGGATAAATTGAATCCAGGCCTCTTGCAAGCCCAAGCTCTTCGGAATATGCTCCTGTAGCTCCTTCTCCGATGGCCTCTGAGGTAAACTCATTGTCGCCTTCCGCTATTGCCCTGCCGATGGCAAAGAGATATGACTGGCCAGTTCTTTCATCGGTAAGCTCGGCATATACGTCCGCAAGCACATGCAGGCCTTTTTGCACAGCATGTATGGCCTCATGCCCCGCAACCATTTTTGTCTGTTCATAGTCCTCGGTTATAGACGGATTGAAGGCTATTCCTTTTGCATCGCCTTTTTTGTCTATGTATGTAGCACCGGCTATAGCATCGCCAAGATCATCATTGAAATAGAAGTCAGGCTCAACATAGGGCTTGCCTGTAAGCCTGGAGGCCTTTTCCCCGACTGCTCTCATTCTGTCCCTCAGATAGCCGTTCACGAAATCAGGATCTATTCTGGTGTCGGCAGAAAGGCCTGCAAACCATGCATCATAATCAGGTTCAATTAAAGCATGATTTCTCTTTTTTTCCAAGTTTCTATATCCTGTCTCTTCTGTTACAATAACATAACCTTCTTCCTCATCCTCTTTGTCAAATGCCATCTTGTATATCGACCCAAAAATTATTAAAGCAGCAGAGCCAATAACCACCATGGGTTTTCTTGAGGAGAATTTCATCGAGCCTATCCTTAGAGGCGGGGATTTCAATCCTGTCAATTCAGTCACATATGCAGCTATTCTTATTGTTTCCGTATATGGCGTCTACAGGCTTGTCAGGAAGTTTGAAATAAAAATAGACAAACATTTTTTCTGGGCTATCATACCCTTCATCGTGCTTGCATCTTCAACAAGAGTTCTAAGGGACGTCGCTTATGGCCTGGCCTACAAGGCAGCTGAGCAAACAGGCCAGCTTTCAAGGTTCCTTTCAGTCTCAGAGCCAGGCTTCAATATCGGTCTGCTGCAGCAGAAGGCATTCGAGCATCTTTCTTCTTCACCCCTTCCTGACTTCATATTGCTGCCTTTGAGCTGGATTGTGCCTTTCTTCGCCACACCCGGAAGCTACCTTCTGACGTTCTTCCTGGCCCTGTTCATCTTCCTTTTCTCAATAGCCGCTGAGAAGGCTCTTGGAAAAAGAAACATAAGGATTCCTTACTGGAAAACCATGCTCTCCATTGGAGCTATTGCAGCAGTTATCAGCCTGAGCGTACTGCCTTACAGATATCCTGAAAGATTCTTTCACGTAACAGGCCTCACTATATTGGCCTCTGTTTTTACGTATGCTTTTCTGCATTCTTTGAGCCATTATTTCAAAAAAAATAACAGGAACAGGCTTCAGGAGGCATTCGGTATACTGCTGAAGAAAGACATCCAGCTCATCATGTCGGCCCATTTTCTCGACGCTTCGGCCACATTCATCGCGCTCAAGTACCTCGGATATGGGGAGCAGCATCCGCTGGTGGAGTTCGTGACTGGCATTTTTGGGCCTGAGTCATTCTTCCTTCTGAAGGCAGTTGTTGTCCTGCCTATACTCTGGTATATAGAAAGGAGCGATGAGAGCAGGGATTTCAAGGGCTTCCTGAAGCTGGTGATTCTGATACTGGGCCTTGCGCCCGGGCTGAGGGACCTGATAAGGATTGTGGTGGGGACTTGAGATGGGGCGGCACAGGAATTTAAAGTTGATTGCTGGAATATAACATTGTTATACAGATATCTATAGCCACTTTTCAACCCTGAAACCTCCCACCAAAAAGCTTATAAATATAGTATCACCATCTAATAGTAAAAGTGATACTATGTCTCTGGAAAACACTGCCATTCCGATAGTGAGAAGGAATTTCAGGGAAAAGCTCAGAACACATTTTCATGGCGACGAAACTTGGCAGGAATATCAAGTAAAGCCTCCCAGCGACTATAGCGATCTGCACGACCTTGAGAGAACATATGGCGCCAATGCTGGCGTTATCTGCTTTGTGAAGGGAGGGACATTGTATGCCGCCCCTTTCTCGCAGCTTTTGGCTAATCGCCTTGTGGGAGACGGATACAAATGGGGGCTCTGGGTTCCTTTCCGTGGCGGTAGCAATGACACTTTCATAGACTTTAAAAAGCAGAAAGAATGGGAAAGGCTGCAGGCCCTTTCAGAGGGCAATGAAGTCATTTATAAGACCTTTGCCGGCCTGAAAAAGCTTGCAGGCAAGGCAAGCCACAACGACATGGTACTAGTCGGCCAATTGGCATATCAGACAAAAGGCGCATTCGACAGCTATGCAGGCAGCCTGAGCCCAGGCGATCCAGTGGAGGCCGGATACAGGGAACTGCTTGGCTTAGGGCAGAAATCAGAAAGTGTTGTAACTGCCAAGGAAAGTGCTTAGATTTTAACTAATTCCAACAAATATACATATATGAACTTTCCCAAAATCCCCAGAAGCATATGGATGGCCATCATCGCTTCCCTCATCCTCCTTTTCATAGCCCTCCTGTATTACGCTTCCATCACGCCTGAAGAAGCTTTGAAGGCCGGTGAGGCGCTGAACACACCATAGGCTTTTCAGCATCTTCATAAAGCCGGACTTTCTTATCCCTGATTCTATTGACAATTTCGATGCAATAAAGACTCTATACTCTTGTTTTCTTTCATTCTTCCGAAAACAGAAAACAGGAAAAAGAAAATCACTATCCTGCGATTGCATAAATGCAGATTATTTGTTACATTCAGGAGAAGAGCAAATCCAGAATTCTGCCTTTCCGGTACCGAAAAGCATTTAAATATGAGCTATCCCTATTAGTTGGAGTCACCTATAACAGGATGAGGTGATTCGATGGACAGGGACAACAAGATAGCAATGATGCTGCTCAAGCTAAGAGAAGGCTGGAGCGACATAGACATACGGAGAGAGCTGAATATACCGGAAAGCACTTACTTTCTCTGGAAGTTGCGGATAAACAAAGGCGAGTACGCCTCCCTTGTCAACAAGAGGAAGCCTGGACCGAAGGCCAGATACACCATAGGCGCCAACGATTCAAGGAGGATCCAGATATGGAGGAAAGCCTATCGCTGGGGGCCGACCAAGATAGAAGGACATCTCGATGTGCACCATGGGGTGCACATACCGCATAACCGCATATACCAGCTCATCAAGGAAAAGAACCTCAACAGCCCCATAACCAGGGAAAGAAGGACATGGGGCAGGACTCGATGGGAAAGGCAGCACAGCATGTCCCTGTGGCAGGGAGACTGGAAGGATGTGCTGATCGGCAATCCCATGCTGACGTTTTATGACGACCATTCGAGGTTTGTCGCGGCGTCAAAGAAGTTCGATGAAGCCACGATGGAGAATGCAATAAGGCTTGTAGCGCAAGCCTTCAGGAGATACGGGACTCCGGAGCAGATACTGACAGACAACGGCAGCCAGTTCAGGAACAACCTGAGCGGACAGCTGACAGATTTCGAGCTGTTCTGCGAACAGCAGGGAGTGCAGGTTATCCACAGCACTGTAAAGAGACCGACTACCTGCGGCAAGATTGAGAATTTCCATGGCTGCTATGAGGCGGAGATATGGGTCACCAAAGGCGACCACGGTAAGTTCGTTAGATACTGGAACTATAGGAGGCCATGCGGCGCTATAGGCTATAAATACCCTGCCGAGGTATTTTATAGTGACAGGAAGGCTCTAACTAATTCGGGATAGCACAAAAAGCATTTAAATATATATTCGAAACTACTTATTAGTGACAAAATATGGTTAATTTAAAGGCAGCTTGGAACAGCACAAAGACATTTGGCCAAAAATACAAAACAGGAATAATCGCCGCCACCGCTATCACAGCCATTGGCCTGGCAGGCATTTTCGGTTCTTTCGGCTCAAGGCCAAGAGCGCCCCTCATCCCCTATAACACTCCCATAACAATCACAAGACTCGACCCGAGGGAAGTCTATGATACCAACACAGGCAGACCGATTGGGAAAACCGCCCTGTACTGGGAAGGCTTCGAGAACACAATCGAGCCAGACAGATGCAAGAAAGACCGTGGAGAAAGGGAGTACAGAGGCACAATCTATATAGGCGAAGACGATTTTGTATTGGAAAAACTTAACTCTATGGAAAATGGCTTAAAGCAAATGAGGCACATACAGATAGACAATCAGCTCGGCGTCAAAGACGGCAGATATGGTGTAGGCGTCACCAAGGTGGACGGCAAATATGGCATCACATCCTATTTTGAGGACACGCATGCTGCAAGGCGTCCGAAGAGCAACTGCCCTCCTCTGCCATAGGCATCAGGGACCCGTATTCTTTCTCAGGAAGTCACTTACCTCTGCCGGGCTCTTGTTCTCCGTGAACATCTGGTGGGCTGCAGCGCAGTCATTGTCGCTTGTCTTTGCAGGGCAGCAGACGCCATTGGCTATTTTTCTCCTGCATTCCAGAGAATCAGGATTTCCATCGCTATCGACATCAAACAGCCCTCCAGAGCCCTGGCAATCAGCAGGGTCAGAGCAGCACTCCGCATCCGATGAGCATCCTCCAGCACCAAGGTTGCACTTCTCCTTCGGGTTTGACGCTATCTGGTTCTTGCAATGATCGGCAGGCCCCCACGTCTGCGCCTCCGCCTTGCATTGATGAGTCGTTGCATCGCATGCAGGATATCCAAGGGACTGGCAGAATTTGTCTCCGTCCTGCCCTTTGTACTGCCCTGCCGGATAGCAGCACGCCACCCCGCCCCATTCCAGCTTGCCTATGGTCTGCTCCGCCTTCTCGAACCTGTAGCTTGCATTGGTCTTTATCAGGAAACTCTTTGTCGGCTGCACGCCTATTTTCTCCTTTTCGCCCTTCGGGAACTTGTATCCGTTGAACTGGCATGCGATTGTCCTTGAAGGCAGTATCCTGCTCTCCTCCCATCTGACCAGTGTCACGCCCTTCTGGGCAATCTCTGTCTCGCTGGAGGGAGACGGTGTGCAGTACCTCTTCGCCTTCCACAGCTCCGTCGGTATTTCCGCATTTATCATGTATGTCCTGTTTATCGTCCCTCCTCTGGGCCCGGTCTTCAGCTGCATCCTGATTGGGAATGAGACATCCTCCCTTATCGGCTGCGGTGTAGTGTCTATATTCAGCATGACAGGGGAATTCGAAAGGGTGGAGGGTATCTTCTGTTGGAAAGTAAGCTCCTCTGCCTGCGACTTTCTTCGCCATTCGGCATCGCTGAGGAACTCTACATCAAGGCTCGATGAGATGCCATAATCATATGAGACCTTGGCCGCAAAGGGCAGATACTTTTCATACAGCTCATATTTGGTGACGGCCCTGCATTTTATCCCTTCATCATTGCTCTCGAACCTTATGGGCTGTATGTCCTTCTTCTCCATGACATCAATGCGGTCGGTGCTCCTGCAAAGAACCGGTACGCCTGTGCTGTCTTCAACGCAGTCAAGGCCCTCCTTCCCCTGAGGGTCATCAGGCCTGTCACCGAAACCAAGTTCGGCTAGGTTCATCCGCTTCCTTTTGTTGTCTGTATCCTGCCTTGATCTGAACGGCCTTATCCACATGCTCTCCCTCTCCTCTATAGTTGCCGCATCCTCCCCGGCCGCAAAGCTGACATCGACATGCCTCGCATCGAACGAGCCCAGATTGTTCAGCTTCAGCGTGATGGCAAAAGGCTGCTCTGTGAATATCTGATCATCCATCCTGAAGTCCTCCAGCTCGACGCCGTATGCCCCTGCAATCCCAGTAGTTGAATCTTGACTCCATCTGCCGTCAGTTATGTTCTGTGCACATGCCACAGGATTGGTGAGCAGACAGAGGGCAGGACCGAATGCGCTCCCGAAGCCAGAGAACGCTTGGGTCACGGGCTTGATTGTTCCTATCATGCCTTTGTAAAATGCAGGGAAATAAGGCCCGAGCAGCCCCTGCCCCACCTCCTGGGTTCCGGGCCCAAGCGCATATATGACAGTCGCTGCGAAAAGCATGATGAATCCTGCTGCGGGCCTCTCCTGTGGCGGTGAAAAGAACCCGACCAGCGTTGTCAGGAACCAGAAGAAGAAGAACGTGTCTGCCAAGCCTCCCTTAAGCCCCCAACCTGTCTGCGTCTGGAACATCTGGGATTCGGGGAAGAATGTGGCCATCGCCCCGCTGTACATAAGCGCTATGATCATGCAGATAAGGAAGGCAACCTTCATCGCCGGTTCCAGTCCTGACCCTATTGAGGATTCATGCTGCTGGTCCCTTCTCGAAAAGGGAGGTACGGCCAAAAACGCAAATGCTATTAGCCCAAGGACATTAGAATCGAACACCCTCGCCACTACAACCCACGGGATCAGGTACACGCCTAGGAAGGCGAACCTGAAGAATGACTCTATCACCTGGCCCGATCTCCTTGTGTCATACTCTATGGCAAAGGAATAGTATCCTGCAAAGACCACTATGAGCAGCATTATGTTCGAAAAGGCGAAGGTGCTCTGCAGTAGTCCCTGGCTGAAGAACCAGATGGCCATTACCTTGGCAAAGCTCCTCAGCGCGGTGAACTGGGAATTGTTGTTGCCAAGCAGCCATCTCCACGCGTTGTTGAACTGCTCTCTGTTCTCTCCTCTCATTACCAAGTCCCGCCACCTAAACTGCAGCTGCATGTGGCCTTCTTCAAGCTCCTGCTGTAGCCTGCCCTGTATGGGCTCAGGTATCAGGAAGTACGCGACCAGCGACCAGAAGCCGAGAAGGAAGTTGGTGTTATGGAAGTAGTTGGAGATGAGGACGCCTATCGCAAGAAGCGCGATGATGTGAATGTTCCCTGTAATCCCGGCCCCCCACCTCTGCTCGATCCAGTTTCTTGCTGTATTTGCGCCTCTGGCAATCCGTGAACCTCCTTGCGGGTAGAAATGGAAGTCATGCTTGGTTCTTTGATACGCCCGAACTGTTGCCATGGCTGTCTTGGGTTCATACACTGAAGACGGATCAGCGTGGTGAGGCAGTGGCTGTATTATATTGCCGGCTGCATCTCTCCTTGAGTCAGCTACGGGCCATTGTACCCGGCGTGGATCTGTGATATTGCACACGAGCTGGTAGGTTCCAGGAAACAGGCTTAAAGAATATCTTCCATGCTCATCAATATGACCTTCAGATATAGCTTCTGGCCAATTGAGACGGGTATCAGGGAGAATCCTCCCAAACCAGCCAAGGACGGTATGAGTTAAGGGATATGCATATATTCTGTTCCTTTGCTGCCAGTCAGGCACTCTTTCAGTTTGGGGTATGAAAGGCTCATCCTTTCCCTGCGCATTCTTTATCCAGACTTGACCATAGACAACACCTTGGCCAGCCGGAGTACGGCCAGTTCTTCTGTGAAGAGTGAAATTGCCGTTTGCAGCCCGTCCAGGTCTCACCTCAATTTCCCTTTCCTGATCTTCAAAGCCTGTTGCTCCGCATGCGACAAGATGATGGCCGGGAGTCAGACCTTCTCGCGGATCCTGCGGAAGCCTGTAGTAGCCTAAATGATTGGTCTGGGTGTGTTCTCCAGTAGTATGATTAATAACATTTGCATTATCAATGGCTCTGCCGCCTTCATCTCTTACAAGACCTTCAATCCATCCTTCACCCCCTCCAGGAGGAGGAGGCGGGGGCGGCGGAACATTTATGTTTATAATGAAGTTGATAATTATTGCAGGCATAGTCTATCCTTCCCTCCTTGGTTCTCCGCCTCTATTCTGGCGGTGCTCTACTTCAACTGGAAATATCCTTATTTCAGCCTGCCCGCCTTCGGCAATATTCACATCTGCTGCATGTGTCTGTGCAGCACCACGGGTTTGTTCTGGCGGGACTTGGCAAAATAGAGTATAGTTTCCCTGCGGAAGCCCTCCTGCAGCGGGAATTCTGTATCTGCCATTTGCTCCTGTAGCAACAGAATGGGCAGTGCCAGCTATTGTAATCCTTGCATTGGGTATCGGATTATTGTTCTGGTCAACAACATGGCCTTCAAACCACCATCCTTCCCCTTCACCGCCCCCGACGCCTTCGGGCCTCGCAGGCCCTCCTCCAACTGGCCCTTCTGGCCTTCCCGGCCCTCCGATCCCGCCAGCGCCAAAAGGAATTCTGAACTGGAGGATCAGATTATTTACCCCCGGATGCAGATCAAACTCCCTGTGCGCCACAAGCCTTCCGGCCTGCGGATGATCGTATTCGGCCTCGATCAGTATGCGGGCAGGCGGGTTATCAAGCTCAAGATTTCTTAAAGGAAGAAGCTGGTCTATAAGCTCCAACCTTCTCGGTTCTGATGTCAGGATGCGTGCACGAAGCTGCTGCACTCCATGAAGGCCTGGCCTGCCTCTTTCGTCGAGCGGAAGGGCATAAATGTTCACTATTGTCGGCTCCCGAATCCCTTCCTCCAGAATTACAGGCCTTGGTTCAGGTCTCCCTTCCCTTCCCGGCGGCAATGCCGGCGGCCTTAGCGGCCCCATAGGTATGGGTCTGTTGTCCTCCCACAATCCCCTCTCCTTCCTTCCTCTCCTAGGGATATTTGCAGGCAGGGGGCCGGGGGCGTAGGGCTTCAGGGCGGGCTTTTCTCCTGAAGGCAGGGCATACAGCCTGCGGTTTTCTTCAAGCTCCTCTTTGATCTTCTCAAGCTCCTCATTTTCATCCTCTTTGGGCGGTTTTTTCGTTCTCTCCGTGTCTATTATCCTGATTATTGTGCCGATTACCAGGCCTACCCTGCCATCCTGAGGTGTGATCCAAACAAGATCATTGATCTTCAGCGGCCTGTCCAGCACATTGATTTTGCCTATCTTGACACTGCCTGCCTCTATGCGGGGCGTACGGAAATAGATATACGGGACACCTTCACGACTCCTGAAGCGTACTGTTGTTATCCTGAAATGCTCCAGGGGAATGTTGCGACCTGTGCCGCCCATCCTATAAGGCTCAGGCAGTCCTTTGTATGGCCCCTCGATGTCGCCCCTGTTGCTGATACGGAAGAACTGGGCAAGCTCTATATCAATGTCGAAAAGCTTATACTTATCCAGCATTCTGAGCAGTATAGACGATTCTGTTTCGGGCAAATCCATCACTGATTAAATATATTCCTGCCGTCTGAATAAATTGGCAGCAAGCAGAAGGGAATAACAGTGTTATATAACGGCGTTATACGCAGCCTGAAAACGATAAATTATAGCATTTCAATGTAACAAAATTTAAATACTTATTACATCATAATGTAATTACTATGAAAATCGAGGACATCGAGGTTTTCAATCCCTGGTGGAAGGCAGGCAGGGTGAAGGAAGAATGGCTGAAGGGATACAAAAGGAAGCTCTATTTCGAAATCGAGCAGCATGCTGGAAAGAGGCAGGCTGTTCTGATATGGGGCCTCAGAAGAGTCGGAAAGACGACCATGATGTTCCAGCTGATAGAAAGGCTTCTGGAAAGCGAGAGCCCGAGGAATATATTATATTTCTCCTTTGATGAGATGGCCTTTGACCTAAAGGATGTTCTTGACTCCTACCAGAAGCTCATTCTGGGCAAGACCTTCGGCGAAACAAAAGACAGACTGTACATTTTCCTTGACGAGGTGCAGAAGGTGAAAGACTGGGAAAACAAGATAAAGGTCTTCTATGACCTCTACCCCAACATCAAGTTCTTCCTGTCAGGCTCAGCATCTGTCGCCTTCAGGAAAAGGGCCAAGGAAAGCCTTGCGGGCAGGATTCTCGATTTTCTTCTTAAGCCTCTGGATTTTCAGGAATTTCTTGAAATAACAGGAAAGGACGCCAAGAAAATAAAGGAAAACCCCAGCCTATGGAAAAGGGAGCTTTTGCCGCTCTTTTACAGGTATCTCAGGCACGGCACTTTTCCCGAGCTGGTGAATGAGGATGATGATGATTTCGTGAGAAAATATCTGCTGAACAATGTGATTGACAGGATAATATACAAGGACATTCCGGAGGAATTCGGGTCTATAGACATCGAATTGCTGAAGAATCTGGTTTACATGGTAGGCAACAATCCCGGAATGATTGTCAACTACAGGGAGATATCCAGAAATCTAGGAAAGGATCACAGGACCATTGCAAACTATTTCGAGTATCTGGAATTCTCTCTGCTTATCAGATTCGTCTTCAACTACAGAGGATCCCCTCTTGCCAGCATGAGGAAGCTGAAAAAGGCCTATCTCGCCACTCCCAACCTGATTTATGCATTCATTCAGGACATGGAAAAAGCCCTGCCTTCAATGCTGGAAAATGCCATTTTGAATGCACTCGATACAAAATTCTTTTACAGGAACGGCTTTGAGGTTGACTTCATAATCCCAGACAAAGACACTGTGGATGCGATCGAGATAAAAAAGGGCGGGAAGGAAATCAAGCAGATAAGAAAATTCATCAAGAAGTTCGGAAAAAAAGTAAGAACAGCGCTGGTTGTGGACATGGAAGATGAAAGAGTCATAGATAATATAGAAATAACCCCTGCATGGAAATTCCTTCTCTTCAAGAGCTAATTTCCCATCGATTGCCAGAATACTCTGAGATTGCGACAAAACTAGATTTTCTTTCCAATGGGATCTTCAGCTTTTGTGCAGAGTCAGGCGTTGAATGCGGTTCCATAAGTGATTATGATCGGCTTCCTTGTGCTGGTTTTGTGGAAGGGAAGAAGCGGCTTCCATTATATTTCCGGATTTGCCGCAGAGCCATAGAGTACCAAAAACTTTATAAAGTACAAAAGTACCTATACTTAATATGGGTACTTTAAAGATCGACACAGATGAAAAGGTTTTGGCGAGGTTCAGGAGAAAGGCTATGAAAGCGTATGGCTACAAAAGAGGCAGCCTGAAGGCCGCAACTGAAAACCTGATAAAAAAATGGATATCCTCAGACAAAATAGACTGGTCAGCTTTGAGAGGCTCCATAAAATCAGGAGAAAACTCGGTTGAATTGCAGCATAAAGCATGGAGAAAGGTGGACTGACGTGCATCTGATAGACACCAATATTTTTCTGGAGATCCTTCTGAACCAAAAGAAAGCAGAAGATTGCGAAAAATTTTTGCAGAAGGTTTCCTCAGGTGAACTGCAATGCATAGTGTCTTCATTCACAGTCCATGCAGTCGAAGGAATACTCTCGGAAAACTTGGCTATTCTGGAAACCTTTCTGAAGAATATTAATAATTCGATAGGCCTTACAATCCACACCACTACTATAGGAGAAGAGCTGGCAATAAGCATTGTCGCCCAGAAAATCGGGCTGGATTTCGATGACAGCCTGCAGTATCTTACCGCCAAAAAAACAGGTGCAGAGACCATAATAAGCTTTGACGGGCATTTCGATAAAACTGATTTGAGGAGGAAGGAGCCAATCGAGGTTATTTAGTTTTCTTGCTGTAGAAATAACGGGTTTGCCGCAAGGCCCCCTCTTCCTTTTAAAAGCAACCGCAGCAATATATTTTAATAGACCTCCAATGCCTGCTGACAGAGACGAGGAAATAGAGCAGTTTCTTGGCGAGTTCAAGAAGAGATATGGCCAGAGTTTCAGCAGCGAGACCGAAATTGACACCAAGATGAGGGAGTTCGCAAGGGAGTGGAAGGCCAGGAAGAAATAGTTTTCCAGAATCGGTTTATATATCAAGAGGAAAGAATCTATGTATGAAATTCCTCCTCGACACCAACTTCCTTGTTGACATTTTCGCATTCAAGATAGGCCTCGTAAGCGAGCTTTCCAAGTTCGGCCGGCCGGAACTGTTTGCCCTTTCCTCTGTCTTTGCCGAGCTTGAAAAGATAAGAAGCAGGCAAAGGAGATTCTCAAGGATGGCGGCTGATTTTGCCGGCTCAGAGTGCTTCCTGATAGAATCAGGGCAGCCTGTCGACACAGCCCTCCTCAGCATGGCCAAAAAAGGGTATGTGATCTGCACCCAGGATGCGGCTTTAAGGAAAAAAATCTCCCTGCTCAGCCTGAAGTCAGTAGCCATAAGGCAGAAGAAGTATCTTGAGATGATATAATAAGCAAAATGTTTATACAACCATGGACAGCAATTTCAGCCGGAAACACGGCACCTAAGGAATCAAAGGCCCCCTCTCATACCCGAACTCATGCGTATAAGCAAAGCTGATCTCCAGAGCTTCAAAGGCCACATCCTTGCCATTGAATACAGGAAGCCTGTCCTTGTCGTTTTTATTGGCAATTTTCACTCCCACAGGCACGCTTGCCTGATAAATGAAATTATAGCAGGTCCTGTCCTCGCACTCCTTCGCTTTTATATCCGCCTTGATCAGATTTCTTAATAAAATGTAATTTGTATTAAGCCCTTCCGTGCCTTCTCCTGCCGGAATTCTTATGCCCTTCAGGCCCTCTTCCATCTTCAGTCTTCCATTCTCAATGCCGGTAACCTCTATCCCGGCCTCCCCTGCCGCCTTGGCAAACACATCATCGGCAGTCTGGTGTTCAGCATCCTTGGCTCCAAGGACAGGCCACCTGATCATCTCTTTCTTCATGGCCTCTTCAAGCATGCCCTTCAGCTTTTCCTCCTTTTCCCGGGCAGCAGAATGCATCTGCAGGCAGTTGTCATCTGCTTCAGCCTCGAGCCTCGAAACCTTCTCCAGCCTTATTGTCTCATCGGGCTCCTTCTCCTCAATCTTCAGCTTCCCCCCCTCGGCTCCTATGACAGCCTTTCCTGTCTCCTGCCTTATTTTAACATCATCATAAAGCGGCAGCCTCACCCCGAACTGGGTGAGGAAAACATACGCCCCATCGCCATTTTCCGTGTAAATATTAAGATTCTTCAGGGCCTCTCCCTCCAGACTGTCCAGAAAATCCTCCTTCCCGGCAAGCGGCATGAACTCCATGTCCTGATATTTGGTCTTCCTGCTTTCCTCCACCCTCTTCCAGCCGCCTTTCTTCAGGTTATCATAACAGGCCTGATAATATGAGTATTTCAGCGCAGGCTCAAGGAACCCGTATTTGGCGGCGTCAAGCGAGTTGCTTACTGTGAAGAAGTTTTTCTGGCTCACCTTCTCTTTAACCAGCAGTTTGTTTACCTGCCCGAGAGGCGTGATCAGCTGGTATATGAAGACAAAAAATATCATGATTACGAAAATAATCAATGTTGTGATAGCCAGGCCTTTCCTTTTCATCCCACTGACACCCTCCCCTTCTTCAGGCCCGGCAAAGCTATAGTAGTGTCGACAGCATCCGACACAACCCCATACTTCTTTATCACCCTGCCTTTGTCATCCCCTATCTCAACCTTTATCCTCAGCGCTTCAGCAGCCTTCTCCACAAATCCGGCAGGCTCCCTTCCAGCCCTCAAACCGCCAATCTCTTCAGCCGCTGTCCTACCTCCCTCCCTCGTCAGGAGAAATGCAAGCGTCTTCGTCCCCCTGTCCTCCAGATCAAACGACAGCTTCAGATAATTATTTATCCCTATTACGAAAGAAATCCAGTCGATATGCGTGATAAGATAGGCAAAACCGAAGCCAAAGGCTGCTATAATTATCAGCACTATCAGTTCAGGCCCTATGCCTTTAAGCTTTGACATAGATCTCCGCAGGATCAGCTCCATTGTCCTTTTCAATGGCAGCGAACACTGTATGCTCAAGACCTTCTTTGTTATATCCATGCTGCCACATCTCCTTTGTTTCAAGGTTCGTGACCCTTATGTAATAGCTGCCTAGGCCGCATTTTCGAACCCTTTCTTCTGTCAGCAGGTTTTTCTTTATCTCCCCCCTTTCAGTGAGGCAGTTCTTTGCCGCATGGGCGACATCCACCTTCCTGAGGGCAGGCTCAACATTCGATGTATCGACATTTATTGTCTGCAAGTACACCAGCATCATTACGATAAGGCCAATGACAAAGAATATATAAATAACCACAGCCACTGTGAATTCAATCCCCTGTGTGCTTGCCTTCATCATAGATACTCAAACCTCGTTTTTTCCCCCGGCTTCTTTATGATCTTGATGTATTCTGATGCCGTGAATTTTGTTTCATCCGCATCGTCGACTATGATATACATGCTCTGTCCCATTTCCCTGTCCTTGCCATCCTTTTTGTAAGCATATGCAGTGACATATAATCCAGCCCCTGCAAATGTCTTACTGATATGCTTCAGCCTTTCTATGTCAGCGAGGCCCAGCCTTTTGAATTCTATGTCATATTTTCTGTCAAGCACAATCTCCACTTCTCCCTTTTCATCGGACTCGAGGATGGAAAAGGCTCCCATGTAGAATGAGATGTCTGCGGCAAGGTTTGTGGCTTTGAATTTGTCGCTCATGAAAGGGAGCACGAACACGTTCACTATGACAACAAGCGACATGAGACCTATGACTACGGCCCCTATGAAATATGACTGCTCCTCGCTTACATCCCCTTTCATGATATCACTCCGCCGTAAACCCTCCACAGGAAGCTGTGACATCCACAACCTTCTTGACGATATTATAACTGTCCCCTGACTTGGAAAAGTGAAGACAGTATACCTTGTCTTTTCCTTTCAGCGGCTGAAGTTCATCATCACCCTCAAACGAATAGTCAGACGGGAATGTATCGATGTTTATGTGGATCTGCTTTGCTGTCTTACCCGCATCACCGCCGGAGACAAAAGACCAGACAACATTTCCAAAGCTCTTTTTCACTGGCACAGCAACTACACACCCATCCCTGTCCTTGCATTTTGTACATCTCTCCTTGCATATCTTTTTGTCCTGCTCCCCGCCAAAGCTGTCGCATATTCCCATGCATGCCTTGTATCCCTTGAACTGCACGCTTTTCACGCAATCATATTCCATGGGCAGCCTGAAATCGAATTCGCTTCTTCCCCCCAGAAGCCTCAGATCTCCTATGGCACCCTTTTCTCCCGTAAGGGAAGAAGCCAGAGGCTCAATAGTGTTCTGCCAGCACAGCGGTGCCAGAGTTCTTGCTGCAAGATATGTGACAAGCGCTATTGCAGAAAAAATTCCAATTATTGCGAAAAGAATAAGAACCCAGTCGCCTACAATAGCTGCCTTCATTTTCATTCCATGAATATTTGGCTTTCTTCACATAAATTACCCTCACCTGTTGGTGCCCCATTGGAAAAGCGTGGATAATTTATTCAGTATCTGGGAAAGCTGCATACTTGAAAACGTTTCCAGGAAAGAACAAGCAGGATACGCTCTTCTGGCTTATCCTGTTGCCGTCCTGATGCAAAATGGCCTTTGATATTGGATTTTCTTTTTATAAAATATGCCCAAAAATATCATTTCAGAATGGGCCCATAAAACTTGTTATTAATGACCAGAATGACAAGTCCTATTATAAATGCAAGGAGCAGTGCCAGCATCATCCACATTGTCACAGGGCCGTAATCGCCTTTCATTTGAACACGCCTAATTTGTCCCCAACATATATAATAGCAACTACTGTTATTATCGCAGCTATGAACCACGGCAGTACAACCATGATAAAATCGTCGCTCATATATCTTATTTATGCCTTGGACTTAATATTATTTATGGAGTTCTCGATCAAGACTCTCGTCGTAATCATTATTGCAATCATCGTCCTTCTGGTTGTTTTAGCCTTTATCGTGGATTTCGCATTCAAGGGAAAAAGCATCACCCAGGTCCTTTTTGATCTCTTCTCCAAGTCTTCATCAGGCAAGTGATAACATGTCTTTCGGTAAAGCAAGAAAAGGCAGCGAAGCTGAGGAGATGGGGCCTGAAATAATAGGATTTATAGTTCTGGCTCTTGTCCTTCTGATCATCATAGCCTCTGGCGGCCAGGGCATTGCCAAGCTGTTCGAGTTCATGTGCAAGAATTTGGGAATTTTCTGCGCCACCAGCCCCCAGGACGACAAGACCTCAATAGAGTCCTACACAGCCCTTGTCTGCGCTACCAATACCGTCATGAGCGGCCAGATCTATGACAGCGATGAATGCTACCAGCTTTATGTGACCCCTGAAGCAGCTGAAGAGGCAAAATCAAAGGAGCGTTCAGAAAAGGCCGAAGTAGTGAAGGATATTATCTGCAAGGACACCGTGTGCTGCCTCACAGGCCCTGAAACAGGCTTCAGATGGCTTCCTGAGAAAGAGTGTGGAAGCAAGTACAGCAGCGATGTCTGTGAAAAGAACATTGGTCCAAATCCCGGCCCCAAATGCAAGCCCATTGACAGGACAGTAATCGACTGCAGGGAAGGCCAGAAAAAGCAGGTGACATGCGAGAAATGTTCCGTCCCTCCATACGGCCCGCTGAGAATGCTCCCTATTGTTGCCGATACAAATGAGAAAGCACAGGAAAAATGCAGGAAAGAGGCTGAAAAGCTCCTTAAAGGCACAGTGGAGGAAGGAAATGCAAAGCTGGCCAAGGCAGAGGATTGCAAAGAAGAGGAAGTTGTAAAGTCATGCAAGATACTGGGCTTCAGCCTTCCGGATGATTTCGGCGGCTTTGCGAGCCCCAAGGAATTCATCTATGGCGCTGGCAATCCCAGCTACCTTGTCTATTACCAGCAGTTCCCGGAAGGAGAGGACGCATCCTGGAAAAGCTTCTCCTCGTGGTGGGAATCAGCGACAGTTGTCGTCCTGTATATGATCCCTGCCGATTTCATGTTCAAATCGATTGGCCGCAGGGCCATAGCGCCTGTGAAGACAGTTGTCGATGCAAGCAGAAGATCAGGGTTCGGCAAGACCATCGGCATGGGCTATGAAGCCGTGAAAAAATCCATCTCCAAGCTGAAGGACGACGCCTTCCTTGCGGTGGGGATAGGGAAAGGCAACACCAAGCTCAACCGCCTGGAAGAATATGCCCTCAAATCAGGCCTTATCAGAAAGGTTTATTACCACAGCGTCAGTGATGAGGTGGTCAAAACTTACAAAACATTCGGCGAACTTCGAAACGTGGTAGATGATGCCAGCCCCGCGTTCAAGGCCCTTGCTAAAGCCCAAGGGACAGAAGCTGACGCATGGACATTCCTCCAGCTAAACCATGACAAGGCAAAGTCCTTGCTGAACAAGCCACTTTCAGAAAAAATCGGGGCAGATGTGATAGACTTTATGCCCCTGATGAAGGAAGATGCCCAAAAGGCTGTGGCCCAGAAGGTATTTTTAGGGATAAAGTGGGATCAGGCAAAGAAAACAATGCTGTATTTTGGATTCACGGGCATTGCAACCTACTTCGGCAAGCTCAGTGAATGTGAACTGCTCAAAAGCGAGCCAATAGGCGGAAGCATGCTTTTGATGAGGGCCCTAAAATGCTCGCTTGAAGACTTAAAAGGCGAAGACTTTGAGAATCCGGCAGAGATTTTTGACACAACCTATCAATTGAACGGCGTTGAAATCGGGAAACCCGTCGTGCTTGACAAGGGCTATGCATCAGGAACTGGCGTGGTGGGCAATTTCCCAACCAAGTTCTATCTGGCCTCCCCCTGTCACGGAGACCTCAAGGTTGAGTCAAGGCCAATCAGATGTTATGGATACGAGCATGACGCAATCACAGGCGTGACCCAGTGCGACCAGCCCGACCTTGGGGAAATCAAGGAGCAGCCAATGTGCGGCAGCTTCCTGGCGAAGACATATCTCGCCGATTCTCTCAAGGACCTTCTGGAAAGCAGGAACGAGGATAAAAGAAGGCTTTTTGTTTATATTAATCAAAAACTGGAAAAGATAAAATTACCCCCGCTTGGCCTGATTGGCAATGATCCATCCCAAAGCACAGGGACATCGGTTGAGAAAATACAAAAGCTTGACAACTGCAAGCCGTATGAAAGGAGATGGACAGATGTTGCGAGTGTACAGACATCCGCCAACAACCCCCTTGTGATAGAAGAAGGCCAGGGAGACAAGTTCAGCTGCTACAAGGCAGAGATATACTACAATGACCAACTGATAGATACAATTGACCCCGCCACAGCGCAGAAAAGAGGCGGAGACTACGTTACCCTTGACTCACCCTATTTCATCTGCGGTGACAAAGAGAGCCACGCTGAAAGCTCGGACAAGAACAGTCCCATTGACCGTTTCTTCAGATTCACTTATCTGGAAAAGAAAGACAATCATGTAGATCTTTCCCTATGGGAATCCTACTGCATCATCCGTTCCGAAAAGCTGGACAAAGCCATAAATAGGAATGCAATAACATTCTTCAGCCACGCGAAAAGGGATGCCATAACAGCAGGAACGTCCGATGAACTTGCAGATCTGATGATATTCACTGTGAACGACCCGATAGACAGGCTGAAAGCATACACGCTTTCCTTCACCGATGAGAATCCCCCAACAGAGCCCGATGCGTTTATCGATACCATAACTATCCACGAAAACAACATGTTCAGGATGGCAGATTCAGACGAGGACGGAAGAATCGATTATATCAAAGAGCTGTACGGCTTCAAGCCCATTAGACTGCCTTCCGATCCGACATGCACGGTCGATGCGGTTGTCGTCTCAGTGGAAAGCAAGAAACAGGGAGAGAAATACAATTTCTGCTACAGCAGTGAGGATATGAGAAAACAGATAGCGGGTACTGCATTCGATATAACCATATTGGCCCTCAGCAGTTCTCTGGGCCCGGTTTCAGGAGCATACAGATGGGTTGCCAGAGGGGTTCAGGGGGGCATAGCATATCTGGTCTTTAAGCCGTCCATAGAGTGGCCAAACTGGTAGCGCTTTCTGGGGGTACCAATTTATTTAGGAGAGAATGAATAAGCAATCTCTTGGGAAAGAAGAACAGCAAAGAGGATAATGTTGGAAATCGAGTTATATAGACTATATTTCCACATCAATGCAGTGGATCCCTTAAGGAACTGCGCATATATAAACCCCACACCCCCCACTTATAACATGGCCCCCAACCTCAGGGACCTCTTTGAAAACAGCAAAAGGCCCCTCCTTTTCTACCACCAGGACGGCGACGGCATAAGCTCTGCAGCCCTCTTCCTCAAGGCCTTCCCCCATTTCGAGACCTTTGCCCGGGAAGGCCCCATGATGGACGACGACTTTGTCAAGTGGATCTACGGAAAAAGGCCTGATGTTGTTGTTTTCCTTGATCTTCCCGTGGATCAGGAATGGAGGAAAGTTGAGCAGGCGTCCAAGCTCCTGAGGAACTCAACATTTGTAGTTATAGACCACCACACCCCTGATAAGAATATGAATTCAGAGAACATTGTTCACATCAATCCCAGATTCGAAAACAAAAGCATCTACCAGCCGACAAGCTACCTTGTGTACAACCTTTTATCGGATCTCGGCTACATGGTCCAGAAGCACATGTGGGTCGCAGCTATTGGAGTAATCTCTGATTACGCAATACATGACTGCAACCAGTTCCTTGAGGACTACAGGCAGCGCTTCAAGGATCTGGTGGACACTGATCTCGACGAAAGCATAATAGACTCCAAGACAGGCCACGCAGCCAAGCTCATCTCAGCGGCCATAACCGCCAAAGGCCTCACAGGGGCCAAATACGCCCTTGAAACCCTGGTGAAGGCCCCTGACTTCTATTCCTTTGTTTCAGACATAAGGCTTGGCGACATGTATGAATCCGTAAAGAATGAAGTGGATGCAATATTGAAGGATTTCGAGAAGAACAAGAAAACAGAAAACAGGATAATCTTTTACGAGGTCCAGTCCCCCCTGAACATCGTAAGCCTCATATCCAGCATCCTCGCAAAGACCTATCCTGAAAATATAATCACAATCTACAAGAAGTCGGCCGGAGGCTGGAAGATCTCTGCCAGATGGCAGCACGCAGCCTTCGACATCGGTGACATCATAAAGAAGGCCGCAGAAGGGATCGGCATGGGCGGCGGCCATGAGAGGGCAGCAGGGGCCATGGTGAAGGACATAGAGGCCTTCAAGTCAAGGATGCGGGAAGGCGTGGCTGCGATGGAGAAATAGGCCATCCGCCTCTTTTCTGCTTTTCAGCCACAACAGATTTAAAATCGCTTTTTCGATAGATAAGGATATTATGAGGGACTACGTCCAGGAGAGCAGTTGGCCTATGGAGCCCCTTCCCGACGCCTTCGGGATGGTCGAGGTATCTGCGAATACAAGGGCCATAAAGGACCCTTTCTTCCACCTCACCATTGGCGGCAGCATAGCATGCCCTCCAAGGGTCAGCGGCTCTGTGATATACTTCGGCTGCTGCGACGGCAGCATGTACGCCCTTGACAGGGAAGGGAACGAGATATTCAGGTTCAGGACCGGAGGGCCGGTAATAGGAACGCCCGCAGCCGACAGGGATGCCATATATTTCGGCAGCTACGACGGCAACATCTACTGTATAACCCACGAGGGCCAGCTTCTGTGGAAATTCCCTACAAACGACATAGTGATAACAAGCCTGCTTGTGACTGATAATGCGATATATTTCGGCTGCCACGACGGCCAGCTCTATGTTCTGGGCAGGGACGGCAAGGTTCTATGGAAATATGCGACCAACGGCCCCATATACTCCGATCCCCATGTCCATAAGGATATGGTCTTTGTCCCCTCGGCAGACAGCAATATGCATGCTCTCTCCCTTGATGGAAATGTCCTCTGGAAATTTGCGACAAATGGGGTGGTGAGCAGGGCCCGGGTTCTGGGGGATTCTCTGTATTTCGGCTCCAAGGACAAGAACCTGTATTCCGTGAACCTTTCAGGCGAGCTTCTCTGGAAATTCGCCGCTTCTGAGCCTATAGGCCCATACAATCCGAGCATAAACAGGAGCACAATTTATACAGGCTCCTTCGACGGCAACCTCTACGCCCTGACCGCAGAAGGCCGCTTGCTCTGGAAATTCCCAACCAACGACATCACGGTTGCGCCTTCTTTCCACAGCGGCCTTATCTTCCTCCCCTCCTTCGACGGCAACCTCTATACCCTGGACGAAAGCGGCAGGCTTCTCTGGAGGTTCCAGGCCAAAGGCGGTTTATGCGCCCCTCCATCCTTCCTCAACAATAGGCTTTTCCTCAGCGGCTTCGACTGCAATCTCTATTGTCTGGATATGAAGGGCACGCTCCTGTGGAGCTTCAGGACAAGCATGGGCACGCTTTCAACAATAGATACTGAGAATGTCCCAAATGCCGACTTCGAGAAGCGCTTCGAGCCGGTTCAGGGAGAGGAAAGCAACCCTTACAAGCCCCTGTCGCCTGCCAGGGCAGCTGAATCAGGAGGCCAGGACATGTACAGCTCCCATTCAGACTACGCAGGCCATGACAGCCATTATCAGGGCAGATCCAAGAAGTACAAATGAGGCCCTGTCAGGATCCTTATTGTCGCTTAAAGCATTCCCAGATTTTGTGGCCGCTATGATATCTATTTCATTCTCAGCACAACAAGCTCATGGTCCTTCTCAAACGGCTCAATATCAATCTCTTCCGCCACCTCGAAATGCTCCTTCAGCTTGGCCATCTCCTGCCTGAATATCTCCTTCGGGTTCTTCACCACATCTATGCTCCTTGCCTTTATCGCAATCATCGCATATCCCCCTTTCTTCAGGAAGGTCTGGCAGTTCCTTATCAGTATTTCAGTCTGGTCTCTTGCGGCCACGTCCTCATAAACGGCATCCACCCTCTCTATCCATATGTATTCCTTGGGCAGCTTGGCATTGGCCAGTATCGGCGCTATATTCCTCCTCTTCCTGCACAGCTGGATGAGGTCTATCATCGCCCTGTCTGATATTTCCACCCCATAAATAATCCCCTTCATCCCGATTATGTCTGAAAAATAGCTCGCCGTATTCCCGTTTGCAGCCCCCAGATACAGTATCTTGCCCCCCTCCTTTATGGGAAAATCCTTCAGGCCCTTCATTATGGCCGCAGCAGGCTTTGAGTGATAAGGGTCCCATGCTCTGTATTCAGTCCCATCAACTGTCAGCAGCTCTTCCGAAAGGCTTTTCTGGCCAGCAATAAGGTTCCTTGTCAGTATCCTGCCTTCATGCTTCCAGATGCCGGGGAAAAGGAGGTGCATATGAAATAGATGGAGGAGAGATATTTAACTTCTTCCAACTACTTACACAGCAGAAATTGCTTTGTCAGCTTGCGAGGAAATCAGAATCTGTCCAAAACTTCCCTTGCAATGGTCGCCATTAATCTGTCCATTTCTTCCTCCTTTCTGAAAAATTCCTCGGGAGGGAATTCATGTATCTTTCTGGCTGGCGCGTCAATGATGTATAGAATGCCTGCACATGGAACATTACTATTTGCGCAACTTTTGAAAACGGCATACAATTCAAGATCAATTGTCTGCGCATCACTGCCTTCATAGATATCGTTTGAATACTTTTCAGGGTCTGCTCGGGGGGTAGCCACAGCCCACGATGTGGCATGTACCGCCTTGATGGATTTCATGCCCCTTTCTCGCAGCACAATATCCAACAGGCCTGTAAGTTTTTCATCTGGCGATAGCGGATTACCAAAAGGATTAAAAATATATCTTCCCCGTCCGGATTTTTTAGGATGCAGCTCAGCAGAAAGAGAGCCAGGATAGACTTTTGTCGGAATCAAGAGAGGGTATTGGCCGTTTTCTATTGAGATAACAGAACTTTGGAGAACTCCGGCAGATCCTATCGCCATCACCGGGCCTTCATCTATGGCTTCATGGGCGAAAGACAGGCTATCCCATGCCATAGGGCTTCCATAAAAAGGGCTAGTAATTTGTATACGGTCGCCTCTGTAAATCTCTGTGCCGACCACAGGAATTTTCAGGATTTCATAACTACCAAGATTCTCTTCTGCTATTTCTCTGATATTCTTCGAAGGCCTGCCCAAGCACACAATGGTTCTCATAGAAATTCAATAGGTAACAAGTTTTTTAAATAGAAATCAAGGCTGCTTATGCGATCTTATGACGGCTTGCAATACATATTTTGAAAATTTCTTTTTCCTCGTCTCTGGCAAGGAGCAGTCATAAAAAACCGAAATTCCTTTAATCCTTCCACCAGTTTTTTCAATCAGGTCGATAGCTGCATTTATTGACTCGCCAGTCTCAAGCCAGTCATCGACTATAAGGACATTTTCGCCTTTCTTGATGGCATCTTTGTGAATTTCCATGTATTCTCGTTTTCCCCTGTAATTAATAAAGTCTTTTCTGAAAACCGGAAAAATGAGTTTATTTTCCTTCCTTATCGGAACGAAGCCGCAGTTGAGTTCCATGCTGACAGCACATCCAAAAATAAAGCCTCTTGCCTCAATCCCTACAACCTTGTCAATTTTATCGTTTTTGAATGTCTTGCTCATCAGCTTGATTGCTTTCCTGAAAGCATTTGTATCGTCAAGAAGAGGAGTTATGTCCCCCAGCTTTTTCCCCATTTTTTGCCTATACCTTACGAACTTTCTGAGAAATTCTTCATGCTTTCTCATAGGATGCCTACCAAGCATATTTATTCTTTTCCAGTAACTATTTATATGCATCAACCAGAGCAGCTTTACTCGGAAGGAGGAACACTAATCTATGATATAGATGGCACAATTTATGAAGACTGGCCAGAGAGGAGACTTGCGATAGAACTTGCTCTGGGAAGAAAACTGAATGTGAAAATAGGGGAAAGCTTGCATGATTTTGTAAAAGTGCCTGAAAGCATGACACAAGAGCAATTCAGGCAGCATCTTCAGCATCTCGATTCCGGCAAGCTTATGATGAGCAACACGCCAAAAGAAAATGCGGCAGAAGTCATAAAAAAATGGTCTGGAAAATATAAAACTGTTTACCTCACCAGCAGGCTTGCCGTATCGCCTGATGGCTACCGCACAGACCATAAACTTCTGGAGATCTTTGAGAGAGACGGGTTTCCCCTCCCTGATGGCAATGGTGTCACCCTTTTTATGCGATTGGATAAAGCACAGTCGCCAACTGATTTCAAAAGGGAACAGATAAGATCCACAATTATCCCTCATATGTCTCCGCTTGGGGGCATAGGCGACAGAATACAGGATGCAAGGGTTTATGGAGAATTCGGCATATATCCCATAATATTCAATAAACCAAGATTTCAAGGGAAAAAAATGCCAGAAAAGACAATCTTAGTGCGCGATTGGAAAGAAGTGGATGACGCAATTAGCTATCTGACAAAACAGGGTTGATAAGTCATTCAATTATCAATATACGTTGACGATTAAACATCACTATCAGCATATAGCCGCTCCTCTTTCTTTCCCAATTGAGACCCATTGAGATTGATTTCATATTCTTTCGGCTCCTCGCTAGGTGTCTGTCCAACTGCATAAAACCATGCCCTAGGCCTTGCATCCCTTCTGTCATATCTGAATGTCTCCTTCAGTTCTTCGGTCAATGAATGCAATTTGTTCAAATCTACAGTTTTGGCAAAAAAATACACATCCCTTCTTGCAAGTCTTCTCTTGTCATTTCCAATCTCTCCCTCATATATTATAATAGCTTTAACATTAGCAGAGAGAGTAGTAAATACGGGTTCTAGATCAGAAACCCCGTGACTAATTTCATCATCTAGAGCTACCAGTACCACTTCTCTTCCCGAAGAGCGGGAATGAAATGTTTTCATATATTTATCTATCAATTTCGGGAAGGGATCATATTCAGCTTTGCTAGGCCAAATTGACATATTAACCTCCACTTATAATATAAAGACAACTTTATAAAAGGGACGCCAATCCTTTTTCAACATATTGCCTTAGTTTTCTCCTAGTTTTATATGCATCCAGAGCCCTTTTTCTGATACCCTCAGACCGCCACATTCTCCATAATTTTTCCAAAAGTCTTGGGGCACTTCTGCCATTCACTCTTCTCTCTTCAGCAAATGCATCTTTCATTATTCTACCCTCAACACCTTTTTGATTGCCATAAATTTCCACAAACCTATCAAAAACTCTATCACTTTCATATATTCTTGCTTCCCCCTCTGAAATAGAAAATTCTGGCACATCGTCGGCTATTTTCTCTAATATTGCACCATTTTCAAGTTTCTTATACAGTGAAGGCAGTTTAGGCTTTATGAATTTTTCATAAGAATCATATGGTTTTAACGAAGATTTGTCTCTATACAATGTTGGATTGCCAACATGACCTCTCCTGTCCCTCAACGGAAAAATGTAAACTTTCCCAATCTTTAGTCCTTCACGCAAGACTGCCTCATTAAGAAGTTCCACTCCACAAGAGGGAGCAGCATACGAGTTTCCC
This sequence comes from Candidatus Aenigmatarchaeota archaeon, assembly GCA_016185435.1. Lineage (GTDB taxonomy): Archaea > Aenigmatarchaeota > Aenigmatarchaeia > QMZP01 > QMZP01 > JACPNN01. Next base: position 70,597 of record JACPNN010000004.1, on the reverse strand, counting down.
CAATCCTCAACTATTATAACCTTCTCTATTTCATTCCCAAATTTTTTATTAATAAAACGAACAAAGTCTTTGACATTAGTTCCAAGAGCCCTGTGTCGGTCTTCTACCTGATCGAAGCCCGGATTCATTGTCAAGTCTGAATTGGGTTGAATGTATCTCTTTTCAGTCAGTATATTTTGAAGCTCTCTGATACTGTAACTTCCTGGATCTGATATTCCTGAATGTTCGGCAATTTCAACTAGAATCTTCTTCAATGAGATAGTGGATAGACTGTGAGGCGTTATTGGTGGAGTGACAACATAGTCCTTCCCCCTTCGTTTTCCTATCCTTAGCAACGCCTTTCTGAACTTCCTGGTTTCGGCATCTCCGCTCCAATCGGATGGCACATAAAGCTCCCTTCCAGGTATGGTATCGAGATAAAGAGCAATAGCATATGTGTGCAGCGATTGCACTCTCGGAGAGGCCACATCAGTAAGGCATGAATAGGAAATATAAGGTCTACAGTCGGCCAGCCTTTCAGCCTTCCGCATTATATCTTCTACCATATCTACTCCAGAAACCTCACGGTATCTATTATCTTGTCGCTATCCTCATCAAATCCTTCCACTATTCGGCATACATTGCCTTCATGGTCGGCATTTTTGAGCAGTTTATCCGAATGCTTGGTGAATGCTATTATTGCAGCCTGCAGCCCCCTTGTCCTCACGCCGCCGAATATGAGAATTTTCTTCTCTTTGTTGAGCGGATTGTCGCATTTTATGACAAAGCCGGTTCTAGGATCCTCATAAGCCTTTTTCGTGGCCTTTGATATTATGCAGTCCCTTGCAGGATCGAAATATGCAGGAAGGTGGTGGTTTATCTCCTCAATGGCAGCATTTGTCTTGTTATTCCCGAACAAGATAAGGTTCTCTTTCAATTCGTTCTTGCTGATTTCAGTGTCGAGCTTGTAATGCGGGAAGCTCAGCTCTGACAAAAGTCCGCCGACCATCACTGCAAAATCAAATATATGAGGGCCTTCGGTTGAATGGGCATCATATTTACCGTGCGAATACGAATCTCCTATGATGATTTTCGCATCCAGCCTGCCGTTTTCAATGAACGGATGCAAAAACCTTCGCACCTCAGGATCATAATGGGCCGCAAAATCTGACTTTATCTCAATGCCATCCTCATGCAGCTTCGCCGCCACTACAGGCGCCACAAGGCCGTACATCTTGGCCGTCATGCTGTGCCTCTTCTCTGTCCTCACGATCCTTATGATGCCTGCCCTCTCGAACTTCCTCAGGTGGTAGTATATCTTCTGCTCATGCTGCCTGATGTTCCTGGCTATGTCCATGGCGCATACGGGCTGCTTCGCAATCTCCCTTATCACCTTGAAGGACAGATCAGAATTAAAGACGTTCAGCTTTGAAGGTTCTACGAATACCGAATCATAGGCCACTGCCTTCCCGTTGCTCTCCTCTATAGTTCTTGCCATTCCTTCCTCCGGAGCTAGCTTCAGGTAGCATGATCAATTATCAGTTGATTGTGAGGTTTAAATACTTTATGAATATTTTTTTAATATAAAGAATATTTTTTGCTAATAATCCTCTTTGGGCAGAAAATACAGGATTTGCATACAAATACTATCCTTTTAGATAGCCCTTTTAAGTACACTTTCCATAGCTTCTATCGGTGGGCTTAGTTGACAGTAGATTGCCATTCCTGGGCGATTGAAACAGAAGGGAAAGGTGCAGAATATGCCAATACCAATCTGCAAGATATGCAAAGAACCAGTATGGAGCTTCATCTGCTCGGACTGCCTGGCTATGGATTTAAAGAGAAGCATATCTAAACAGGCCGGCCAGGCCTTCTCAGACTTCTATAGAAATTTCCTTTTCCACTTCCACTCAGACATCGACACCAGCTTTGACTTCTGCCTGAGATGCAAGGCCCCAAAACCCACAGATGTCTGCACCTTCTGCTGCATCAATGAGGCCATAAGCTGGCTGAAGGCAGAGCAGCCTTCTGCTGCGCATTCGCTTGAGAAGAACTTTGTCTTCCACTTCCACAATGAAGGCTTCAAGAGCTTCTTCGTGAACAAGCGCTTCCAGCCTATAACAAGAATGGCCTGCAATCCCCAGTCAGAGGGCATGTGTGACTCCTGCGGGGAATATGCCGAAACCCTTTTCGAATACGACGGCGAATGGCTATGCGGTGACTGCACGGCCGTGAAAGGGTACGAGGCCGAAGATGGCATCTCTATCGCTTGAATTATGGACCCTGAAGAGCTGGAGCGCCTTGAAAGGAGGCGCTATGAAATGGAAAAGCTGAAGCAGATAGCATCCTCCATACTGGACCATCCAAAAATCAGCAGAAAAATAGTGATCCAATGATGCAGAATTTTTTCCGTTATTCGGGAGGCGAAGGGGGAGGCTCAAGCAGTTCCAGCTATGGCGACCTTTTCTCCGAGGAACTTGATGGCCTAAGGGTGCTTGACGGCTGCAGCTATAAGGAGGAGAAGAATATGATTACCCTTTACAACAACAGAAGCAAAGAACCCATACCTTCGGGCAGCTATTCTGAAGAAACCATTTCACATACCGCTCGTCTAGATATAGGCCTTTTTGGCGACGGCGGAGACGCAAGGCTGTCGGAGCTCTTGAATCCCGAGGACAGAAGAGAGCTGGCCCAGCATCATGCGATATATGACAGGATGAGGGTAACTTTCAAAGGAGGAGAGTATGCCGTAATGAAATGCAGAAAGCTATGCAAAATGGTAAGCTCATATGTGCCAGAGCCGGATTCGTCTGCCTGGAAGGGCCCTGAAATACTAGACATCATGAGGAAAGTGGCATATGACATATGGGACAGATCCCGCAAATCCGGCAACGTGAAGAGCAATCCAAAGTCCCTGTCAGCAAGCAATCCTGACCGTTCCAGAGCTGCCGAACCAGCAGCCGTTGAGGCATCATCAGGTGCAAGCGACACAGTTTACAAGCCCAGCGGCGTGACAGTGAAAGAGAAACTGGAAGAGAACCAGATGCTGGTGCAGTATTATGGGTAATTGTGATTAATATATGGGAAAGGGAACAATTAATATGGGCGAAAGAAAAAAGATCATAATAGTCCCAAGGGCGACCCGGAAAATCGAGGATCTCCAGCCAATGGTGAGGAAAACCATAAGGGAATCGATAGACATCCTGTGATTTGGTGCAGCCGGTTTTTGGGCCATAACTGCTTATTTCTATTTTCAGGACATAAAAATGAGACAGGCGAATTGGCGGCCAGAAAGTATATCTGCCACCCAACCCCATCTATTCCCATGGCCATTGAAAAAGAGAGGTTATTCCCCTATATCCTTCTCATAATCACCTGCCTCCTCTGGGGCCTCGCATGGGCAGTAGGGAGGCTTCTTGCAGTCCAGCTGCCGCCAATATCCACAGCCGTCATCAGGTACACAATAGTTGTCCTTTTGTTTTTCATGATCCTCAAGTCAAGGGAAAAGTCAATATCAATCCCAAAAGAATGGCTCAAGCCTTTTTTCCTCATGGGCCTTTTTTCCGTGGCCCTTTACCAGGCCTTCTTCCTGTTTGGAGTGAAATATACCGCAGCCAGCGATGCATCACTTGTAATAGGAGTCGGACCAGTGTTAATAGCATTTATGGCTGCCCTATTTCTGAAGGAAAAGCTGACCAAGGAAAAGGTTTTGGGGCTGATTCTGGGATTTTCAGGGATTGCAATAATCTCTTACTTTTCTCCCAACATCAGTGTGGAAAACAGGTTTCTGGGCGATCTTTTGGTATTTGGCGGAGCCTTGGTGTATGCGATATATACAATACTCCTGAGAGATTTTCAAATCAAAAACAGAGGCCGGAACCCTTCCTCTTTGCTCATAATAGCATGGGTCTCCTTTTTAGGATGGCTGATAATGGTGCCGTTCGCTTTCCTTGAACAGCCCTGGAATTATACATGGACATCAGACGCATGGCTTGAAATAGCATATCTTGCCATCTTCTCCACGGTAATAGCCTACTGGCTCTATGTAGAGGCCGTCTCAAGGATAGGTGCCGGCAATAGCGCAATTTTCCTTAATCTTGTGCCTGTATTTGGCGTCCTGTCCTCTGCAGTCATTCTCTCGGAAATAATAAGCATCTGGCATCTGGCGAGCTTCATCCTTGTTTTCGCAGGGGTGTGGATTGCAAACAGATCCAGATGAAAACAAAAAAATCAAATTTCATACAGCCATGGCCATGTCTTTTTTCCTTCTGTGCCCGATAAAAAACCAGACGGCAGCAGCTATTATTCCTGCCGCAATCAAAATGTCAATTGTTTTCGCATAGTCGTATATCAGCTTCCACCTCTCCCCGAACCAGAGTCCTGCATACAGAAGAATCGTGTTCCATGCAAATGCCCCCGCAAAGGTGTAGAGAAGGAATTTCCTGATGTCCATCCTCGCTATACCAGCAGGTATGGAAATAAGGTGCCTGACAACAGGCATGAACCTCCCCGCAAAAACAGTCACACCGCCATGCCTCCTGAACCATTTGTCCGTCCACTCCAATTCATGCTTCCTTATGAAGAAGTATTTCCCGTATTTTTCAAAGAAAATCCTTCCCAATTTCATTCCAATCAAATAACTTATCAGGCTTCCAAAAATGCTTCCAAAAGCAGCAGCAGCAGAAGCCGTCCAGAAATCAAAGACGCCTTTGGACACGAGATAGCCTGCAAGCGGCATCACTGCCTCGCTCGGCATGGGAAAGGCCGTGCTTTCAAGGGCCATGAGGAGGAAAACCCCTAAATATCCCATCTGCTGCATGAGGCTTTGTGCCAGCTCAAATGCGAATTCGATTACCATGAAGCTATGTATGCCCCTTTGTCATTAAAAAGCTTCCAGGAGTTCATGCGCATTCTCTGACAAAAATGAAAGCTGCTACCTCATGAAATTCCACTCCTTATTTCCATATTTTTCTCTAACCAATTCTCTAGCTCTTTCTATCTCTTCTTTGCTGTAGTCTCCAAATACCCATTTTTTGTTTTCCGTGAATCCTCTGAGCATTGCATTGTACACATCCCCTATTGCCAATTCCTTCTGTTTTTTCAGGCATGTAACCCTCTCCTCCACGTTCTGAATCATTTTATCCGAAATCTTTTCCTTGGGCACCTTCAGGAGAGTGAACATCTTCCTGACATCCAGATCATACAGTATCGTGCCGTGCTGAATCAAGACACCTTTCCTCCTCGTCTGCGCATTTCCCGAAACCTTCTTCCCCGAAACAATTATGTCATTTATCGGCTTGAATTCTGCTTTTATTTCCAAGTTTTCCAGACTCCTGACAATCCAGCCGCAGACCATGTGATAGCTCTCTGTTATGCCCCTCGGCATCATATGTTCCGGAGCCAGGACGCTGTAGGTAATTTCCCCATGATAATCATGATACACTGCCCCGCCCCCGGTCCATCTTCTGACAAAATCCACTCCAAGCTCCCTGCATGCTTCAAGGCTTATCTCGTCTTCCAAAGACTGGAAGCAGCCAACAGAGACTGCCGATGGGTTCCACCTGTAAAATCTTATTGTAGGCCTGGATTTTCCGGCAGCTATCGCCTCTGCCACAGCCTCATCAAGGGCCATATTCATGGCCGCAGTATTCTCCTGCAATCCCACAACCCTCCATTCCGCTGTCATACGCTGTCTATAGCCATCCTTATCGCCTTTGCAATCGCCTGGGGATTCACCCCAATCATCTCTATTCTATTTTTTTGTGCAGCTTCTTCTATGATTTTTGAAATGCTATTCTCATCACTATTAGCATCCATGCCTTCAATTGCCTTTTCAATCAGTTTCAGCGACTCCTCAGGATAAAGAAAAAAATCCCCAAGTATCTGCAGATCCATTATCTTCTCATCAAAAGTAATTTTAATCTTAACCAGCTTCCCGCTTTCCACCTTGTAGCTTGACTGTGCTGAGGGCATCACTCTAATTTTGTCGATGCGGCTTAAATGCATAAGATTTATCCGGTTTCTATCTCCACGCCTTCCCTTACAAGCTCTTTCAGCTCCTCATCAGTGAGCGGCCTCCCTGCAAGAGAAAGCCCTTTGGCCTCTTCAGCCAATGCATTCCTTAACGTCATGGCACTATTGAAGAATTTCAGCGCTTTAGCGAATTCATGGACTCTTCTTCTGCCAACAGCATAAGGATTTCCGTCTGCATGCAAGCAATATTGTGTCTGAGGCGGCGGATAGGGCGCCTCTCCTGTAAGCCTTGCCGCGCTTTCCAGCATTTCAGGCGTATAAAGCTCCATGTCGTCCACCCAGATGCGGCCTTGCTTGATCCCTCTCTCCCTGAAATCCTCAAGCCTCTCCAGTTCCTCGAGAGACAGGCCGGGATGCCTTTCCAAACGCGCCAGCTTCGCAACAAGCGTTGCCAGTGATTCCCTTTCCTCTTCATCCAACTCCCTGTATTGTCCACGCATAGGCACGTTAGAAGGCATGCTAGAATCTGCTATCGTATATCCGCTCTTTCTCAAATTCCTGATATTTCTTGCCATTTCTTGTGGAGAGTAACCTAGCACTGCGCCGCCAATATATATGCAAAAACAGCTCCTTTCGCATCCATAATCCTCAGCAAACACATACACAGTTTTACCTGACATAGCTTTCCTTAATCCTAAAATATATAAGCGCACTCCCTTCAATATCAGCCTCTTGTATTTGAATTCGCATGCGGAATCCTCAAAAGCATTTAAATATTCATCCCCCCACAGATAATACATTGTTATGATCCCCATCAGATGCTTCACCTGCGGCAAGCCAATAGGCCACCTCTGGGACAAATATAACAAGGAGCTTGCCACAGGGAGAGAGGCAAAAGAAGTCTTCGAGAGGATAGGGATAGAAAGGTACTGCTGCAGGACCCTTTTCCTCACTCATGTCGACTGGCTCTCAAAAGCGGCAAGGTACAAGAAGTGATGAAAGATTTTACCCAAGAACCTTAACCTGTCCGCCAAACACCCTCGCAAAATTTTCAGCATCCTTTCTGTCTCCCACAATGCTCCCGTAATGCATGGGTATTGCCATCCTTGGCCTTATCGCCCTGGCGGCTTCAGCAGCCTCATCCGGAGTCATGACATATGTTCCGGAAACAGGAAGCAGGGCAATATCTATGTTTTTAAGTTCCCTCATTTCCGGTATGAAATCAGTATCCCCTGCATGATATATCCTTTTTCCTCCTGCAGTCAAAACATATCCAACCCCAAGGCCCTTGGGATGGAATGGCTTTCCAGGCTCCCTGAACTTGTTCACATTGTATGCATGAACCGCTTCTATTTCAAAGCCCTTGACTGTTTTTGTCTGGCCGGCTGTTATCTCAATTATTTTCCCTAATTTTGCCTTGCAGCTGGACGGAGCAACAATTTCCGTGTCAGCCTTTCTTATGGCATCTATCGACTCCGGTTCGCAGTGATCAAAGTGCTCATGGGTAATCAAAATTAAATCAGCAGCCTCTCCACTTCCCAGCTTGAACGGGTCTATGTAAATCACCCTGCCTTCAGCCCTTATCCTGAAGCAGTCATGGCCGAGCCGCTCTATTTCCAGATTATTTATTCTGAAGACATCCACAGTGAGAAATTGTAGAAGCTACTTAAAAGTATGAATTCAGTTTTCCTGAAGCCACTTTAAAATAATCTCAATGGTATCATACCTGAACAGCAGTTCCGTCCCATGCTCATCCCCTGAATATATTTTCAGCTCAGCCCTGTCCCCTGCAACCTCCTTCAGCTTCCTGCTGTCCCGTGCTGATTCCGTATCCCTTTCCCCTGCCATTATCAGGGCCTTCCCTCTGTATTTCTTCATGGCCTCTTCTGTCTTTACGCCCCCGTAATCCAGCCCCGGAGAAAGAAGAACAACAGCTTTCACATCATCGTCTTCTGAAGCATAGTTCAAAGCAGTATTAGCCCCTATGCTCGCCCCAATAACCGCAAGATTGTTTGCATCAACCCCTCTCGAAATGAAGAATTCCTTCGCTCCTTTCACATCCTTCACCATGTCCCTGAAATCATCATCCGAAAACTCCTCCCATCTGGTTTTCCTCAGGCTGTTGCTGGTTATGCTCTGGCCATGCCCTCTCAAATCAATGGAAAGTACAGCGTATTTTTCATTCAGGATCTTCGCAAATTCATCATATGTGTGCCTGTCCCTCGAAAGCATGTGGAGGAGGATTACCGGCCTCGCATTTTCTTTCGGGTAATATGTCCCAAAAATCAGGAACCTGTCATCCGTTTCAAAGCTTATTTGCTCCCCATAGGCTGTCTGATTTTTCGTTTGATCCACAGCTCTCTGGCCATTCTCCTGGGTCTGGCTCTGTATGCAGCCTGATAACAGAACCAATATCGCAATGAAAAGCATATGGGATTTCATCTGGCTCCTTTTAAATTTGGAGCAGACTTTATTAATCTTATCGTGCCCCTGAAAAAAGGCCCTCACGAAGCGGCAGCATTCTATGCGATAAGCCTGTTGTCTGATCTCTACGGCATGAGGAACATGATAATCATTGCCGGCTTGGTGATGCTTTCCAGCGTGCCCCTCGCGTCAGGCCTCGGAAGCAGGGAAAGGCGCAAGGCCTATAGGCGCTAGCAGATCAGATAGATCTGCAATTATCTGCAATAACCCCTATTCAGCAAATCATTTGATGCCGCAACATCCGCCATTTATTCATGGGCTGCACAGATAAAAAATATATTTAAATATATGTGCAGCCCATATATTATTATGTACCATAAAATCGAAGAAAGAGGCAAGAAGAAGTACCATTATATAGTCGAGAATATAAGAATCGGGAAAGGCAAATGGAAAAAAATCAAGATTTATTTGGGCAAGGAGGATCTGTCCAAGCGAGAAATAAAGGTGTTGATTGAAAAGAACAGGCCGAAACTGAAACTTAAGGCAAGAAATGCAAAGAAAAAATCTGACCCTCTTTTTTCCCTGCTCTCGGATGCCCAGCTAAGAAAGCTCGAAGAGATAAGGGCCAGATATATTGCCTCTGTTTCCCAGGCTGATGCCCAGCTCCGGCAGAATTATTATGAAGGTTTTGTTACAGAGTTCACATACGATACAAGCGCAATAGAGGGCTCCTCCATTACATTGGAAGAAACATCAATGATACTGTTCGATAAAATAGCTCCAAAGGGAAGAAAAATCGAGGAAATAAGGGAAATCGAAAACCATAAGGCATCATTTGATTACATGCTAAACTGCAGAGGAGATATAAGCAGGGACTTTGTCCTGAAACTGCATAAGCTATTGATGCACAACATCCTGTGGAAATATGCCGGTGTTTTCAGGGACGTTCAGGTTATCGTCAGGGGGGCAGAATTTACGCCGCCTGAACCCGGCGCTGTTGAGGAGGAATTCAAAAAGCTGATGAACTGGTACAGGGTGAACAAGAGAAGGTATAATCCAGTTATAGTCGCCGCATATTTCCATTTTGTTTTTGAATCGGTCCATCCCTTCAGGGACGGAAATGGCAGAGTTGGGAGGCTTTTGCTGAATTTTATTCTCAGAAAAAATGGTTACCCAATGATCAATATAAAAAATTCAGATAAGCAAGAATATTACACAGCTTTGAAAGATGGCAACAAGGGGAACCTCAAGCCCCTTGCAGATTTGATCTACAGCTATCTGGTTAAAGCTAGGATTTGGAGTTAGAGCAGGCGCCTGATGCTGTGGAGAAAGTTCCAGCCAGAAATCTCAAAATCCTTGAACCTCAATTCTTGATATTCAGCAGCTTCCTCAGCTTGGGCTCATCATACCCTACAATTATCTGGCCGTCCACCTCTATGACAGGCACGCCCATCTGGCCAGACTTCTCTATCATGTAATTGGCCTGTTCTTCATCCTCGGCCACATTTATATCCCTGAACTTGATGCCATTCTTCTTCAGGAACTCCTTGGCCTTGTGGCACCACGGGCATGTGGGTGTCGAGAACACTTTTACTTCAGGCATATTCCACCTCAATATGGAGAATATCACCCCCTATGAGTTAAATACCCATCTTTTAAGCCTTAAAACGAGTTTGAAGCCTTTTCCCGGAAACTTTTAAATATACAGACCGCTTAAACTGATTTCATGGGAAATGACATCCAGAAAGTGTATGATGTTATCGTAGTGGGAGCTGGCCCGGCAGGCTCTACCACAGCGGCCTTCTTGGGGATGGCCGGCCACAAGGTCCTCCTTATAGACAAGTACAAATTCCCCAGGGACAAGGCCTGCGGCGATGCCATATCAGGCTCCCTGAGAACCCATGAGATCCTTGGCCTGACAGAGCTTGTGAAGAAGGGGCCCCACGCTGAAGTCCACAGGGTCATCTTTTCCTCGCCAAAAGGGGATGTCGTCGACATACCATTCCAGAGCACAGGCTATGTCTGCAGGAGGCACGTGTATGACAACCTGGTCTTCGAGGAGGCCAAGAAGCATGCCGAGACCATCGAGGATTTTGCAGTCACAGAGATAATAAAGGAAGACGGATATATCAGGGGCATAAAAGGAAAAGACAATGAGGGAGCGGAAAAGGAATTCAGGGCCAAGATAGTTATAGGGGCTGACGGCGCCCTTTCCACCGTGGCAAAACAGACAGGCTGCCTCGACCTTGATCCAGAGCATACCCTCACTGCAATAAGGTGCTACTATACAGGAGTAAGCGGCATGAAAGACGGCATAGAATTGCATTTTGTAGATGAAATCATTCCAGGCTATTTCTGGATTTTCCCCCTTGAGAACGGCCTGGCCAATGTCGGATTGGGCATGGTGGTGAAGGACTTCCAGAAGAAGAAATGGAAGATGACTGACAAGATGTTCGAGATAATTGCCAATAATCCGCTCTTCAAAGACAGGTTCAAGGAGGCCAAGCTGCAGGAAGGCACCATGAAGGCCTGGACCCTTCCTGTCGGCTCCAAGAGGAGGAAAGCCCATGGCAACGGCTTCGTGCTTGTCGGCGATGCAGCCGGCCTCATAGACGCCTTCACAGGGGAAGGTATATCCAATGCCATGACATCGGGAAGGCTTGCAGCAGAGTGGGCGGATAAGGCCATGAAAGCAAATGATTTTTCCGAGTCCTTCCTGAAGCAGTATGAGGATGCTGTTTGGGAAGACCTAGGAAGCAAGCTCAAGACATCCTACAACCTCCAAAAGCTCGGCAGGCAGAAATTCCTTGTCAATCTTGTTGTCGGCAAGGCCTCAAAGAGCAGGCAGGTCAATGACACCCTCAGGACAATGATGGACAATGTCGAGCACAGGAAGATGCTTGCGAACCCCCTTTTCTATCTCAAGCTGCTGTTCGCATAATTCTTATCGCCCATTCAAGAAAAGCCTTAATCTGTCCTGGCGGTTTCCAGAATCTTTTGAAAAAAACCAGCTCTCAACAAAACATAGCTTTAATTATCCGAAGGCCTTAAAATTAATCAATGAACCAGCAGTACAGGGGTGAGATGGATGTCCCTGAATTTGAGGAAGGGAAAAAAGCAGGCAATAAGCTGATACTAATGGTAGCCGGCCTTGTCATAATAATCGCGGCAGCTGCCGTAATCCTCCTTTTCCCTCAGAATGAGGATAACGGGACTGAAACTCCTGCTCTCTCCCCGACTCCAACGCCCAAGCCTGTATGCGGGAATGGCGTGTGTGAATATTTCGAGAAGCCTGACGACTGCTGCATCGACTGCTTCTGTTACGGAGCCACAGAGGTCTGCAACAAGCAGAAAAACAGGTGCGAAATAAAGATATCAAAACTGTCCAGTGAAGAGGCGAAGAGGCTCATAGAGAATTATTACCAGGAGGCGTACAAAAAAGGGGGGACGGATTTCGAGCTGACAAATGTAACTGATATAGAAAATTACAATTTTGAGAATAAGGTCGGAAAGAGGGCTTTGGTATTGGGAATCCATCACCCTGCAGAAGGAGAGCCTTTTGAAGATTATGAAACAGCTCTTGTCTCCGATGACGGAAAAGTGACGGCTATAGAGCATGCATAAATATCTCTTGCTGATTATTGGTCTAGTGTTCCAGGTAGAGCTCCGAAGCGATGCACACCCCCAGCTTTGCCGCCCACTCAAGCTGCTCCTTTCCCAAGCCGTCATAGGTATCGCGAGAAGAGTGATAATTAGGCCCGCAGCCATTTCCTCCAGCCGCCACTTTGATGAATGTGTAAGGAACGCCAAAGGAAGCGTGGTCACTGTTTCCGCCTGCCGGCCCTCCTTTCCTGCACGGTAAGTTGAACTGCTGGCAGCATTTGTCCGCAGCATCCCCCAGGTCATTGGCAGTCCTGTAAACATCAGCCTTTGAAGCAGTCCTATCCCCCTCACAGTCAAAGTTCATCATCCTTTTGGTCTCACCAGGATGCGCCCTGACATATGCCTTTGACCCAAGCAATCCGCGCTCTTCCCCGTCGAATCCGACAATCCTAATATTGGCCTTCGCCTTGGCATCGCATGCAGCCAGCACCCTTCCTATTTCATATGCTATAGTGCCTTCATTGTCGACAGCGCCGGGAGAAGGCGGCACAGTGTCCCTGTGGCCTCCTATCACAACCACATCCCCCTTACCAACTCCTATCTCCCCAACAACATTCCTCAAATTCCCGCTGTCCTCAAAGCGGACATTCTTTAGGCCGTACTCCTCAAGCTTCTTTTTCTCATAATCAGCATTTTCCCTGTTTTTTGCTGTCCCCATTGGATGGGGAGCTGCTGTGACAACTTTCATGTTTCTCAGCATTTCATCCCCGCTTACAGCATTCACAAGCTCTGCAGTAGAACATGAGCCAGGCTCAGGCGGCTCCCCGGTATCTGTCGGCTCGGGAGTTGAGCCGGGCTGCGTCGGCTCCGGCTTTTCAGGCTCCCTCGGCTGTGTAGGCACCTCAGGGCAGACAAAGCTTGCCGCATTCCACATCTCGAACCTCTCCAAGTCTTTTACAGCTCCATGGCTGGTGAAAGCTATATCTGCCTTCACACATCCTACGCTTTCGCCCTGCTTGAACGGAGCCTTCAGCCTTGAAAGCATGGAGTTGACAACCCTTGTGGGCATGAATTCAGATTCTTTCTTCAGCTCTCCTCCGGCGTCTGTCATTATGAAAACCTTTCCTCCCTTCTTCACGAAACTCTCTATCACCTCAAATTCAGCATCCCTCCATATGACGCTGGAGTTGCAGCCTATATACTCGTCTCCAACCCTCAGGCCATCGCACCAGCCAGGCCTTATCAGCCAGAGCTGCTGAAACCTTGAAAGGTCTATCTCGTCTATGAATTTGCTGTGGTTGAATACTTTTGCAGACAGCTCATCGACAACAAGCTGCCTTATAGGCCCTATCTTGTCAGGATTTGTCCTTTTCTCATCCTCCCACATCACTGCAATCTCCCCCCCGAAATAGTCGGCAATGTTCTTCATCATCTGGATAAATCCAGGATCGCCTTTGCTCCAGCCGGTAGAGTCGCCGAATAAAACAATGCTATTGTTTTTGAAGAATATGAGTGCAGGCTCAGAGTCGCATGTGCCTGCAATTGCTATGCTAGGCAGTTTCTGCACTGTGCATGCTTCAGGCAGCTTGCCGGCAAATTGCCTCCCTTTGACTTCCACCAGATCATCAGCCTTCTTTTCCAGCTGCAGCACATAATCATACACAGGGCTCTTCTCCCCCCTGAGCCTCGCCAGTATGCTGAATATGTCCTGCTTCAGGCCGGGCGTGCCAATATATGTCATGTTTATCGGGCAGCCTACCTCCCTGCATCTTGGCGTCGGCTTCTCAAAGAACTGGAGGCATATGTAATCCCC
>JACPNN010000004.1:0-56797 GCA_016185435.1 Candidatus Aenigmatarchaeota archaeon | reverse complement strand
TTTATCAGGCGGCGGCTCCGTCTCGCCCCTGGCAGGATAGATGGCCCTCACAATCTCCGCCAGCCTCACCTCAACTGTGGCATAGTTGCCGAATCCGCTCCCGCACACGCTTTGCACCCTGTCCGCAAGCCTGTTGAACTCAGTGACCATGTTTATCTCCTGCTGCTGCTTTACTGCATATCCGGAAACAGGAGCCCCCATGACAATTGCGACTACAATGACCATTATAATGAGGCCTATAGCTATGCTGCCAGCAATCCAGATCCACTCAGAGACATCGCCTTTCAAAATCCTCAGCATTAGTTAATTTTATGCTTATCAGGGATATATTGTTTAATCTTTGCGCGCAATCTGACTGCTTCCCAGAACAGCCAGCTTGGCAAACAGAATATCAGCAAGCCCCTTGCCTGAAGGCAGGGATAAATTCCTGGCAAACTGCCTTCCTCTGGCATCGACAGCGCCATTTGATCTTTTCTCCAGGGCAAGCTCATAATCATATACAGAAACCTCCCCCCTGAGCCTCGCCAGTATGCTGAATATGTCCTGCTTCAGGCCGGGCGTGCCAATATATGTCATGTTTTTATCAGGCGGCGGCTCCGTCTCGCCCCTGGCAGGATAGATGGCCCTCACAATCTCCGCCAGCCTCACCTCAACTGTGGCATAGTTGCCGAATCCGCTCCCGCACACGCTTTGCACCCTGTCCGCAAGCCTGTTGAACTCTGAAATCATCCCCCTTTCCTGCTGCTCCTTCCATGCGCTTCCTGCTGCAGAGGCTGCAAAAATCATGACTATAAGGCCTATAGCTATGCTGCCTGCAATCCAGATCCACTCAGAGACATCTCCCTTCAAAATCCTCTGCATTAGTTAATTTTCACATGCTCCGCATATATTGCTTTTTCAGAACCCCATCACCTTCTTTGCACCTCTTATTACCCTGAAGGTGTCAGGGAGATAATAATTTTCCAGCTTTGATAGCGGCATTGTAGTATCATATCCAGCTACCCTGATGGCAGGAGCCTCAAGATGAAGGATTGCTTTCTCCATTATCAGGCTCGATATTTCAGCGCCCAGGCCCCCGGTTTTCGGGGCCTCATGGACTATCAGCGCCCTTCTCGTCTTTTCAACTGATTTTATTATTGTTTCCGAGTCTATAGGAGAAAGTGTCCTGAGATCCATCACTTCACAATCTATCCCTTCACCTTTCAGTTTCTCAGCCGCCTCCAGACAATATCTAACGCTTGCCCCCCAGCTGATTATGGTCACATCTTTTCCCTCTCTCCTGACAGCAGCCTTTCCTATGGGCACAGTATACCCTTCTTCAGGCACATCATCCTTTATCGCCCGATATATCCTCTTCGGCTCAAAGAATATCACAGGATCAGGATCCCTTATGGCCGAAACAAGAAGCCCTTTCGTGTCATACGGTGTGGAAGGCAATACGACCTTCAGGCCCGGTGTATGCACAAAATAGGCCTCAGGCGAGTCAGAATGATGCTCAGGCGCATGAATACCGCCGCCCCATGGGCATCTGACAACCAGAGGGCACGTATACCTTCCCCTGCTCCTCGTCCTAATTCTGGCCGCATGGCTCACAAGCTGGTCAAAGGCCGGAGGGAGAAATCCTTCGAACTGTACCTCAGCTATTGGCCTCAGGCCATTGACTGCCATGCCAATGGAAACACCTATTATCCCTGACTCGGCCAAAGGGGTATCAAGAACCCTGTTTGGCCCGAATTTATCCAGCAGGCCTGCTGTAGCGCGGAAAACACCGCCATCCCTGCCGACATCCTCCCCAAGAACTACTACGGTTTTGTCTTTCTCCATCTCCTGCATGAGGGCAAGGTTGACGGCCTCGACTATGTTGAGTTTGGGCATTATGAATAATTTGGATGAGTGATAATAAAAGAGTACGGATGTAGTGATGTATTTGATGATGACTTTTTATTCAGAACGATGCTGAAAATATTGGCATCGTCGTAAGCTTTTAGTTTTTTGAAAAATATTTTTCATAGAAACCAGTATATATAGCCTTGGAAGTGCAGCATGCAATCCCTGTCAGGCTGCAAAATCTTTCTTTTATAAATCAGCATGAATAGCCCACAAAAAATTCTGCTTCAGAAAGCTGAAAAGATACTTAAATCACAGAGCAATCTTTACTGATGGACATCTATCATCCTGTTTCAGATAAAATCAGAGGCATGCTTGAAAAGGAAAGGATATGGTTCGAAACGTTTGAGCATGCCCCTGTCAGGACAAGCGAGGAAGCAGCAAGGATGAGGCCTGGATATTCTCTCCATGAAGGAGCTAAAGCCATTATTATCAGAGTAAAAATAGAGGATGGGGGGAAAAAGTTTGCCATGCTGGTTTTTCCTGCTGATTTGAGATTCGATATCAACAAAGTCAGGAAACTTTTTATGGCCTATGATATCCGTTTTGCCACCGAAAAGGAAATCTCAGAGCTTACTGAAGGAATCGAGCCCGGCGGCATTCCGCCTTTTGGCAGCCTTTTCGGAATTGAACTGATAGCTGATCCAAAACTTTTCCTGAGCGAAAAGATGGTCTTCAATGCCGGAGACAGAGGTTTTCGATAGCAATGAAGGCTGAAGATTATAAAAAAATAGCTAACCCTCTTGTCAAAGAAATAGTATAAATTCTACTTATCAAGCTTCTTCTCCTTGCCGGGATCAAACGCAGGCACACATGTAAGCAAGATCTTCATCTTCCCCCTGAAGTCATGCGGCACATTGGCCGGCACCATCACGACATCGCTCTGCTGCACGTCGAATAGCATGTTGGCCACTGTGAATTCTCCATGGCCTTCTATCACGAAGAAAATCTTTTCGAACGGCCCCTTCACCTTTCCGTGCCTGCCATCAATCGATATAAGGGAGCAGCTTGCCGCAGGATACTGCCCTGCCGCATTGTATGAAACGCCTTTGTAATTTTCATGCCTGAATGACTGGCCGTTCCTGAGCGTGAATTTCATCAGTTTATTTTGTTCCTGTAATTAAAAATCAGCCTGTCTGTGCCTTATCCCTTTCTGAAATTTCCTCTTTCAGTTCCGCAAGCTGTTCTTTTAAGTGAGCAGGCATCTCCGCATATGTGTAGCCGAATATATCCTCTATTGCCGGAGCGGGAACTGATTCCATCATTTTTACTGCCTCCTCAACCTTCTTTTTCGAATCCTCCAGAACTTTTTCCCCATATTTCTTGCTCCATAACCCTTTCTCGGCCATAAACTTCTCCAGCCTCAAAATAGGGTCCTTCCTGGCCCACGCCTCCACCTCTTCCTTTGTCCTGTATCTTGAGGCATCATCACTGGTTGTGTGATCACCCATCCTGTAGGTGAAGCATTCTATCAGTGTCGGCCCTTTGCCTGCTCTGGCTTTTTCTATCGCCTCTTTTGCTGCCTTGTAGACAGCAAACACATCATTTCCATCAACCTGTATTCCATCAAAACCATAGGCTATAGCCTTCTGGGCAATAGTCTGCGAGGCCGTCTGCAGGCTGACAGGCATGCTTATCGCATACTGGTTGTTCTGGCAGACAAACACCACAGGGGCCTTGTACACACCGGCAAAGTTGCAGGCCTCATGGAAGTCCCCTTCTGATGTTGCACCATCCCCGAAATATGTCATTGCTATAGTTTTCTCTTTCCTGATTTTTGCGGCCATCGCAGCTCCTACCGCATGCAGCATATGAGAGCCTACAGGGATAGAAACCGTGAATGTATTATTGCCCTTAGGCATATTGCTCCCTCTCTCATCCCCTGCCCAGTACTGGAATATCGTGTGCATGGCTATTCCTCTTGTTATAAATGCAGCCGCCTCCCTGAAGGAAGGAAATAGCCAGTCATTTTTCTCCAGTAGAATTGCCGATCCCACCTGGCAGGCCTCCTCACCTCTGACAGGCGCATAAGTGCCTATCCTCCCCTGCCTCTGGAGGGCCAGGGCCTTGTCATCGAACACCCTTGAAAGGACCATCAGCTCATACATCCTTTTTATCTCTTCCGGCTTCAGCTTGGGCACCAATTTTGCGTCCGCCTTTCCGTTCTCGTCAAGAATCTGCAGGTAAGAAACCTTGAATGAGGCTATGGTTTTTAGGGGCATATGAATAGTTTTTGGCTGGCGTGCTAAATAATCTTCTCTCTGGCCAGAACGCAGCAGATGGCCAAATAAACATATACACGTTTATAAATATAAGTGTAGATAAACATACTTATGGCAGTCAAAACCATTACTATTACGGAAAGCGCATACAAGGTGCTCAAATCGTTGAAGGCCCCAAGAGAGAGCTTTAGCGAAACGATTATGAGGGTTGCAAAGAGGAGGCCTCTCAAGGAATTCTTTGGCGTTTTGGACAGGGAAAGCGGGAAGAGAATAGAGAGCACTCTTATAGAGATGAGGAAAAGGAGAAATATCGCACACAAGAAAAGGATAGGCAGGATTGTTAAACAGTTTCATGGTGTTTGAAATGGCATGTTTGGATACCACGTTCCTGATAGACCTTTTGAGCGGCAAAGAGGAGATTTCCTTGCTCATGGAAGAGCTCGATAAGACTGAAGTATCTATTGCCATAGCATCTCCGTCTGTCATGGAAATATGGCTGGGAGCAATGCTGCTTGGAAAAGAATCTGAGAAAGTGAAGATCAATGAACTGCTGAGCTCCTTTGAAATTTTTCCTTTGGATGAAAAGAGCGCCAAAGAGGCGGCAGAAATCGAGGCTGATCTATGGAATTCAGGCAAAATGATTGATATTGAGGATGTTATGATTGCAGGAATCGCGCGCATACATGGAGAAAAGGTTGTCACAAGAGATCAGCATTTCGCACAAATCTCGGGCCTGAAAGTCCTGAAATACTGAACATGCAGCACTAATCTATTGGTTTATTTACTGAATTCCCGCAGTTCTTCCTCTTTCAAGCACGCTTTTCAAGAAATACTCACCGGCCCTATAGCTGCTCCTTATGAAAGGCCCTGCAGCCACATACAGGAAGCCTAATTCTTCTCCTATTTTTTTGAAATAATCAAACTTTTCAGGGCTGACATATTCACTCACAGCGAGGTGCCAGCTGGAAGGCCTCAGGTATTGGCCTATAGTGAAGACATCCACGCCTATAGACCTCAGATCTTTCATTGACTGCATGACTTCCTCATCATTCTCTCCCAGCCCCAGCATTATGCCTGATTTTGTATAAATTGAAGGGTTCATTTTCTTGACAGTTTCCAATACAGAAAGGCTCTGCTTATAGTTAGCCCTCGGATCTCTCACCCTGCCCTGCAGCCTTTCGACTGTCTCTATGTTATGGGCTATAACTTCAGGCTTTGCTTCGGCTATTTTTTTCAGCAGCTCTGAATTTCCTCTGAAATCAGGTATAAGAACCTCTATAATTATCTCAGGAATTTCCCTTCTCATCTCCCTGATGCAAGCGGCAAAATGCCCTGCGCCCTGGTCAGGCAGGTCATCCCTGTCGACAGAAGTAATCACGACATAATCGAGCTTCCACTCGGCTATTGCCCTTGCAAGCTTTATCGGCTCAAAGATGTCCAGAGGCTGGGCCGGAAAACCAGTCTTTACAGCGCAGAATTTGCAGGCCCTTGTGCAGGTGTCGCCCATGACCATGAAGGTGGCTGTCCCCCCGGACCAGCACTCTGAAATATTGGGGCAGTGGGCCTCTTCGCAGACGGTATGGAGGCCGTATCTCTTTATCGTCTCCTTTATTCCTCCAAACCTTTCCGAATTCTGCGGAGGCCTTATCTTTAACCACTGCGGTTTGCCTTTGGAGGCGAGCATATTTAATATTCATTTTTGCGGTTAAAAGGCACCATGCTTTCCGGTACCCCACTAAAAAGTGTGGATAATTCAACTGATTTCTCAAAAAACGGCATGTTATCAACTGATTTTTCAAGAACAACTTTTTCAGGTTGCATGGCTATCAGACTCTGAAATCAGATACATGAAAGAGAAAATCTCTACACCATGCTTTATCGACATCTTCGGTGACTATGTAGGAATTGTCGACATGTCCGGCAAAGTGAGGGTATTCGTCATGCAGGGGAAGGAAGTTGTAAGAACCTTCACGTTTTTGTTCGATATGCTGTGGGGGCAAAGCGCCAGTTCAAAAGAGCTTGCCACGTGACCATGTGAATGAATTCTGCTAATGCATCTTAATTATCTTTCTGAATTCGTCTGGCGCATAGACTTTCTTGTTCAGGGCCGGTATTGCCAGGAAATCCTTCCTGTTCAGTGTCAGAAGATAATCGCTGCGTGTTGTGAAAAAGGTTGCAGCAATTACAATGTCCTGATACTCTATGGTGCGTTTCTCGGACAGCAGATATGCAAGAAGCTGTGCCGTCTTTTCCGCAACCTCTCCGTCAAGATCAACCCAGAGAAACTGGTTGAGCACCTCTTTGGCCGTCATGACAGCTTTCCTCACATCTTTTGTGAGATATGAGCCTGCGAGTATTTCTGACACTGTTACCGTGCTTATCACAAGCTCTGTATTGGCCTTGACCAGCGACTTAAGAAGGCTGGTTACGCTTTCATTCCCCCTGTCTATCTCCACAATAACCGATGTGTCGACAAGGATTTTCATGGGAATCAGGCGTGTATGATACCGAATCTTTTCAGCCTGCCTTCAGGAGAAGACCTTATATTTCTTATTACTTTCTCAAAATTCTCAGGCAGGAAATCTCTTTTATCAAAGACACTGGGATCCCTTTTGCTTGCCATTATCATATTTCCTATGACATTGACTATTATAATATCACCTTCCTCTACCCTTAATCTGCTTCTCACATCCTTTGTCAGGGTTATCTGCCCGCCCCTTGTGACAACAACTTCTGCCATATCCGGCTCCTTATAAATAGTATAAATTTTAGTATTTATAAAGATTACTATTAATTTTACTATTATAACTCAAGATGTCATGCATAATAAAAGCTCACTTCCCCATCGCCCATTCCTTCAGCTTCTCGTATGTTGCCGAGCCGCATATCCACTTCCCCGTTTTGAGATTTATCAAAAACGGCACTCCGCCGCATTTCCCCTGGTCGTACTTCTGGAAAAGCTCCGCATTCCCCTCATTGTGCCACATCTCCAGCCTCTTTATCTCCAGGCCTGTCTCCTCCCTCAGCCTCTCGAAAAGCGGTTCCATCTCCCTGCAGTGGACGCATTCTGTGCCGTAAAATTCGATTAAATGGTCGGCCATATTATAGATTGCCCTCCTCGGCTTAAATTCTATCTCCATCAAAGATTATAACCATCGAGACAATATTCAACATCATGTCAAGGAAAGGCTTCATCCATGTCATAGAGGTAATCGTCATAACCCTGGTTGTATTCGTGCTCGTGCTGCAGTTTTCAGCCATCCCTACAATACAGACAGACTGGCAGACCCAGAAGCTGAGGCTGCAGGCATACGACATTCTCAATACTCTTGACGCCAAAGGCATAGACTGGCTCAATCAGGCTGAGGTTTCCAGCAGCCTGGATTCGATACTTAACAGGACAAATGTCAAATACGAGCTCAGGATAGCCAATGCAGTCAGGAGCAACATATCAGTGGGCTGCATATGCGATGCTGCTGAATACAGCCTCTTTCTCCCCTCTGTAAGCTCGCCTGTGTCCCTGAACGGAAGAACAGTAGTCTTTCAGAATGAAAGGATAAATCCTGCCAGCCCCTCCTACTCCCTGAAACACGATGTCATCTATATCGGCCAGCAGGCATGGGATTCAAGGGCAATAGAAAACTCCAGCCAGCTATTGCTTTCTTATCTTTCAAACGGAAAAGGCATGATACTTTCAGCCAATCTTTCAAGGAACTCCGATATTCTTGTGCAGCTGTTGGGAATAACGCCTGTTTCCAATGAATCATCTTCCTTGCCATTCCTGATGGGCGAATACAGCAGGCCAAGATTGTCTTCTGCAGTTGCCAAGTACTTCACCAAACTGCCTTATCTGCCTGACACATATTTTTCCAGCCTGCACGTTTTCCAGGCCTTCTCGGGAGTCAGCAAAATCGATGCCGATGAGAAAAGCGTCATTCTTCAGCAGCAGACAACCAGATATCCCGGAGCCATAGCAAGAGAAAGGATTGTTTCAGGCAGGGGAAGGGCAGCCTGGGCAGCGCCCGCCGTCCAGCCGACAGAGGACATACAGCACTTTATCAGGAGCCTTATACTTTTTGTTTCGGCAAATGAGTTCACAATAGCAGGCAATGAGCTTTCCAGACCCGTAAAAACATCCATCATCAAGGATATCAGAAAAGCAGGCACGATTATAGAGCCTGTCGAGATAAGCCTCTATCTCGGCTATACTTTCTAGGCCAGCAGTCTAGGGCCTATTTATAAGTTAAAGCATATTAACTCTTATGGAAAAGCAGCAGGAAGGGGAAGCAGAGGTAATCAGGGTCAGGCTGCCCAGGCACGGGGAAGTGCTTGGAATAATTGAGGAGCTTCTTGGGGCCTGCAGGTTCAAGGTCACATGCTCTGACGGCCATCTCAGGCTCTGCCGCATACCCGGAAAGTTCAGGAAAAGGGTCAATGTTTATGTAGGCGACATAGTGCTTGTCAGCCCATGGTCTGTCGAGGCCAATGAGAAAGGCGACATACTCTGGATATACAACAGGACACATGCCGACTGGCTGAGAAGAAAGGGGTTTGTGAAATAGGCCTTCAGCCTTTTGCTTATTTGGTGAGCGTCAGGAACCTGATAACAAGGACAGCCACAATTATGAACGCTATAACGCCTATAGCTATGGCTTTAGCTCCTTCCTGCCTTATGGCCTGCCCTGTCTCATTCAGGCTGGCATTGAATGAAACATTCTTTTTTGCCGGCACTGGAGCCAGAGTGCTTATATTTGATGCCGGAGAAGCTGCAGCTGAAGGGATGATCTGGGTCGGGACCGTGGTGGGAGCTGACGCAGTCGGCGTTGGAGCAGCAGGAACAGGCATCATGAAAAACAGCTGGACATGGCTGTTGAGGCCAAATGCCCCCGGATAAGCCCCAAACGTCCTGCCATCGCTGTGATAGGCAATCGCTATAACAGTTGCTTTCTCTTTCGTGCTTTCTTCAAGCGGCTTGGCTTTCAGGTTAAACGCTCCATTGCCCTCTGGACCGGCTTTGAAGCTGTTTTGGGAACCGTCAGAAGCCCCGCATGGCCTGTCAACAATGCGCACATCCGGCGGGAATGTAATGGATGAGCACCAGGCTGTGTATGTGCCATTCGGAACCAGCTTCTGGAAAGTAAGATTCACCAGAGCCGTATCGCCTTCGGCGGTATATGTTCCGCTGCCTTCCGCGGCCAGCCACTCGCCAAGTCTAAATCCAAGCGGGGCGCCTTTGGCAAAAGGCCCCAGGGGCTTTATTCCGAGCTTGAATGGGTCATGGGCCGTGTAAGTGGCAGTCGCATAAGCATCCTTCATCAAAATTGAGGCATTCCTGGTGTCATTGGCTTCAGCTCTGACAACAGTCCTTGATCCTTTATAGGGTTCAATGAACACATCCTGCTCAGGCATGCCCGCCTCAATATGGTTGACGAACTGAACACTGACAGTCTTTGCCCCCGGGGCAATTGCAGGCGTAGGGGATAATGCAGGCGAAGGAGCCGTAGCTGCTGTTGGAGCAGGAGAGGGCTTTGGAGACAATGCAGCAGTTGCTGCTGGTGTCGGTGTAAATAAGGGGGGGCTTGCTTTTGGCGACGCCGCAGGAGACGGAACTTGCCCGACATTCAATGTCACAGTGGCACTTGATTGGGAGTAATCCGACTTTGCAGTGATTTTTGCAGAGTATCTTGCCTCGCTGACGCCATAAGGCGGGGATGCATAAAGATATGCTGTGCTTTCCTGGCCGCTGTCGAGGGTAAGCGACTTCACCACAAAGTAGAGCCAGTCCGGCCCGTCAACCTCTATGGAGAAATTCGATCTTTTGAGCCCTGTGTTCTTTATCTTCACCGGAAAAGCTGCAGATTTGAGAGGCTCCACATTCACTGCCGGCGAAGAAAGGGATACAGAGGAGGAAAAGCATGCAGATGTTTCCCGCACAACAAGGCTTCCCTTTGCCGATGTTTTGGCGCTTTTTGATTCCGCCACGGCCTCCAGCGTTTTTGTCTCTGACTTTGCCGAGCAGGGTACTGTTATCGGGTAATTTATCGCCTCGCTTTTGCCTGCGTCAAGCCTGACCTTCTTTTTGGCTTCTGTGCCTTCAAGCTGGACATCATACTCGTCAGCCACCTTCCCCTTGTTTGCCAGCAAAAGGCTCACGTTCACAGTATCGCATGCGCATGCCTCTACCTTTTCCGGCCTTACAGCCAGCTCAGAAGCAAAGCAGTTCTCTGCCGTAAGCAGTGAGATTGTCTTGTCGCTTATGCTTCCTGTCTTAGCCGCTACATTGACTATCCTTTCGCCTGTAAAATTGGCATTGACATTAAGCTTTACGCTTTTAGCTTCTTTCGGCTTTACTGTCAGCTTGTTTTGCTCAAGGGAGCCCATATCGGCATTTATTTCGACAGTCTCTTCCACAGCCCCTATGTTCTTCACGATCACATCATATGTGATGGACGTGCTTGAGCATACAGTGCTCTGGACAGGCGACATTACAACAGCTATTCCTCTGCAGTCGTCCACATCCAGGTTCAGGTTCAGCGTCTTCCTTTCGGAAACGCTGCTTGCCGGCGTTATCTGGATGCTGAAAGCCTGTTTTCCTGTTGAAACCGGAGCAGCAGAAATTTTTGCCTGGCCTTTCTGGCCGCCGGAAAGCTTCAGGCTGCTTTTGTCAGGCCTCACAAAAGTCTGCTCGGATGTTATTGAATATGTGTCCTCCAGGCCGACATTCGACAGCTCAAGCGTGAAATTCGCACTGTCCCCCAGGCACATTTTTGCGCCTGTGGGCGCAATATCGGCAATGAAGCTGTAGCAGTCCTTCAGGCTTATTGAGAACGGGGAGCTTGTTGTCGTCAATGTCGACCTCGACCTCGCTGACAGGACGAATTCCTGCTTCCCCAAAAGGTCCCTGGGCGGAGTGAGGAAAACAGCAGCTGTCCTGCTCTCCCCTGCATTCAGGGATATGCTGGGAGTGTTTATTGTTGCATAGCTGACTGTCTGGCCCCCTTTTGTGACAAACAGGTCAAATGTGTCTGCGCTCTTTCCTATGTTCTTGACCTCAGCAGCAAATGAAGTGGCTTCAGGCTTTTCAGAGCAAACATCCTTCTGGCCGTCGGCTATCACAACTGTCACGCCCCTGCATGCAAGGACATTTATGCCGAATGTCTTTGTCATTGTCTCCTTAGTCAGCCCTGAAGCTGCCGAGACAGAAATTGTGTAGAGGCCTGGCTGAACCTCAGGGACAGTCACCCATATGGCCTCGACCTGTCTTGTTTCAAGAGAAGGAACATATATTTCAGGCTCGATGAAGCCGCTCCACCCTGACGGCAAAGAAAGGCTCAATGAATAGGTATCCCCTTTGTCGAGCTGGTTTCTCAGGTAAAGCGGTATTGAGCTTTTGTCCAATGGAGGCGTATCCTTCAGCACTGTAGGACAGGTGGATTGGGCCTGCAACATTCTGAGATCGAGATCAAAGCTTGCTGCATACCCGGGGTGCGGCAGGAAGGCTAATGAAACAATCCAGATAAAAATTATCTGCCCCAAAAATTTCATATAGATAGATATGACCACAAATTTTTTATTCTTATCTGCTGTTTCACGTTTGACGAATTACGCAGGCATTACAAACATCCTTGCATTTTTCCGGAATTTCAGGCATTTTTTCAGGAAAAAAAGCATTACGATTATATTACGATTATCTTTACTTGCAATTACTCAACCCTGTTCAAGCCGAATTAATACCCCAGCCGGAAAAATATATATTGCCAGCAGCAAAGATGCATTATGAAACCCGAAAAAACCCTTGAGAAGGAAACAAAAAAATGGCTGTCCAGGATCGAAAATGAATTGCCATCAGCCAAAAAAGCAAAACTGTCAAGACCCGCAAAGGAGCAGATGGAAAACGTCCATGCCTACATCAAGGACTGCCGCTACTTTCTGGAAAAAAATGATTACATCAACGCCTTCGAGGCCATAATCTATGCCTGGGGTATATATGAGACCCTTCTGAGGCTTGGCCTGCTGGAAAAAGAAGAAAAATGAGCCCGGAGGGATTTTCGCCTTTGTATTTTTCTATTTATTATTAGTAATTCCTTTCTTTGGGCAACCTGCACTTTCTTTCGAGAAAGAAAGGGCGGTTTCGAACCCTCGACACCCTGGTTTCGCCTGCGTGCCAATCATCCTTTCGTCATTTGGCTCCTGCATTAAGAGCCAGGTGCTCTACCAGACTGAGCTACGGGCCCACAAATATACCAAATATGATACATTACTATTTATACCCTTAAACAGGGCATTCTTCGCAACAGAGATTCATTCCGCAGCCTTTGCATATTTATTCCATATGGCCAATAAAAAAGGGATACAATGGCAGGAAAACCGAAGGCAGCAGAAAAAATGAAAGAAGATGCGGACAGCAGGCTCTTGCCGGACATCAATGTAGGCATGATAGGCCATGTAGACCATGGAAAAACCACCCTTACAGCTGCCCTGACAGGGAAATTCACGGACACCCACAGCGAGGAGATAAAGAGAGGGATAACAATCAGGCTGGGCTATGCGGATGCGACTATATATAAATGCAGCAAATGCCCCTCAGGCCAGTACGGAATATCTGGCAGCTGTTCCATATGCCATTCAAGATGCGAGCCTTTCAGGACCATATCATTTGTCGATGCGCCCGGGCACGAGACACTGATGACCACAATGCTTTCAGGCACAGCAATAATGGATGCTGCCCTGCTTCTTGTAAGCGCTTCTGAGCCCTGCCCCCAGCCCCAGACAAGGGAGCATCTGAAGGCCCTGGACATAGTCAACATCAGGAATGTCATAATAGTCCAGAACAAGATAGACCTTGTCACAAGGGAGCAGGCCCTCGACAACTACCGCCAGATAAAGTCCTTTGTCAAGGGAACTGTGGCAGAGGATGCGCCCATCGTGCCTGTCTCAGCCCAGCAGAAGATAAACATGGACATTCTGGTGGAAACCCTCGCCGAAAGGCTTCCAAAATTCCGGCGGGACTCGAAAGGCAGGCTGAAGATGCTTATTGCAAGGAGTTTCGACGTGAACAGGCCTGGCACAAAGATAGATGATCTGAGGGGAGGCGTGCTTGGCGGAAGCATACTTTCCGGAACCCTGAGAGTCGGCGAGGAAGTCGAGATAAGGCCGGGGATAGGCATAAAGAACAAATACCGCTCAATCTTCACCAGGGTTGTCGGCCTGCAGAAGGCCGGAAGCAGCACGAAAGAAGCCGCATCAGGCGGCCTTGTAGGAATTTCAACCTCCTTGGACCCGTCTCTGACGAAGAGCGACAGCCTTGCAGGAAACATACTCGGCCTTCCCGGGGAGCTGCCTGAGATATTTCACGATCTTTCAATCAGGTCCCACCTTCTCGACAAGGTGGTAGGGACAAAGGAGGAGATGAGGGCCGAAAGCATAAAAACGCATGAGACACTCCTCCTTACGGTAGGCATATCGAGAACAATAGCGACTGTAATATCTTCCTCTGACAAAGTGGAGATGAAGCTAAAGATGCCTGTCTGCGCTGAAAAGGGGGAAAGGGTTGCCATTTCCCGGCAGATACTTGGAAGATGGAGGCTGATAGGCTGGGGGGAAATTTTATAAGAAAGGCCAGCTGTCTCTCCTTTTCCTTTTCCGGGCCAAGCATTTTTGCCGCCAGATAGCCGAGAGCAAAGCCGCCTATATGGGCCCAGAACGCTATCCCTGATTTTATGCCACTTGTAAAGCTTTGTATCCCAAGGAAAAAGTGCATGACAAACCAGAATCCTATAAGCATCTTCGCAGATACGCTATAGGTCTGGTAGAACCGTCCTATAGACCTTACATTGACGCTGGGGAAGAATACCAAATAAGGCCTGAAGCCATATGTATTGAGCACATTTTCAAAATCAAGCAGGCTCCAGAGGATGGCAGCAGCATTCAGTGCTATTAAGGAAACAGTGATATACGGGAAGCTTTTGGAAATATTCTCGTCCTTGCAGGGGAAAACTGGCCTTTCACATTTTCAGGATGCAGGCGTTTCTGTCCTGACAAAGCTATCTTTACCCCCCTTCCAGCTGCCTGCTTATCCTTTCAAATGTCTTTTCGAGCGTGGCGGCCTCAAGGTTGCATATGGCTTCCCTCTCCCTGAAAAGGACGACAAGCTCCTGCACCATACCGAAGGCCTTTTTTATGTCCTGCTTCAGCCTTGAAACCTTGCCCGGCTCAAACTCCGCCTTGTGGCCATACCGTATTTCCTTCATCTCGAGGGCGTCATTATGCACTGTTTCAAGCATGGAATCCAGCTCTTTCAGCATGGTAATGAACCTGTAATCCTGCCTGACAAGCTTTTTCAGCAGCTCTACAGAGCTGTAGCTCCATTTGCACCTTCTTGCCTTTATTTCGTCGGAGAAAATGTCAATCTCGTCCCTCAGGTCTTCCAGACCGTTGTTCAGGCTCTCGTGCTGCAGCTCGTATAGTAGCTGTATAGTGAAAAACAGCCTATTTTTGCAGCTTCTCAAAGCCCTGACAATGACATCCGTGACTTTCTGGTCTGTCGCTATCGCCTTGCCCTCATCCTCATAGCTGTATCCAGGAGCTATCCTTGCAAGCTCCTTCACTATCGGGTATGTCTCATCCCTGGCCTTCTTCCATCCTTCCATGATTATTTATTCCTCCGCCGGCTTAAAATTGGGATGCAGCAGTGAAATCAGATTTTTTCGAATGAAATTATCGCATCTGCGCTCTTTCCCTGGCATTTCCTTGAGAACAGGCATGCGTAATCAGTAACAGTTGCCATCTGCACAGCTATATCCTCTTTTCCAGAGCCCCATGTGATCAATATCCTGTCCAGGTCCTTTGGGACATAAGCGTCAAATTCAGAATTCTCCACGCCATTGACGAACATCCTCAGCCTTTTTTGCGGTGTCTGGCAGTATCTCTCCCACAAGCTTGAAGCAAAGCATTTTTTGCTCAGCTCCATGCCTATAGATTCAAAAAATATCCCTATAGGCACATCAGAGGCCTCTATATGGAGGACATTATGGCCATAAGGGCTGTCCATATGCATGTGTATGTAGGGATTCCTCTGGTCATATTGCCTCTTTGAGAAATCTATCCCCTTCCCGTCCATATAGACCTTGAAATCAGCGTGTATATGGGCCGATCCTTCCGGTCCAGGTTCAATCGCTTTTTGGCCGTCTCTCAGCGCGAAGATGAGGAATATCATGACAGCTAGAAGCAGATATTCTGGCCTTATCCCGTAAATTCTATTCGGGCTGTCCATAAGATTTATTGCTGCGGCCAAATAAAGCCTTTCTCTGCTGCATTTAAATACCTTCCTGACATATTTTAACTGGGCGGCCAAAATGGGGAGGATCACCCGTTCCCGTTCCGAACACGGAAGTTAAGCTCCCCGATGGTCCAGGAAATCTGCCTAACGGCGGGTAGCCTGGATAGCTGCCCACCTTATGTTCACTTTCCCCATCCATTTATTATGAACAGCTTATTGGCTGTAGTGATAGCATTTTTAATGCTTGTATTTCTCTATGCGGCCTATCTCATGTCAACAGCCGAAATCCTGCCTTGATGTTTTCATACGTCCGCCTGATTCTAATTTGAGACCTTTTGGCACAAAACACTTTTATAAGCTTTCCCTCATATGTAAATATTGGCTTCACAAATGCCCATGTGGTGTAGTGGTCTAGCATAGGAGCCTGTCAGCAGCCTTTTCTTTTAAGAAAAGAAAACGCTGGCGAAAAGAAAAGGTTTGACAGACCGCTCTTGACCCGGGTTCAAATACAGGCTTTCTTTCCAAAAGAAAGCCCGTCCGGCAAAGAAAGGCATTACGGATGATGAGCATAAAATTCTTGCTCATTGCCAGTAGTGTGTTTTCTTTGGATAGGGTGGTAGCCTTTCAATAGGCTTTTCTTCCAAAGAAAAGCCCATACGGCAAAAGAAGGGATTACAGATGCCGTATGCATTCAGAGGGATGTAGTGAGAATACGTCCCCTCTGGGGAAAGAAGGGCTTGTGTTGAAAATCCCGGCGTGGGCGTGCAAAGAACGTCAAATCCCAGACATTGACCTTTTTTAGAAAGCTCGTGGATGAAGGGGTATGGCAGACGAGGCATATACAAGGCTGGCATATGGGACAAAGGAACAGGAAAGGAAGCTTTTTGACAGCCAGATGGAGATGCTTGAGAGGGCCGCTTCTGGCAGTTGGGAAGGCTGTAAACTGAGAACTAATCAAGGGCCCATCATCAGTCCTGAACATGGGGACGAGATCAAGGCCTGTGTCAGCAAGCTGCTTGCGGAAGAAATAATTGATTCGGCATTCATTCTGGATGAGGAGGAGGTGGGAAGGCTTGTCAGAGCGTGCAGGACGATTGAGGAGAAGCCCATCGTCCACTTAAAGAAGAAAACCTAGGACAAAGGCAATCTAGATTCCCTCTTTCTCATGGTCAAATGGGCCTTGTAGGCTGCAAGCTCCTGTCTTGTTAGGCCATCATATGTTCCTATAATGTCATCATCAGGGAAACCTTCTTCAAGGAAGAAATAGATCCCTTCTTTCTCCTCTTGGGTTCTTTCTATCTGTAATTTGCTTGGCCTGGTGCAAGATGATCCTAGGTAGATTCTTGGAGGCAGATTATCTGCTCTGTGTACTGATGCATATTTTCTTTGAACGTACATGTCTAGTTCTTTCATTTCTTCATTAGACAAAGGATGGACCTCGAAGACTATGCTGTCATCATCCCTCAATTTATAGGATATGAATCTTTCAAAAGGCCCTTTGTCATCCATTTTGAAATAGAAGAAATCAACGAACATAGGCGTACCTCTCTTGCTCACGTATTTCAATCTATGGTTTGACTCACAATCATATCCTTTCCTACCGTGAGACAGGAGGTTAACAAGTATTTGCGAGGAAAGTTGACTGTCGAACCTCTTTCCTTCCTCAGATCCGTATTTGAAATTTATTCCTTGAATTTTCTTATAATGTTTTAGAAGTTTGGGGACAATTGTGTGTTCGATAAGTGATCCAATCAAAAGTGGGCCTTTATTTGAATGAATAACTGACTTGAAATACTCTTCATTCGGAACTACGCCCAATATTTCTGCAGTAACCTCAACCTCCTTCAGAGAATTTTCCCAAAGTGCGTCATAATTCTCTTTCACCCCATTCAGTCTTGACAATGGATGAGCTTCGATGTTTTGTTTGCCGTGCCTAAAGTCCCTGAGAATCAATCGAGAAATCATATCCCCTCTTTCCTGCAGAGCTCCTAAAATATTCTTATCCTCTTTCAAGAGAGAAGCTACATGCTTACCGGCGTCGATATTGCGTTCAAAAGCTTCTGTAAAATCAGCAAATTTACCTCTTACTCTCTCGTCGGAGACTATATATTTCTCAATATTGAAGATGCTTTTTGTTTGATCGGCTTCCCTTGCCCCTACAAACCATGTGGCTAAGACGCCTTTATGGCCAAGTATGCCTCTACCTGCAATATACCACAATGTTTGTCTATTCCCCATGTTGTAAGTTTGATCGTAGTCTAGGTTTATGACATTAAACACATCATCAGTTTGCTTGAAGAAATCATTTGCATCTTTGAGAATAACTCTTGTTCCAGTTTTCCTAGATTCAATCAGCTTGGCAACATACGGATCAGCCTCTAAGCATGTTATATTTTGTCTTTGTATATCCAAAGGATCCCATATCTGGTCCAACTCTTCCTCAGGTGTTGGCCCCAAGAATGTGGCAACCTTTAACCCTTTCCTTCTTTTGGCCTTGGAATGGAATTGCTTGATGAAATATTGCAATTCCTCCCTTGCCTTTGCCTTCACATGATCTTCATAATTGTGATTTATCATCTTAAAGTAGTAAATGATCCATTATTAAGCTTTTCGGTGCACCTTTGAAAGTCCGATTTCGTGGCTCTTTTTAATCAAGCTTCCAACTATAGGCTAACCTGATGACTGGGATTTTACATTCCTAAGTTTCTCGGCGTGGGCGCTTCCTACCGAATTAGTTGTATATAGATATAAGTTTCACCTGTTAATGAATCCCTTGACATCCTTAGCCAGCCACATTCCAGTGGCAGGACCGGGAAGTTTATCCAGAACTTCATTCCATAAGTCCAGTGCTTTTCGAAATCCTTCCGAAAAAACCTGTACCTCTTCGTAACCTGCATGTTTGTAGAAGTCTGCATCTCTCGAATTCATTGCCAGAATAATTCCATTCCGGCGAAGATAGCTATCGGTTAAATTCCTGGTCTGCCTTTTCATTGATTCCCGATATTCTTCTTCACTTATCTCTTGGTCCACAGGAGATTCATATATTATATCAGTTCCTTTGGCAACCAAAATGTTTCCCTTCATAGGCAGCCTCCGCCCTTTAAGCTCCTTCTTGATACTGTCAGCATCCTCAGCATTTCCATTTATTATGTGGACATTGTCCAGATGAGAAAACCTTTCCGGTGCCATGGTCGGGTCAATACCTATAACGACCTCGGGCGACCATATTTTTCCCACCCTGCCATCGCCTCCAATTGCAGGATAGAATATGACATTGTCTGTGCCGACAACATTTTTCTTGAGTTCCTTCAGAATGCAGAGATATGCTTGATCAATGATATTCGTTCTCTTGTCAGCATAGTTTAGCGTCGTTCTGATATGCACGGATATCTCATTTCCATGAGGCATCACATAAAAAGGTACCCCATTATATACTCTGCAAAATCTCTCGTCAATGCCGGGTTCCAAATCCTTGGTTTCTGACGCCTCTTCCAGCAGCTTGAGCGCAAAGTCTTTGTACTTCCTTTCGAATATTTCTGCAAGCTTGTATAGCTTCTCAGCGTTTGAAAGCGGAACAAAAGCCTTTTGTTTCATAATAGGTCTGATAACAGGGTAAAAATCAAACCAGCATACTAAACATATTCCTGTTCAGCTGCCTCTCTTCCAGAACAAGAGGCTTGGCCTGCTCTACTCTTGTCGGCATAGGCCTTCCGCATTCATGGCAGTAGCCTTCCGCCCTTGTTCTCCAGGCAGATGGTCTCTGTCCGGCCCTTTCCACATATGGCTTGACGTATGTCTGGAAGTATGAATAGCTCGCATTCTGGGCCTCTCTCTCGGCAATGAGCCTTACTGTCTCAGAGCTGTTTTCAAGCGCCTTTCTCGCTTCCCTCTTCGCTATCAGCATGACATCATAATATGCCTGATGCATCGCATCATGGAAGCTTGCCTCAAGGGAATGCTTCATGTCCGCCCATGTCCTTGAACTCTCCTTTGAATATGCCTGCTTCATCTCCAGATCCCTTTCAATATGCCTCTCCCTTGCTTGTATCGCCTCTTTAAGGCTCTGGAGCTCCGGCTTGATTTCAGAAACATCAGCTTTTTGAGAAGGCTGCAAAACAACCACGGGCTCAGCATGCTTTGGCTGCTGGACAAAGACTACAGGCTTCGTTTCCTTGGGCTGCTGCACAATGACAACAGGCTTCTGCAGCTGGCCGGTCGCATACAGCTCCATCATATCCGTGAAGAATTTGTTGTAGCTCCTGCTGCCTTTGAACTTGTCCGCCAAGCCTTTCGTCTCCCTGCTCACCCATATAGTCGTGCTTGCTGGCATGTTGTCAACCTGTGTTCTGGTATATAGTCAGCCATAAAGGCTACTTATAGTATGGCCTATAGATATTTAAACCTTTCGCTACTTGTGAGTCGTCTTTCTTATCTATTATTGTCCACGGCAGCATATGGCCGGAGAAAAAGAAGAAAAATGAGCCCGGAGGGATTTTCTGCGCATTCCCTTTTCTTTTATGAAAAGAAAAGGTCTACCGCCCTACCCCAAAAGAAAAGACAATACCAGTGTTAAACTTGTTATTTCATGTTCGACACTTATATTCCCTTTTCTTGGATACCCTACCCTTCTTTTTGGAAAAGAAGGGTGGATTCGAACCCTCGACTCCCTGGTATCTTCCCCAAGTTCCTATCATCTGGCCGGAAGGCCATCGATATGCTTTTAACGTGAGTTAAAAGCCAGGTGCTCTACCAGACTGAGCTACGGGCCCACTGATATTGAATGATATGAACTCTCTGATTATAAATAGCAATCTAATGGATTCGTACACCTGCACTTTTCAAAAATAAAAAAAAGGAAAAACAAAAAGAAGATAATTCCGCCTATATCGGCTTTCCGTACACAAGTATCTGGTTATTAGCAGTGTCGTCAAAGTTTCCTATGCACGGTTTTGGGAACAGTATCTTGAACTCCACCTCTGCCAGTCCTGTCGGAAGCAGCACATTGTTCGCCCATCCCGTTAGCTGGAAGGGCAATCCCGGTTGCAGGAAGCTTGCATCGAATAATGGCCTTCCACCTGAGCATGTGCCAAGAGTAAGGATGCTAAGATAGCTGCAGTCGAAGTTCGTGTTGGGATTTGTTATATGCGCCCACCCTTCGGCAGGATTGTCTCCAGGAAACGCAGGATCTCCGAATCCGCTCGGCAGGTTTGTCTGGAGCGTTCCTGACCTTGCTCTGTAATAGACGCCTGTAAGGTTATTTGCTGAACTTCCCTCAACATCCAGCTTATTCGTATCCGGGCAGAGGACTGGTCCGCTCGTGGAGAACAGGTCAGTCATCGCGATGAAAACCCAAAGCGCTACTTTGTTTGCTGTATTTTCTACAAATATCCTGTTCAGGCTGTGAGCGAACTCTCCTGGCATAGCATCTTCAAATAGTATGCTCTGGCCGTCACTTGACCTCACATCAATGCTGACGGTTGGGTTGAATATCCAATGTTCGCTGTATATGCTGCTTGTGATTATATTACTCGCATCCCTCACCCCGACGCTGACATTGCTAGGAGTGTCAGGATTTGTCGGCTCTACAGTATACGTGCACCTGAATGCCTTGTCTGTCTGGTTGTCCAGAATGCCGTTCGTAAGATTCGAATTCCCTGTCGGCCTCAGACCATTGCAGGTATCTTCCCTCTCTGTTGTGCTCGTATTGTCTGCTGGAAGTGCTTCAGGGGAGCACACAAGCTGCAATGAGCCGTTTACCTGCACATATGCCTGTCCTATATCAATAGCTCCGTTGGGGTCCCTTACTATCACTAAGAACTCTATCTGCTCCCCGTTGAAAGCATAGCTTCCCGGCCTCAGGTTCAGCACATTGATTGTCGGGGCATTTGCCCCCAATTTTGTCGGGCTCCCTGATCCGAAGCCAAAGAAGTCTCCCGGGCTTATTAAAACACTCCTGCTTTTGATGCAAATCTGAGGATCTCCATTTCCCGGCTTTGCGCCTACGCCAACGTTTCCTACCTGAGTAGCAGCCGCAAATGCTGTCAGCAGTGACGCAAAAAATAATCCATAGAAGATTACATTTTTCACTTCTCATTCACCTCCTTTATTTGGGTACTTAGGGCGGCCTTCAGCTGTCTGTCATTCCATGCCATGACAAAATCCAGATCCGGCCGCCCCAAGGCTTGTAAAACTGCCTTGATAATGCGCCCCTCGCTCGGCGCACCTCCCATTGGTTGCACAAAGGAGAATGAAAGAGCTTGTATTGCAGGCATCCTCGTTCCGTATGCCAAAATAGTTAAGCTTGAAAAGGTTCCGACCATTTTTACCACAGGCCTGTAAATGTCTCCTCCTGTTAGTATAAAAAATTATGTAGCCTATGTGTAGTGCTTTTGTCTGGATTTTGTACCGCAGTACGCAGAAACAGGCATACATAAAAGATGGAAAAATAGTCCTCAGGGAAAGGATATAAATGTATAAAAAATTTTAGCTACTGAAGGTGCGTAATTGAGTTGTATATGAGATAGCCTGCTTTATCACACACATCCGAGTGCATTTCCGCACTGCGTCCAGCTCACAGATTTCTGGAAGAATTCATTTCCTTTAATGTTCAGATCTGCAGGCAAAGCGTCTGAACTGAACCAGCCAAGCCACAAATACCTTCCATGGGATCCTATTTTATTAACCCTGAAAATTGCTGAACTCCCTAAAATGCCTGCCGGGGCGCCTCCAAAATCGGCCAAATCAATGGCTTCCGGTCTTAGAAACAGATCAAGCAGAATTCCAACCCTTTTCGGGGAGGCGAATATAGGCTGCCCAAGAAAGTGGCCCGATGTTATAGGATCTGCCTGGGTTATGAACAGGTTTGTGGATATCTGGCTTGAAAACGATGCAGGGGATAAAGAATAACCAAAACTTCTTGCCCCCATTATCAATCTCGAATCGGCTATTTCGGCAAAAGGCTGGCCGGAAAGTATGTGTCTCTTATAAGCAGCGCTCCCTGGTCTAGGATTGCATGCAAACAGCTCGTCGCTGCACGCAATCAGATTTCTTGTCGCCAGCTCAGCCTCTGTCCATGTATTGTATCTTTTGACGTCCACTGCCCAGCCTTTGCTCCTCAGCCATGCAATGACCTCATCCTCAATCCTGTAGTTGCATGTAAAGTTGCCTCCGATAAAAACAGGGTTATTCCTGCAAAGGAATGCTATCTTGCCTCCTATGGATTTTGTATTGGCAAGAACCTCAAACTGAATATCTGTCGTATTCTCGTTTCCAACCCTGTCCCTTACCCTGAAGGTGGCTGTATGCGAGCCATTCGAAATATTTCCAGCTGTGATGTTGGTAAACCAGCTTTCTATCTGGACAAAGCGGGGAGGAAAGAGTACGATGTCAAGCGGAAATCTAAGCCTTCCAAAGCCGAAACTAAGGTTGTATGGAGTAGGGGGCACACTTGAGCCAATCTCCACCTCTGCAGACTCTATGCCTACCCCTCGATCGAAGGCATCAACTGAGAGGGTAAGATTTTGGCTGGAGTAGACTGTTGGTGAGAAAGCAGCCGTTATCTGCGGCGCCTGCGTATCAACCACAAAAGATCCTACTGTATTCATGGCCATAATATTTCCCGATACGTCCTTTGCTCCCGTCAGCCTTATTCTGTGTCGCCCATTGGGTGTCGAGGCTGTAATCAAAAATATCCCCCTCCACGTCCTGTTATCAATCCAGCCATTCGGGATCAGTGTTGAATTTTCTATAGAATTGATCTCATTTTCTGTTCCATAAGGGCCGAAAATAGGGCTGAATGTGGCATTCAAAGGTGTTGAATTGTCCATCTCCTCATTGAACGTGACTGTTAGGCTATGCAGTCCAGGTCCGACAAGGTCCGGCTGGACAATTGGGATTATGCTCATTGACGCGACTCTCGGCGGTATTACATCAGCTACCTTGATGTCTAACGTATAGTTGATTGCCGGCTGAGGTGATGCCGCTATATTCAGGCTGAAGGTTAGCGTTAGATTTCTTGTCGCCAGAGCAGGAAGCGTGTAATTTCCGCCGACTGTTCTGCATTCCCATCTCTCGAAATTCCTAGGATATGGAGTAAGGAATGGATCCTGTTTCTGGCAATTGAAAGGAGTGCCGTCAATTACTGCCGCAAGTCCAAATTCATTCTGGTCGATATCGTTAGTGACATTGACTGCTAATATCATAAGAACTATGCTTAAGTCAATGCCGAGGGTATTGGTAAGCTTGAAAATTGCATTTTCTTGGCCCCCTGCCACGAACACATCATTGAAGTCGTCAAGTATATCGACATGGATATCGGATTGTATGGTTATATTTGATGCAGCGGTAGCATTGCCGGCTATGAATACCATGTAAATCGCTGTTATTAAAGGCGGTATTCCCTTCATATCAGCCCCCACCTTTTGCATAAAGGCTTGCTACCTCATCTGCTGTCAAGGCACGGTTCCAGATGCGTACATTGTCGATTACACCTTTCCATGCATAGCTATTATCGTATCCCCAGCCGATTCTTACAGGATCAGTTGTTGTATCGATGTTTCCAGTTTGAGGTACAGTGTTCTTCAGAACACCATCAACGTAGATTTTAAGGTTTATGCTATCATATGTTCCGACAATATGATGCCATGTATTTAATGAAAGAGCCTCATCAGATTCAACAAATTTTCTCACATTGCCAATAAATACAGCAAAACAAGCTTCTCCAACTGGTGAAGTGCAGGTAGCAAGCTCATATGCATCATCACTCCCTGAAATTCTTTTGCTAACTATAAATTGTGAGGCTGATACAGTATGGTTTACCCATGTTTCTATGGAAATTTTGGAAACTAAGTCTAAGCTTGATGAAGGAAGTATATCTATATACTCATCCACTCCGTCAAACTGCATTCCATTGCTTTTCTTCCCTGTTACCCACGTAGGGCAGTTTGAAGTCGAGCAGTCAGGCTTTAGAGTTCCTGTGTTGATGTTCTGAGAGATATCGTCAGTCGTGTTACCTGAGCCTTCCTCGAAGGACCACCAGGCAGCAATATCAGGATTGGCGTCAAGCTGTGCAGAACCAGTGACTGTTATGTATAAAGAAAGGATAGCTAGGGCAAAGACTGGCGATAAAAGAAGCCATATCCTACTCCATTTGCTTATTTCGTTCTCCATATTTTTCCATCATTTTCTATAATAACGAAGGCAATGTATTACCTTCGGTGATAATAACTAAATCAAAAAAAAGAATGAAAATATCCTATCATGATTGCTAGGGCTTAATTTGCACGTTGAATCCATATGTCCCAGGAACAGCAGCTATGTGCCACTCGTGCTTTATGCATATCCAGTCCTCTCTAGGTATTGTCGGATCCAATTGGTTTGGTCTTGCTGCGACTGTTATCGGGGTGTTTGTTGTTATTTTGTCTGCAGTAAGATTGCATGATGATAATACCTGACTGCCTTTGCACATCTCATTTCCTTTGCAGATAGTACTGGTAGTATTATAGGTACAGTATCCAAAAGAATTGCACAAAGCTTCGTTTCCTATAGCAGCCGTACAATTCACATTGTTTGAAGGTGTAAATTCGTTCCATATCGTTACATTGACATCTATACAGTTCTGATAAACACCTCCAATTGGTCCTCCTGTGGAATTAGTATAATTTGTCTGCACGTCGATAGTGGTGTTTGCTGCAATTTCTGCATAGTTGCTCAAAAGCAGGCCTACATCCTGCTCGTCGCCACCAACCATCTTCCCTCCAGGAACATTTGTATTGTTCGTCGACCAGCTGAAGGATGTTATACCTTGACCAGAAAAGTTCTGCAGAGATAGTATGTTGTACTTAAATGTGCTTTCCATGGCGTTAAGTGTCACTGACTGCTTCACCTGCGCTGTGCCCGTAACTTGGATATACGTTAAAAGCAATGCTGCAACTGGTATTGCCAATGCTGCAATCGCAAGCAATGCCAAAGGAATGGTCCTGCCGAAAACGTTTACCTGGCCCTTCCTAAGTCTATCAAAAGCTTTCATTTTTTCATCCCTCCTTTAATAGAAATAATTCGTCCCATTGGTTGTATACTGACTGTATATTCTTTGTAAATATAAAGCTTATCTATTGAATATCATTTGAATATACAGGTGTATCCTTGCAGTAGTGAATAGTTGTCGGATATACGGATAATATGCTTCTGGCATTCAATCAAGCTACAAGAACAGCTTGGCTGCAATGCAAAATCTGACACCCCTATTTTTAACCCCTGAAGTGCAAAATTGTAATATGGCTCATGGCCTCTCGGAAACAATGTGGCTCATTGTGACTGCGCTGGTAGTCCTTGTCGTGGCAATCATAGTCCTCACCATGTTCACGAATGTGGCAGTCAGCATAAGCCGCTTCGCAGAAAGCTGCAGGACAAGCGCTGCGGTGACATGCCAGTCAGGTTCCCTCCCTGTGGGATGGGATTCGGCCAGAATCAGGACTGATTCAGGCGACAGGACATGCCTTGAGGCCACAGGCATAAAGGACTGCTCAATTTTCACGGCCAAATGACTGCCTTCTGCTTGCCGGCCTGCCGTATATAGTGCGGATAGTCAGGCTCTTTCGAACCTATATAAGAGGGTAGCGCACAATTATTAAAATATGGCAAAAGGCATTTCCAACACAATGTGGCTTGTTGTCGCATCCCTCGTCATCCTGATTGTCGCGCTGGTCATCCTTACAATTTTCAGCAAATCAATAGGGAACATCCCCGTGCAATTCGTTCAGAACTGCAGGCT
The DNA here is from genome assembly GCA_016185435.1 of Candidatus Aenigmatarchaeota archaeon. Taxonomy (GTDB): domain Archaea; phylum Aenigmatarchaeota; class Aenigmatarchaeia; order QMZP01; family QMZP01; genus JACPNN01. The sequence continues at coordinate 30,639 of JACPNN010000004.1, read as the reverse complement.
TTCGGCCACTGCAAGCTGCTCGTCCCTGGGAGTCCTGCCCATAGACTGGCAGATTCCAAAGGCCGTATCAGGCTCCCAAACCCTTATCAGCTGCTATAATGCAGTTGCACCCCCTCCCGCCAGGCCTGACTGCAGCGCCTATGGCTTCCCTGTGCCTCCGACGCAGAATCCATAAAAGAGCCCTTATGCCTTCTGAAAAAGGCCTCTCCAACACAGTCTGGATTATTGCCGCTGTTCTTGTAGCCCTTGTCATAGCCCTTCTCCTTATGGGAAGCTTTACAAGCGTCTTCAGGCCCGTCGCAAACCTGAGCCAGCAGATTGCAAGCGGCGACACATGCTCTGACGCATGCAGGGTCTGGCAGTCCGTCTGCGTCGAAGGCTCCTCCAGGCCTTATTCCCAGTTCCCGGGATGCATGAAGCCGGGCGTATGCAAGTGCGAGACAGGCATCGGCAACAGGAGCGGATAGCTATAAACATCCATAAATCCAGAGCAGGACGAAATAGGAACAGTTCAGGCAAAAAGGCCATGTGGATCATAATACTCTTTCTTATAGTTCTGGCTGTTCTTTTGTTGACATTTGCCCTACTCACACCAATTCCCACACCTATTGACAGAGATAAGAACAAATTTATACAAAACTGCGAACTGAAAGCAAGATTAAGCTGCCAATCCTTGAAAGTTTTGCCAATCGACTGGCTGATACCCATTCCAGAAACAGTAACGGATAAGCCCGTCAGCTGCTACAATGTCACATTTCCCAAGACAGAAAACATATCATGCGCCGCTTATGGTTATGCAATACCTCCGGAGAGCGGATAGAAAACACTTATTTACCCCCTGTCACATATAATATTATATATGGTCAAAGGCCTCAGCCAGACGATGTGGATTGTTGTCGCAGCCCTTGTCATACTGGTTGTCGCTTTAGTCGTGCTGTCAATATTCGCCAAGAGCGCAGGGAATGTGGGCGTGCTGGCTGAATTCCGTAAGAACTGCGAGCTCAATGCAAGGGCAACCTGCGCCAGCCTGAACACGATGCCTATTGACTGGGAGATCCCCAAGCCCTTTGCGAAGGAAAACAACCAGATAATCACAAGAAGCTGCGCAGACGAGTTGGGCAGGTCTGCCAGCTCTTTCGACTGCACCACCTCCACCGCCCCCCCAACTGTCTAAACCCGGCATTTGCAGAACATGAGCCGACAGACGGCAGCTTGCCAGCCGCCAATAATATATGCCCCCTCCATAATATTATTATGGACGCCAGGCAGATTCTGGACATGATTGTCAATGACTACCCGTGGGAGCAGGTGCTCTACAAGATAATCGCCATAGAGGCCCTTGACCCCTGGGACATCGATCTCAATGCCCTTACCGATTCCTTTGTAAGCCACATCAAGAGGCTGGATATGCTTGACTTCAAGATACCGGCCAAGTATGTGATAATAGCGGCCATACTCCTCAGGATGAAGTCTGACCATCTCCACTTCCTTGAGCCCCAGGCAGAGATGCTTTCTGATGGGGAAATGGAGCCTGGAGAAGAGAACGGCTCAGGCGAGAAGCTGGATATAGCAGCTTTTGACATACCCTCCAGGAGGCAGCCGAGGAGGAAGGTAATGGTCGAGGATCTTGTGAGGGCGTTGAAGAGAGCCATGTCAACAGAGCAGAGGCGCTATACCAAGCTTTCAAGGGCCACATTCGAGATGAAGCTGACCAGGGAGAACATATCCCAGAGGATAGAGAGCCTGTACAGGAAGATTGACAGCCTGATGGCAAGGCTGAAGAAGGAGGAGGTCCAGTTCTCGAGCATAGTGCCGAAGTGGGAGAGGGAGGAAGTGGTGAATGCTTTCCTCCCCCTCATCTACCTTGATCACGAGAAGAAAGTGGCATGCAGGCAGGAGAAGTATTTCGACGAGATATTCGTCAAGAAGAGGGAGAATTGAACCCCTGTTTTCCCATGGACACACCTGATTTAGCCTATAGGCCAGAATAGAGGCCATCTTTCTTGCAATACAGCCGGCACAGAGCATTGGCTATCTGATACTGTCAGGTCTGCCATTTATACCACAAAGCCCAATTAAAATAATGAAGTACCTTGAAAACCTCGGCTATTACGGCCTTCTCAATGCCGCCATGCTGCTGTTTATTGTACTTGTAATCGTCAGCAGCATAAAAGTATTCGACAGCCTGCTCATGAGCCTTATCCTTATAATAGTGAGCCTGACGCTCCTTGCAAGCTACAGGATAAAGGAAAGCTACAACTCAAACCTCCTTATAAGCCTTGTCCTGGTTCTTGCGGCCCTTTCTTCAGCCGTTCATCTTTCCCTGTCGCAGTTCTGGGCATTCTCCACCCAGCTTGTCCTTGAAATAATGATACTTGCCTTCTTTGTCGTCATCAGCCATGCCTTCTGGGAAAGGGCCCAGAGGATGAAGGAAAAGCCAAAGTGAGTTCAGCAATTTAACCTCCTTTAGCCTATTATTTCTCATGGAAAAGCAGCTGGTTGAAGCGGCCCTCTTCATGTCCCCGAAGCCCCTGAAGATAGAGGAGATTGGCAGGATAGCTGGCATAAGCTCTTTGGGCTATGTCAGGCAGCTGCTTGAAGAGATAAGGAAGGAATACGAGGGAAGGGGGATAGAAATCATACAGACCCATGAGGGCTGGCAGATGCAGGCCAGGCAGGATCTGCAGCCAAAAGTCTCCCATCTGTCGCCATATGCTGACCTTTCAGAGGGGTGCAAGAGAACCCTGGCTTTGATAGCCTACAGGGAGCCTGTCAGGCAGGCAGAAATAATCAGGATTCAGGGAAACAAGGCCTATGCCTATGTAAAACAGCTGGAAAAGATGGGCCTTGTGAGAGGGGCGGAGAAAGGCAACACCAAAATACTCGGGCTCACCAAGGAATTCGATGCCTACTTTGGGCAGGAGAAGGAGAAGATAAAAGCCAAGCTTGCCTCTGCCTTTGAGCAGTGGCAGAAGAGCCAGGCCAAAAAAGCAGGCCCCGACGAAGCAGCCGTAAACCATCTTGAAGAGGCCGAGCACATGGCCGCAATCGAAAAGGCCGATGCTGCAGCAGCAGGAAAAGACGCATCGGATGCCGAAAAGCAAAGGAATGAGCCAAAGCACGATAACGGAATACGAGAACAGCATGGGCACACAGTTGTGACCGCAAGAGGGGAGGAAAAGGTGAAGAGCGTCACAGTGCCAGCAAAAACCGAAACTGCTCCTTCAGATCCAGAGAAGGCAAGAAAGAAAGCCAGATTCGAGAAGGAAGGGGAAGAAATAGAAGAAGAGCAATATCTTTGATGGCTTTATATCATTTTTAACCAAATCCTGCCAAATATCTTATATGAGAAAAAGCTTTATCATCATACTTTTTCTTCCTCTCCTGTTAGCAGCGCAGGCTTATGCTGACATCGGTCCAAAGGCTACAGTTGATATCTATGTCAATTATAACAGTGGAAGAATAAACGACAATCTGTTTTATGCCAGGATGCTGGGCTGCGATACGATAGTTGGGCTTCAGCCAGAGAGGATAAAAGATGCTATTATTGCTCAAAAGTTCGGCATTAAGGAATTTGATCCGGTCAAAAACTGCTACTGGCAGCCTGCCGCGTTGGCATGGGGAGGGGAATGCAGATACAGCAGTTGTCACTTCAGTTACCATCCTCCATCCCTTTTCAGGCTTGCAGTTTATGTGCCCTCCCTCGAAAAGACGTTCATAAGCGGTGAAGTTGAACGAAAAAACTTTCACAGCAATTATTATGCCAATCTCCTTTCCTCAGGCACTATCGAAATAAGAGAGACGACATTGGCGAGCGACGCTCTTCGGATATTCGTCATAGCATTGTTCATTACATTGACTATAGAGCTTCTTGTTGTTTTCATTTACATGAGGAGAGGTAAAGATTATGCAGAGAAGTATTCCAAATTCCTAAAGAGAGTTCTATCCACAGTATCCGTGGCTAATATAATCTCATTTCCATTGGTCTGGTTTATCATCCCTTCAGCCGGGCTCAGTCCAATAAATATGATTATTCTCGCCGAGATTTTCGCAGTCCTTTTCGAAGGAGCTCTTTTGCATTTCGTAAACAGGAATCTTTTTCCCTTAAAAAAGGCCTTAATCCTCAGCTTTCTCATGAATGCAGCAAGCTTCTTTATAGGCGGATTTATTTTCCTTGTCTTCTTATTTATTTTTGGGTGAATAGACTTCCACTTCGCTTAAAAATCACCCCGGCATATTTCTTACATATGCCTGAAGAAAGCCTTTTCTGGGCCGACCAGATAGCTGCTGCCGTGAAGGAAAGGGTTTCCAGAGAGCCTGTTCTGCAGAAGGTCGTGAAGGAGAAAGGCTACATCTGCTACGACGAGAAAACTCCTTCAGGAAAGATACATATCGGCTCAGGAAGAGGATGGATAATCCATGACACTGTGGCCAAGGCCATGAGAAGCATGGGCATGAGGGCAAGGTTCATCCTCAGCTCTGACGACATGGACCCCATGGATGCCATCCCATCAGGCCTCGACAGGAAGAAATTCCTGCCTTTCATGGGCATGCCCATGAAGGACGTCCCCAGCCCGGTTAAGGGGTACGCCTCATTCGCAGAATACTATTTCATGGACTCTGCCGAAAAATTCCCTGACTTCGGGATAGAGGTTGTTCTGGAAAGGACTTCCACACATTACGAAAACGGCGATTTTAACCCCTATATCAGGCTTGCCCTTGACAATTTCCGGAAAATACAGGAGATATACAAGAAACTCTACGGAAAGGCAAATGACAAGCTCCCTTTCAATCCAATATGCGGGAATTGCGGCAAAATAGGGACAACTGCTGCCTATGAATGGGACGGGGAAAGGGAAATTGTCAAATACACATGCTCCCCTCATCTTGTCGACTGGGCGAAGGGCTGCGGCCATCAGGGGGAAATCTCCCCATACAACGGGAGCGGCAAGCTGCCGTGGAAAGTCGAGTGGGCGGCAAAGTGGCCGGCAGTGGGTGTTGTCTTTGAGACTGCAGGCAAGGACCACTTCTCCAAGGGCGGGGCAAGGGAAGTGGCCATAAGAATAGCTTCTGAAATATTCAATTATCCTCCCCCATATCCCTCAGACAGGTCTGAGATAGGCAAGGGATATGAATTCTTCACTGTAGGGGGGGCAAAGATGTCCACCTCAAAAGGCGTCGGAGTGGGCTTCAGGGAGATATCCGAAATATTGTCGGCCAAGATACTGAGATACCTTCTTGTCAGGACGAGGCCGCATGCCGTTATCGACTTTGACCCCTATGGGACAAACAAGCTCCTGCTTCTCTATGACAGCTACGACAGAACCGAAAGGATCTATTTCGGGGCAGAAAAAATCGAGAACGAAAAGGAATTGAAGCAGGAAAAAAGGATATACGAGCTTTCCCATGTGGGAAAGCTGCCAGAGAATCTGCCGCCCCGGATTCCCCTCTCCTTTGCCTCCATGGTGATCCAGACCACAAATTTCGATATTGGCAAGGCAATTCAGAAACTGCAGGAGACAGGGAAAACAAGGAAGCTTGGCAAGGAAGAAAAGGCCTATATTACTGAAAGGCTGAATGACGCTTCAAGCTGGGTAAGGAAGTTTGCCCCTGAGCAGTACAGGTTTTCTTTGAGGGAAAAAAGTGAAAAGGTGCGCCTTGAGGCTGGCCTGCGAAATGCGCTTGCAGACCTGCTTCACGCGTTAACCAGTCTCCCGGATGAGGAAGAGGAAAAACTGGAGGAGAAGATTTATTCAATAATAAAAAGGAATAATTTGGAAGCAAAGGAATTCTTCAGGGCCTGCTACACAATCCTTGTCGGCAAGGATCATGGCCCGAAACTGGCGCAGTTCATACTTTTTGCAGGGAAGGAAAAGGTCACAAAACTGATAGAGGAATCCATCTGAAATTTTCCTATCTTTTTTTCGATAATCCGTAATTTCTTAACAAAAACTCTTCGGCAATCTTTCTGCACCCGTCATAATTGTTCGAATATCTGTAGTGCATCTCCCTTGCTGTCATTTCGTCTTCGCACGATTCAAGGGTCCTCACGAGCGTTGCATCTGCCCAATTGCCATCATTGAGCAGAAAGAGGTCGACATTATAAGGGGATGATTCGAGTCCGGTCCTTAACCCGATATCGTATTCCCCATGCACATATACCGTCCCCATTGCAGACCGCAGCTCTTTCGCCATATGCCCTCTGTGCGCAAAATGCTAGCCAGAAAGTATAGGGTAGAGATTGGAAATCCAAGCTTAAATACCCCTGATACATCATGTACCAATGACATCAGACGGAAAGGGGATAGCATCTGAATTGTCAAAGCATTCCGACATCCTGATAGCAGTTTTTATAGGCCTGGCCGTGAGCGCTGCAATCGTGATATATATCTTGAACATTCCCGGCAATACTGCTCCCCAGTCGGCTGAAAAGCCGCCGCAGCCAGTCCAGGCAGGCAATCTCTCAAATGACAGCCTCGCTCTTGAAAACGGCGCGAGGCTGATAAGGATTGTTGAGAACAACACTTATTCGGTAGATATAGAGTACACATCAGACGGCAGGAAGTACAGGTACATATTCTTCCCTGAGCTTATCGAGACACTGGAGTGGCTCAGGAACAATACCCTGCCTGGAGATGTGGTGACAAGCTGGTGGGACTATGGCCACACCATAAGGGGATATTCAGACAGGAAAGCCCTGGCCTATGCGCCATCCAAGAGCATACTATTCAGCGTTGCGGAATACTCCCGCACAGGCAAATGGGATTCCGTGGCAGCAGGAGATCTGGAGGAGGACAGCAGGATATCAGATCTTGCAGCAATCTTTTCGACAAGCGATTATCCAAAGGCTAGGCAGATTATGCAGAAATACGGCTCCAGATACGTGCTTGTCGGCGCTTTCGATGTATCCAGGACGTGGGTCATGTACAACGTGACAAACACGCCACATGAGATAGTCAACACCGGCATAGGGCCGATAGCGATCAACTCCACAAGCCTGATATTCCAGATCCTGAACCTCTCCAAGATAGACGGCTTTGAGCTGGCATTTACCGACAACAGGAGCGCTGCGATATACAGAGTCAAATGACTGTTGATTTCAAGTGTCAGACAATTTTCAGAAGAATTTTATAGGAGCAGATATAATCAAATTTATGGTGAAGCCCAAAAAAATATTTTATTGGTCCGTTATTGTATTTCTACTTGCGCTTCTATCAGCAAGTTTTATGTTTTTCCAGTCAATAAATCCAGTACTCTTGTCCAGACAAGCCGGCAGAATCTGGATGGAAACAGATCCAGTCCAGTGTTTGGGAAACCCTTGGGAAATTGATTGGCTCAAGTCCAACAATATGGATTTTTATTCATATCCAAAAAGTTCCAAGACACCAGAACTCGAGCCATCAGAAATCGAAATAATCAAGGATTATTACAAGAAACAGAAAATTACCATATTCGATATCAAATCAAAACAGACACATGAGATAGTTTGTCGTGCTTGCAGCTGTCCGGAAGGATATACATTATATCTTCTGGTTTCAGACTCAGATATCATTAAGATGCAAGAATTCGGATACAAAATATCAAAGTAAATCCGGTATATATAGTAGGTAAGTCTAATACCGATACTGAAGTTAATATTGAATTATCACAGTTTTGTATCACCAAATAACGCCTTTTTGCCGAGCATCTCCTCTATCCTCAGAAGCTGGTTGTATTTGGCCGTTCTCTCGCCCCTTGCAGGAGCTCCTGTCTTTATCTGGCCCGCGTTCCAGCCAACGGCCAGGTCTGCTATGAAGCTGTCCTCTGTCTCGCCTGAACGGTGGCTTATGGCCACATTCCAGCCTGCCTTTCTGGCCATCCTGAAGGCATCGAGGGCCTCTGTTATTGTTCCTACCTGGTTAAGTTTGAGAAGCAAGGCATTTGCTGCCTTCATTTCTATGCCCCTTGAAAGCCTCTTTACATTTGTGACAAAAACATCATCCCCCAGAATCTGTATCTTCCTTCCTATGGCCTCTGTAACCTTTCTAAAACCGTCAAAATCCTCCTCATGCATAGGATCCTCTATGGAAGCAATTGGGTATTCCTCGCATAGCTTGCCATAAAAAGAGGCCATATCTTCCGGAGAAATTTTCTTGCCGTCAATATGATAAAGCCCCTCTTTGAAGAAGCTGCTTGCAGCGGCATCCAGTCCCAGTTTAATTTCATTTGAGCTGTATCCTGAAATTTCAATGGCCTTCATTATTGCACCTAATGCCTGCCTTGTGTCAGAGATTGGGGGAGCGAAACCGCCTTCATCGCCCACATTTATCGCGCCTTTCCCGTGTTTTTCTTTGAGATATCCCTTGAGGCTGTGATAGATCTCCGCTCCTGCCTTCAGGGCCTCTGAAAAGTTTTTCATCCCGGAAGGCAGTATCATGAACTCCTGCATCGCAAGGCCGTTTCCCGCATGCATGCCGCCGTTTATGATGTTCATCATGGGGACAGGCAGAACCTTTGCATCATCCTTGTTCATTCCAGCAAGGTATTCAAAAAGTTCTTTCCTGAGTCCTGAAGAAGCGCATCTCGCATTTGCCATGGAAACAGCAAGGATTGCATTTGCGCCAAGCTTTGACTTGTTATCGGTGCCATCCAACTCTATCATCTTCCTGTCTACCTGCTCCTGATTTCTCGAATCAATTCCCTCTAAATGTTCTGCTATTTTTTTATTCACATTATCTACAGCATTCCTTACGCCTTTCCCGTGGAATTCCTTTGTCCCGTCTCTCATTTCCAAAGCCTCATGTGTCCCTGTGCTCGCCCCTGACGGGACCATCGCCCTTCCCGAGCCTTTCCCTGAATGAACTTCGGCCTCTACAGTAGGCGTGCTTCTGGAATCAAGCACCCATCTTGCCTTCACCTTCTTTATCGCAAAATTGTTCATAATACCAATCTATTTCACAGTATAAAATACTTTACTGTTCCCTCATTCGCATTCATTTTTGGCAGATACCCATTTGTGCTATATTCTATCTATATGGAAGACCTATAGGTTTATCTGCTGTTTTATAATGCCTTTTTGCCATCCCAAGCTTAATTGGATAAAAAAACCATTGAAAACCAAAGGGGAGAAAATCTTATTTCCTTTTTTTAAGGCCCTTTATCCCTGAAGCATGCTGCGGATGAAAAGAAAAGCATTCGACGGCCTTTCAGCCAGCCTGCGCATGACGTATGGGAACCAGTCCTCGCCGTAGCTGAGATAAACCCTTGTCGGGTGGCCCCCCTGTGCGAGCCTGTGGAGCTCTTCCGTTCTGACTCCGTGCAGCATCTGGAACTCGTAATTTTCTTTCGGGACCTCCATGTGGCCTATTATCCATTCAGCATGCCTGATCAGTTCTGCGTCATGTGTGGCTATTGCGGTCCGGTAGCTGCCTGATTTCGACTTATAGAGAGCCATGTCCGTTATTCTTTTGTAGGCCCTGTCTACTTCAACCCTGCCAGTGATGAAATGTTTAGGGTCGCTGTAGGCGCCCTTGACAAGCCTTATGTTGCCGTTCTCTCTGAGGAGCTTTTCAGCATGCTTTTCAGCCTTTTCGTGATTGGCCTGCAAGGCCACGATTATGGGAGGGTACTGCTCATGAAAATCCAGATAGAGTTCAATGGTATAATCAGTAAGCTTGCCGCCTTCCATGTCTATCTCAACATTCACCCCTTTCCCCTTTGCATATCTCACTACCCTCTTCAGATTGTCATAGCAGAAGTCGCCTCTGCCTTTGACATTGTATCCCAAATGCGAGGGCTTTACCGATATGTCTCCCTTAATCCCCTGTTCTGATATTGTGCTGATTATCCGGATAGTTTCTTCAGCTTCCTTCTCAACATCTTCCTCTTTTTTCAGGTCTTCGCCCACATGGGATAAGCTGCTTGCTATTCCGTACTGCTCATATTTCCTCGCAGCGCTGGCTGCTTCTTCAAGGTCTTCGCCTGCAAGGAACTTCTTGGTAAGGCCGGAAAAGGCTCTTTTGCCCAGAGGGCTTTTGGTGAACCGATTCGGCCATTTTCTTTTCGACAGCCAGTAAAATCCACTGCCTATGGGGCCCATAATCTCTCAGATAATATTCGGTGCAGAATTTTTATTGGAAACCAAAATCGTAGCTCACAGGTACTCTGCGGAAGCTTGGGCATTCCTAGAAAATCTTGAACTTGGAAGGCTCTATCCCCTTCTCCACAATCACGAACTTGGCCTCTTTCCCTTCCTCCATGAACCTGTGCTTGGTAATTGTGGCCTTCCTTTCAGACAGCTTATCCGTCCTCTCAAGGAAGATTATGGCCTTGCTCCAGTATTTGAGAACATCCCCTCCTATCATCTCATTCTCCCCTGTCTCCCAGTTCTTGAACGTGTGCGCAGTGACAATGACAGGTATCTTCCTCTGTCTTGCCATATTGGACAGAATGGAAAGCTGCCTGCTGAGTTCCCTGTTGGCCTCAAGCAATTCTTCCCTGCTCTGCCTTCCTTTCTCGGGATCATTTCCGAGCCTGTACAGGGAAACAATTGAATCCACAATTATCAGATCAGCCTCTTTTTCCTGGAGCTGCTGTATGCATTTCCTCTGCTCCTCAAAAGTCTTCGGCTCCACTATTTCAATATTTTTCACAGCAGACTCAGAATCAATATCATTTCCTCTGCATATCTGCTGGATCCTTTCAGCGCTAAACCCGCCTTCTGTATCAATGTAAACCACTTTTCCTTTGTTCCTTACACACTCCATGACAGCAAGCAGGCAGAGATTTGTCTTTCCGGTCCCGGGCCCCCCAAAGAAATTCGTCACAGCGCCGGATTCGAGGCCGTTGGTCCCAAGCATGCTGCCAACCGGGTCAGGAAGCTTGATGGCCATGGTTAGATTAGGGAGGGGTGTATTTTAACTCTTTTCCGGATTGAAACTTGAAAAAGGCGTCCACGGAAAGCAGCCATTAAGCCTCATATCCACTCCTGTATTTGCCATAGTAAGGATATATAAGCCTGCGCATCACTATATTGAAACGGTGATGGTGATGCCATTCCAATATGTTCAGCAGGTGAGGCTCTTTGCCAGAGCGGGAAGGAAAACGGCCCTGATTTAGGCAGGCTTGCTAATATCATATGGCTTCTTGCCCATCACTCTTTGACAGAAAAGCAATGGATGATTCTTAGAGAGCTTGCAGATATCGATCATGGATTTTCAATAACGAGATTTGTAAACAAACTTTCCTCAGAAAAAAGCATATCGAGATCGAGCCTCTGGGCCGGGGTACGGCAGCTAAAAGAATTCATGCTTATTGAAACCTTTCCTGTGGCCAAGCTGACCGATTCCGGAAGACTGATTGTAAAAATGGAGGGGGAGCATGAAAAGAGGCAGATGCATCACAGAAAAGTTGCTTGATGCCGCTAGTCACTACATGCAGGCAGGAGAATTAAGGGAGCGTGAAGGCCCAAGTATGGATGGAAGACAGGATACGGCTGCTGACAGATATGCCTTTCTTGAGGAACTTTCAAATGATTTGGGAGCTTACTTAAGGCCGGAATGGGTATTGGAAGAAAAATTGCAGGAAACATCTTACACCACTGCTGATCGAATAAATATACGCATTTCCCAGTGTCTTGGCAAGCTCATTGAAGAGTTTGGCGTGGAAGTGATAGATCCGTGGTCAGCAGATAAGAATAGGAATGCTTACAGGCAGGGGAATGAGGGTTCAGGAATACTGGATATACGGATATTAATCAGGTACCCAGAAAAGTAAATATGGATGTTCTAACCAGGCTGGAACTTATCAGGAACGTGGGCGAGGAGATAATAACACTGGAGGAGCTCAGGCAGCTTCTCGAGACAAATCCTAAGCCAGTGGCCTATGACGGTTTCGAGCCTTCCGGTTTGGCCCCGATACACTTTGGTATATACCGTGCAATAAACCTGAAAGACCTGATTAAGGCAGGCGTCCATTTCAAGCTCTTCCTTGCCGACTGGCACGCATGGGTGAACAACAAGATGGGCGGCGATCTGGAAAGGATAAGGAAGGTTGGCGAATACTTTGTCGAAGTGTGGAGGGCTGCTGGAATAGATATGTCAAAAGTAGAACTGGTATGGGCCAGTGATATTTGCTCTAAAAGAGAGTACTGGAAAAAAATGATAATAATAGGCAAAAATACCACAATAAAAAGGGCTACAAGAGCCCTCACCATAATGGGAAGGAAGGAAGGCGAGATGCAGGAAGTGGCCCAGTATTTGTACCCCCTGATGCAGGCCGCGGACATATTTGAATTGGATGTCGACATCTGCCAGCTGGGTTTGGATCAGAGGAGGGCCAATATCCTCGCAAGGGAAGTGGCCGAAAGGATGAAATGGAAAAGGCCTGTGGCTGTCCACCACCACATGCTCATGGGCCTTCAGGGAAAGAAACAAGCCGAGGGCTTTGAGACAAACGCTGAAATGGATGCTGAAATAAGCAGCAAGATGTCAAAATCCAGGCCGGAATCTGCCATCTTCGTCCATGACAGTTTCAATGAAATAAAAGCAAAAATCGCAAAGGCCTACTGCTCCCCAAAGGATGTGGATAATAACCCTATGCTCGAGTACTGCAAATACATCATATTCAGGCACTTCAAGGAAATGAAGATAGAGAGGCCTGCAAAATTCGGGGGAGACATCTCCTTTGGAAATTATAAGGAATTGGAAGATGCCTTCAGGACAGGGGAGCTGCACCCTGCTGATTTGAAAAATGCTGTTGCCATTTATCTGGATAAAATTGTGGAGCCAATAAGAAATCACTTCGAAAGGAACAAAAAGTCCAGGGAGCTTTACGAGTTTGTGAGGCAGCAGGAAATAACGAGATAGACCAATGACGGATGATCGGCCGGGTTGCGGCCGAAATAATGGTCGAATCAGAACTTCACTTCCACATCCTTTTTCTCTTCCTCAGCCACCTTGAACATCTCTGCCGGCTGCCTGAGGCCCATCATGCCCGCTATTATCGTGTCGGGAAATGACTCAATTCTTATATTGAACTCATTGGCCGAATCGTTGTAGAACTCCCTCCTGTCCGCAAGCTCGTTCTCCAGGCCGGATATCCTGTTCTGCAGCTGGATGAAGTTTTCGCTGGCCTTCAATTGGGGGTAGTTTTCAGCAACCGCAAATATGGACTTCAGGGCCTGGCTTATCATGCCGTCTGCAGCGGCTTTCTCGGACATGGATTTGGCCTTTAGAAATTCCGTCCTTGCCTTTGTCAGGGATGTCAAAACCTCCCTCTCATGTTTCATGTAGCCTTTGACAGACTCGATAAGCTTGGGAAGCTCATCAGACCGCTGTTTCAGGAGGACATCGATATTGGCCCATGCCTTTTTGATGTCGTTCTTCAGCCTGACAAGGCCGTTGTAAATCGAAACAATATACGCTGCAATGCCCAGCACAGCCAGCACAATTATGGTCAGGAATATCAGCTCAAGTCCAAATGCCATAGTTTTACATTAGTGAAATATTATATATAAGCTTTCTATATGCCTGAAACTTCCAGCAATAAATCACTCGCATAAAATATAAGGGCTTTACAGCATCCCCAGATAGCCCAGCATCACAGCCAGACAAATGACAGTCAGGGCAGCGCCCCCATAAATTCCCAGGAATGTTTTCGTCCCCAGATCCTTCAGCACCTTCTTTTCGGATCTGTCCGAGATGTAATAGAACTTGTTTTTGTCTCCTTTCTGTATCATTATATCAGCCGCATTCTCTGTGCCTGTGGCCTCTTCCACATACGGGTTGTCTCCTGCATTCCCCATGATGAAAAGCTTGTCCTTCGGCGCAATATAATATTCCGCATATTTCATGGTCTTGTTTATCCCAAGAAAGCCCTCAAAGCTCATATCGTTTTTGGCAAGAAACTGCCTTATCGAGGCAGGAGGGTCTTTGTTTGTGCCTGACTGGAACTGGAAATCCTGAGGGATGTCCGCATCGCATCCGTTGGGATCCACAAGAACCGCTCCTGTCTCATCCCTGAGGAAAAAAGGAATGCCTTCTGCCCCTTCTTTGACGGTGACCCATGTGCTATGCTTCCCTGCTCTCCTATACTCCTCTATCTTGTATTTATAATATACGCAGTCCTTGGCGGAAAGTGGGCTCTTCAGGATCTTGCCGAAAGCCGGCAATGCCTCTCCATATACCTCAACAAGGCCCATCGCTATCGACCTGATCTTTGAAGTAGGTGTATTCTCTATCAGCCTTTTCCTGTTGAGCCAGCCAAAGCCCTTATAGAAGAAATAGAGGCCTGCAAAAAAGCCCACAATCGCATAAACAAAGATATCCCCTTCTGCCATTATGTAATTATATGCAGAAAGAAATAATATCCTTCACTCCCTAATATGAAGCAATATCACATCCTTTTTGCCCTCTTCAGTATCTCCTCGCATCTCTCCAGGTGGTATGAAGCCATGACCCCTAATCCTTTGCCCGCAAACTCCTTGGCAAACCTGTACTGCTGCTCCAGCTCGTTCCTTTCGACGCCATAAGTTGTATGAATGGCCTTCTCGACTTCTTCAAGCCGTCCCTTTATGCCCGCAGTTTGCTTTGGCATCTCCTTTGAAACGCCTCTGGAAGCGAAAAGCTTCCCTAAACCAAAAAGACTTTGCCGGGCTATCTGAATTTGGGTTTGTTTTGTTTGGGAACCTGATAACTTTGACGTCTGAATGCCCTTGGCAGGCATTGCCTGCTTCTTTGGTCCAGCGCGTTTTTGCATCCCAGCCAAAGACCTCAGGCTGAATGCTGTCCCGAGAAGGTTGTCTATCTCCTGCCTGGCTTCTGCTGTCTTGGCCCTTATCGTAAGAAGTCTGTCCTGCTCCTTCACCATTATGCCCCTGAAAGTCTTCTCGTCTATCTTCCTCTTGAAATACTGCACTTCTGCGCTTTTCCTGCTAGTTACGATGGCATTTTCTTCCTTCATAAGGTTAAGCAGATTTTTCCTGAGCCGCATATAAGGGATAGCGAAAGTCATTGCAAAGTAGCTGCTGAACGAGACGATAACAATGATGGCCACCAGCAAGTTCAGGTTGGAGTAGACAAACTTGAGGAACCTCAAGCCGATGCTCTCCAGCGAGGCAAGGATGAACTCATCTTCGGCCGCGCCCAATATTCTTTCCAGAGACTGAATGTCGTCAAGGAATATGGCATTCTCTGCCTCTTTCAAGGCCAGCTCTATGTTGCCAATTCTCCTTTTCAGGTTTTCAACATCTATGCCAACTTTTTCAAGATCTTCAGTCGTTGTTCTTAGTTCTCGCAGGGCTTTTGGGTATTTGTTCCTCAGTGTCTCAACAAGGCGGTTGGACAGCACCCTTATGAAAACTGAGCCTGTCTTTTCAGCATTAATTCCCTTATTCTTCACGGCTAGAAGCGCGACATACTGGCCTGCCTGATCTGTTAGCGGCACATGGACATTTATCTGTACTGCCTTTTCCGTTCCTTTTATCGCCTGAATCTTCAATTCTTTCTCATGCAGGAAGTTGCAGCAGTCGCTTTTGACCTCTATTTCCACGTCAAGCTGCTGGTTCTCCGTGTTTCTTATTTTGCCGCTAATGACAGCATCCTTCCCCTGCTGAATTTCTAACACATTCTGGTCAAGCAGCAGCTCAAATCCCGCAATCTTCTCTTCACCTTTCTTTATTTTTATGCAAACAGACAGGCTGAGATCGCATTCTAAACCTCCTTCGCAATCTTTGTCACTCTTGCATGGCTCCTCCTCCTTGCTCAAATTTTTTCCTCCCGCCCCTCCAGCGGCAGTACCTCCCCCGCCTACTACCGCCGATGATGAGCCGGACGAGGAGCTTGATTGCATAGTTGAGGGAGCAACGACATCTGATGCAGAGTTCCTGAAGGAATCGCTAGCTGTGACGGTAAGGGCGAAGGCCTGCACAAAATCTATCGGCTGGAGGGACTGGTTGTTGGAATATATTCCCTCACTTTCTTTGCTGAGCAGGACAAACTGGTTGTTGCATTTTCCTGTCTGGCACTGAGCAAGTACGGATGCGTCAGTCGAAGGCTCTTGCCTGATGTTCAGCACCCTCACCCTGACAGTCATCGGCTGGCTTGTGCTGACAACCTCGCCTGAAGCAGGGCTGATTATCTGGGCTATAAGAGATTTGTAAACTTCAAATGCGGCTGTCGCCAGGCCTCTATTGCCATTCCTGCTGACATTCGCATAGGCCGTATAAGTTGCATTGTTGCCGCTGCTCGAGTCAGGCATGTCGGAAAATTCAATTCTGTAGAATGCAGAGCTTTGCGCAGAGCCGTTGGACAGAGAAACATTTGCCGAAGATTTCTGCAGCGTAAGGCTGAGGTTGAAGCCTGTCACATTCTCGTTATTGGCATTTTTGACAGCGACTGTTATGCTGACATTTTCGCCCTTGTTGTAGGATGTGTAAGGCAGAGTAACATTGACTGTATAGTTGTCTGTAGCATTGAAGCTGTGCCCAGAGGAGGAGTTTATGTTGCCGGATATGTCAACGGCAAAAGCGCTCAAGGAAAAGTTCCCCGTTTCATTGATATTTGAGAAATCCAGCGAATAAAGGCCATTGGAAACCTGCGATGCCGAATAGTTCTGCCTGGCTCCTGAGGGATGAGCGACTGATATTATCACTGCCTGGATCACTGAATTGTCAGTGGCGTTGACTGATATGGCATTGGCCTCATAAAGGTTCCGGATGCTATACGCTGCCGAAACAGAATTTATCTGCGGCTTCTGGATATCAGGTGAGGTTACAGAGACGAGAATGCTCCTGTTTGCAGCCTGATGATAGCTCGAGTTGACAGTGAAATTGACATACGCCTGGCCTATGGCCGTGCCGTTGACCGCAAAGCTGATCTTTCTCGGTTTCACGCCTTCGAAGCTCACATTCCCCGCATCCTTTAGATTTTCTGTGAGATTGATTACCCCCGAAGCTGCGGCATATGCCAGGATGCCCAGAAGGTCCCCGTTGCTGGGCGTTAGCAGGACGCTGAGGTTTGCTGCCAGGCCAACCGGTATATCGACACGTGTCTGATTGCCATCGGAAAGCTCAACGCTTATGTTGCCGAGGGGGACAGAAAAAGTGGAATTCCTTATTGCAACGAATCTCATGGTGGCGACGGCAGAAACAGTGTAGTTGCCCGACCTTGAAATGTTTCTGTATTCGCCGTAATACTGGAGGCTGCTGCCGGCCACACGCGGGAGGTCTATGGTCTCAGTCACATTGCCGGGCTTGGCAATCAAGGCCTGCACGCTCTGTATTGCGCTGGCATTTCCTGTTATATTCGCCTGCAATGTGAGCGTTGTATTTACTGTAGTGGCCTGCCCAGAAAGGGATATGTTGAAATCCAGCTGCCTCACCTCCAGCTGCAGAGTCGTGTTGAGATAGCCGATGTTGCCCCGGCTGTCATTCGCATATTCAGCCAGTATTGTGTAGTTTCTTTTCTCCTGCGTCTGGTTGAAAAGCAGCAGCCATGTTCCGGATGAATAGCTGCCCGAATAGAGGGCTAAACTCATGTTGGTCAGGTTGGAGCTGTCATTGACCATCACCCACGCTGCAGTCACATTGACATTGTCTGTTGCGAAAAGCGTGATGTTCACCGATTCGTTTATGTTGATTGTGCTCGCCGATATCTCAGCAAGCGTTATCATAGGCTGCTCCGCATCTATTATTGTCACATTTTTGCTCCCGCTGGCATTGGACATTCCAGAAAAGCCTTCTCTGGCCATGACAGTGAAGTTGTAGGTGCCTGCACTCCCAACAGATATGTTCCAGGAGGCAGTTCTGCTGCTGTTCGAGGGCATGTCGTTTATTACGGTGTAATTGCCTCCAGCTTCTGATGAAAAGGATACATTGACAAGCGAAGCTCTTCCTGACCTGCCATTCCCGGCCTCATTCCTCACGGTTATGCTTAAATTGAAGTAGACGCTCTGGTTGATTACGCATGTCTGGGAACCGTCGCATAAGGCAGTGGTTATGTTGAGCAAGGGGGACAGTATTGCAATGTAGTCAGAGATATTTGTTTCTCCCGCCCTCGCTGTCCATGTTGAGTTGGCGTCCTGAGGCTGTGCCGCAGCATTGACAGTTGAGCTGATGTTGATGGCAGAGACAGCAGTCAGGGGGATTGCAGACAGCTGGCTGTCCGACATGCTGAGCGAGCATGCTGAGGTGCAGCTGTATTGGCTGATGTTCGAAAAAGATGCCGGCTGGAAGACAGAGAAGCTCCTGTTGGCCATGCTCCTGTTGAAGTCAATGGCAAGCAGAACAGAACCTGTGCCTGCCGAGTCTATGGACTTGGAGCTGTTTATTGTCGCCGCCAGCGTGGTGTTGATGACAAGGAAGCTCCTGTTTATCTGCGGTTCGGAAAGGCCCGCTATATTGCCGACTGTGTCATTGGCGGACAGCATTGTTATGGCATATCTGCCCGTGCTGTTCGCATTGGGGAAGATCAGGGAAAAATTGCCTGCCACATCAGCATCCTGGAGCATGCTGAAGTTCCTCCTCTGGCCCGAATAGTTTATCTCGACTATGGCATAGCTTATGCCAGAAGAATCTGAGATGTTTGCCCTTATTTTGATTTTTTCGAACGGGTGAACCCTGTAGTCGCTGAAAACTGCATCAGTTATATTAAGCGAAAGATTGCCCAATGACGGAGGCGTATTGTCAAGCGTATAGGCAGCGTAAGTTGAATTGGTATTGCCTGCCACATCAGTTGCATACATGGTTATGTTTCTCAAACCATTGCCTGCAAATCCGGGGCCGAATGCAGCGCCGCTTGAGAAGCTAATGTTCGTTCCGTTGCCGTTGTCGAAAAGGACTGCAGCAAGCCCTGAAATGCTGTCAGAGAATGCTGCCGTTATCATGCCTGATGATGTTATCCTGCTGCCGTTTGCGGGGCTCAGTGATGTCAGATATGGCTTTGTTATGTCTATCGAAAAGTTCCTGTCTGCTGTGCCTGAGAAGCCTACAGAATCATTTGCCTGCACGCTTATCCCGCATCTTGCCGTCCCCTCTGTCTGGCAGTAGGAGATGTTTGCAATGAAAGGCTGGCTGCATGGCATTGTCAGCCAGCCCGAATCCGAGCTTCCCGCTATCCTGAACATGCATTGCAAACCGCTCGTGTCTACGGCCGAGAACGATATATTGAATGTATGTGGCTGCCAGCTATTGGCCGATGGGGAAGTGATTGACACAGAAGGTCTTGTGTTGTCTATGCTGAGCCATATACTGCTGGTATTGCTGTTGCCCGCTTCATCTGCCGCCGACAGCTGTATGGTGCAATTCGATTTATTTGTGTCTGTGCAGAGTTGCGTGCTGAAGCTTATGTTTGCTGTGCAGCTGATGTTGAAGGGGCCTGTTGTTCCTGACTGGATGAGGCTCCAGCTGCAGGAGCTTAGCCTGACAGAATCAGAAGCCGAAAAGCTAACATTGATAGTGCCCGTCTGCGTGCTTGCATTGCCGGGGCTGGTTATGGAAACAGACGGATTCTGCCTGTCTATGTAGACCCATCCCCTGTCTGTTGACGACAGAGAGATGTTGTCTATGGCGGTGAAGTTGAGCGAGTAATTGCCGTCCGCAAGTGTCTGGATATCAATCGTGTTCGTATAGCTGCATGCGGAAGAGCTGGCACCCGTTACCGTATAATTGACAGTTGAAGTGGAGTTGTATATGTAGTAGCTGCATTCAGTCAGTATCCTGCCGGATATAGCTGAGCCCCTCATGTCCAGGCTGAAATTGCTTCTGACTATTTTGTCCCTCGGGAACAGGATGATGGCAGAAGGCCTCTGGTTATCGACTATGAAGGTTATGTTCCTGTTTGCGGTATTGCTGACATTGTCCGTTGAGTTTATCATGAGAATAAACGTTTCCGTATTGTACTGGTTGCTGTTGAATGTCGAGTTCCAGGCGGGATATGTCAAATTGCCGCTTGCGATTGTCTGGCTCGTATTGCTGGCATTGAGGATGCTGTAAGTGGCATTGATGACGCCTGCCCCGCCGTCGGTTATGTTGGCCCTTATGTCTATTGCGCCTGATCTGTTGCTTCCGTCAAGAGGGGTGATGAAAACTATTGAAGGGCCTTTCCTGTCTATCATGATCAGGCTGGTGTTCTTTGTGGCCTCCGCATTGCCCACCGTGTCATTGCTCCTGTACCTGACATATATCTGGCATTCATCGTTCTGGCTGCAGATTGCTGCTGCCACTGCTCCTATAGCTGAAGGCGTGCATTCCGGCTCAGTGCTCCTGTGGGTGCAGTAGAGCGTAGTGCTGCATGCCGTAACATTGTCTGTGCATGTGAGCCCTACAGGCTGATTGGCAGTTGCCCACTGGCTGGAGGAATAATTGTCTGTGGTGTTCGGCGGCGTCAAGTCGGCAGTATAGAAGAGCCTGGTGTAGTTGGTGTTGCCCACAGAGTCATTCAGATATGCAGTAAGGTTTTTC
This sequence comes from Candidatus Aenigmatarchaeota archaeon, assembly GCA_016185435.1. Taxonomy (GTDB): domain Archaea; phylum Aenigmatarchaeota; class Aenigmatarchaeia; order QMZP01; family QMZP01; genus JACPNN01. Next base: position 10,202 of record JACPNN010000004.1, on the reverse strand, counting down.
AGCCCCTCCCCGGTAAAGCCCGGGATAAAGGAAACATTGCTCGTGATGCTGACATTTGTCCCGTTGCCGTTGTCGGCTACAGCGCTTGCGGCAGAAATGCTGTCTGCAAAGAAGACTGTTATGGGTGTGCTGCCTGTTATATTCGATGCATTTGCGGGCGAGACTGAATTGAAAACTGGCGATGAATTGTCGGCCGTGAATGCAAGAACGGTCGAATTGAGGTTTCCTGCGCTGTCATTCGCATAGACCCTCAAGATTCTGCTGCCCTCAGTGCTGTATCCGGGATTGAATGAAACATTATCGCTAAAGCTTGTGTTTGTCCCGTTGCCGTTGTCAAACCAGCTGGCTGCAATGCCTGAAAAGCCCTCTGTTATGTCTATGACTATCTTTCCTGAGAAATTTATGTATGAGCCGTTTGCCGGGGCCGTAAGGGCTATCTGAGGCGCTGTATTGTCGACAGCGAAAAAATAGACAGTGGAATTCTGGTTGCCTGCATTGTCCATGATGGTCAAATTAAGGGTGCGATTGCCTTCGCCCGCATATCCCGGAGAAAAGGCCGCGCCGCTTAAAAAACTTGCCCTTGTCCCGTTGCCGTTGTCGAATGTGTGGCCTGAGCCAGGAATCCCTGAAAGGCTGTCGTTCAGGACAATGGTAAGGTTTGTTGATGATGCGATGAAGGAATTGTTAGCCTTCGATATGGACGCGATGTACGGCGGCTGCCTGTCAAGGGTTATGTTGGTGTCATCCTTCCTTGTCAACCCCTGCAGGTTGCCTGCAGTATCCCTCGCCTGCACAAAGACTGTCTTTGTCCCGTCAGCATTCTGGCATCCATAGTCTGCTGACGTGAAATTGAAATCTGTGTGGCTCGTGTTCCATGAAACCCATGGAGTCCAGCTTGCATTGTCGCATGAGAAGCGCATGTAGTTGGGCGTGTTGCTCCCCCCGCTCGCGTCGATTATGTTGAGCAGGGGCTTCTCCTTTGTCGTGTACGGGCCATCATTCTCAATCGTTATGAAAGGCGCAGCCGGAGCCGTCCTGTCTACAGTCAGCGTCACATTGTCGAATTTCCCCCAGAAGCCGTCAGCATCCTTGCAGTGGACTGCAATGGTGTGGCTGCCTTCAGAGATGCTGGAGGTGTTTATTGTTGCATTCGCGACCTCTGTGGCAGTGTCGAAGGTTCCGTCCTTGGCGCCCAGGCTGTTTCCGGAGCCGGAGGAGCCGATGGCATCAACAAAATACTCTGCCGCAGTAACATAAGAATACCTTTGTGTATCGTTGCATGTGACATTGAGCACAGCGGTGCTGTTTGTCACATTGGGATAGAGCATGGCGCCTTTCGCATCCGGAGAGGCCAGATATCCAAGTATCTGCCTCATCAGGCTGGTTCTTGTCTGGTTGTCCTGGCTTCCCGTTATCCTCTCGAAGTTGAAGCCGAAGTAGACATTCTTGTGCGTGGCTGTTTTGGCTCTCACGCCGGCAAATTTAGAGGAGCATATAGATGTGCAATACTTGAATACGCGAAAGCTGAATGAATCCTTTTTGTCTATCACATCTGGATAATCTATGCCATAGTCATCATAGATTCCGATGGTGAATCCATCGCCTATGGGGTCTAGTCCTGATGAAGCGTCTTTGACATAGTAAGAGTTGGAATCGTCTGTCTTATATGTCGCATGGAGATAGTCATGGTAGAAATCTGGCTTGCTGTTGCCTATGTCAAAGCCTATGTCCTGCCCTGTCAGGAAGAGCTTCCCTCCGCTGTTCAGATATGCCTGCAGGTTGCTTATGTCGGTGTCAGTGAGGGTCGGATAGCTGTATCCGATGCCCGGATCGAATGCCGTGAACCAGATGACTATGTCATAATCCTTCATGAGTTTGGTGCAGCTGCTTGTCTGTGTGCTGTATCCGGGGCCATCACCGTCATTTGCTGAGACAACGCATTTGTCAAAGGAATAGCCATTCCCCTGTATGGCCCATGCATAATACTTTTCCAGCTCGGAATTTTTGTATTCAACATTTCCGCCCGGATAGAAATGCGCGTCCTCCACAAGCAGTATGGACTGTTTGGGGGAGTCAGAAAGCGCTGCATTGGCAAGAATAAGCATGGTAAAGGCAGCAATGACCAGCAATCTGGGAGGCCGCATATAATAAGTTTGTCTTATTAGATAAATAATAAATCGTTACTAACTTAAATATATACTGATTGAAATGCCGTTTTCAGGCACCTCGTCCCTGCAAGACCTCCCCCACTTTGGATGATATTCGCTTTCGGGAATATAAAATCCATCCCTGCTCGGCGGCACTCTCATACATCACAGGCAGGAAGATTCCAAAAAGAATAAAAAGAAGGAATAAATATTATTAAATTAGCTATTCACATCCTATGTTCCCCAGCCTTGCGGAGATAAAGAGAATGAGAAAAAGGATAGGCATGACCCAGTCTGAACTGGCCAGATTATCAGGGGTAAGCCAGAGCCTGCTGGCCAAGATAGAGTCAGAGCGGATAAACCCCACATATGCGAAGACCGTCCAGATATTCAAGTCCCTTGAAAGGCTCTCCAAAGGGGAAGGCCTGAAAGCGAAAGACGTTATGAACACATCCATCATAGGCTGCGCAGCAGGCGACAGCCTCCTTTCAGTCATAAGGGAAATGAAGGAGCACGGCATAAGCCAGCTGCCTGTGATACATAACTCCAAGCCGATAGGGATAGTGACAGAGACGGCAATACTGGAGAGGATAGCCGAAGGAGGAAAGGCTGAAGAGATGAGGGCCGAGGAGGTGATGGAGGACTGCCCGCCGATAATCTCCCCTGAGAGCGGGATAGATGTGGTGGCCTTCCTTCTGAGGTATTTTCCTATAGTTCTCGTTTCAAAGGGCGGCAGGCTTCTGGGCATAGTCACAAAAGCGGACATACTGGAGAAGGTGGCTGTGAGGTAGCCTGCATGTCCCGGCTGGGATTTGCGAGTTTTTTAAGCCTAGATCCCATACTCTCATCATGCTCTGGACAGACAGGCACAGGCCTGCCAGCTTGAAAGAGTTCGCTGGAAATCCAAAGGCTGTAGCAGAAGTCCTTGATTTTCTGAATAATTTCACTCCCGGAAAGGCCTTGCTTCTGTCCGGCCCGACAGGAACAGGGAAAACACTGCTTTTGGAGCTTATAGCCAAAGAAAGGAATTATGACCTCATATCTTTGGATGCAAGTGAGAAAAGGGGAAAAGAAGACATAGAAAATTTCAAGCAATCTGCCTTGTCAGCAGGCCTGTTCCAAAAGGGAAGGATAATTCTGGTAGATGAAATAGAGGGCATCTCAGGCCAGCAGGACAGGGGGGCTGCAGGGGCCATAGCCGAGCTCATCAAGGCTTCCAAATGGCCTGTCATATTAATATCCAATGATCCCTATTCCCCGAAGCTGAAGACCATCAGGCAGCATTGCAGGCCTGTCAAAATGAGTAAAATACCATCCCCGTCAATAGAAAAAAGGCTGAAGGAGATATGCAGGAAGGAGGGCATAGAGTTTGAGGGCAATGCCATACAATACCTGGCAAGGTGGAGCTCGGGCGACATGAGGACGGCCATAACCGACCTCCAGAGCTGCTGCTCAGGCAAAAGGGTTTTTTCTGAGAAGGACCTTGAAATATTGGGATACAGGGAGAGGTTGAGCAGCATATTCGAGACGCTTTCATCAATATTCAAATCAAAAAGCATCGTCGTTTCAAAAAGGGCCTTCGACAGCTCTGATAAAGATCCTGAAGAGATACTGCTGTGGATAGGGAACAATATTCCCCTCGAATTCGACAAGGAAGATATAGAGAGGGCATATGAAATTTTATCGAGGGCCGATGTCTTCAGAGGGAGGATAATAAAACAGCAGAACTACCGTTTCAGGTTGTACATGCTGGACATGCTGTCCTTTATCGGCCTCGCAAAGAGGCATGATAAGCACGGCTTCGTCATGTACCAGCCTCCCCAGAGGCTGATAATGATGGCCAGGAGCAAAGCCGCTAGAGAAGAGAGGGAGGCGATTGCAGCAAGGATAGGCGGCATGTGCCACTGTTCAAGGAAGATTGCGAAGAGGGATTATCTGCCTTATTTGAAGGCCATTTACGGGAAAGATACGGAGAAGATGTTGGGAGAATAATTGCGAAAACAAAGTCAAAGGTTCAATTCCTTCAGCACCCTGTTTCTATATTCTCCCGGCACTGAATCGCCGAAATGGATGTCATTTAATGTCAGTGGCATGAAAGTATGAATCCGCCTGACGTAATTCACGGCATTATTCGCATCCATATAGTAAGTTTCCACGCCTGTCGCAATTCTGATAATGTCTGTCTTTGGTCCGCGGATATATTGTATCTCGATTTTTGGCATAGGATATAGTCATCATCAGAAATTTAAACCTTAAAGAAGCTCAATCTCCCCGCAAGAAACATTTCAGCTATTGCAGCTCATTTGGCCTGATAAATCTTCCTCACAGGCCACGATATCTCTATGCCTTCCCTGTCGTACCTCTTCTTCAACGCCTTCATGAATTCGTGTATGAGCAGGCCTTTGTCTTCATATTTTTCAGCCCTCAGGCCGACTGAAAAGAGTATGTTCGAGTCGCCGAATGCATGGAACCTTACCTGCGGCCTGAAGGACTTCACAGCCCCCTGAACAGTCTTCTGGACCTTCAGGGCGACTTCTGCTGTGATTTCCTCAACCTTTTTCAGGTCAGAATCATAAGCCACGCCGCACTGGACAACTGCCGCTGTCTCAGGCTCCTGCATGGAATAGTTTGTGATTATGCTTTCGGCAAGCCTTGAATTCGGCACAATCACTATGTTGTTCTGCAGGGTCCTCATCCTTGTGGATCTCCAGCCTATGTCCTCGACATGGCCTGAAATGCCCCCTTCCATCTCTATGAAGTCGCCGAGGTTGATGGGCCTGTCAGAAATCAGGTGAAGGCCGGCGAAGAAGTTGGAAAGGGTGTCCTTGAGGGCCAGGCCGACTGCAAGGCCTCCGAGGCCAAGGGCAGCGATCATGGGCGTTATCTCAATGTCGAAATGGCTCAGGACTATCAGAAAGGCTATCAGATAAACCGCTGCGGCAGCCATTTTGCTGATGAGCCTCGGCGTCTTCTCATACCTCTTCCTCACATGTAGCCATCTGCTTATCACAGCCCCTAAACCCTTTGAGACAAGGAAAGCAGCTACCAAGGCCATGGCTATGAAGAATATCCCGTCAATCAGGGCAGCATAAGGGATGTGAGCCGACAGGGACTTGACGGAAAAGTAAAGGCCGGCAAAGAGGATGAGGAAATAAACAGGCATTGTGGCAGTTTCCAGTATGATGTCATCTATGTCGGTCTTTGTCTTTTCAGCCAGCCTCTTCGCATAGTTTTTCAGGATGAACTGCAGGATATAGGCAAGCACAGCAGCAGTCAGAAGGATCAGCAGAGCCTGAAGGTACTCGTTCTGGACAGGGAAGTTTAGCGACACCATATGCTTATGTTTGAAGTTGATGATATAAATTCGTAATATGCTTTTCCAGCATGCTGTCGCTGAAAGAATGGAAACAGGCCCGGTGGGAGTCTCGCCATTTCACGCTCAATAGTTGTAATTCCTTTTCTTGGATACGTTTGGATATGAAGCATATCCGCTGATATGCTTCTGTCTCCTATTACCCTTCTTTTTGGAAAAGAAGGGTAGAGTCGAACCCACGACCTCCTGCTCCGCAAGCAGGCATTCTCTCTGGCTCTTTTCTTTCATAGCGAAAAGCGCCACCGGAAAAGAAGGATTTTCCTGTTCAGTATTTGTAATTCCTTCTTTTGCCGTATGGGCTTTTCTTTGGAAGAAAAGCCTATCCAGCTGAACTACGGGCCTATTGAATATTTGGCCTTTGTATTTATGAAATGATCCGGTGGCTGATTGTAGGCTATTTGAGAGTCAGCCTCGAAATTGAAGCTTGGACACCTCGAGTTATCCAGCTTCGGTTGATATGGCAAGCGCCTATAAAACTTGGTGCTAAGTACAATCAGTATGCAACACTGCACAAAAGCCAAAATACTGCTTCCGGATGAGAGCAGAAAAATAATAGAAATCGAGCATATAAACAAGCTTGGGGATGGCAGAGCTGCTGGTGTGCATTTGGTAAGGGACAAAGATTCAGGAGCAAAATATGCCGAGAAGCATTTCAAGCAGAACAGGGTGTATGAGCTCGCATTTCAAGGGCCTGGCTACGAAACGGATTTCGATGCTGTTCGTTCTGCTCTATTCAGGAGGAAAATACTGGTGAATCTTACTGAAATGTGGTTTGACAAACCACTTGTTGCAGATGCGCATTACACCCGCTGGGATGATGAGAACAAGTGCAATATTCTGGGGACAGAGTATATAGAAGGCAATGGCCCGAAACCAGGGGATGTGAACTATCGGCTGATAAGGCATTTTGTTCAAAGCACCATACATCGCTTATATCAATCTGGAAATGAGGCGCAACCTGGGCCGCCTGAATCCCCTTCTTGGGAAATGGACGGAGTCGTCAGGTTTATGGAAGAGGTGCAAAACAGATTTCATGAGGCCGGGCTAATCGGCTCAGAATGGCAGGTGGAGAAGAGAGTTTATGTGCCGGCAAGCAATTTCATCAAGAATTCAGACGGAGACTGGATTTTGGTGGATACCGAATCCGGCATATTTTCCCAGCCAATACAAATCAACGCAAAATACGGAATTCCGTATCCTGCCGTTCCAAGATACGTTAGGCATGGCATAGGAAAAGAGATTCTGTTATTATTCGATGATGTGGATTTTGATATACTATCCTCATATGTGAATGCAAGAAGAAGCCAATTGGCAGAAAAATTGGGAACAGAGCGCTTGGAAGAAACAGACAAATACATTGAAAAGCTGGAATATCATACGAAAAGATGGAAGAAAAGGGAGTTTGCGCTGCTCAGGAATCACTATCATCTTGCGACTGATCCTGAATTGAGGCATTCTGCGAAACAGGGAATCGTAGAACACTGGAAAAGAAAAGGCAAAATATCGGATGAGGAGGCTTCAAGGCTTGAAGATTCGAACCTCTTATTTTATCGGCATCTTGGGGCCTCGATAGCGAATTCCCTTCATGCCGATATGCTTCATCTTGTTAAGAGGTTCAGGTCATCTGGCGTCTACAGATTTTTCACAGATTTTGGATTCACAAAACAAGCAATATCAACAGCGTGGAGGCTGCTGACCGACGAGGATTACCAGCTGGAACTTGCAAGGGGCTATCTCCATGCTGAAACAGACCGAGATTATAAGGATGGTAGACTCAGTTTGGATGATGTTGAAAGGCTCAATGGTTATATGGAAAATGATGTTGCAAAGGAGTATATAAGAGGATTCTACACTCACATTAGGGTGAAGCTTTTTGACCCTCCTATTGTAGGAAAGGCTATTTGGGCAGGAGTGGCGGTCAAGTTAGACGCGCCTGAGGCTTTGCTTCCTCTTGCAATATCCCCAGTTTTTAGAACTATATATACGGTATCCAGGATGGTCAAGAACAGAAAAAAGGATATTCCGTATTGGTCATCTCTTCTTGTAGGGATGTCTCCATTTGGTGGTGGTTCTGGAGCCTATCCTGTTCAGATGTATTTCAGAAATCCAGAACTGTCTACTTATCTGGCCCGTTCAGTGGCTTCCAATGTCGGAAGGCATTTCCCATTATATGGCAAGAAGGATTCTCGGCTTGAACACTATTTCATGAAATTTGTCGATATACCCGCTTCGATAGGATATGAGTTTAATGCGGCAAAGACGAGGATTCAGGACATTTATCGCAATATGCGTGGAAGGCCAAAGGATAATTAGCCGTCATTCCAAATATAGTTTGTATGGACAAGACAAAATTTCTTTCGAGATATTGGCTTATAATTATTGCAATATTTTCAGTAGCCGCTGCAGCCATACTCACACTGCTTTCCTATTCCGTCAGCAGCAAGCATTCTTATGTGACTTTCCTCACCCAGAAAGGCCCCGTCAAGGTCAAGGTAGAAGTTGCCGATACATATCTGAAGAGGTCGATTGGCCTCATGAACCGCACAGGCCTCGATAAAGATTCAGGCATGCTCTTCGTTTTCCCGAATCCTGCCATCCAGACCTTCTGGATGAAAAGCACCCTGATACCTCTCGACATGATATTCGCAGACGAGAAAGGGACGATAGTGGATATAAAAAAGAGCGTGCAGCCCTGCAGGACATTCGAGTGCGAGCTTTACTCGTCTGTCAGAGAGGCCAAATATGTTGTGGAGACAAATGCTGGATTTTCAGAAAAGAATTCGATAGCATTGGGCGATAAAATGGTGCTCAATTTGGAAGGATTCTAAGAATAATGTAAAGGGGATTGTAAGATTCCTTTTTGCAGTGTTGATGTTAGCATACAAAAAATTTAATGGCGCACCCATTGTCCTGCCCTACAGACCATGCCTCTATTGAATGGTCCCTCTGGGCTGGCATAAACCATGTGATAGGAACTCATTTGGCAGGCAGCATCTTTTGGGCCAGGCGGAACTCAACTCACTTCTGCAAACAAGACCATTGCAGCATTCTTGGTTATCACAAAGCGCCCTTCTTCCAGGGCATTGGGTATTAGGCACCCATCTTCCATTCGTGCATGTTTGGTTATTAAGGATGGTGCCGTCGGAGTAACATTGGTTGGAAACAAAGGTGCCATTTGGATAAATATCCCGTCCCAACGAACATTCTCCAGGGCTGCAGCACAGCAAAGGAGGCTGGGGCATCATGTAAAAAGTGTCCTGCTTACATGCCAAACCAGAGCAGCAAGGTGTATATCCACCGCAAAAGTTTGTCTTGATGGCACAGACGGCAGTGCCATTATAACCCCATACACCGTTATGGCATGACATGTTTCCATATATATACCCTTCAGGGACACAGCCCTCAAAGGCGCATTCATTGGGTTTGCAGCATACCATATAGGTAGTGTTAAAATATGGGTTAGGCAAACTTGCTTTGCAGGTAAGACCAGAGCAACATATATTATTATAACAGAAACCATGTTCATCAGAACATGAAGAAACGTTGGCTGGCACCCACTCCCCATTCCTGCACGTCTGATTATTTGCAGTCGTTCCAGAGGGCACGCATCCGCCATCTGCCAGGCATTCATCGCTGCGGCAGCATCTGTCAGCAGGGCCGTTTGGGGTCTTCCATCTGTCCTGTTTGCATGCAAGGCCGGCACAACATGCCAGATTAGTGCATTCCTGCCGTCTTTCAGAGCACTGCCCTCCCCCTCCACAATCACTATCCTGGCCGTCAATCCTTCCGTCACAGTCATTGTCTATTCCATCAGAGCATTTGGTTTCAGTTGCTCCATGGGGGCAGAAATTGCAATAGTCTGTTTGGCCTTCTGTACACTCTCCCCTGTAGGGGCACTGGGCCCTGTACCAGCAGAAGCCTCTGTAGCAGACATTCCTTGTGCAGTCCTCGAAAGGCCTCTGCTTGCAGTCCATGCTGATGTAGCATTCCCTCGGCCTGTGGGTAAGCACAACCAATCTCTTCAGCCTTTCATAAATGATGATCAGGGGCCTATAAGAATAATTTGCGATTATTTCGGCATTGATATCTTGCCCTGCCTTTTTAATTTCTTCCATGATAAGCGCCTCATTCAAATATTCAAAATTGCCCGATGAATCAAGGATATAGCACACCTTGTCGTTTTCAAGGGATTTGTCTGAAGACAGGGCTGAATAGCAGTCTGCCATGTATTTGGCCACTTCCTGCTCTGAGAATTTCGCCTTCTGGACCGTCTTCGGAAAGTCTTTTGAGGAGGATTTGGAGGCGGAAGGAAGACTGACCGTTGAAAATTGCAGCATCATGGCGGCAATGACGGCTACAGCGACAAGGAGTATGATGAATCTGACTGAATATTCGAGAGCAGGCATCAATCTGTATTTGGTTTTTTTAGCTAATAAAGAATATTTTCGCCTCGAGCGTGTCTAATTATTCACCCACCAGCCATTCCCAGCCAGCCTGACTCTCAGATATATCTTAACCTGATAAGCGATGACCCTCAGTATGCTCCTTACATAAGTCGTTCTCCTCAGCCTCGTGTCCAATCTGTCCCCAAAGCCAATGGTCAAAGAACCGAATAAGCTTTCACCTCTCCCCCTCTGCCTGTATCTTCTCCATCTTCTGTTATACACCTTCCTCCCCTTCTG
>JACPNN010000021.1 GCA_016185435.1 Candidatus Aenigmatarchaeota archaeon | reverse complement strand
TTGGGGACAGATTGGACACGAGGCTGAGGAGAACAACTTATGTGAGGAGCGTACTGAGGGTCATCGCTTATCAGGTTAAGATATATCTGAGAGTCAGGCTGGCTGGGAATGGCTGGTGGGTGAATAATTAGACACGCTCATGATATGCATGGTTTTCTTAAATTGCCTTCCTACAAAACCTTTTAAAATCAGGAAACAACCCTTAACCGATGCAATTCAGAGGCAGGGATATAATATCGATGAGGGACTTTTCAAAGGCGGAAATAGAATACCTGCTTGATTTCTCATTGAATTTTAAAGAGAGCGACCATGCCCTGAAGGGAAAAGTTTTGTCCACCCTCTTCTTCGAGCCCTCCACGAGAACGAGGCTGAGCTTTGAGAGCGCGATGGCCTCCCTGGGAGGAAGCTGCATCGGCTTTTCAGACCCTTCTGTAAGCAGCATCAAGAAAGGCGAGAGCCTGAGCGACACCATAAAGACAGTAGAAGGATATTGCAATGCTATAATTATAAGGCACCCCCTTGAAGGATCGGCGAGGCTGGCAGCGGACATAGCATCCATACCAGTAATCAATGCCGGGGACGGCAGCAACCAGCACCCCACACAGACCCTGACAGACCTCTATACGATAAGGAAATCGAAAGGGAAGCTTTCAGGCCTTAGGATAGGCTTTCTTGGCGACCTCAAGTACGGAAGGACCGTGCATTCACTTTCCCTGGCCCTGAGCTCTTTTTCCAATAAACTGTTTTTTATTTCTTCCTCTGCTTTGTCGATGCCTGACAGCTATCTTGAGTCTCTCGATAGAAGCAGTCCAACAGAGCATACGGACAGGCTGGATGAAATAATAGGAGAGCTTGACATCCTCTATGTCACACGAATCCAGCAGGAGAGATTCACAGACCCCCTTGAATACAAGAAACTGAAAAACACTTATCACATAAACCTTGACATGCTGAAAAGAGCAAAGCCTGAAATGAAAATCATGCATCCGCTGCCAAGAGTGGATGAGATAGACACATCCGTTGACGCAACGGAAAATTCCCTGTATTTCCAGCAGGCATCTAATGGCGTGACTGTAAGAAAGGCATTGCTGGCATTGATAATCGGTGGGGCAAAATGAAGGAGCTGAAAATCGCAAGGCTGAAGGAAGGCACTGTAATAGATCATATAAAATCGGAAAATACTTTCAGGGTGGCGAGAATACTCGGCCTTGAGAATTCATCCAGCATGGTCACAATAGGGGCCAACCTCGATAGCACGAAGATGGGAAGGAAAGGGCTGATAAAAATAGAGAATAAATTCCTCAATGAAAAAGAGGCGAATAAGATCGCGCTTGTAGCGCCTGAGGCAAATCTTTGCATAATAAGAAATTCACAGGTCGAGAAGAAAATCAGGCTTGAGGTTCCGGATGAACTAAGAGGCCTCGCAAGATGCATAAACACCAACTGCGTAACCAACCATGAGAAGGCCGAGACAAGGTTCATTGTCGAGTCAAAGGAGCCGTTGAAGCTGAGGTGCCACTACTGCGAGAGGATTTTCGGGAAGGGAGATCTGGAAATCCTTTAGTTAATCGCGAGCTTTAATCTTATTGAAATATACTGTAATCTCTTCTGTACTTTCTTTCTCCTCTTTTTTCAAATAAAATATCGGGCTGTCACACATAAACAAAAAGATACCATTCTTTAGCAGCTTCCTCTTATACGGGAGATTCAGAAGTTCCTTTTTTTGTATAGCATTAGGGAATTTTTCTGTAAGAAAAAGCGACCATCTGTTTTCTAATATTTTTCGATTACCAATTTCCTTTTTAAACACATCTTCATATTCATCACCCTTCACATATCCACCAAAGCCATACAATGGATTTTTAAGGGATTCGAATACCAAACACGCAAGCTGCCTTCCTATTTTGATATTTTTCTCATCTTCCTCTGTCTCACGTTCCACATATGCAGAATCATAGCCCAAGTTCGAGATAAGCTTCTCTTCAGAATTTCTAAAGTTTAGCAAAAAGTGTATATTTTTGAGCCAGAAGTCTGTAAAAAATTCTCGTGGATGTTTATGTTTTTTCTTCAACTTTGACAGTGTTTTCAGTATATTTCCAGTAATCGCCTTGTAACCGAATGGCCTTAATTTTGGTATCTCAACTTTATTTGTGAATTTGGCACCCTCCGATTCCAAGGCTTTAACAACTTCCTCAATTGAATCCCAACTCCATTCTGCAATAAAGATATAATCCAAGTATCCACTCATTCGTAGATTATATTCAGAAGGCTTAAATTTCCAATCACTTCCACTTTTCCACACCGTTCCTTGGACAAAGCCCGCTTATGCCGCATCTGCTGCAGGAGGGAACAGGGGCCTTGCATACCGCTCTTCCATGCTCTATCAGGAGATATGTGGCCTTATGCCACCATTCCTTCGGCAGCAGGCCAATCAGATCCTTTTCTATTTTATTTCTGTCCCTGTTTTGCGTCCATCCCAGCCTGAACGCCAGCCTTGCAACATGCGTGTCCACGCATATGCCCTCAATTTTTCCAAAAGCGTTAGGCAAAACAACGTTTGCTGTTTTCCTCCCCACACCGGGAAGCTCCAAAAGCTTATCCATTGAATCAGGAACTTGTCCTCTGTATTTTTGCTGTATGATTGTACATGCCGCCTTTATATTCTTGGCCTTTGTCCTGTAGAGGCCTATTGATTTTATTTTTCCTTCTATTTTGGCTAAGGGGCTGTCTGCAAACTCTTCAGCTGTTTTGAATTCAGAAAAAAGAGAAGGCAGAACCTTGTTCACCTGCCTGTCCGTGGTCTGGGCAGAAAGAATGGTCGCTATCAGTATCTGAAGGGGGTTCTTTGCTCTGAGCATATATTTTGCCACAGGATAGATTTCCTTTAGGCTTTCCAGCACCTTTACGGCTTTTTTGTCCACATCTGATATTTGGAATCAGTTTTTAAGTACTGCCCGGATAACACTTATCATGAAGCCTTATTTTGAGACGATTAGGCCTGGAAACTGCCTGATGGCATCTCTGGCGGTAATGGCAGGATTCATCCTCGTTTCAAGGAGCCTTTCGGCCTTCCTGATGCCTGAAATGTACATCGCCGTCATTTCAGCCTTCCTGATAACTGCGGCCGGCAATGCCATAAACGACTACACGGACGTGGGTTCAGACAGGATAAACAGGCCCCTGAAGCCCATTCCTTCCGGCAGACTTTCGAGAAATGGTGTTTTGTTCTTTTCGGCAATCCTTTTTATCCTTGGGACAGCACTGGCTTTTTTCCTCCCTAAATCAGCACTCATCATAGCACTATTTAACAGCGTCATACTCATACTCTACAGCCTCTACCTCCAGAGCAAGGTCTTCATTTCCAATATCTCAATAAGCTACCTGGTTGCCAGCACATTCCTCTTTGGAGGGGCGGCGGCAGGCAATATATCCACAGTCTCATGGCTGGCCCTGCTCGCCTTCCTCCCGAACACGGCCCGGGAAATAGTGAAGGACATCGAGGACATGGAAGGCGACAGGCTGAGCATATCAGCGGTCAAGAAGATGGTCAGGGACAGACTGGAAAAAATAGCCGCTTTCGGCTCCAAAGGAAAATCAATTGCAGCGCAATACAGTGAAAAGGCTTCAAGAATAGCAGCAGCAGTCAGCCTTCTTACGGGCGTTCTGATTTCCCCTCTCCCCTTCCTCAACGGCCTTCTTGGCTTTGGCTACCTCCCTGTTCTTCTGCTAGCGGACATCTTCTTTGCCTATTCGGCATACAGGATCTACAGAGCCAGAAAAAAGAAAGACTACTCAGCCATAAGCAGGAATATAAAAATCGGGATGCTTCTGGGCCTTCTGGCATTCATGGCAGGCATATTTCTATGAATTCCCTGCGGGGGTAAAGAAGTCCTGATCAGGCGTCAGGATATTCATTTCTCAAAATCCAAATCTGATCCTCACATTCCTTTTTGCCGATTTCAGAAGCTTCCTGTCGTAATCATCTATTTTGCAGAGTTCAGATAGGCTTATTTTTATCCTATGCCTGAAAAATCTCAGGAAGTAATACCTTATCAGCAAACTGGTCATGCCATTTGCTATAAGGGAAAGGGGGATTCCTATCAGGCCGAAATATTTGACTAAAACCACTTCGAAAAATATCAGCAGAGGCAGGTCCAGCATGAATACATAAAACTGATATTTCTGATTTTTCGTGACAGTGAAAAATGTTCTCAGGAAAAGCGAAAAAGGCGCGAAAAGCAGGGTTATTGCCAGCAAATTGAATAATGGGACTGATTTCAGGTAGGCTGGAGGGAATAACAGCCTTACAGCCGTTTCTGAAAGGGAAACAGAAGCCAGCATTATAACTATAGATGCCCAGAAGGCGTATTTGAGGTTTCTTGCAAGTATAAATCTTGCGCTGTTTATGCTCTTTCCTATTTTCTCCGATACTATCGGTGTCAGTATGCCTTCAAGCGACTGGAATGAAATTGAGAGCAGGCTGTAAAATCGCATGGCGACATTGAGTATTGCGACCGCATTTACCCCAAGGAAGAATTCTGTGATCCAGTAATGTATCTGCTCTCCTGTCCTTTTCAAAGGGAAGGACAGAATGACCCATTTTCCATGGCTCCTGACATATTTGGCAAAAAGGCCTTTCTCTGAAGCCTGGATTTTTGAGAATTGCGCCATATGTCGCTTATATTGTCCCCGCATAAGGAGAATGGAGAGCAAAAGAGCTATGCTGTATGATGCAATTACAAAGACAATCCCCTTATTCAGGAAGACAAGGAATATGATGACAAAGACCAGCCTGAAGAACATCTCATATACGCTTATCATTCCAACGCTTTTGAAGTCCTGCAGGCCATGGAAAGTCACGGTGAATATGTTTTTGATGGAATTGAGCAGCAGGAAAACAGAGATTGCTGCCATCATGTTGCCCACAAGCTCATTGTAAAGCGACCTCAGGTAAAAAGAGGATAAAAAAGCTATTGCAGACGCTGCTATTCCGGTAAATAATCCGAGCTTCCTGTAGCTCTGGAGAAGCGACTTTGCCCTGGAATACTTGCCCTTTCCCATTTCCTGGGCAATATCAGATACAAGGAATGTGCTTATTCCCATGTCCAGGAAAAGTGAGAGGATGGCAAAGGCGGATAAGGAAAGGGTGAGGATGCCGAACTCAAAGGTGCCCAATGCCTGGATAGTCAGTATTGCAGCCAGGAAATTCATTGCTGTTATTGATATGTCGCTAAAGGAGAACCATGCAAAGCCTGTTATTACCCTGTTTTTCAGTGACATAATTTATCATCGCTTGCAATCCTTTTTTGCTGCAGCGCAGCCTATAGCAATTCGACAGGATGCGTGTCAGCATCTGCAGGGTTAAAGCCTTCGCTTATGTAGACAAGAAGATATAGCATCCCTTTGCCGGTATTCTTGAAGGCGTGGGCCACATTTGGGGGGATGAACAATACCTTGGGCTCGCTGCCGTTTACGGATATTTGCGCCTCTTCACCGGTTTCCATATCCTTCAGCAGGACAAGCGCTTCGCCTTTTATGGCGGCAAACCATTCCTTTTTCCTTGTGTGGTAATGGTTTGCCTTCACAAAGCCGGCCTTGGCAGTCGATATGTATATCTGGCCGAATGCTGCATTCACATGCTCCGGGCGCAGTATCTCATAGACAAAGCCCTTTTCGTTTATGTGCTTCTCCAGACTGCGCACCTCGACTCCCTTTATCATACTGAAAGATGTGCAGGGCAGGATTAAAAAGGCCTTTTATACCCGAGGCATAATTATATGTATGCGCACCGTAATGACAGTCTTCGGCACCAGGCCGGAAATCATCAGGCTGAGCGAGCTCTTCAGGGAGCTGGATTCGAAGGGCTTCAGGCACATAATGGTCAATACAGCCCAAAATTTCTCTGACAACCTTAACAGCCTCTTTTTCAGGGAGCTTGGAATCAGGAAGCCTGATTATGATTTCGGAATCAGGGAAGCGGCCTTTGGAAAACAGGTTGCGCAAATAATCCAGAAGTCAGAGGATGTCATTCTCAAAGAAAGGCCTGATGTGCTGCTCATCCTAGGAGATACCAACAGCGGCCTGGCTGCTATTCCCGCGGCATACCATGGCGTCAAGGTTGCGCATTGGGAATCCGGGATGCGAAGCTTCAACTGGGACATGCCTGAGGAAAAGAACAGAAGGGTTATAGACCACCTCAGCTCCATCTTTTTTCCGTATACAGAGCACTCAAGGCGCCTTTTAATCAGGGAAGGCATCCATCCTGCCAGGATATTTGTCACAGGAAATCCAATTGTAGACGTTCTTGAAAAGTGGAAAAAGAGCATAGATAAAAGCAGTATTTTGGGGAGGCTCGATCTTAAAGAAAAACAATACATGCTGTGCACAGTCCACAGGACAGAGAATGTGGATTTTCCGGGGAGATTCAGGGAAATATTGAAGGGCTTAGGCATGGCTTGCAGGAAATTCAAAATGCCCGTAATCTACCCGATGCATCCAAGGGCCAAAAGCAGGCTTTCAGCCAAAATTCCTGAAGGGGTCAGAGTCATCGAGCCTTTGGGCTTCTTTGATTTCACAAAGCTTGAAAAACATGCTGCCTGCCTGCTTACTGATTCGGGGACAGTCCAGGAGGAAGGGGCCTGGTTCAAAATACCGTGTGTAAGCGTGAGACAGGCCACTGAAAGGCCTGAGACAGTCGAGCTGGGCTCAAACATAGTCTCGGGCATAGACGCGGAAAACATAACCGCATGTGTCAATGCTGCGCTGAAGACAAAACCGCAATGGGATTATGAATTCGGGGATGGCAGGGCTTCAGTAAAAGTGGCCAATGCGCTGAGAGGCAACCTTGATATTCCTATCTTCTGAAAGCTTTCAGCTTTTGTAAAGGTGCTCTTCTTCCTTCATCAGCCTGAGGCTTTCCTCAAGAGATGGCAGACTTATTCCTGTTTTTTGTATCCTGGAGCAGTCGAGGGATGTGTCAACTGGCCTTCTGGCTTCTGTCTCCCATTTCTTTATGTCGCCTTCTTTGATCAGGGATCTGTCAAGGCCAAAGAAATCTGCTGCTCTGATTGCAAAGTCATATTTGCTTATCCTCTCCTTTCCAGCGACATGGTAAGTGCCTGAAAGATTTTTTTCGATCATAATTACAAGAATCCTTGCGAGATAGCCGACATATATGGGAGTGAAATAGCTGTTTGTGAAGGCTTTTATCTCTTTTCCGTTTCTCAAAGAATTTACAATCCACCCTCCAAAATTCTCCTTCCTGCTGTTTTTCCACCCGAAAAAGGATGTCCTCACCAAAAGGTCATTTTCTCCTAGAAACTTTTCGCCCATCAGCTTTGTCAGGCCGTAATGGTTGACAGGCAAAGCTTTATCATCCTCCCTGTACATGCCCCTTGAGCCGTCAAAGACGAAGTCTGTGGAGATATGAACAAATTTTATCCCGCTTTTCAGGCATTCTCTTGAAAGGGCCGAAACAGCGTCAGAATTGACCTTCCTTGCCATTTCTTTTTGCTTTTCGCAGTCGTCCACGCTTGTCATTGCCGCACAGTTTATGATTGCTGAAGGTTTAAGTTCCATTATCTTTATGAGGCCTTCTATAGTCGTGATGTCGGCTCTAATCAGCTTATTGGAAACAATAGGCTTCCCTGAATGATATGATCCAGTAGCCTGAGGAAATGCATGCAGAATGGCTTTAGCTAGCAGGCCTGCTGCGCCAGTAATTATCAACATATTGGATAATATTGGCAAGAAGGATTGAAAAGCACATCAGTCAATCCATTTAGTTTCCTTCAGCAGCTTCAGAATATCCTGCTTCGGCATTTGCACTGTGGTATTTGAGCCGTATTCTTCGGCATTATCGGTGTTCTCGCTGACAGGCGTATAGAATGATTTGTAAGGCTCTATTATAAAATAATCATCAGCCTCTTTTGCGCGGTGCATCTCTTCCCTTGCCACCAGCACTTCATGTATCTTCTCCCCGGGCCTGACGCCGACAACCTCCAGAGGGTAACCCGCTTTTCCTGTAATGGCCTCGGCATACGCCTGCGCAAAATCAACCATCCTGCATGCCGGAGCCTTTTTCACGAAAATCTCCCCGCCATTCGCGTTCTGCAGGGCATAGAATACAAGATTTATGGCCTGGGGGAGGGTGAGCATAAACCTGGTCATTTTTGCGCTGGTGATGGGCAGCGGCTGGCCTGCCTTCACCTTGCTCTCGAAGAGCGGCATGACCGAGCCCCGCGAGCCTATGACATTGCCGTATCTTACGCAGGATATGACTGTATTGCTTTCTTTTCCGTTGTTGTTCAGCAAAAGCTTTTCCTGCATGGCCTTGCTCATGCCCATGGCATTTACCGGCTTTACTGCCTTGTCAGTCGAAATCGCTATCAGTCTCTGAACGTCGTTCTCAATCGCAGCGCGCTTCACATTATGGGCCCCGACCACATTGGTCTTGAAGGCCTCATAAGGGTGGAATTCGCAATAAGGGACGTGCTTCAGGGCAGCGGCATGGAAAATAATATCAACGTTCTTTGTGACCTCCTTCACCCTCTCATAATCCCTCACATCGCCGATTACAAACTTGAGCTTAGGGCTGTTGTACTCGGAACGCATATGGTGCTGCTTGTTTTCGTCTCGGGAAAAGATTATTATTTCCTCAGGCCCGTGCTCAAGAAGCATGCTGGTAACCTGATGGCCAAAGCTTCCTGTGCCGCCTGTTACAAGCACCTTCTTGCCATCGATTGATTTTTCAAAGCCTGCCATATCACAAGTTGTGCGCAATTCTTATATAGCTATCTCCTGTGCAATTATTTGCTTATATATCGGATTTAGACTAGAATAAGGCAGAAAGGGGTATGAAAGTGCTGGTAACCGGCTCGTCAGGGTTCATTGGAAGCCATGTGAAGAAAAGGCTGGAGAAAGAGGGCCATGAGGTTGTGGGGTATGACATCAAGGAAGGATATGATGTGAGGGATGCTGAAAGCCTGAGAAAGGCTATGAAAGGCTGCAGATCTGTGGTTCATCTGGCAGCCCTCTGCATCGGCCAGGAATCCCTTGACAACCCGGAACCTTATTTTGCAACAAACTCATATGGAACTTTCAATGCCCTTAATGCGGCAAGGGGGGTGGGGGTGGAGAGCTTTGCCTATGCTGCCTCAGCGGCATCGGTAGAAGCCCTGACGCCTTACGGCCAGAGCAAGCTTGACGGCCAGCTCTGGGTCCAGCTTTTCAGGAAGCTGTATGGGATGAACACCTTTGCGCTGAGGCTGTACAATGTTTATGGGGAAGGCGATGACAAAGGGGTCATAGACAAGTGGATGAGAAAAATCAAGAGCAGAAATCCTATCATAATCTATGGAGACGGGAATCAGACGAGGGATTTCATAAATGTTTCTGACGTGGCAGGCGCGTTTGCGGACTTTGCGGTTAACTGGAAATCGCATCCTGTAAAAGACGCCTATGAGATTGGGACAGGAAATGTTATAAATGTAAATGATCTTGCCAGGCTTATGTTCAGGGTTCTGGGAAAAGAAGCAGAAATACAAAGGTTTCCGGCAAGAGCGGGGGAGGTGAGGCACTCAAAATCTGAAAATCCATATATCACACCAAAGATCACGCTGGAGGAAGGGATAAGAAGGCTTGCAAAGTTTTATGCGTGATTGTTTATATTTCTCTGAGGCCTTATATTGTCGATATGTATCGCCAAAAGTTTGGGGCAGACCGCTGGCTCACAAAGATCAAGCGGGAGATGCAGGTCTCCCGAATGTCAGGGAAGCCTGATATACTGGTTGACCTGGGCTGCGGGGCAGGCAGATACCACAGCCTCATTCCGGCAAGGCATGTTATCGGCCTTGACATCAGCAGGAAAAAGCTGCTGAAAGCAAAGGAGGAAGGAAGCAAAGGATACCTGATACTGGGCAGCGTTTTCAATCTCCCGTTCAAATCTGGCTCATGCGAAGCTGTTCTGCTGTCCGAAGTTATCGAGCATGTGGATGATCAGAAGCAGGTTCTGGAAGAGGTCAAACGCATAGTAAGGCCCGGCGGCTCGCTGATAATTTCTACCCCGTCCTCGTCTTTCCCTTTTCTGTGGGACCCTGCGAACTGGCTGAGGATAAGATTGGGCATCCGGCCCAGGCATAAGAAGGGCTGCACAAACTACACGCCGGAGCACAAGGAACTCTATGATTTCAATAAACTTGCCTCCCATCTTCAGCCGGAATTTCAGGTTGAGGGAAAGATATTCAGCGGCCGCATCATCACGCCCCTGCTGGCGCGGATGTGGATGCCCTTCTTTTACGCCCGTGCACTGTGCAACAAAATCGGATTTTCCAGCATTCTCTTCAATGAATCTTCTGTGTATCTGTGGTAATCAAAGCCGTGCCTGTCGGGATGGTAAGGAAACAGGAAGGGGACTGAGATTGAGAGTTTGCCGCCTTCTTTGAGCAGTCTATGGCACTCTCCTATTATTTCCTTTGGATAAAAAACATGCTCCAGCACTTATCTTTGGGAATCATTAAGATGGCTTTCTGCTTTTATAAACGCAAAAATATATCCTGACGTAACACCTCTGTTTTTTACCAAGGAATTTCCGATGGCTATGAGAGGCAATATGGCAATAAACAGTGGGAATAGTATGACAGATATGATTTTTTCCTTTTTTGAGCCAGTAACAAAAAGTCGTAACAGCATTACATATTGTGCCTCCAAATAGCTGTTCTGCTCTTTAAGTTCAAGGCATTCAAATCTTTTGAACATGCTCAAAATACCGTACTTTGTAAATCTGAAATAGTCATGAGGCTCATCATGTATGGGAAAAGCGTGTGGAACACAACCGATAAAAATGCCGCCCTGTTTCAATATCCTTCTAGCCTCCTCAACGGCTCTAAAAGGGTTCCTTACATGCTCTAAGACGGACATGCAGATGATAGCATCTACCGAATCATTTCGGATTCCCTGCATATTTTCCATGTCCATAACATAATCTGGATTTCTTTCGGGATCAATATCTATCTCAGTGAATTTCAGTTTGCAGTGTCTCAGAAATAGTGCTACTTCCCCTCCAGCTCCAATATTGAGAATTGTTTTCATTTTTCGTATATTGTACTTTTCTATCATGCTGCCCAAATACAGGTAAAGGTTTTGTCTGGAAAATCGTTTGCTGTATCTCACAAATATATTGGAATATATAAGATAGACAATGCTCGCTTTCTTAGTCTTTTTGTCAGTCATTTTAGACAATATCAAATAATACTCTCATTTTTCGAGATCATTATTTGCCCCTTTTTATCTCAGATCATTTCTAATTATCCTTCCCCTTCCTCCCCCTCGCCTTCTATCACTTCCTTTATCCCCTTCCTCTCCCTGATCTGTCCTACAACCTTGGGCTCAAGCTCCTTTGGAAGGGGCTCGTAAAGGATATCTATCAGGCTGTAGAAGCCCAGACCGCCTGTCGCTGATTTCAGGGAAGAATTGAAGCCGAACATTTCTGCAACAGGGAGTTTTGCCTGTATTATGGTCAATCCTCTTTCCTCCTTCATGTCAAGGATCTGGCCCCTTCTGTTGTTCACTTCCTTTATCGCGCCTCCTACCTGCTCGGTAGGGACATCGATCCTGATGATCTGCTTGGGCTCGACGATGTACGGCTTGGCCTGGACCATTGCATTCCTTATGGCCCTTCTCATGGCAGGTATGACCTGCGCGGGCCCTCTGTGTATCGCATCCTCGTGGAGCTTTGCATCAACCAGCTTCACCTTTATCCCGCTTACAGGCTCCCGGGCCAGGGGCCCTGCATCTATGGCTTCCCTGAATGCCTGCTTGCACATCTCCATGATTTCGAGTATGGCTGTCACGCCACGTGTCGCTTCTATGAACATGCATTTGTTGTATATCATCCTGATGTTCTTTGACTCGTCCCTGTCGAAGCCCAGGTTGGCAAGCTTTTCCTGCAGGGCAACATCCTTCTTCTTGATTTCCATGTCATTGATCTCTCCATTGACCATGGCCTGGTAGACGGCCTGCTCGAGGGGCTCAGCAACGATGTAGAACCTGTTGTGCTTGTTGGGGCTTTTGCCTTCAACAGGCTCGCTCAATGTCTTGATGCTCTCATTGTAGATGACTATGGGCTGGCTGACAGAGACGCTTATCCCTGCATCCTTCAGCTTTCTCTCGACCTTGGCCTCTATGTGAAGCTCCCCCAGACCTGATACCAGATATTCCCCTGTGTCCTCATTTATGCTCACCCTTAATGTGGGATCTTCTCTTGCTGTCTTCTTCAGGAATTCTATAAGCCTTGCCAGCTGCGTCGGGTCCTTTGGCTCTATGGCCTTTGTGACCACAGGCTCGAACACGTGCTTTATCTCCTCGAATGCAGTTATGATGGAGTCCGGCATGCATACTGTAGCTCCTGAATAGGCGTCCTTCAGGCCCACCACGCCTGCTATATTTCCCGCTATTATCTCCTCCATCTGGACCCTTTTTGCTCCCCTGTAAATCGAAACCTGCTGCACCTTCTCGATCTTGTTGATTCCCAGAACATAGACGTCCATTCCCCTCGATATCCTTCCGGCAAATATCCTCAGGGTCGCGACATAGCCTGCATGCGGATCCGGATAGACCTTTGTCACTATGGCTGCCAGCCTGGCGCTGCTGTCGCAGTTTACCATTGACATGCCTGCCTCTGATTCCTTCTCTCCCGGCCATATCTTGGGTATCCTGTATACGGCTGCCTGCCTCGGGTTGGGAAGATGGGCGACTACCATGTCAAGCAGGACATGAGCGAGGGGCATCTTTTTTGAGAGCTCTCCTTCTTTACCAGCCTCCGTCATCTGTATTATCTCTTTCATTGTCATCCCTGTCTTCTGGATGTGGGGGATGCTTACAGCCCATTTCTTGAGGGCCGAGCCAAAGGCGACAGAACCATCGTCCACACTCACAAGCCATTTGGTCTTGTATTCGCTCTCGACATATTTCTGGATAAGGGCGTTCACTTCCCTTATTATGTCCTTGAACCTATCAAGGATCTGGTCAGGGGTCAGCTTAAGCTCCTTTATGAGCCTGTCCACCTTGTTGATGTAGAGCACAGGCCTGACCCTTTCCCTCAGCGCCTGCCGCAGGACAGTCTCTGTCTGGGGCATGATCCTTTCGACGGCGTCCACGACGACAATCACTCCGTCGACTGCCCTCATAGCCCTTGTGACATCGCCCCCAAAGTCAACGTGGCCCGGGGTGTCGATCAGGTTTATGAGGTAATCCTCGCCGCCGATATTGTGGACCATGCTTGCATTGGCCGCATAAATCGTGATTCCCCTCTCCTGCTCCTGAGGGTCGAAATCCATGGCAAGCTGTTTTCCGGCATGCTCCTCTGAAATCATTCCAGCCCCTGCAAGCAAGGAGTCAGACAGGGTCGTCTTGCCGTGATCGATATGGGCCACAATGCCCATGTTCCTGATATGGTCTGTCTTGGCCATCAGCCGCTGGACCACTGCCGCCAGGTCTTCTGCCATATGTATCGCTTCTCTCCATCAATGCATACTGAATTATAGTGATTAAATTGGGGCATATAGTATTTAAAGCATGAAACGGCCCTTGCCAGCCGGCATCCATATCTAACCAATAAATCCAGCGATAGCACAATATTAATTGTGAAAAGGAAGAAAAGCATGGTCATCATCGCCATTGGGGCTCTCCTGCTGCTCATTGCAGCATTCCTTCTGCTCCCGAAAGGCAATCCTGCGAAGGCCTCAGTTGAAAAGGCATTGGAAGATATCCTCCCAGAAAGGACTGCTGATGTCTCTTCCAGTGCAAATGAGATCCGGAACATATCCCAGAAAAAGGATGCGGACAGGAAAGAAGCTTCGGATGCGTCTGAAGGCCCGGCAGAGGGAAGTGTTGCAGGCGCAGCATCCGGTGAGGCAGGCCAGCAAGAGCAGCCTGAAATCTGCCCTGAATACAGGGGCTTGCAGCTTGTTCTTCTTTCCAACGGCTTCTACGCCATCAGCAATGGGACCCAGACAGTGGAAGGCTGGCAGCTTGGGGAAGAGGTTCCGTGCTTTGAAAACCTTGAACTCGCATATACATGCGTTGGGGCCATAACAAAACAGGGCAAGGCGAGGACGATAACCATGCTCTTCACCCAGAACAGCACGTTCATCAGCAGCAGCTGCTCATGAGGGCTGGGCAGCTACAATATCTTATACATAAACTGGGGGTGTCCGGAAGGAACATAGCCTCTTTTGATGTAATATTCTCTGAGGTCTTCTCTTTCGGGCATGATTACGGCTTCCTTTATTCCCTCTTTCCTTAGCCTGCTTTCTGAGTCAGACAGTAACAGGCTTCCTATTCCTTGCTTCCTGCAGGCCCGCCTTACTGCCAGGGACCAGAGAGAAGCTGTCGGGATGTTCTCGGGGTGTCTATAAATGAAAATATTTCCGACTGCATGGCCTTCTGTTTCTGCCACAATGATGGAGCCATGATTCCTCTCTATTTTTGCCCTGAAGTTGCTGCTTGAATCTTCAGGATGGAAAAGATGCCCCTCCTCAAGGTTCAGCTTCACATCCTCGTAATCTGAGTCGGCATATGCCCTGATTTTTATCATACAGAATAGGATGCCAGAAAAGCTTAAAAATCATGCGGTCATGAGCAGAAATCTATCGAAAGGTTTTCAGGCTCAAGGACAAGGCCGAATTCAGAATACAGCGAAGAGCAGTTGGGGCAGAGAAAAACTTCAGGCGCCTTGTTCCACATCTTCCCGAAGGTGCCGCACATGGGGCAGCTTGAATTCTTGGCCATCAAAAGACACTAAAAAATTATTGTATCCCTGGCTAATAAGCCTTATAGCCTGCGGGGTGCTATTGTATAACAGCCAGTTTACAACTTCGGATTGGCAACCTTCAGCTTCATCTCCTCGGCCTTTTTGAGGATCTCCAGTCTTTTCCTTCTTCCCACAGAAGATGCGATTATAGCCCTCTGGTTTTTTGGATCTATTTTCCCGGCTTCTTCTGGATTATGAACTAAAACGCCAATCATCCCGGCTTTTCCTTTGTGCCTCAAAGCCTTAGGCTGCCTGTAGCCTATTGCGGGCATGCTGCTCCTGACGCCTTTTATCTTATGCCTCTGCTTGCTATGGATGCCTTTCGGCTTTCTCCAGCCCTTGCCTTTCAGCTTTTTCAGGTACCACTGCTGCCTTTTGAATTTGGGGATCTTCCTTCTTCGCGCCATATCAAACAATGTTGCTGCTATAGTATTTAAGCTTTGAATTTCCTATGGCCATCACTTGAGAAAGCCTATGGATCTCAGATATAAATACAGAAGGAAAAGCAGAACTATCAGCATTATTATTTTGGGGTCTACTTGCCCTTTTTTTGCTTTGCCTTCCTCAAGAAGGGACACTCTTTTGTCCAGTCTGTGAATTTCTTGCATGTAGTCAATTCTTTGTTCTATTCTATTTAACCTTTCAACAAGGGAATCTATCTTGCCAGCTTTTTCTCTGAAATATCTGTCAATCTCTTGATATGCAAAAAAGATCACCACAGCGCCTACTCCTTCCTTATCCCCAGAAACCCTGCAAGCATGGCTATCATAAGCAGCAGGACAAGGGCAAGCATGAAAAGGCCTGACAGATTGGTAAAAAGCTGCACCAGCTGATCAGCTGTTATGCCGGCCATGTTGGCCCAGAAGAAGAAAAGGGTAATAATGAAAGTCAGCAGCCATATAGGCACGCTGCCTTTGAAGATGTATTCCCCGTAGAATGGCTTGATTGGTATAAGGGAAATAAAGGAGAATAGCGCATTAAGGATGGCAAAGTCCCTTGCAATGGGGCTATCGATAAAGCTGGCAGCTATCAGGAATGCAAGGTTCGCTTTTATCCCCGCATAGCCGAATTGCAGCATCCCGTCCTTTTTTATCCCGTTTTTTATCACGACAAAGCCCGGGACAAGAAATCTCAAAAGGCCATTCGAGAAGAGCGCGGTAAAGGCCCCTGCTATCAGCCCTGGCCACCACAGGGCATAACTGGCCTCATGCCCCAGTTTCTTTGCGGCCCGAAGATGGAGGTATTCCCTGAGACCATATGAAGGAACCATCAGGGCAAGATAATATGCAAGGTTAAGAGGATCAGACAGAAATTTGGGAAAGCTGACAAATGCAGAAAGCATGAGAATGGAAATGCCAAGAAGAATATAAGAGTCCCAATGGATGAACTGCTGGAGCTTCATGATAAAAATTGTAATTAATGGCTAAATAAGGCAGCTATGAGCGAGAAGCCAATTTAAAACTTACTGGCATAATCGACTTATGAGCATAGTAGGAACATTTGCGGCTGTTGCGGCAAAAAAAGATTTGAGCTGCTTCAAAGAGGAGTTTGAAGAACTCTTGTTTACACCTATGAGCAGAAATGAATTAGATACGTATTTATACTTTTTCGAAGCAAGGCTTGATGTGTTACATGAACTTTATCAGCGCTGCGGCAGACACCTGCCACAGAGGCTTCAGGAACAGTTCGAAAGAGACTACGCAAAATTAAGAAGTGATATTTTGCGCCTTTACTGATGTCCTCATTCAGCAACCCCTCGCAGCCTCTGTCAGGTAGATCCCGTCCTGGAAAACCCTTCTGTCGAACCCTGAGATCTTTGTCGATCTCTCGATATTTGCCGCTGTCTGGCCCACTTCCTTCTTGTCAATTCCGGTGACTATTATTTCGTCCTTGGAGACCTTCACTTCCGTGTTCCCGAAAAGCTCTGCCTGCCTGCTGGACTTCTTGCCGAGGAAGTTTTGCACCAATACCTTCCTGCCTTCGACAGAAACCTTGATGGGAAAATGGGAATACACAACTTTCAGCCTGGCCTGGTAGCCTGTTGTGACCCCGATGCACATGCTTTTCAGGAGGGAAGCGTATGTGCCGACCAGTGCCTTCTCTTTCCTCCTTTCAGAAAGGCTTTCCACTGTTATTTTTCCATTTTCCACGCTTATCTTAATCTTCTCGAGCCTGACTTCCTGCTTCAGCTCGCCCTTTTTTCCTTTGACTGTGAAAACGTTTTTCTCGAGCTTCACGTCTATGCCCTCAGGCACAGCCACTTCCGCTTTCATATTTACAATAATCAAGGATGCTGAATATTTAAACGTTGTTAAGACGGCGCTCTTGGGGGTTTATGGAAGGAGCAGGAAATAGAAGACGAAAGCAGACGCAAGCAGGGAAAGGATATACAGATAAATGCTCTTTTTGCCGGCAGGCTTTTCAATGACGCATTTCCTCATGCAAGACTCCCCTATGGCCACAAAGCCTGCGAAGAGGCTGGCGAATGGCAGTACCAGCCAGAAAGGCGGCAGAGAGTTCACCTTCACTGTTTCCCTGAGGAAGAAGGCAAGCAGCAGGAAAAGGAGGCCATACATAAGCCTCTTCAGGCTGTCATAAGGGGTCATCTTGCCCGCAGCTTTGGCCGCCATATAGATTAAATAATAGCTGCAGGTGAAATAAATGATGAAGGTTGCAATACAGACATATTTCGGGCAGGAAAGGGAGAAGATAGCGAAGGAGGCCCGGAAAGCAGGATTTGTCCTGGATGGCGGGAAGCCTGATTTTGTGATAATCTATGGGGGCGATGGGACTGTGCTTTCATCAGAGGCCGCCTTCCCGGGGGTGCCGAAACTGGTTTTCCGCAAGAGCATTCCTGGCACCCACTACCCTTCCTGCAGGCTGGCAGAACTGGATAAGGTGCTTGAGAGCCTGTCGAAAGGGCAATGCTCAATAAGGGAATATGCCAAAGCTCTGGCTGAAGTGAAGGGGAAGAAGCTTTCAGGCCTGAATGAGGTCCAGATCCATAATGCTGATCCGAGAAAGGCCATCAGGTTCGATGTTTCCCTTGACGGCAAGCCCCTGTACAAAAATGTGATAGGGGACGGCATCGTTGCGGCCACGCCATTCGGGAGCCATGCTTATTATATGGCTGTCGGATGTAAGCCTTTTGAAACAGGCCTTCGTGCAGCCTTCAACAACACCAAACCCAGGCCAAATCCTGTAGAGCTGGACAAAGATGATATACTTGCGATAGAAATCAAAAGGGAGAAGGCATTGGTTCTTGCGGACAATCAGAAGGATTTTGTCAATCTGGCATCAGGGGACAGGGTGGAGATCAGGCAGGCTAAGGATGTGGCGAGGTTTGTCTTGTTCAGGGGATAAAAAGCTCTTTAGAGACAACATATATGCTGCACCCTTTGTCTCTCACATTGGTCAGGGCTTTGTCAGCTGTTTCATGGAGGTTTTCCCAGGTCTTTGCAGGGACGTCCGGATACGTGACCAATGCAAAACGCATGCTTATTGGCATTTCAATTTCAGCGCCATCCTTTACCTTGACTTTGCAGGTATGCTGTATAATTCTTCTGATAAGGCTTTTTGCTGACGAAGATGACGCATCGACGCAAATGAGGCCAAATTCGTCGCCATAAACCCTTGCCACATAGTCCTCCTCCCTTACCGCTTCCTCTAGTCTCCTTGCAATGCAGTTGAGGACCCTGTCACCTTCTCCATGGCTGGACATGTTATTGATTTCCTCAAAGCCCCTTATGTCTCCAAAGCCAAGGGTCAAAGGATATTTATGCCTTTTTGATCTCGAGAACTCCCTCTCAAGCTGCTCATCATACCCTCTTTTGTTCCCCAGACCGGTCACAGAGTCAGTTCTTGCCTCTCTTTTATACATTCTCGCATTTCTGGCCTGTTTCCTCACTCTCATGTGGTATCTGGCAAAATCGGGATTTTCATTCATAAGCCTTACTACCGCTGGATCCCTGAGAGGGTAATATTTTTTCATATAAATAACTACTAATAAAGAACAATTAAAAAGCATTTTGGTGCAAGAAGCTTTATATTCTCATACAATCAAACAACTTTCAATCATGAAAGCCTCCATACTCCTTATATCTTTAGTGCTTTTGGTAGCAGGCTGCATACAAACACAGAGCAGCCAGCCGTCTCCAACCCAAGAGCCGACACAGTTGCCAGCATCTCCTGAATCCACACCTTCGCCTACTGTTACGCCTTCTCCTACATCCGCGCCGACAGCTGATCTCGCCCCGTTGAGGGAATTCAAGGTTACAGCGAAGAACTGGGCCTTTGAGCCTGACACGCTAGAGGCCGTCAAGGGCGACAGGGTGAGGATAACCATAACCTCGCTTGATGACGGCATAGGCTCAGGCCACGGCTTTGCCCTGCCTGACTTCAACGTCAACAAGGCCTTCAAGAAAGGAGAGACAGTCCAGGTGGAATTTGTTGCAGACAAGGCAGGCGAGTTCAGGTTCTTCTGTTCCGTCTTCTGCGGCTCAGGCCACGGAACAATGGCGGGCAAGCTGGTTGTGAAGGAAAGTTAAGTTTTTCAGAAATTGTAAACCTATTTAAATCTGCTGCCCCAATAGCTTTATTCATATAATGAGGATTAATTCAAGGAGGGGAATATGACAGAAACCATTGAACCTAAGACTGACACACAATCCAAATCCGAAAGGTCTCCATGGGTCTATACAACAGTTGTGCTGGCTTTTGTGAGCCTTGGACTGCTTGTCTCTGTCCTGATGCTGTCTTCAACGATCGGCGGCATAGCGACAGGAAAAGGCGGAACTGCACAGGCTCAGGCAACAACCCAGCCGCAGGCAGCGCCGCAACAGCCTGATGTGCCTTCCCAGCCGGGGAGCACAGATTTGGGCTTCAGCCTTGAGGGACAGCCCTTGAATGGCCAGCCAAACGCGCCCGTGACAATAGTGGAGTTCAGCGACTTCGAATGCCCGTTCTGCGGCCGCTTCTTTTCGACGACATTGCCCGACATAGACAAGAATTACATCCAGACAGGCAAGGCAAAGCTGTACTACATGGATTTCCCGCTGAGCTTCCATCCGCAGGCAGAACCCGCAGCGCTTGCAGCGGCTTGCGCGAAGGAACAGAACAAGTTCTGGGAGTTCCATGACAAGATCTTTGCGAACCAGCAGTCACTGAGCGACGAGTCGTACAAGAAATGGGCCAAGGAGATTGGACTGAACTCGCAGCAGTTCGACACATGCTACACCAGCAAGAAATACCTTTCAGAGGTGCAGAGCGACTTTGACACCGGAAGTAAGTCAGGCGTTTCAGGCACTCCGAGCTTCAAGATCTGCAAAGGGACATCAGACTGCACGACCATTGTCGGGGCCCAGCCATTCAGCGCCTTCAAGTCAGCTATAGACTCGAAGCTGTAGGCTATAGATTCTTTTTGTTTTGAACTTTTTCGGTTTTCTTTCCATCTGGCCGTGCCTATAGGCCGCAGATCTGCGAATATAGGGCAAAACCAATAAAAGCAACTTAGGGCAAAACACTATTATGGTTCTTCACAGGATAAGGGGAAGGAGCTGCACGGTGGATGTTGACATACCTGCCTATATGGATGGCAGCACGAAAAAGATTCTGATCACAATCCTCCAGTACTGCCTCGAGGAGAAGTACCAGAAATCAGCCACGGAAAGCATCAACAAGCTTATGAAATCGCTGGCTGAGCTATTCGGGTGGCTCAAGGAGCATGAAATCTACCATCCGGTTATAGAGAAGAATGTCAGGGATTTTGTCGGCCTGCACCTGAACCACGGCTTTGAGATAGGGCTGAGGTACTATCCTTATGAAGGCGAAGGCGAGGATGACGAAGAAGGGGGAGGAGGGGAAAAGACGCTGCAGAAAATCCTCCAGAAGCAGATAAACCTTGAGGCTGCGGCGATTGAGCTGCCGGAGAACAGGCAGACCATAGGCAGCCTGATATTCCACTGCCTCAACCTCGGCAGGATAGCCTATGAGACAGGCCTCATGCTTTCTGTCTTCCTTTCTGAAGACATGGTGGAGAAGCATCAGGAAGAGATGAGGATGGAAGGGAGCTATGTCGGCTAGGTTGGAAATGCAGAGCAGCTATCTTCTGGTTTTTGTTATTGTTATGATTTTAGCAGGAGGCTTGTTTTATTATCAGAGCCATGTGAAAGGGAACTGCAGGACCAGCAGCTGCAGCGGGTTCAATCTCAAATGCGAAGTCGGAGAGCCTGTCACATGTCTGGCAGTATATATGCCGGGCGATGTATGCAGGAAATTCGTGAGCTGCAAGGCTTCCGGCTTGTCTTGCGATGCTGTAGTTTCAGAGCACTACAGGCAATGCACAGACTGTTTTGAAAGCTGCATGAATGCAGTTGCAGCGGATAACTGCAGTTCGATATGTGATCAGAAGTTCCGGAGCGATATATATCCGGATATTAGGGAATAGCTCAAGGAACACATACAGGCCTTATTGAAGTGCGATTTCCTACGCAAGACACGAAAGACAAAGTATTTAAAGCTTGCTGTCTTAAGTGTACGCATGCACGACGAGAATTATTCGAGGGAATTCGAAGACGAAGACATATATGACATGCACAAGAGGCAGCAGAAGGAGCTTTCAAAGAGCGTGAGGATTCCGAAGGAGCCTGAAGAGAGGCCTGAGAAGGACGTTGTTGAGAAGGGCTTTCCTGTGATGCAGGCCATACCCCATGGGGAGCCTGAAAAGATAAAATCGCTTAACAGGCTCAAGCCTGAGGTTATAGGCGGCCTGTTTGAGAAGGTCGAGTTTCTGAGGGAAAGGCTGAAGGAGACGGAAGACATGATAAGCTTAAGGAAAGGCATGCACGAGGAGATAATAAAGGAGATAGAGGCCGACATAAAGGAGAAGCAGGAGATAGAGATGAGGCTGGCGGACATAATGGAGAAGAGGAACTTCAAGCTCGACATATCCATACTGAGAAGGGAGAAGAGGACTGAGAAGCTCCAGTTCTGGAGGGATGTGCTGGAGCTGAGGACTGAAATGAGGGAATTGCTTGAGCAGTACGAGATGGAGAGGAAGCTAACAGGCATATTTGCGGACATAAAAGGGGAGAGACAAATCCAGAACTGATGGAGGACAAAGGGGTATGCCTGACTATAAAGAAAAGCTGATCTCAGGGGAGATAAAGAAGCTGATCCCGATTATTGGCAGAGACGGGGCTGCGAGGCTTTCGAGGGCTTATCTGGTGGGGGATGAGGACACGAGGCAAAGGCTGCTTGAGCTTGTGGACGTGATAAGGGCTGCCTCATCATCTGTCGAGGAGGGAAGCGTGCTTCTGGAGCCCATGCCTGCCGAGACAGCGTCTATAGGCGACATAGAGGTCGGCAAGGTCATGTACGGCAGAAGGGAGATGTATCCTATAGGCCTGAGTAAGAATTCCTTCCTGACACATATAGGCATTTTCGGGTCTTCCGGCTATGGGAAGACCAATCTGTCATACTGGCTGATAATGCAGCTTGCGAAAAGGAATATCCCTGTCCTGATATTTGACTTTTCCAAAAGGAATTACAGGGAATTGCTTGCGACAGAAATCAAGGAAAGGGTGGATGTCTTTACGATAGGGAGGGATACAGTCCCTTTCAGCTTCAATCCGCTGATACCGCCGCCGGGGATACACCTGTCCCAGTGGATAAAGGAGTTTGCGAGCATATTCGACCATGCCTACTGGCTGCTTGGGGGAGGGAGGCATATAATAATGAAGGCCCTTGAAGCCGTTTATGAAGTGAAGCAGCCCCCGAGGCTTAAGGACATAAAGGACTGGCTTTCAGGATATGGGGAAGAGAGATTGCCGCCAAGGGAGAGGAACTGGCTTTCTACGGCTACAAGGCCGCTGGAATCCCTCTGCTTCAAGGAGATGGGAAAGGTGTTCGACTGCGAGAAGGGAGTGGACGTTTCCGGATTCTTCAAGGAGGGGAGAGTGACGGTGCTGGAGCTTGACGCGCTTGACACGAATGACAAGACATTCTTCATAGAGATCACGCTCCAGTGGCTTCGGGACTGGCTGCTGTCAGCTGATTCGAGAGAGAAGCTGAAAGGGGTTATTATCCTTGAAGAGGCGCATCACGTCCTTAACAGGGAGAAGTCGGTCAAGATTGGCTCTGAGACTGTCATGGACCTCATTTTCAGGGAGATAAGGGAGTTGGGGATGGGGATAGTCTATATAGACCAGCATCCTTCTCTGGTATCCTATCCTGCCCTTGGAAACACGTCGACGCAGATTTACATGAACCTGGGGCTGGATTCCCAGAGGGCGTCAGACATAAGGGATGCGAGCAATATGCTTGGCCTTGATTATGAGGAGGAGGGCCAGTATCTGAGGAAGCTGCCTGTGGGGCAGGGCTTCATGCTGTGCAGGGGACTGCCTTATACCGACTCTTTCCTTGTCAGGTTCAATGAGGTCGCTGTTGTTAAAGGGAGCGTGAACGATGCTGTTCTTGAGTCCTTTATGAGAGGCAGGATGAAGGCAATTGAAACGGGCGAAACAGATAAAGAAGCAGAAACACAGGATGCTCCCCTGGAAGACATGGACATTGACCAGAAGTCGATGGATGTCATAGAGTCCATAGGCTCGGGGGCAGGATGCTTCACAAGCCAGATTTACAGGGACATCAGGATGTCGGGGAAGACATTTGCCGGAAGAGCTTCTGGACTGGAAAGAGCTGGCCTCATAGGCTCTATAGGCGCTAAAATAGGCAAGAACAGGCTTACATTCTATTTCCTTACAGACAATGGATACAGGCTGTTCAGGCAGAACTTCTCGGTAATGGAGGGCGTAAGGCCCATGGACATGGACGAGGTGCTCGAGACATATTCCTTATTTGGATGGAAGGCCAAGTGGATCGGGAATGTATTGTATATGAAGAAGGGAGACAAGAAATTGAAGGTGGCCCTGATTGATTCGGTTGACAGGGAAAGCATAAACAAGCTTATACAGGACAACACCCATTTCCTCTGCTCGGGCCAGGAATCAAAAAACATGCTTATCCAGCAGGTGGCCAGGCACTGCAGCCTCAATAAGAAGGCCAAGTCCGTCTTCATTGCCATGGCCGAGAGGAACAGCTCGGGGAGCTTTGAGATGGTGGAGATTGGGGTATAGGCTGCCTTGAGAGAATGCTGCCGTTCAGGTTCTCGAGAATCGGCATTTTGTGGAGCTTTTACACGACATAGATACGACATCGTTCCCTATAAACTCCTATATTATTGTCACCACAATAATTGTCATGGCAATAAAAGACAGCTTTGTGGATTCCGCCAATCCGGAGACAGCTTCGATGCAAAGCTTTATATATTATTATGGATATAATAATTATAGAAATAATAACTACAAAAAGGTGTTTCCATGAAGTTCTATAACAGGGAAAACGAGTTGAACGAGCTTGAAACAGCCGGAAAAATCTCTGAGCGTCACAAAATACTCATGGTCTTAACGGGAAGGCGCCGCGTTGGAAAAACAGAGCTGATCCACCAGTTCTTTTCCAAGACTAAGGGGATCTATTTTTTTGTGAATCCGAGGAAAACGAGTTCAGAGCTTCTATCCGAATTCTCATCAATAATATCTTCCGAGCTCTCCCTGCCGGAATACATCAAAATCGGAACATGGCCATCCTTCTTGAAAGTTCTTTTCGATGCATCAAAAGAAAAAAGGCTTGTCATAGCCATAGACGAATTCCAGCGGTTCCTGTCCATTGAGCCGCACATTATTTTCGAGCTTCAGAAGGAATGGGACGCACACAAAGGCAAGCTGTTCCTTTTGATTTCCGGCTCATCTGTCGGAATGGTCAGAAAGATATTCATAGAGCAGAAGGCGCCTTTGTTCAAGAGGGCGCACAATATTTTGACCATAGACCCTTTTGGTTTTGAGGCAGTAGGACGCATTCTTGGAGACTTCGGCATAACTGGCATTGAAGAGAAAATAAAACTGTACTCAATATACGGCGGCATACCTATGTATTATGCGCTGATAGGCGATTACAACATTGCTGACACGTTGTCATCGATAGACCGCCTTTTGCTGAGGGAGCTGGCCCCCCTGAAAGACGAGGTTTCGGATATCCTGATAGAGGAATTCGGGAGGGAAGTGCCTTCTTATTATTCGATCATAACTGCCATTGCAATCGGGAAGAACACCGCGAAAGAGATATGCGATTATGCCGGGATAAAGGAAACATCTTTTGCGCCGTATATCGAAAACCTTTCCAAGGTGCTGGGCATTGTGGCAAAAGATGTGCCTGCAACGGAAAAAAACCCTGAAAGAAGCAAGAAGGGAAGGTATTTTCTGAAAGACAATTTCTTCAGGTTCTGGTTCAAATATATATACAGAAACATGAGCGCATATGAGATAAAGAACTACGCTGCGATAAGGGAGAAGATAACTTCTGATCTTTCCTCTTTTATCGGGCGCAGTTTCGAGCAGGTGTGCAGGGAGTTTATGTTAAAGCTGAACAGGGAGGGGACGCCATTTTTCTTCGAAAAAATAGGCAGGCAGTGGGGCAAGTTCAGGGATGAAGGAGGCAGGAATGTTTACGAAATAGACATTGTCGCCCTGAGTGAGCGGTCAAAGGAAATCCTCTTCTGCGAATGCAAGTGGCAAGGCAATGTCGATGCGCAGAGGGTATTGGAAGAGCTGAAAGAAAAGGCCAAGCTCGTCCAGTGGAACAATGGAACACGGAAGGAGTACTATGCCATATTTGCTAAGTCGTTCAGGGAGAGGATGAAGGAGCCGAATCTGCTGCTGTTCGACCTGGCCGATCTTGAGGAGATGGTGAAGGCTCCACAATCCTCAAGGGAAAAATAGCATATAGAGGACTGGGTGTGCGGATACTGCCTTATCTGAAGTGGGGAGAGTTAAAGCTTATATACTTTTGTATGTATTAAATCATTATGAACAAGTTCATACAATTTATAAACAGGGAAAAGGAATTGGAGTTTCTCGAGAGCCAGAGTAAAAAACCCGCTCCTCTTACGGTGATTTATGGCAGAAGGAGGGTCGGCAAATCAGAAATCATCAAGCATTTTATAAAAAACAAAAAGGCGATATATCTCCTTGCGACTCAGGAAGTGGAAAAAGAGCTTATTGGATCCTTTTCGACTGACATTGCAGAGCACTTCAATGACAGTGCACTCAAGGCAAACCCCTTTTCCCAGTTCAAGCAGATTGCCGAATACCTCAGGGGGAAGGAAATTGCCGGTTTGACTCTAGTTATTGACGAATTTCCTTACCTTGTTGACGCGAACAAGGCTGTACCCTCAATCCTTCAGAAATACTGGGATATGTACTTTAAGTCGATGGGCTTGCACATAATCCTGTGCGGCTCAAGCGTCGGCTCAATGGAAACAGAGGTTCTTGGACGAAAAACTCCCTTATACGGGAGGAGGACAGGACAGTGGAAGGTTGATCCGCTGCCGTTCAGGGAGTTTGTCAAATTTTTCCCAGACACAGGGTTTGCGAAGCTTGTGGAATTCTATTCAATAACAGGCGGAATACCTTTGTATATCCTTGAGTTTGAAGGCACCAAAACAGCATGTGAAAACGCCAGATCAGCAATAGCGACAAGGGGATCGCTCCTCTATCAGGAGACAGAAATAATACTTAAAGAGGAATTAAGGGAGCCGAGAATTTATTTCTCCATATTGAAGGAAATAGCTGCAGGAAAGGGCACTTTGAATGAACTTTCCAATGCGCTTGGCGTTGAAAGGACAGCCCTGACGAGATATCTGAATACGCTGGAGAGACTGGAACTTATAGAACTGGTTAAGCCGATAACTGCGAAGAAAAAGAGCAGAAATACCATCTATTCCTTGAAGGACAATTATTTCAAATTCTGGTTCGGCTTTGTTTACGCTTTCATAAAAGACCTTGATTCTTTTCTATTTGAGGGATTTGAAAGAAATTTCAGGCAGACTTTTAATTCTTACGTAGGAAGGCAGTTTGAGGCTGTTTGCAGAGAGGCTGTTAGATTAGCCAACCCCATAGGTTCTGCAAATGTTGGAAAGTGGTGGGGCGCTTACAGGGATACGGAAACAGGCGAAAGGAAAACAGCTGAAATCGATATCGTCTCGCTCAATGAGCAGACAAAGGATATTCTGCTCGTAGAGTGCAAGTGGCGGGACAATGTCGATTCAGGAAAACTTCTTGCAGGCCTGAGGGAGAAGGCCAAGCTCGTCCAGTGGAACAATGGAACACGGAAGGAGTACTATGCCATATTTGCGAAATCGTTCAGGGAGAGGGTGAAGGAGCCGAACCTGCTGCTGTTCGACCTGGCCGATCTTGAGGAGATGGTGAAGGCTCCACAATCCTCAAGGTAAAAACAGCATATAGGGCCATATAGGCACCATATCCCTTTAAATAACTTTGCCGCCTATTCTTGTGATATATGGACTATACATAAGTAGTATCATGCTCTCACAAATTACGTCATCACTTATCATTTCGAAATTGAAATGATTGGAAGTCTGCATGATGTCTTATTGTCATGTAGACCTATAGGCTGAAGGCCAAGAAACATGAGGCCGAAGACAAAGGGGAAAGGAATGCAATAAATTTCCCTGAAGGATTGTCTTTGGCTTTGATAAGTTTGGCTTTGCCTGTAGACTTGTTCTGACTTTGGATGTCTTTTGAGTAAAACCAGAAAGGAGAACTACTCGGTCAAAGGAAGGATTTCATCCCAATATCCTGAAGAAGGGAGGTGGAAGGGTCCCCATCAGACTCGGCTGTAGACGGAGTGTGAGCGGATCCAACGCTCACGGGTGTCACAACATAATCTTTGAGAGGGAGGTTGTGTAGTAATGGTGAGGGTGAGAAGTACGGAAATTCGAGGAAATGGCCCATTCTTCGTCGCTGAGCGCAACGCAGTGGCCCTTTTTCAGGTGGGTCCCAATAATAGGACGCATCTGTGGGCCCATTATCTGGAAAGTAAGGGGGGAGGAAGCAAGAAGATCCGATGGACTTACCTCCATGGAGGCAGTCTAACGGCGGCGCAGCATCACTGTGTGCCATCATCTGTTAGGAAGAAGATCGAGGAGACAATAAGGGATGGAGTGAAAAGCATCCCGAAGGTGACATTCCAACAGTTGCGGGAAGTGCAGACCAAGAGGAATCACCCATCCTTCGGACGGGTGCAGGGTGATTCCTGACCTGCTTTGTCGTTCTTGGGCGTAGACTCTTCTTATATCTGAAAGGAGTTTGCATCATGTCAAGACTTAGTCTTAGTATGACAGTTGTTGTCTTGTTGGCTCTCGGTTTTGGATTTGAGCTCCAAGGTCAAGTAGTTCCGCAGGATCCCAGAGAGCCGATCCTGCAGCATATTGCTGAAAATGCACCTGCCCTAATGGAGGTCACAAGAGACCTTGTGGGATTTGATCAAATGCTTAATGATCTGACAAGGTTTGTTACAGATTTAGTGAAGTTCACTGTCGAGCATCCAATGCTTGACACTGATGAATATTGGACCCCAAGAAGGATCTTATCGTTCTGGCTGAATTCACTGAACAGCCAGTGGGGTGAGATTGAGAAGAGGATTGAAGAGATTCAAAAGCATGAATCTCGGCTCTCGATTGGAGAAATAAAGAAGGGCACTAACACCCTTCTCCGTCCTTTTCGCTGTTATACAAAACAGGAATTGTTGAAGCCGATTTGTAGATATGTGATAGGATTGAAATCAGCTTTAAGGTCTCTCAGCAATTCCTCGTCCTCTTTTGAAGATAAGATAGAGACGCTCATACAAGAGGTAGAGAGAGGAAACGTTTTGAGGCTTAAAGCCTGGAACAACATCGTTAACGTGTCGTCGAAAACCACCGCAGATGACTTAACAAAGATTTTCAAGTCACTTAACAGAGCGGTTGAGACCGTATTGAAGATAGCGCAGGAAATTCCAAAAGCAATTATCAAAGAACAAATTGCCCTTTCCTGCCTCGCTGAAACAGTGAAAAACTTCCCTGTCATTGCTACTACAAGACGGTCAGAATCTGCTCCTCAGGAGCTGAGTAACATCGTCAACGCGGATATGGAATATGCAAAAGTTCGCGTTTACGATCTGAGCGGTCAGCTGATAGCTGAGACAGCTACTACTATCGAGAGTAATGATGCAGATAGTCTTGGACAGAAGCTAAACCTGCCCAACGGCATCTACTTCATCTTCAAGGAAGATGAAGGCGTCCTGAGCAAACTTGTCGTGATGAATTAGAGAATCTGGAGCGGCCCGTGGGTTTGACACTCGTTGGGGATCCATAGCGAGCAGACCTCCGGGCCGCCCAGACCAATTGGTTTTCCCTCTTCTGGAGTGAGGGGAGGGGACAGGAGGAGGTGTATTGTTGTAAACTTTGGAATTCGAAAAAAGAGTAAGAAGTGAGAGGAGGGAGGGACAAATAACACACAAATCAAGGGAAAGGTGAATACGATGTTGAAGACTACTCTTCTGACATTGGTATCGACGGCGGCGTTTCTTGTGATAATACCGACAATTGGTCTCGGACAACAGATGATGAGCCTTGACGGAAGGGAAATATCATCACATGTAAGCCTGCCAAACGGAGTTTATCTTACGAAAGTGGATGGAACCCTCCAAAAGGTAGTGGTAATCGATGGGAGGATGCTGATGTCGAGATCAAATCAGCTTCCTCATCACATGAAGCCGTTAGCCACGAACGGAAATGAACTGGCCGTCAGCTTGAAATCCTCAAAAAAGAAGATAAGACTCAATGAGGATGTACTACTGACCGTTACCTCAACTGTCGGCCAGAAGCTGCAGACCGTCATCGCCGGGATGCCGTGCGATGGCCGCACGCCGTTGGTGGTTCGGTACATGGTCACCTTTTTCAAAGGTGACCCGATTGAGATTGGCCGTCTTAGTTTTCAACGGTCAATCATTTGCACGCCGATTCCTCGACGGCGTGCAGATCCGATCTACGATGTCACGTTGGAGGATGAAACAAAGCGACACATTGTAACTCCTTTCTTGGCCCCACCAGCGGTGGTTAACCTGTTCGATGTGAGCAAAAAGATTGCAGTCAATGGGACAGTGATCTGGGGCCTGGGACAGGACTGGCCCCACAGGAAACTAGAACAAAAGTGGCAGATCTTCTCCAAGCTCGAAGTCCAAGTCGAGCTGAGAGGTGCTATCGTGCTCTCTCTTTCAGGGCAGAGCGGGGGGGTGTCGGTGACGGTTTTTAGAAAATAACGCCAACCCTCTCACCAGTGGCGGCCGGGGCAAGTGAGGACTTTGGACTGGCTCCGGTCTAGATATTATGGAAGGCTGGCCGGGGTGGAGCCCCCTTTGGATTGGATAACCAGGACCTCTGCCAAATCCTACCAAAGACCGCTCCGGCCAGTTTTTCTCCAATTGGAGGTGATCTTTGTAAAGGTTCCATGTCCCCAATCAAAAAAGTAAGGAAAAAGGAGGTTGGGGAAAGGAAATAGAAATGGAACCTAGGCTTTACACACTCTCGGAGGTCGTGACAATCGTAGGATTGGTCGTTGGCTTTGTATTGACTGTGACCGTGTTCTTGGGCCTCTTTACAGGAAGAGTTATCGGCGATCCTGTGAAGAGGAACTGGCTGATGGGAACGTTCCTGGCAATCGGGATCGTTCTCCTCTTGGACATCGTAACCATACTGGGATACGGAGGTCTGTTGCCCCTCCTTATCTCTGCAGGCGCGATAGTGCTGACGGCCCTGGCTGTATGGTCTTTCAGGGCCATGGATTTCGTCAACAAGCTTGCCTTCGGGCAAGCGGCGTTGATTATCTTCTTGGTCAACTGGCTCGTCCTGACCAAGAGGTATCTCATCTAGACCGGAGCTAGATGGGAGGAATTTGGACGGGTGGTGGGGGGATTTGGAGATATGGGTGGCCCTTTGGAGTGGGCTGCCCTGGTCTTGGCCGGTGGGTTTCAAGTCCTCTTTTTTTTTAATACTGAAAATAGTTTCAGTACAAATTTTTGACTTTGTGGCCAAAACTTAGAGTATTTTAAAGAGGGAAACATTTATATATTCTTTCCCTGCATATAATACTATATGATCGCCAAGTCTGTATGGGGCACGATTATAAAGGATTTCCAAGAGAAGGAATTGCCTGGGCTTATAGAGCGTGAAATAGAATACCATCTTGCAATGCCCCTCAAAAGAGCCATTGTCGTTATAGGCCCCAGAAGAGCGGGCAAGACCTATTCCATGTTTCAGACAATGAAAAAGCTTATTGATGGCGGCACAGAGAAGCGATGCATCCTGTACATGAATTTCGAGGACAGCAGGCTATTGGGCGCTTCTGCGCAGGATTTGGACAGCATGCTTGATGTCTTCTTTGAGATCTATCCCGAAAGCAGGCAGAACAAGGCATGGTTTTTTCTTGACGAAATCCAGATGGTGGAGAAATGGGAGGCCTTTGTAAGGCGCCTGCTTGATCATGAGGATGCGCAGGTGTTTGTCACAGGCTCTTCATCAAGGATGATGAGCAGGGAAATCGCAACAAGCCTGAGGGGAAGGAGCCTGAAATACCATATTTTCCCCTTCTCCTTTAAGGAATTTCTGGCGGCCTGCAGCATAGGGTACGGCAAATATCTTTCCTCGACGGAAAGAGCAAGAGTAATTAACGGTCTGAAGGAATATATGGAATATGGCGGCTATCCGGAAACCGTGATTTATAGGCAGGAAAGGGACAGGCTTCTTGGTGAAATAATTGATGTGACAATCTACAGGGACGTCATTGACAGATATAAGGTGAAGAATTCCAAGCTCCTGAGATTACTCTTTTCCGCATTATTCAATTCAAAGGAATTCTCACTCCATAAGTTTTTCAATTTTCTGAGATCACAGGGAATGAAGGTGAGCAAGAACACTCTGTACACTTATTTAGGCTATTTCTACGATTCATTGGTTGTATACCCTCTTAAAAAGTTTTCCTACTCATACAAGGATACAGAAGCGAGCATCCCCAAGATTTATTTTGCGGACAACGGCCTCCTGCATTCGCAGGGGATAAGAGACCACGGGAGGCTTATGGAAAACCTTGTTTTTCTGGAGCTTCAGAAAAAATGGGGGGAGAATCTGTTCTATTATCGGTCTCCTGACGGAAAAGAGGTCGACTTTGTAATAAGGGAGAACCGCAGGGTTAAGCAGCTTGTGCAGGCATGCTACAATATTGAAAACTACATCACCAAAGAAAGAGAGATAAATGGCCTCCTGAAGGCGTCAGAAGATCTCAAATGCGATAATATGACTGTCATAACATGGGACCAAGAAGGCCAAGAGGATGCCGGCGGCAAAAAAATAGTATATATGCCGCTCTGGAGATGGCTTTTAGGATTGTAATATCTGAATACAACTGCTCCTTTCAAGGCCCGCCTTCAAGCGGAACCAGAAAATGAAGCAGCTATGCTGTAACCGGCTTTGCAGTTTCTATCACTTTTTTTACATCTCCGGAAAAAACCTTGCTGGCCCTTAATATCTCAATTGCCGAGATTGTCCCGTCCTTTGCCACATCTATGATTATGCCGTTTGGCAGTTCTATGCTCTTCCAATATCCTTCCTTCAGCTGGATATTGAGCACATCTTCATCCTTGTCATACCAAGTTTCCATAGCATCACCGCCTAATCCAGCCAAAACGCTGTTATGACTTTGATTTTGTCTTTGGCTGTTTTTCTGTATACCACCTTGAGTATCCTTCCAGATGGAGGAATCCTGCATATAGCATTCAAAGCATTTTCCCAGTATTTGTCTTTGAGGATGTTTGAGTTGCTTATTGCGTATTTGATGAATTCATCTGTGATGTCGCTTCGATACCTTTTCTTTAATCTCCAATGCTCTGAATATTCAACTTCCATTATAGAATTGTTACACGAGAGATATATATCTTTTCTTTGCCTTATTGCGTGTTGAATGGTGAATTGGCAGCATACGTATGGAGAAAGGATTGAAAGACTTTCGATTTCGAACCTTTTTATATTACTGAAACAAATTTCTGGAATGGCCACAGCGGTTCTGTTCATCTATTCCACGGCCGGAAAGGAGAAGCAGGAGATTGTGAAGATAAGCAGGGGCCTTTTCGGCTATAAGGACAAGTCGAAAAGTGGGAAATACACATACAACAGGAAAGGCCTCCTCGGCTCGATTTCATATGCCAAGCTTGCCAGATGCTGTCTGGCCGTTGAAGAGAAGGATGAGAAAAAGGTTGAAGAGTTTTTTGATGACAAGAAAATCGAATTCAGAAAATTCAAGCTGATTCTTTCAAAAAAGGAAATTAGCGCCTTATTCAAATAGATAGCTGCCTCCCTTACTGATGAAAAACAAATGAGAAATTGAAAATAAAAATCGAAACGGGATTTGAAATGAAAATGAAATATCCCTTATCTCTTCCTTGCCGCCTTTCTTTTTTTTGCTGCCATGTTCCTATCACTTAAGTATTTGTGCTTACCATATAATAAAGCCATAACTGCCTCTTGCAGGGTATCTGTTCCGAACTGAAATTTTTATTTAAACCTGCCTTCATTATAATTCAAGGAGAGATTTATGAAATTCTTCTCAGTCA
Source organism: Candidatus Aenigmatarchaeota archaeon (assembly GCA_016185435.1). Lineage (GTDB taxonomy): Archaea > Aenigmatarchaeota > Aenigmatarchaeia > QMZP01 > QMZP01 > JACPNN01. The sequence goes on along the minus strand of JACPNN010000021.1, from coordinate 63,766 downwards.
ATCCTGCCACAGAAGAGGTGATGGCCGAATTTGAGGGAATGGATTACAGACAGGCATCTGCTGCCCTGAAAGAGTCAAAGGGCAGGTTCCATGAATGGAAAAACACGGATATAGGCGAAAAGCTGAGGCTGGCAGAAGCCCTTGGGGAAAGGCTGCTCGGGAGGAAAAATGAATTATCAAGGATAGTGACGGATGAGATGGGAAAGCCGATAAGGGAGGCCATTGCTGAAATAGAGAAATGCGCCTTATTGTGCGATTATTACTCAAAATCAGCAAAAGGATTCCTGGAAAAGGAGGTAATAGACACGCAGAATAAAAAAAGCTATATAACCTTTGAGCCGCTGGGCCTTGTCCTGGGAATCATGCCATGGAACTTCCCCTTCTGGCAGGTGATGAGGTTTGCTCTCCCTGCTATGATTGCAGGAAATCTTGTGGTCCTGAAGCATGCGAGCAATGTGCCCCGGTGTTCACTGAAAATTCAGGAGATTTTTGCCGATTCCGGCTTTCCTGAGTTTGTTTTCAGAAGCTTATTGGTCGATTCTTCTGCCGCGATGAGGCTGGTGGAATCGGACCATGTGGATGCCGTAAGCCTTACAGGCTCCACATCAGCGGGGATGCAGGTCGCTTCAATTGCAGGAAAAAACATCAAGAAATGCGTGCTGGAGCTGGGGGGATCAGACCCTTTCATAGTCCTGGAGGATGCGGACATTGGGAAAGCCGCTTCAAATGCTGTGGATGCAAGGATGAAAAATGCGGGCCAGAGCTGCATAGCCGCAAAGAGGTTCATTGTGGTAAAGGGGATTGAAAGTGAATTTGAGGACACGCTTGTCAGGAATCTTGAAAAGCTTAAAGTCGGGAATCCTCTTGAGGAATCGACAGACATAGGCCCCCTGGCTAAAAGGGATATACTTGAGGATGTGGAAAGGAAAGTTGAGGATGCAAGGACGAAGGGAGCAAAGATATTGTTTGGAGGGGGTAGGCCTGGAGGCAGGGGATTCTTCTACCAGCCGACCCTCCTTTCAGGCATAAAGGATAATATGGAAGTTTACAGGGAAGAGGTCTTCGGGCCTGTCATGCCCATGATAACAGCGGAAGACGAAAGGGAAGCGGTAAGAATAGCTAATGGCACCCCTTATGGCCTTGGCGCAAGCATATGGTCTTCAGACACTGAAAAGGCGGAAAGGCTTGCAAGGCAGATAGAGGCAGGAAATGTTTTTGTGAACACGATAGTCAAAAGCGATCCCAAGCTGCCTTTCGGCGGCGTGAAGAAATCAGGATATGGGAGGGAGCTGGGGGAATTCGGCATAAGGGAGTTTGTGAATATTAAGACTGTTGTAGTCAACAGCCAATGAGCCGGGATGAAGGCTTTCTTTTCGGCCGTAGCATTGAAGAGCCAAAACGTGTTGTTGCTCTGGCTGGTTGACAGTAAAAGGGTGTTGACAACCTAAAAGGGACTGCTTTATCACTTGCGTTCCTCTTTCAGTTCTCTTAGAGCACTGCTGATATACTCCTCTCTTTCGTGAAGATTCGTTCCTTGCAGTATTTGATCGATCTCCCTAAACTGTTTGAAATAGTGGACGTTGCCCTTTACATAGTTCTGAAGCACTTCAGGCGGGTATGATTTCAAATCATCCACAATTCCGCGCAGTTTGCCAGCTAGATTTAAGCACATTTTCTCGATTTCATTGGCAACATCATCAGTATTGTAGGCCATGGGAATCATCCTCTTAAGTATTAAGGGAACAGTTTTTTAAAGAGATGGTTGCCGTTGGATTGTGCCTAAGAATTCAAGCAGAGCTTTTCTGTCTTGCACTAGAAAAGCTTGGTAGATGCGTCTACCGTGAAGGCAACGGAGGAGATGGAATTTGCGGTCACCATAACAAACTTCCTCAGCGAGCCGTCGGGGTTTAGAAAAGCAGGCCTGTTCATCGTATCGCCGAGGGCTATGTCGGCCTCCATGTCATGAATAAAGGCATTCATCTCAGATACTGCTTTTTAAATTATAGATCAAAAAAACTTTGGCATGAAAGCCGCAGAGCTGTTTGTGAAGTGCCTCGAGAATGAGGGAACAGAATACATATTCGGCCTTCCGGGGGAAGAGAATCTGGACATCCTTGAGGCCTTGAGGAATTCCAGGATAAAGTTTGTCCTGACAAGGCATGAACAGGGCGCTGCCTTCATGGCCGATGTCTATGGCAGGCTGACAGGCAAGGCCGGAGTGTGCCTCTCCACTTTGGGGCCAGGAGCGACCAACCTGTTTACAGGGGTCGCAGATGCAAACATGGACCGTGCTCCATTGATTGCCATAACAGGCCAGGCTGACCTGAGGCGGGCCCATAAAGAGAGCCACCAGTACATAGATATTGTCAATGCATTCAGGCCCATCACCAAATGGAACGCGAGGGTGCATCATGCCGATGTGATACCCGAAGTGATAAGAAAGGCATTCAGGATAGCGCAGATCGAGAAGAAAGGCGCGGCGCATATCGAGATATCAGAGGCAATAGCATGCCTGGATCTGGAAAAGGATCTTAAGCCGCTGAAGGTTGCAAGTAACCCTTCCTTCAGGCCGACAAAAGATGCCTTTGAAGCTGCGGCAACTCTCATAAAAAATTCGAAAAACCCCATAATACTTGCGGGCAATGGCGTGATCAGGGCCGAAGCGTGCAGGGAGCTGGCCGATTTCGCAGAGAAAAACAGGATTTATGCGGCCAACACGTTCATGGCCAAGGGAGCCATTTCTGCAAAGCATGAGCTTTTTGTGTCTACCATAGGCCTGCAGGCAAAGGACTACATAATGTGCGGATTCGAGAAGGCAGATCTGGTGATAACTGTGGGGTATGACATAGCCGAATATTCCCCCGCGTTCTGGAATCCGGAGGGCGACAAGAAACTGATACACATAGACAGCGTGAGGGCGGAAGTGGATGCCCACTATGATCCTGACGTGGAGCTTGTCGGAGAAATGAAAACTATTCTCTACAAGCTGACAAGGCTGACAGGCTTCAACAAGAGCTTTGAATACATGAATTCTCTCAAAAAACTGACAAAAGGCGAGTTCGAGGAGTTCAGAAACAGCAGCCATTTCCCCATGAAGCCGCAGAAGATACTTTATGATGTCAGGCAGGCTCTGGGGGATAAGGACATAATTCTGAGCGACGTCGGGATGCACAAGCTGTGGATAGCAAGGCTGTATCCGGCTTACTCACCCAACACAGTGATAATATCAAACGGGTTTGCCACGATGGGGATAGCTCTCCCGGGCTGCGTGGCTGCAAAGCTTGTCCACCCTGACAGAAAAATAGTGGCGATTACAGGCGATGGCGGCTTTCTGATGAATTCGCAGGAGATAGAGACTGCAAAAAGGCTGGGCCTGGCGTTTGTGGTGATAATCTTCAGTGACAGCAAATACGGAATGATTGAGTGGAAGCAGGTAAAAGAGTTTGGATCAGAATTTGGAATGTCTTTCACCAATCCTGATTTTGTCATGTATGCGGAGAGTTTTGGGTGCATCGGGATAAGGATAAATTCGGCAGGGGAATTCATGCCTGCCCTGAAAAAGGCTCTGGAAACGGACAATATAGTGATTATGGATGTCCCCGTGGATTATTCTGAGAATGCGAGGCTGACAGAGAAGCTTGGCAAGCTTGTCTGCCCGATCTGATCTCTGCTAGTCAACTCTAAGCATATCAATTCTGTTTCCTATAGCGAAAAATAGATTTACCAGAAATTCTAGTTTCCCATGTCATATCCACTTCTTCAGTCTGAAGGCGAGCAGAAGCAGCAGCATGGAAATGATCATGATAATTATCATTACCAGGAAGCCGTTGGGATGGTTTGCAATGGGAAGATAGGCAAGATTCATGCCATATATGCCTGATATAAGCGTTGGAACAAGAAGGACCGCTGTCAGGACAGTAAGCATCTTCATTATGGTGCTCAGGCTGTTTGAAATAGAAGAGGCATAGACCTCCATCAGGTTTGAAATCGTCTCCCTTTGCATTTCAATCCTCTCGGAAATCGTCAGCAAGTCAGAGGCCGTGTCCCTGAAATATACTGCTGCATGGCCTCCCAGCATATTGAACTCGCTCCTCCCCAGACTGTGGAAAATCTCTTTCTCCGGCATTATGCTCCTCCAGATTTTGGCCATGATCTTTCCCATCTGGATGATCTTATGGTGCATGTTTTCCTTGGACCCTTCTAGCAGCGACGCCTCGAGCCTTTCCATGTCCTCATCTATTTTGTCGAGGATCAGACCATAGTCGTCCACTATGCTGTCGAGTATAAGGTAAAGCAGATATGCCTTTCCCAGTTTCCTTATATGAGCAGAATTGGTTCCTGCAAGCTCTTCAATCCTGTCAATCTGCCGTAGATTCTTGCCTGTGATTGTCAAAACAAAATTCCCTCCTACAATAGCGTTCAGCTGCTCGTTCCTTAAAGAGTGTTCATAGCTGAGCATATCGAAAACAAGGAAGACTGTGTCTCCGTGCTGGTCTATCCTGGGCCTCTGCCTTCTTGTGCAGTAATCAACGAGGAAATGAGGTATGCTCTCCACACCCTCGAATACGGATTTCAGTTCGCCATGCGATAACGAAGCACAGTTTATCCAGACAAGCTTATGGGAGTTTATGAGCCTTTTAACATCCTTTGCGCCTATCTGCGCCTTCTGGAACTTGCCATCGAAGGTAGTGGCAGTTATCATCAATTAGTATTTGGAGAAGGGATAATATATGGATAGGCAGTTTTTGCTGGTGAATCGTTCTGAAATATGAAATTAACCGGATTTATTCTTCCTTCCCCTTTTTCTTGGCTTCCTTGACCTTTATCTCCTTTTCTTTCTTCCTGTCTCCCTCTTTCTTCTCTTCTCCAATAGACGGTATCTCCCCGACAAGGTTGAAGGCGCCCGTGCCTATGGGAGCAAGCTGGTTCACCATCACGTTCTCTATGGTTCCCCTGAACTCATCCTTCTCTCCCTTAACGCTCGCCCCTACAAGATGCTTCTTTGTCTCCTCGAAGCTGGCTCTTACGAGCACGCTGCTCTTCCCGCCTGAAATCCCGTACCTCCCTATGGATCTTATCTGGCCCGTCACCGTCATCATGTCAGCAAGCAGCATCAGGTATCTCATGTCAGCGTTCAGCCCCTGCTCCTCCATGACATAGGCTGCCTGATGGATTATCGCATTCCTTGCAGCCTCTATTCCCAGCACCTCGCAGACCTCAAAGATGTTGTTGCTTGTCGTCCTGTCTGTATCCACGCCTTCTATCAGTATGGCTTTCTTTAGATTGCTCCCGAGTGTGTTTATCACCCACTCGTTCCTTTCCTTGAGGACTATCGCCTGTGTTATGCCTTTTATTCCCTTTATCCTGCTGTCAAGCAAAGCGAATTTGATCTTGTGGAGATTCCTCAGATCCTTTTTCTTTGTCCTTATGATAAGGTCGTCCCCCTCAACCTCCACCTTGTTCCCCCTTATCTTCATCATGCTGGGGAGTTTTTTGGGATCGATTTCAAGCTCTTTGAGCTTCTTTGCGTTCATCCTGCACCGTATTATGGATTCTGTCAGGTCCATTGAGACGCTTATGGTTATGTTCTTCACCTTCACTTCCTTGATGTTCTCGGCTATCTTCTTCACCTTCTCCTTGTCCTGCAATCCCCTGTTCACGTAGACAATCATTGTCGGGGTGGTAGGCTCTCTTCTCGCGTCGAATATCTCTATCATTCTGGGCAAACCTAATGTAACCTGTATGCCTGCTGTGCCGGCGAAATGGTAGGTACGCATGGTATTGTGCGTGACTATGCCGTCAAATGTTGTAAAGCTCTCTGTTCCAGGCACGCTGAAGTCATAAACATAGCTGCTGGAAGGCCTCATCCTGCCAATAGAAACTATCTCATCCCACACAACATCAGATTCGTGCATTCTTTTTAATACGGCCAGCTCCTTTTCAATATCTATGGATTTTTCCATGGAAGCCCTTTTGAACCTTTCAATGTGCCTCAAAAGCGCTGTCCTTCCAATCTTCTGCCTTTTTGTGCAGCTGTTTACATATCTTGCAGGCAGGTTCAGCTTCCTAGAAAGACTGACCATTATATCGTCAAACCCGCCTACCATGTCAATGAAGTCCTCATATCTGTCTTTATCCTTTTCAAAAAGATTGCACAGCATATCAAGCTGCTCACCCTTGTAACCAACTGAAAAGCCTATCTTGCTGAATGCCTTTGCATGCTTGTATGGTATCGAAAGCGTGTATTGCTTGTCCCTTGATTTTCTGGCAAATATCCCGAACCTTGTCAAGAGGAGAGCTATACCATCAATAAGCTCCGATGATTTTGATGACGCCCTTATTACCTTTCTCTCAACAGACACGCTTCCATCACCATCGAAATATCCCCTCAGGATACCTGAAACAAAATCAGCGTTTGCGCTGAAGGCAAAATCAGGCACTTTCTTATTCGCTGCGCCTACCCCGCATGCCCTTTCCATCAGCATGGAAAGCTGCTTCGAGTTTATCCTGATGCCATGGCCCAAGGCAAATCCTCTGTTGTTGTCATACTCATTGAACGTGAAGCCAAACGATTTCGCAATATCCCTTATCTGGGACAAAAACCTCTTGTCTGTGTTCGAGAAGGAGACATAGAATTTGGCCGCATTTCCTTCTGCCAGATAAGCCCCGAAAAGCCACCCCAACCTGCCATTCAGCTGAAGCGTCTCTGCCAAACGCTTTTTGGCATATTTCCCGTCCCCGACTATCTGTTTTGTCTCTAAGTGCTGGATGCAGTTTTCAGGGAGGAATGATAATGCAGGTATCCTCTCACCCGCCTCCAGCTCTGCCCCGGAAACTGCAATTATCCTGTTATTTTTCCTTACGAAAAAAGAATGGGAATCTGTGGCCACAATTTTCCTGCCTGACTTTGTTCTTATTTCCAGCAGCGTTTCAGGAGCAGGATGCCTGCTTACCTCCTTTATCTGTCTCCATTCTATTTTTTCATTCTGCGTAATGCTCGGAACATATAGCTCTAGACCTAACACATCACATACCTCCCATCCATTAATCATTTTCCTCCCCTCATTCTCCATAATAAGATCTATGAAAGAGCCGATAGGGATTATTTTAATCGCCTTGTTGCGTTTCACTATGACCTTCTCAGAGCAGTCCAGTGACATCTGGGTGGCGGGTTCGGACAGGCTCTGGGCAGTAACAATGCCTATGGCTTCCTCAGGGTTGTACAGGCTTTGCCTGTAGAGCTGGAAGACCTTTTGCACAATCCTCTCTCTCTTGTCGAAAGGCAGGGCTTTTTCGTCCATGTACTGGAGAACATCTTCCCTCAGCTTCTGGGGGAAAGTTTCAAGCATTTCATCCATTGTTTTGTCAATCACTCCTTCTAAGCTATTGTCTTCTATTTTCTTCGTCATATCATAGCCCTTCCTTGGCGCAGAAGGGAAGTATCCCAATAAGGGCCTCTGCGGGCCCTTATCAACCCCCAGCAACCGAAGGATATGCTTATCATTGGTATATCCTTCTTTTGCCGGATGGGCTTTTCTTTGGAAGAAAAGCCTATACTACATCCCTCTAGATACTGGTGTTGATATTCCATATCATAGCCCTTCCTGCTCGATAATGCTCTTCCAGTTCAGCGTCCCGAAATCGGTTTTGCTCACATCCATCCCGTCTTCCCCGGCCTTGAACTGGACAATCTCATTGACTGAATTCCTTACCGTCAGATCATTCTTGACCTTGAGGTCCTGCAGGGCATTTACCAGCCGTCTCTGCATGTACCCTGATTTCCTTGTCCTGAGGGACTTGTCCATCAGGCCTTCTCTTCCATTCATGATGTCCCAGAATATCTCATATGGCATCAGGCCTTCCCTGAACCCTCTGCCCACAAAGCCCCTGCTTGTGGCTGACAAATCATTGGCCATGAAATGCGGCAAAGTCCTGCCTATATAGCCTGAATTTATTCTCTCGCCAAGTATGGTTTCCTGGCCCACTCCGGCGATCATCTGGGATATGTTGATGAAGCTGCCCTTTGCCCCTGATTTTGCCATTGCCACTATGTCTGACTCCTTGATGTGAAGAGAAACTGTGGTGCTGACATCGCTTATGCTCTTTGAGAGCGCATTGAGTATATGGGTTTCAAGGCTTTCCTCAGGCGTCATGCCCGGAAGTATCTCAAGCTCCTCTTCCTTGTACTGCGAGATCAGATCCTCTGAATGTTTCATTCCCTGCTGCAGCCTTCCCTTGATGTCCTTCTTCACCCTTTCAGGGAGGTCAAGATCTGAGAGCCCCGCAGAGAACCCTCTCCTGAGGAGGAAGCTTGTCGCAAGCCTGGCGGCATTGTCTATGAATTGCGCAGCAGCTGCATTGCCAAAAAGCCTTATTATCCTTCCTATTATATAGCCTGACTCTGCGCCTACAGAGGCCTCATCAACCCTCCCTCTTGCAAGCATGCTGTCCCTTATTGTCACTATCCCGTCCTGCTTCTCCTTCTCTTTGCTGTCGAGGCTTTTTGCGAAATGCGCATCATGCTCCATGCTGAACTTTCCAGGGAGCAGGAAGCTGAATATCTCTTTGCCGCTGAAGGTCTTCTTTTCCGGAAGCACAATGTCTATCCCGGCAAAAGCCAGCAGCTGGCATGCCTCCTCCCTTGTCATCTCCACATCATTGGCTGTCAGCAGATAAGAGCCTGAAAGCTGGTCAAGGTCAAGGCCTATTATAGGCCCTCCGAACTTGGGGCTTATGATATTGTTCTCGACAAGCATCAGGCCAGTTGACTCTGTCCTCGCCTCCTCGTTCTGCAGTGCATGGAGGTTCATCTCATCGCCGTCGAAGTCAGCGTTGTACGGGAAGCATACAGAAGGATTGATCCTGAAGGCCTTGCCTGGCATAACCCTGACCCTGTGGGCCATTATGGAGGGCCTGTGCAGGCTTGGCTGCCTGTTGAATATCACAACATCAGAATCCATGAGCTGCCTGTCGATGCTCCATCCAAGGCTGATGTTCTCCGCAACTTCCTTCTTGTTGTCCTCCGTGACCTTTATCTTCCTGCCGTCCGGCCTCGTGACATAATTGACCAGCCCCTCCTTTATCAGCTGCTTGACATGGCCTGTGTTAAGGCTGGTGACGGACACCGGGATGGTGATTTCCTTTGCCACAAGCTCTGGAACGCCAACCTCGTTTATGCTCAGCCTCGGGTCGGGCGCAATCACTGTCCGGGCAGAAAAGTTGACCCTCTTTCCAAGGAGATTGCCTCTCAGCCTGCCTTCTTTGGCTTTCAGCCTTTGTATTATCCCTTTCAGCGGCCTGCCGGACCTGTGCCTTGCCAGGGGAGCCCCAGTCAGCTCATTGTCAAAGTATGTCGAGACATGGTACTGAAGAAGCTCCCATAAGTCCCTTATGATGAATTCCGGCGCGCCGATGTCTATATTCTCCTTGAGGGACTGGTTGATGCGGACGATGTCGACAAGCTTGTGCGTCAGGTCATCCTCGCTCCTTTCCCCTGTCTCAAGCGTGATGGAAGGCCTCATTGTGACAGGCGGGATAGGGAAGAGGGTCATTATCAGCCATTCAGGCCTTCCCCCATTGAAGCCCATCGTCTTCGTGTCTCCTGCAGGAATCTTTTCAAACCTCTCCCTTATCGTCAGCGCATCAAGCTCATTGCCGTCCTCATAGAATGTGTAAGGCTTGACAAACTTAACCTTCCTCTGGACTGCATCGCAATAGGAGCATTTTGAAGGCTGGGTGCTCGTCTCTTCCACTATGTCTGCCGGGTTGATCAGCCTGCTGCATTTCCAGCATATCTTCTTCATGAGCTCATGGATGATCTTCACATAAAGCACATTGATCACAGGCCTTGCAAATTCCAGGTAGCCGAAATGGCCCATGCATTCCCCTATGCCGCAGTTGCATGTCCTGCAGTACAGGCCGGGATCAATGACTCCGAGCCTTGGGTCCATGACCCCTCCTTCTATCGGGTAGCCGTCGGCATCGTAAAGCTCGCTGTTCACAATTCTTACTCTGGCAATATTCTTCACTATTTCGGAATCAAGAAGGATGAATTCGAGCGATTTCAGCCGTGCCGGCATATTGTCCCTCCTTTCTTAGGCAGCTCGTGCAGCCTGAACGGGAACATGGAAGAAATATGCGGAGCCAAAGGCATGGAACAGACGAGATCGAGAGTGGAGATATAGCTTGATTTTGAATGGGCTGTATCTTTCTGGCTTGCAGAAAAAAGGCGGGGAGAAAAAAATGAAGGAGAGGCGAAAGAAAAGGGGCTGATAGAGCTGGCGATAGCTGCAAGCTTGGGCCTGATTGCACATGCTGCCTGTGAAATCCCCGCGGCCAGAAAATCAAGCATGGCTCTCATATCAGATTTCCTCCACTTCCAGCTTGGGGTATATGCCTATGGCCTTGAGCTCATCCAGGAAGAGCTTGAATGCATAGCCTGTCTCCACCCATTTGATCTCGCTTGACTTGCACATGCTGCAGTATATCTTGTGCTTTGCCGTCTCATGGATCGCAAGCATGCCGCACTTGGTGCAGACGGGCAGGGATGTCTTGTCCGAATCGAATCTCTCCTTAAGCGTGAGCGCAGCCCCATGGCCGAGGATGCACTGCTGCTCCATTTCCCCAAGCCTGAGCCCGCCTCTCTTGGCCCGCCCTTCAGTCGGCTGCTTTGTCAAAAGTGTCACAGGCCCCTTGCTCCTTGCATGTATCTTGTCTGTGACCATGTGGTCGAGCTTGAAGTAATAGCATGGGCCCACGAATATCAGAACGTCGAACTTCCTCCCTGTCCTTCCGTCATACAAAGTCTGCTTCCCGTCATCCCTGAAGCCCATCTTCCTCATCGCATTTCTCACATCCTGCTCTTTCATATGGTTGAAAGGGCTGGCATCAAATTGCCTGCCTGCCATTGCCGCATACTTGCCGCTCAGCAGCTCCAGAAGCTGGCCTATCGTCATCCTGCTTGGTATGGCGTGTGGGTTGAAGATTATGTCAGGCGCTATGCCTTCAGAGGTGAAAGGCATGTCCTCGCTATTCATCAGAAGGCTTGAGACGCCTTTCTGCCCGTATCTTGAGGCGAATTTGTCGCCTATTTCAGGTATCCTTTCATCCCTCACCCTGACCTTGATTAACTGGGCACCGTCAAGGGTCTCGCTGAGAACCACGGCATCTACAATCCCTCTTTCGCCATGCCTCACAGTTATGCTGGCCTCCCTCTTGTTGTCCAGCTCTGCGGCAAACTCCTCGCCGAACAGGAATCTCAGGGGCGATATCTTCCCGACAAGGACAGAATCGCTTTCAACAGGCGTTTCAGTGCTTACTATCCCGTCCTCGGCCAGATCCTTGTACGCCTTTTCTCCCCTGTGGCCTTTCGTTCCAGGCTGAGGGATTGAGATTTCATCCTCCTGGCCGCCGAAATATTTCCTTTTCTCTGCCTCATAAGTGCGGAAATAGAAGGTGCGGAACAGGCCTCTGTCGACTGAAGCGCGGTTAAGTATCACCGCGTCGTTCATGTTGTAGCCGTCATAGCTCATTATGGCCACTATCACATTCTGCCCCTGGGGATATTTCTTCAGCACAGTGCCCATCTTTGTGGCCACAAGAGGCTCCTGGGGATAGGTGAAGATATTTGATTTGGTGTCAGTGCGCAGGATATAATTGGATGCGAAGACTCCTATGGCCTGGCACGCCATCTTGGCGCCATAGTTCACCCTGTCCCCGCGGTTGTATTCGGCATATGGTATGAGGGCTGCGGATACCCCGAAGACGGCGATTGGATCCACTTCCAGATGCGTGTTCTCAGGCGTCAGGTCTTCATTCTTCAATGCTATGAAAGCGTTTTCCTCTTCGGCAGTATCCAGAAACTCGACTATTCCGTTCCTCAGCAAATATGAAATGTCTATCTTGCCTGTCTTCAGATCCTTGAGATGCTGCTCTGTCAGCCTGGGCTTCCCGTTATCGACGATTATAAGGGGCCGTCTCGCCCTGCCATTGTCCGTGAACACCTTGATCTCGTTTGATTGGGGATAATAGCCTACGTTGAGCTGGTATGGCAGCAAACCCTTCCTTCGTCTGTCCCTAATCTCATTCACGAATTTTTCAGGATTGTTTATCGTCTTGATGAATTTTCCGTCCAGATAGACATCAGCGAATTTCGGTTCAGCCATTCCTTTATCCCCCATTATGATCTCAATTTTATCGTTGTCCCATATGCCAATATTTCAGCGGCGTTCTGCATCACTTCTGAAGACTCTATCTTCATGCGCTTCTCCAGATAAGCTGTTATCTCCCCTCCGAGAAGGCTTTCAAGGGAAGCGCTATATGCCCTCCGACGCCTCTCGAGCGTATGGAGTTTCCTTTGACTATCCCAAGGATCTTTGCCACTCCCCCTTCCCGGTATTTCCTGTGTTGTCGACAGTATGATGTCTTTTGCCATAATATCCCTCAAAGCGCCTGGATGAACTTTGAAACCTTCTCGCTCTCCTCAGGGCTCATCCCGGCTGTAATTTCCGCAAGGATTGCCAGATGCTTCCTCAGCCCTATTGAGCTTCCTTCAGGCGTTTCTGCAGGGCATATCTTGCCCCATTCTGTCGGATGTATCTCCCTTGCTGAGAAATGCTCCTGCGTCGATGTCAGCGGCGAGACAATGCTCCTCAGGTGGCTGATTGTCCTCACATAACTGCTCCTGTCAAGCCTCTGGCTCACTCCTGTCCTGCCGCCTATCCAGTTGCCTGTTGCGATGCTCGAGAGTATCTGCTTTGTGGCCGCATCAGCCTCCACTATGCCCTGTATGGAGGGCGTCCTTCCTCTCTTGACGAGCTTCTGGTAATTGTAATTCATCTTGGCTATCAGCCCCCACCTTCCCAGAAGGATGCTCCTGAACAGCTGCCCCAGCAGGTCCCCGGCCATCAGCAGCCTTTTGTTCGAGTAGTGGTCAATGTCATCGGCTGATATCTCTCCGAGGTAAAGGGATATTGACTTCCTTATTATGCGGGTTATGGCCATCGCTTTGAGGGACCTTTCCTCGGGCGTCTGGCCTATATGAGGCAGAAGATACTTGTCAAGTATCTGGTTTATCCTCTCATCCCTGTACTCTCTCGCGATTTTCAGCCTCTTGCCTATGGCCTCTTTCGAATCCTCTGTTGTGATTACCTCCTCTTTGTAGAGGTTGATATAGAACTCATTGAGAACTTTCTCGTCCTGGGAGACATTGTCGCATATCTGCTTGTCTGTCTCCATCCCAAGGGCCTTGAGAAGCGTGACTATAGGAAGCCTTCTGATGTTTGCAAAAGTGATTGTTATCTCTCCGTCAGGCTTCATTTCCACCAGATGCTTCTGCTTGAAGCCTGACCTTTCTGAATTTATCCTGACCTTTATCAGGCCATTGTCGTTCTCGAAGATTGGTATATTATTGGCTATCTCCTCTATCATCACAACGGCCCTTTCGGTCCCGTTAACAATGAAATAGCCCCCCAGGTCTTCAGGATCTTCGCCTTTTTCGGTCAGCTCCTCTTTCGAGAGGCCGGAGGTGGAGCAGAGCTTGCTCTTCACCATGATGGGCATGTCGATAATATGGACTTTCTCAGGCTTCTCCTTCACACCCTCCACCACAGGGATCATATAGACGAAAATGGGCGTGGAATAGGTGAGGTTCCTTATCCTGGCCTCGTTGGGGTAAATCTGCCTCGTTGAGCCGTCGGCTTCCTTGATGACAGGCTTTCCGAGCTCGACTTCCCCAAAAAGCAGCTTCATGGCATTGGTTTCAGGGGTGAGGTTGACCTCTCCTATCTCGCTCATTATTGTCTGGATATCATTCTCTATGAATTTGTTGAAGCTCCTAATCTGAAAACTGATAAATCCCCTCTCTTCCTCGAATTTTTTGAGAAGCTGCGTATACATGATCACACTACAAGCCGATAATATATGCCCTCTCCGCCTGTCTCGCTTTTCCTGAGAATCCTGACAACATCGCCTGCTTTGGCCTGGATAACCTGGGCGACAGGGTCAGAAGCAAGCATTTTTGGGAGCTTGCCGGCAGGGATACCGTATTTTGAAAGAACTTCATGCTTGTCCTTCTCACTCAAGAGCTCGTGCTTTGGCACAAGCGCATGCGACAGGATATCCATAGTGGAGGGGCTCAAAATTGATGTTAATACTATAGTAGCATGCATTTAAATACGTTTTAAAAAGGCCGCTGGAGAGCGCCACCGTTTCTTCCCCTGGATCACGCCTGAGAACTGATGTCATAGCGGCACGCTACAGGGGGTATGCCTTTAAAAAGCAATTGTACATTATTTAACTGGGTGTTGAGTGGCTTTCGGCCATAGCCAGGAACTTGTTTCTTTGGCAAGCATCTCCAAGGCAGCTCTCGGAATGAGACTGTTTTTGGCATATAAAGCAAGAGGAGTGTAAAAAATGGCATTCAGAGAAGGCGGCGGCCGATTCGGCGGAAGAAGCTTCGGCCCGAGAGAAGAGCACGATGCAACCTGTTCGGACTGCGGACAGCCATGCAAAGTGCCTTTCAAGCCCACTGAAGGCAGGCCTGTTTACTGCAGGGACTGCTTCCAGAAGCACAAGCCTGAAAGAAGGTTCTAATCTGACGCGATAGAGGCAGATAAAGCCTGGAAAGCGGAAGTAGGGCGCAATTATTTTTTTTCCTTTTGGATTTTGTTTTGCAGTTTTTCAGAAATTTCTAACATTCTGCACCTCAGCCAACATCATCTATCCTTTGCACATATATTGTTCTTGCAGCGGTTCCAGAATTGCGAATAACATCAATAACAGCTTTTGCCGATTCAAGGGGCGAAAGCATGCAGTTCGGGCCGAGCTTGATCGAGCCTGTCAGCTCAATCATCCCTTTATAGTACGCAGTCTTCTGCCTGTAACCGTACAGCTTCTTGCTCAGCTGCACACGTTTCGACGCCGATTTTATCGCATTCCAGTAGATGATGACATACTGCTTTCCATTGGACCGTCCTGCGTATTTCGAATAGATTGCAATCCCATTGGCTAGCACCGAAATTCTTAGTTCTTTCCAGGAATCCAGATTGCCGGTTATGCAGTTTATCTTGTTCTCAATGCCTTTCAGCTTCCATCTCCTGAAAATCTCTGTTTCGTAAAAATCCTTCAGTATTCCGGCAACCTTTTTTTCAATGCTGTCCTGCCTTATCACATCAATGAAAACATCTATGTCGCTGCCCTTTTCTGCCTCGCCCCTTGAAACAGATCCAAAAACAACTACAGATTTTATGTTGGCAAACTGTTCCCTGCTCAGGCTGGAAGCAAGAAATGAAGCAAAGTCCATAGTATAAGCAAGCAGCATTTTGCTAAGATCATTCATATCTAATCCCCGCCTTTTCAAAAACACTCTTTGAAGTATTGAACAACTCAATATATTTTTCTATTTCTTCTTTTTCCTGCGGCTTTCCATAGCACAGGAGATTCCTTTTATTCTCGATTTCAACCAGCAGCTTTATTATTTTTTGCTTGTTCGGAAACTCGAAATTCAGCTTTTCCTCTGCTTTCCTGATGGAGGAGAAGTAGTCATGCTTTATGTTTGCGCCCGGATCTATGAGATTGTTCTCGTGAAGAAACAGCTCAAGCATGTCTGTAGCTGCTGAAGAGCAGTGAAAGCCTATCGTTCTCTGCCTCTTTTCAACGCCTTTGTCTATGCATTCCCTGATTACTTCCACGCTTTCCATAATGTTCCTTTTATGCGTCTCCCTGTTCATAGCTACACTTGTATATAATTTTAGCTACACTTGTATATAAAGATTTTCTACTTTTGTAGCTATCAGTTGGTACAATTGTATATATCTGAACCTGTCAGAAGAATTCGCACAAAAAGGTCTATAGCAGCTCTCCGGCCTTCTCCTCCAATATTTTCGCCAGGAACTCCGCCATATTCCTGTCCAGATCGTCAAAGAAAGGCAGGAAGCTCTCGATGGCCAGATAAGCGGTAACGTTTCCATTGTTTCCGATGGATGAGGAAATAGCTTTTCCAGATGTCGATATTTTACCGGATGCCTTTGCCTTTTCAATTGCTTTTTCAGAGTCAGTGCCGATATTTCCAAAAGCAATTTTCTGGTTGTTTTCTCCGAAAAGTCCAAACCCTGTGTACTTGCATCTCGAATACAGTATGCTGTAGGCCTTCTCCAGGAACTCGGTTCCGGGAAGCGATGAGGCCTTCTTTATCTCGGCCTTCGCGTCCCCGAACCTGCTCATCTTGGGGTGCATATAGATATTTCTTCCGAGGCCCTATTTCAAAAAATAAAGAAAGCAGTTCTTTTGACGCTCCATAGCGGCTCCCCTGCCGAGAGTATGCCTTTAAAAACCAGTCGTACATTATTTAACTGGATGTTGGGCGGCATACAGCCCTAGCAAGGAAGTTGATTCTTTGGCCGGCATCTCCAAGGCAGCTTCAATTGAGTCTGTTTTGGCATATAAGAAAAGAGGAGTGAAAAAATGGCATTCAGAGAAGGTGGCTTCGGAGGCAGAAGCTTCGGCCCCAGGGAAGAGCACGATGCAACATGTGCGGACTGTGGTCAGGCATGCAAAGTGCCTTTCAAGCCCACTGAAGGCAGGCCTGTTTACTGCAGGGACTGCTTCCAGAAACACAAGCCTGAAAGAAGGTTCTAATCTGACGCGCTAAAGGCGGATAAAGCCTGGAAAGCGGAAGTAGGGCGCAATTATTTTTTTCCTTTTGGATTTTGTTTTGATTATAAGATCAGGCATGCGAGTAGGTACAATTGTATATGATCCAGAAAAGCAGCTTATTGCAGCTCCCCCATCTTCTCCTCCAGCGTCTTTGCCAAGAACTCGACAATATTCCTGTCAAGGTCATCAAAGAAAGGCAGGAAGCTCTCTATCGCCATATATGCCAGTACATTGCCATTGTTTCCTATGGGAGCTGAAATGGCCTTCCCTGAGGTCGATATTTTACCGGATGCTTTTGCCTTTTCAATTGCTTTTTCAGAATCCGCTCCAATAGCCCCGAAAACAGCCTTCTGGCCGTTCTCTCCAAAAAGGCCGAACCCTGTGTATTTGCATCTGGAATACAGGATTCTGTAGGCCTTATCCAGGAACTCGGCTCCGGGAAGCGATGAGGCCTTCTTTATCTCGGCCTTCGCGTCCCCGAACCTGCTCATCTTCGGGTGCATATAGATATTTCTTCCTAGGCCCTATTAATACTTATTTGCAGCTTCCTTATTTTTCTTATGTTCAGGTTTTCCGAACCCCTGTCAGAGTTGGACAAAATAATAATCAGGGACAATGGAGAGCTTCTTACTGATATTTCGAAGGCCTGCAAACATCTGTTTGTGAGGAACGACAGGGAAAAATGGGACATATGTCCGATAGAAGATCCGAAGGCCAGGAAGTTCTATCTGAGAAAAACAGTTGCGCTTATGCTTTCAGAAGCTGCTTCTTTTCTTCCAAAAAATTACAGTTTTCTTCTTCTCAGCGCATACAGGACAATAGAAGAGCAGAAGAAAGCATATGAAAGGATAATGGAAATGCTCAAAAAAGAGCATCCAGAGTGGCCATATCACGTTCTCAGAAGAGAAGCAAACAAATATGTCCATCCCCCTGATGCAAGAACACCTCCTGGCCACTGCACAGGCGGGGCGGTTGATCTCACAGTCTGCACTTCCGAAGGAAGGCCAATAGACATGACTTCCCCTTTCAAATGGCCCTCTCCTGAAGCCATGAAAGTGTCTGGCACATATTCCAGATTAATTTCAGGGGAAGCAAGGCAAAACAGGGAAATCCTGATAAAATCAATGTCCGGCGCAGGCTTCACCAATTATCCGGGCGAATGGTGGCACTGGAGCTACGGCGACAGCTGCTGGGCATACAGGCTGGGGAAGAAGGTTGCTATTTATGGGCTGGCAAGATTGTGATATCATATTTTATTATGCCTGAAACAGTGCACAAGATGATCATTCGCCATCCCGACAGCCTGCATCATGGCATAACAGATTGTCGGGCCCGCAAACCTGAAGCCCCTCTTCCTGAGGTCTTCGCTCATTACACCTGATTCTGTTGTTTGGGCCGGAAGCTCTGATAAAGAGCTGAAAGAATTTTTAATGGCTCTGTAGCCCACAAATTGCCAGATATATTTGTCAAAGGAGCCGAATTCCTTCTGCACCTCAAGAAACCTTTGAGCATTGTTTACTGCAGCCTCTATCTTCAACTTGTTCCTTATTATGCCCTCATCTGCCAGCAGCCTCTTCACATCTTTTTCAGTGTAGGAAGCAATTTTATCTGCATTGAAATTACCAAAGGTCTTTCTGAAATTCTTTCTTTTTTTCAGTATGGTCTCCCAGGAAAGTCCGGCCTGGAATCCCTGAAGAACGAGCGGCTCGAAAAGCATCCTGTCATCGTGGACAGGCACGCCCCATTCGGTGTCATGGTATCTTATCATCAGGCCGCTTCTGGCCCATTCGCATCGCCTTGTATCTTGTTTTGGCATATTCCCTATTTCCGCTGTTCAGAATAAAAACAAAAGGAAAAAAGAAAAAAGTTTTTGGATCAAACTACTGAGAGAGCAACGCTTGTTCCAGCTCTCCTGTGCTGATCTCCTGAAGGGAGCTGTCAAGCTCCTGCTCGGCCGCCTGCGCTGCCTGGTCCTCTGTAATCTCGCCTGTCACGGGAGCTTGCTGCACTGGCGTCTCTGCAGGTCCCTGATTTACCTCTGGTGGCCTCTGCATGGCGACAAAAATGGCTGCTGCAACTACCACGATGAGTGCTGCCGCAACAGCCACAAGCTTGCTGTCCATGCTAGCCTCCCAGTCCTGTATCTATAGTGGCTATCACTGTCGCATTCGCTCCTGCACCACCCTGGACTGTTCCTGATACGGTTGCTGCGGGTTCAACAACAGGAGGGTTTATGCCTTCTCCCACCACTCTCCTCTGCTGCTTGGCCCTTTCCTTGACTTTCTCCATCCTCTTCTGCATCTCTTCCCGCTGCTTCTTCATGACTTCCTGCCTTATTTTGGCTGCCTCTTTCACTTCCTGTCTCGCTTCCTTCACTGCCTCTGCCGCCTCTTTTGTCTCGGCCTTCACACAGACAAGCGGATGCTCCTTGCAGAATCCTTTGCATTTCTCATCTCCGGGATTATCCTTGCAAAAGTCTCTCAGATGGTTCCTGCATCTCTCGTCATCCGTGTGCGTCACGCAGTAATCCCTGAAAACAGCCACGCATCTGTTGTCCTCAGGGTTCTTCTCGCAGTACTCCTTTATCTTGTCCCTGCAGTTCTCGCTGCCTTCGTTGTCGCAGATGTTCCCGATCCCTTTGGCTATTTCCTTGCATTTCTCCGGGTTCTCTTTGCATTCCTCCCTGATATTCTCTGCCTTCTCCAGCGGCTTCACTTTCCTCTCTATGCCGAGGATGTAAAGGTTGTAGAGCTTGCCGCTTATCTCAAGGCTGCCGAACCACACCTCATGCTCGCTCCTGACAGTAGCTGCCACGCTCAGGGTTCCGACCTGCGTGCCGTTTCTGTAGAGGTCCGCTGTAGCTGAAGCGTTGGATATGCTCACATTCCTGAGCCTGTATGTCTCTCCACCTATCTTCAGTATCCCTGTTTCAACCGCCTTACTGTCGTCAGCAAGGCTTACGGCCACTCTCACTATCGCAATCTGCACCCTCTCGAAATCAGAGGCACTTTGCTGCGATACCGCCAGGCCCTGGCCCATCACTCCGATAGTCTTTATCACCGGTTTCGGAAGCTGTCTCTGCTCACCGAGCTGCGCAAACGCACCTGCCGAAATCAGCAGGATGGCAAGCACAGCAATTGCCATAGTTTTCATTTTTCAAATCACCCTCATTAAGATATATTGTTTCGCCCAGATAAAAACTCGCTGAAACATGGCGAAACATCGGCTCACTGCTCCAGAACAGGCAGGACAGCCAGTTTTATGTATTGGCCGTCAACCTCATCCAGTGGAAGTGCATATACATCTATACTTCTGGTATCCTTTATGAAGTCATTCACGAATCTTCTGAAACTATCCCTTGCCCTGAAAGGATCAAATGACTCGGCATAAATCTCTTTCCCCTCATACAGCAAAGGCTCCCTTTTCAGCCCTTCCGTTTTGTCCCATCTGAGGATGACTGCCCTGTATTTCTCCATAGCTGCAATGTAGAAGTAAATTATATATTCATTTGGCAGCAGGGAATTATGAATAGTTCCCCCATCCTGTGGCGTCCTTTTCCCTGCCTTCCTGCTCATTTTTTCCTTTTTTTTCAGCTTTCTGCTCCCTTTTCTTTCCAAAAATCCATGTTACCTTATTCTTCCTCCCCACAGGCAATTTCTCTATCAGGCCTTTCTCCTCGAACCTCTTCATCATCCTTGTTGTCTTGGCCCTTGTGAAGCCGAATTGCTTGCTGATTTTGTCTTGGTATACTGTCTTGTTTTCTTTCAGATGCTCTATAACCTTCTTTTCCTCTTCTGTGAATCCTGCAAGGAATTCTTCCTTCACCCTCTTTCTGAAATAGAAAATGAGGAGAAAAATCACGATTAAGGCAAAGAGAATGATAATATAAAAAAGGGGATAATAAATCTTTCCTGAAGGATAGAAGGCAAGGGAAACCGGTATCTCCCCTGTTTTTCTAGAAAAATTCCATAAAAACTTAATCTTTTTTCCATCTGATACAATGCTGGAATTTTCAGGGGAAACAAAGTTTCTGTACAGGGAATATCCTTCGGGCAGTTCGATCTCTATTTTAAGAAGGCCGACATTGTCAGGTGGATTGAAGTATGCCTGGAAGCTGTAGGCATTCTCGTTCCTGAACACAAGCTCCTTTGTCTGGAAACCTATCAGCAGGCTTTCGGCTCCTTTCGGAACGGCAAATTCAACCTTTTTTGAGTCCCCGTAGTCCTTCACGCTGTATGCGATTTGCCTTCCATCGGCCTTTATTTCCAGCCCTGAAAAATCGCCCAATATTATGTATGTGCTCTCCCCGGACTGAAAAGGCGAAGCATAAGTGATTCTTATTGTCTCATGGACTGAGAGGTCTTCCTGCACCGAATACTTTACGGAATAAAGGGAGATTTCCTCAGCGCCGGAAATCGCCGGAAGGAGGAGGAAAATGAGAAGGAAATAGGACCTCATAATATGATTTTTTAGGCCCTTATATTAATAGGGCTTCGCAGTTTGCCGCAAGGAGTGGACTTTGCTGTACATTTCCCCTCCCAAATAGCAGCGTCTTCACCTGTAATCCCCAAGCAGCCTTATTGTCTTGTTCCTGAAGTGGAAGAACTCTTTGCTCCTTTTCAAGGAATGCTTTCTAGGTTTCTCAAACTGATCCCAAATAAAGCATTTGCAGTTGGAGGCCATTTGTCGAGAAAATAAACCCCGTCAGCCAGAAACCACAGAATATCTCTTTCAACTCTCAAATAATCCTTGAAAACAGGAAAAGTCGGCTAAGCATGTTCTCAGCACCTATGCTGTGCGGGTAACCGCTCACAATGAGTTTTTTCTCAGAAACGATTGGGCCATCCATCTCTGCTTCGAGGGTGATACTCTCTTCCTTAACTTCATCGAATGTTTTGATATACTCTATCTGCCACTTTAGTGTTTTCTCGCCTTCTCTTTCTTGCTCAAACTCTTTGGGAGTGTAGTAATTGATTCTCATATTCACATTGCCTTTCGATATACCATACTGGGCCATATTCCTGGCAGCTTCGCTGATTTTTTCCCATGATTCTGTTTCTTTAAG
This sequence comes from Candidatus Aenigmatarchaeota archaeon, assembly GCA_016185435.1. Classification (GTDB taxonomy): domain Archaea; phylum Aenigmatarchaeota; class Aenigmatarchaeia; order QMZP01; family QMZP01; genus JACPNN01. The sequence continues at coordinate 42,048 of JACPNN010000021.1, read as the reverse complement.
AGGCCCTGCTTTGCATAAAGTTATCCAATTACTGATTGTAAGCTTTTCCCCGCATTCTGCAGGTATATGAGACTCCAGGGTGACATAAGCACCCGGTTTCATTGATTCTGCCCTATCCCTAAGATGGCCCAAATTCTGGTAGCGAGAATCTTCGGACAATTTTTCAAGTGCATAAAGAAGCTCGTCTCTTGTCTCTGGTTTAAGCACTTCAGTACGCCCATAAATGCTTGCCCCTGTCTTGGCATAGCCCCTTTCATCTGGTCTCCATACCACCACATTAAGATTGTCAGTAGTTGAGCGGATTTCTTCTTTTTCATCAATATCAGTAGAATTGAACCATACCCTATCCATTAAACCGCTGTCATCGATGTATTGCAGCAGGCCTTCAGTAAACTGGTAGATTTTATCTGACAGCTCTTCACCAAGAGGCGAATCGAGGCTGTTATGTTTCAGCTTCTCCACTGCTTCCTGATAGCCTACTCGTTTTTTTGTTATCATATTTTATCACTATTTGATAGTAATCTATAGACTATTAATACTTTTGTTGTCTTAAAAAAGACGAAAACATTAAATAGTAAAAGAGACAACAAATAATAATGGACAAGGAAAAGCTAATTGATATCGGACTGGGCAAGAGCGAGGCAGATATATACCTTGCTTTGTTGAGATTGGGAAAGGCCACAGTGACAACCTTGACGAAGGAAACAGGGATACATAGAACCTACATATACGATCTTATCGAAAAACTGAGGGAAAAAGGCCTGGTCAGCCAGATGGCAGAAGAGAACAGGCAATATTTCCAGGCGGCTGATCCCGAGAGACTCAAAGAATATCTTGTTGAGAAAATTGATGCTGTAGAAAAGCTAATGCCTGAGCTAATCAAATTGAAAGAGAAGTACAAAACAGATGTGGCTGTGGAAGTGTACAAAGGAAAAGAAGGCATAAAGACCATCTTGAGTGATATCATTAAGCAAGGGCATGATTTCGTGGGTATAGGAACTATCAAGAGGTTCGAGGACATCATGCCCCTGTATATAGAACAATTCGTCAGCAGAATGAACAAAAAAGGCCTAAAAGAAAGACATATAATGGTCGATGGGGAAAAAATAATAGAAGCGGAAAGGGGCGAATACAGATACCTGCCTAAAAAGTACATTCTCCTTTCAAGCATGCTCATCTATGGCGACAAGGTGGCCCTGTTCATCTGGAAGGAGCCTTACATCCAGATCCTCATTAACAACAGCGACATAGCGAAATCCTACCTGAGCCAGTTCAATGTTCTCTGGAGAATGGCAACGCCTAATTGAACAGTATCCTGTAGAAAGAATCAAACACAGGCTGGTCGGTCGTCATCGAAATGAATTTCGCCCCCAGATGCGAGCATATGTCATCTATCCGCATTATATGCTCCTGCAGCCTCTGCCTGTACTGCTCTCTTGTCCTGGCCGAGATGTAGGTCTGCATGCTTGTGTCTGTTTCCAGATCCTTAAGTATGACGTCTCCCGAAAGCTTCAGGTTTTTTTCCACCGGGTCCAGAATTTGGACCAGATATGCCTGGCTTCGCTTGTATCTCAACAAGACTTCCCTGATATCATTTATGTCATAAAGGAAGTCTGAAATTATCACGACTATTGACCTGGAGTGTATGTTCTTCTTGTATTCCAGCAGGCTTTCCTTGAGCTTGCTTTTTCCCCCGATATCAGCCTTGTTCAGCTGCTCGACAAGGCCCATGATGCCCCTTGAGCCTGCCTTGGCCCTGATGAAATCAAGCTTGTTGGAAAAGACTGTGAATTCGAATTTCTCATTGGCCTTTGCAGCCATGTAGGCAAAACCCAGGCCTATCATGGCCCCATACTCGAATTTTTTTATATTGTTCCCGAAGTTCATGCTCGAACTTGCATCGAGAACTATATGCACAATGGAATTCTTCTCCTCTTCCATCCTCTTTATGAAGGTCTTTTCAGTCCTTGCGAACACGTTCCAGTCTATGTGCCTGATGTCATCGCCAGGCGTGTAGGGCACATAGTCCTCGAAGACAAGGCCTTCCCCTGTGGCAGTCGATTCCCTCGAGCCCTTCAGGTTGCTGTGCACCCTCCTTTTTATGGCTATCCTGAACTTGTCAAGCTCTTTCAGGAAGGATGGATCAATCGGCATATAATTGAATTATGTGCCGTAATATATTTAACTGCATATCGAAAATAAGAGCTGATTACAGCAGCATGGGGTTTCCAGCGATGCTCTTCGCTTTGCGAAGGCATGCCAGCCAAAGGCTGCGCATCCCCATTCTTCCCCTGAGCAACCAATATTACAAAAGTTTCTTCACCACGTCATCCGCCTTCAAACCCTCTTTCTCGGCCTGGAAATTCAGAATAATCCTGTGCCGCAATACCGGCAGGGCCACATACTGTATGTCCTTCTTGCTGACAAATGTCCTTTGGTTCAGCAAGGCGTATGCCTTTGCAGCAACTATGAGGCCTATCGAGGCCCTGGGAGAAGCCCCGAACTCTATGTGCTCGTGCTTCCTTGTTTTCTGGACTATATCAAGGGCATAGTCCCTCACTTCAGTGGAAATAGGAACCATCCTCGTGAGCTTCTGCAGCTTCATTACGTCATTGCGGTCCATCACCCGGTTCAAAGCTGCAATTCCCTCCACAGCAGAATACATCTCCGCTATTATTTTTTCCTCATCCCTGCTGGGGTAGTCAAGAAGTATCTTGACCAGAAACCTGTCCACCTGGGCCTCAGGAAGAGGATATGTGTTGTGGTTTATACCGCAGCCTCCGAAGCCTGCAACGTAGTTGTGCGTCCCGGGCACCATCAGGCCAAAGACAGGGCCTTCATAATTTTCGAATCTCATGCTCCTTATCCTGTCGTAAAATATGAAGTCTGTGGAGAGGCCTTCAAAATACGATATGAGCTTTTCGGCAGAAACGAGCCTTTGGGAAAATACCATCTCTATATGTTCTGAAATGGCCTCATGCGACTCATGCTGCTGCCCAGAATACAGATTCCATACCTCATGCTTTTTGAAAACCGTATTTTTTGCTATCTCTGTCATTGGCAGGCCGCAAAGTGCGGCTGCCTTCCTCGGCTCTTTTCGCACAAGGGAATTTATGTCAATGGATTTTCTGTATTCTATTTCCCCTTTCAGATCAGAGATCATCTGCCTGAACAGAGCTTCAGACATGTATTCCCTCCCCCCCTTGACATTTCTGTAGGCATTGTACCAGCCTCTTTGGGCAAATTCTTTCCTTCCTGGAAACCTGAAGGAATCCAAACCAAGCAGCTTGACTACATCTGTCAGCATCTTCTTGCTCACAGGGACGGTCCTGTGGGTTGATATGCTTCCTACAATCCCCTCTTTGTGAAAATCGAATGTTTTTTCCAGCCAGCCTATATTCTCCAAGTACCTTGCAAAATCGCTGCCTTGTATTTTGATTCTAAAGATGCCCTTCCCTTTTTTCTCGAATCTCGCCCAAGAAATGATGCCTTCCTTCAGAAGCATATAGGAAATCAGATTCGCTTTTTCCTCTGAGGCTTGTGAGAACAGAATCCTCCTCCTTTTCAAATCAAGATGGGATTCCATGGCAATGAATGTCCTCAGGAACTCCTTTCTCAACTTTTCTGGAAATGAGAGAAGCCAAGAAGGTCTCCCAATTCCGAACCTCAATTTCATGTAATCTGCAAAAGGCTTGGAAAGTATTTTGGCTGTTCTCCCACCCTTTTTCTCACATATTCCGACCGCCAGACCTATCCTTTTTGCAATAGAGATAAACCTGTCAAGTGATGCGGAATAATTTTTCTGATAGGCAGCGACATAATCATCGGAAACAGTCCCATCAGAAAGCAGAAATGCGATGAAAAATGCGATATCGGGATCAGCCCTGAACCTCCTTATTTTTGTTATCCTGTAGCTTTCGATGAAATCCGTTTCCTCGCTGAGCATAGGCTTGCTCTCCAAGAAGAACCCTGCCAGCAGCCTCTTTAATTCTTCATTTCGCCTATTTCCCCTCAAATACCTAACAAGCTTCCAGTATCCTTTTTTGTCTAGCAGAAGATTTGCAGCCAACTGTTTGACACCCAAACTGAGGGATATTCTGAGCTTGTCAAAACCTGCCCCATCAAGGGAAGAGAAATCGCTAAATCCTTTGGAAATATGTCTCAATTCCAGCAAATCCTCATGAGTAATCACATTATATCTCGATTTTAACTCTTCGATGGTCTCGCCATGCGTCATCAGCTCTTCCCTTTCATCCCCTGGAGGCAGTTTAGCAGGAGAAATAAGGAAATCGCCAAGCGTTAGCTCTTCCGCCCTTTTCCACTTTACGTGTCCATTTTCTGAAACAAGGAATGGGTGGTTTTTTGTTACCTTTATCAATCTGCCTGTCCTTGTTCTTATCGAAACCACCTCGCCCTCATAAGGCAAAACATAAAGGCCGCATTTTCTCTTTTCAATTCTGCCTTTACTGTCCAAGGAATAAGTGTATGAGTCTCCGAGACCGTAAATCCTGCAACTTTTCGATTCGATAAAAGGCATTTTCTTTGCGACTTCTATAAGTTCTTCTCCAGTCTTTATCCCGCCATTGATGAAAACCTTCTGCTCAGGACTCAGGCTGCCCTCCATGTCTATCGGATTCTGCGTTGCAAGCACAAAAAAAGGCTCCTCAAGCTTCATGGTCTCATTTCCCACAGTCACCTGCTTCTCCTGCATGGCCTCAAGGAAGGCTGACTGGGTTTTGGGAGTCGCCCTGTTGATTTCGTCGGCAAGCAGTATGTTCGCGAATATGGGGCCCTTTTTGAATGTGAAGGTCTTCCTGCCGTCTGTGTCCTGTATTATGTAAGTTCCTATGATATCGGCAGGGAGAAGGTCAGGCGTTGACTGCACCCTACTGAACCTGAGGCTTGTCACTGCAGCCATGGTCTTCACCATCAGGGTTTTCCCCATCCCTGGGTAGCTTTCCATCAGGGCGTGGCCATTGGCAAGGAAAGAAATAAGCAGCTGATCCAGGACCTCATTCTGGCCTATGACCACCTTTGAGATCTCCTTTTTCAGATGCTGGAGCCTGGACAGGGCCATCTTCAGTTCAGACTCGTCAATCGAATGCAGGCTGAAGTCATCCTTCTTTGCTAGCAGGGACATAATGTAAGTAATTGTTCTGTAAGGCTATAAATGCTTTTTCGCACTGAAGAAACTCAATGCTTTTCGTGTTTTCTGCAATCTTTTCCTCATCTCTTTCCTTCTATCAAAGATATGCTTTCTGAGTTCTGCCGCCTGCTCTTCGGTTAACTTGCCGGCAATATGAAACAAATTCAGACGTCTTCTTTTACTCATACTACTCCCTTATCTTCAAACTGTACGCCTTCACCAGCTCAGAATTTGGCTAGTTTGGCCAAGTCAGCCCTTGATTTTTATTTCCAGCCTCTTCAGGTCCTCAGGCACAAGCTCCACAAGTTCCCCCTTCTCCAGATCATATAACTCTGCCATGCTCTTGGGTATCCGAAGCACGAGGCTCTGGCCGACAACGCCTATCTTGACCTTCATGCCAGAAAGCTTCTCGAGCTTGCTTATCTTTAGCGAATCGGCAGGATGTATGTAACTTTTGCCGCATTTATGGCATTTCCAGCCTCTCACCTGATAATTCCTGTAGGTTAAGCTGGCCTTATCTGCCATCTTCCCGCACTCGCAGGGTATTTTCTCCCATTTGTCAATGTTTACCTGTTTTGCCGACATGGATTAACCTCCAAAAGCTTTTATTCTCCCACTCAATCAGGGCGACAACAACCCTGATCTCCTTGCCCTTTTTCCTGATGCACTTCTCAATGATGTTTGGCTTTCTTCTGCTGACAGAGCAGTCATAACCGCCTTCCAGTATTTCTTTGACCTTCCACAGATCCATCCGCAAAGAGTCCATCTCCCTCTGAGACATGTGAGAAGGGATTATCGGCCTGTCCTGATAGTGCGGATAGACCGATGGCTCTTCCATGATATCTCTATTGAAATATTATATTCTGGATATTTAAAGGTTCTGCCCCATCTAGGGCTTGCGACAAAACTCAAATACCCATCCAGAAGAAAAGTAGACTCCCTTTATTGCGGCAATATTTCTTCGATTGAATATCCATGCTGAAAAGCATGTACTGGATCGTGTTTTTGCACAACAGCTCTGCTATATATTTGGTCCTGGAGGTATTTATTGGTAGACAAACAAATGATAAATAGAAGGAGAGATATGATTAGTTTTTTCATAGAGATCATAACTAGTTTTGTCACAAAGCCGCCCCATCTATGCTTCAATATCATTCCCTTATCTTCAAACTGTACGCCTTCACCAGCTCGAAGTCCTCAGGCAGCTTCTCCTGGCTCGTCTCTGCCGCTGAGCCTTCAACGTCAAACATGAACTCGCTTCTTTCGAAGGCCTTTTTGTCAGGCTCCTCCGCTGAATTCAGGTCTATCTCGTTGTTGGAGGCCTGAAGGGCCAGCTGGAGGGTGTCATTGCCCAGCCTTATCAGCCTCTCCTCCCCGAATATGTCCTCGCTGTTCTTGAGCTCCACATCCATCACAACCTTCTTGCCTGAAAAATACTTGCCAAAGCTTTCTATCTGGCCGGCCACATAGGCTGGGGATATCTGGGTGGTTGCAAACGCAAGGATGACTATGATAAAGACACGCAGATAGACCGTGTTGATGCTTGCCATGGCCTCGAAGGATATTGTCCTGGCCCGGGCCAGAACCTGCCTGAAAAGTATGCCTGTAAGCACGTCCTTTCTTGAAATGTTTTCCCTGGCCGTGGTGAGCATCTCCTTCAGCTGCGGGTTCCTGGCCTCAATATAGCCCATGCTGTAGCGCTTAGCATAGAAATAGAGGCTGGCGAAAAAAGTGAGAAAAGCCAGCAGCAGGCTCAGGGCAAGGAGGCTGAAAGCTGAGGCTATAAGATTGGATGCGAGGAAAACAAGCATGGAGTTGAGGGCAGACTTAAAGAGCGCTATTTTAAGCCTCTCTCCCTCCATGGCCCTGAACATTTCCTGGATGTCCATAATTGTAAATTAGCAAGTTGAGTACTTATTTCAATGTCATATAAACGAACAAGTCATAGAACTATTTCCAGCACAGCAGCGGTATCCTTTAAGTTTTCCAGAGCAAAATCAGCCCCTCCTCCTTCTCCGCTCATAAGCTCATCCTTTGCATATACCCCTGTGGCCACAGCTATCGTTTTTATCCCGGCCTCCCTGCCGGCCTTCACATCCAGCGGCGTGTCCCCTATCACGAAAATGTTTTCCCTTGGGATATGGCCAAAGTGCTTTTCCATCCTTCTTATGGCAATTCTGACAAGCTTTGCCCTGCTTTTGTCATCGCTCCCGAAGCCGCCGGCCTTGAAGTAGCGCCTTATCCCCAGCCTCTCCATTTTCGCCCATGCTATCTCTTCAAGATTCCCTGTCACGAGGCCCATAAGAATGCCATGCCCTTCGAGCCCTTTCAGCAGCTCTTTTACGCCATCCATCAGGACGATTTTGTCATTGCCAGCCATTTTGCTGTAATATTCAACCATCCTCTTCATGCATTCCTTCAGCCCTGATCTTATCCTTTTCCCAGGTATCCCCTTCTCCTTCAGAGCCTCCATTATTATCTGCCAGTCTGTCTTTCCGTAATACTTGACATCCCATACGCTCCCTTCAATACCATACACATCCTTCATCGCAAGGGAAAAGGCCTCCATATGCGCTTTAGAGGCAACAGATAAGGTATTGTCAATATCAAACAGAATCAGTTTTTTCATGCAAATCAGTTACCCAGTCGAATTCGTCGTGTTGGCCAGGTTAGTCTGGCATGTGCTAAGCTGGCTCTTGCAGCTTGCCATAGACAGCTCGAGTTCCCTTATCCTTGCATTGAGCGCCTTTGCCTCCTCCGCCATGCTTGACAGCTGTTTCTTCATCTTTTCAAGTTCTATCTGCCTCTCCACATAAAGGTTCTTCAGGCTGGTCAGCTCGGCAGTAGTCTTCTCAAGATCCTTCTTCTTAGCCTCAAGCTCGCCTGTCTGGACGGTGTAGGAGGTCTGGAGGCTGTCATACAGTCCCTGGAGCCTTGAAAGGTCCTTGGCTTTGGTGTCAAGCTCTGTCTGGGCTGCCTGCAGCTTCGAGGAGCAGTACTGGAACTGGGAGGTGCATGAGCTGAGATTCTGCGTTATGGTCCCGAAAATGTTCTGGTAGTAGACGGCATATATGCTCAGCGCTATAAGCACCGCGACGAATGCGGCTGCAAGATATGTGTTCAGGCTTTTCTGAAAATATTTTTCCATAGGTCAAGCCTCCTTAAGGCCACCTCGGCGAGGTATGCCAGCATCCCAAGGAGCAGGAAGAGCCAGCTTATGTTATTCTCAACTATCTGCTCCTTTTTTGCCCCTGATCTCAGCAGTTCAAGTATGCTATTTGTGTCGCTCTGGTTAAATAATCTTCCGCCGCTCAATTGAATTATGGTCTCAAGCTGTTTGCTCATGCCAAGGTTTTCATATTCCTTCTCATAATTGACAGCATATTTGGCCGACTCTACCGAGTATATGCCTGCATGGTAATGGCGGGTTCTGGCCAGATATGTGTCCTCCCCTGCCTTGAAAAAGGTCAGGTTTGATTTTGGGTAGCCCTTTGTCCTGACCTTTATTGTGACTGTTTCGCCTATCCTGGCATCGCTTGCATCGACCGATTCATCCAGCTTCCTTTCAGGATCCCCTATGTTCCAGTTCAGCATCCTTGCGATCAGCTTGGAGTTATCCTTCGACAGGAGCTGGCCCAGGTTATTGTCAGAGGTGAAGGCATTAAGAGAGGCTACTCTTCCAAGCCCGTACCTCCATACGGTAAGGGCCGGGTCGCCATTGCCTGTAGTGACGAGCAGCCTGGCCCCTTCCTTTGGGATGACCTTATTGTAGGCATCGAGCAAAGGCCTTGGGTGAAGGCCCTGGGTGATGAAATGGGTAGAGTCTATCACAAGCAGCTCGAATGTGCTGCCTCTTGGAAGCTCCCCTTTCTCTCCAAAAACGACAGACAGCTTATTGGATTCGTCCGCTGAGAGGTAAATGCCATTAGTCAGAGATGCCAGCTCTGAGAGAAAGGATTTCTTGTGGTTTGCACCGACGCCTATGGTATAAAGCTTTATGCCTTCATCTTTCAGAAGTCTGGCGATCTGCAGGCTCTTTTCCTTGTCCAGATCGAAGTTGTAAACCCCGTCGGAAATCAATATAATATTGTTGCTGCCCTGCCTTCCTTTCAGCATCCTGTACGCCCCTCCCAGCCCTGTGCTTATTGAGGTTCCTCCTCCATTCTTCAGCCTCGATATCCTTGAGATCAGCCTGTCCTTTGAATCCCGCAGGATCTCCAGATCCGAGACGATATAGCTTTCAGTATTGAATGCCACAGATCCTACAGAATTCCTGGACGAGAGGACGTCTGCTATATTTACAGCAAGGGCTTTTTCGACATCAACTATCACTGCCCCTTTTGCTGTCGACTCTGTGGTGCTGCCCGATATGTCCACCAGCAGGATGACATTCGCACTCCCTCTTTTCTCTGCCCCTTGTCCAATCCTGACGGGAAGCAGGGCTTCAAAGGCCGAGTTCCTGTAATCAGCGAAATCATAGGAATTGAAGCCGCCGATAACCGCGAGGCCGTTGCCGTCGGCTATGAAATCCTTGAGGGCGTCTATATTCCTGATGCCCTTTGCAGGCATATCATTAATTATCAATGCATGGTACTTGTCCAGCTCATCCTTGGAAGGGATATTGTCAAATGTGTCAGTGCTGTAGAGCTGGCCGAGGATCTCAAGCAATGGGTTGCTTTTGTCGCCTATGTATGCCACCTTTGGCTTCCCTACAACCTTGATGGTCTTGTAGAACTCATTGTTTGCTTCAAAAAAATCATCATCAGGCGTTATCTTTGCCCTGATCACATGGCTGCCTTCTGCCTCAAATCGCTTTGAAATCACAAAGGATTTCTCTGTCAAGGGAGAACTTTTCACATTCTGGCCGTCTATTTCCACGTCTATTTTCCCTGTTGGACGATCGATGCCTTCTATTCCATTGACCTCGACCAGGAGCTGGGTCTCCACGCCTTTGGCTGTCTTGGAAGGGGCGGTAATAGTGACGCCCGCATCCCTGACAGCCGGAATGAGCCTGATAGCGCTGATGGAAGCGTTCAGCTTGGAGGCAAGAAGGCCGGCGTCTGAAAGGCCTGAGCCATCAGTTGCCTGGCCGTCGGATATGAGGAGGAGGCCTGACTGGTCTGCAAGGCTGGACATGATGCCATCGCCTATCCTCGATTCTGTTCCATTGGCTATCACTTTGACATCGAGGGGCAGCTCTTTCGCAAGGCTTTCCTCCAGCTTCGGGATGAAGGACGTGTCAAATATTTTCATTGAATCAGAGCTGTCGATCAGGAGCCTTGCTGTCGGAGGGACCTGAGCCAGGCCTTTTGATATATAGACCGGATGGGAAAGGGATGCGATTATAAGCAAAACCGCAAGGCTCCTGAAGATGATGGTGAAGAGGCTGCTGTCCTGCCTCTCGCTTAATTTGAAAATATTTTTTCTGGATACGGCTATGATTATTGCCAGCAAAGGAACTGCCAATAAAAGCCATTCAGGCGAGACCAATTCTATGCCTGCCATGTGTTATCCCCATATTCTTTCATCACACGTCTCCCCTGTATTTCAGTATAAACAATTCAAGGAAAAGGAGCAGGAGCAGGAGCAGAGCGGCAAGATGTGTCATTTCAACCTTGGCCTCTCTTTCCTGGGCTGCTGGAGACAGAAGCTTTTTTGACTCTTCTGAAGCAAAGGCTGAGCTTACTGCCGACTCCATCTCCTGGGCCAGGTTTGCCGCAATCTTTTTCCCCTCAGGCCTGATAGTGTATATCCCTGACTGGTCCAGCACAAGGGTTTTTGAGGCGCTTTTTGAACCGTCAGGATATTCAACCTCCTTCAATCCGTCAAGGGACAGTATGCTGCCTGTCTTCATGTTCAGCTGCCGCTCATCGAGCTTGCCTGCCATCTGCTCTATCATCCGCTTCCAGAAGACAGGATAGAGGAGCTCATAATGGAATGATGATGATGCCTCATCAAGGCCGTAGTATAGTATTGTGCCTGAGCCCTTTGCGGCAAAGGCTATCAGAGGCGCAGAGCGATTGCCGTCATTGCCATAAGCGAGCTCTGTAGTGTTGGGGAAGCTGACGTCATAATATTCCCCGACCCGGCCGAAATCCATCCCTTCCGTGAGCCTGGACTCTTTCCTTATTGCCTGCAGAGGCTTCTTCACCCTTTTTGCCTGCAAATCCACCAGTTCCCTGTAGTCTATGTTCTCCATTCCCCTGTGCGCTGCGATGACAACGCCGGCTCCCTTGCCCACCTTTTCAGCGATATCCTTCACGGCGCCGGGCAGAAGCTTGCCTGGCTCTATGTTATGCAGGATAAAGATTTCATAGTCAAGTCTTGGTATCACCGGCGGCTCAGCGACATCCACTTTCACTCCCGGAAGGAGCTCCAGGGCTGTGTAAAGGAATCTGCTCCTGTTGTTTGTTATCAGCAGGAGCCTGACTGAAGCGTTCTGCTGCATGCTTATGTAGGCCCTGTTGTCAGGCATGAAGTCATCTTCTGGCAGGAGGCTTATTTCTGATGCGCCTTCCCTGGCGTCCAGCTCTATGCTTTCCAGGCCTAACGGGTCGATATTGAATGTTTTTGATGTCTCCCCATATGCCACTGTGGATGCAAGAGGCTTCTGATTGAAATTTTTCACCTTGATTCTCACTTTCTTTCCTTCAACCTTCACGTCAACTATACCGGCGTTGCTGGCGTTGCCTGCCAGGCTCCTGAATTCCACGGCAATGCCTTTGGATTCAAGGATGCTCCTTGCTGTCAGGAGGCTCCTGTCATTGGCATTGTGCAGGAAATCGCTTATAACGACAACTTTGCCCTGCTTGCCTTCCAGGTAATCATCGCCCAGTATCATTGCATCATAGAGGTTCGTCAGGGTTGATTTTGGCCTGGCTTCCTGGATCAGCCTTGTGGCAGTTCCTTTGTCAGCTTCAGTTACAAGGGCCTCAGGAAAATCAGCGGCAAGTATGACTGTGTTGATATCAGCAAGGTTCTGTACGGCTGTCTGCTTGGCCCTTTCAAAGCGTGTCCGTTTATCGATTTCAACTCCTGTATTGTCCTTATGGATTGTCTGCATGCTTGCCGAGGCGTCCAGTATAATCACTGCATTTGATACTGCTTCGCTCTGCTTCATGCTCACATACGGGTAGGCCATTGCTGCGGCAAATATTATGAATATCAGCACCTGAAGGAGGAAAAGGTAATCCTGTATGAAGTAGCTCAGGAAGCTAAAGAGGCTCTTCCTCTTCCTGGCGCCCATGATGAACTCTATGGACGGGAAGGCAATCTTCCTCGGCCTGGGCCTCTTGAGATAGATTATTATGAGAGGGATGAGGGCCAGCAGGCCTAAAAGGCCGTAGGGGTTCAGGAAGTATTGATCGAGTATTGACGCCATAAAAGAAATTGTGGAAGGGTGTTAATATTGGTGAATATTTCTCATATCCCTACTGTGCGGCAAATGCGGGCGCTTATTCCTCAAAACATGCCCGGATTCCAAGGGTTGGCATCCATGAGCTTGAAGGAAAGTTCCATATCCATTAACTTCGGCGCTATCGATTCCAAAACAAAACTGCACTTATGGGGACATGCTGTCCCATGGGGCCTCCAGCATGGGGACGTGCCGTCCCCATTATACCCCTTGCTTCTTGCCGAACATGTACGAACTCCCCCATTATTCCCCTGAGCAACCAACATTACAGATGTTTGTTTTGGATTGAACCTTTTAACGAATTCATCTCGAAAAGGTTCACATTCTACCCCTCGCTTCTTGCCGAACATATACGAATTTCCCCATTATTCCCCTGAGCAACCAACATTACAGATGTTTGTTTTGGATTGAACCTTTTAACGAATTCATCTCGAAAAGGTTCACATTCTACCCCTCGCTTCTTGCCGAACATATACGAATTTCCCCAATATACCCCCCCCCAGCAACCACGTTTTTGGATTAAACCTTTTGGATTTATAGCGCCTACAAAAGGTTTACATTGTACCCCTTGCTTCTTACCGAACGGATACTACTAGCGTCTTGCAGATGGCATCTCACTGGAAGGGGATGTGCGGCTGGCATAAATTTTTCCTTTTTAAGGCCTTTCAGCAAATGATAATGGGTGACCATAATGCAGAAAACAGGGGATGCAGGGAATGGCGAGCTTGTGAGCAGAGGCAAAAGGATTTACGAGACCAGTCTCAAAGCCATCCTTGAGCAGGAGCACAAAGGAGAATACGTAGCCATTGAACCTGACTCCGGCGCCTACTACTTGGGCCACACAATGTCCGAGGCCTATGAAAGGGCAGCCGCTGAACATCCAGGCAAAAGATTCTTCCTCGCAAAGGTAGGCTACAAAGCTGCTGTGAGCTTCAAACACCGCACATCACTATAATATGAAAATCGAGGGTTCCTTTGATGAATCCTTCTCCCCTCACATAGAAATCCCCATATCAGGAAAGAAAATCAGCGTCGTGGTTGATACGGGATTCAACGGGGAATTGATGCTGCCCCGTCTCATGCTTGAGGGTTTGGGCTTCAAATACAGCATGAAGTCAGAAGCGGAACTTGCAGACGGCTCCATCGTGGAAACCACCATCTATAGTGGGAAAATCAGCTGGTTTGGGAGAGAGCGAATCGTGCAGGCCGTTGCAACGGAATCTGAGGATGGGCTGATGGGAACTGAGATGCTCTTTGGGCTGACGCTTTTTATGGACCTGGATGAGAACAGGGTTGTGCTGGAGAATAAAGGCCATACATAGAAACTTCTGACCTTAGGGGGAAATTCAGGAAATACTGATAAAGGATTGGAGCCATAAAAGAAATTGTGGTTGGGTGTTAATATTGGTGAGGAACTGTCAGTCATGTCTCCTCCAATATCCTCATTGCTTTGTGTTGTTCTTTTTGAAAAAATCCACTGCAATCAAGAGATGCTACCTCGCTTTTGACGGACTGCTGAAGAAAACAATCAGCAAGGGCATTATCATGAGGCAACACCTTTCTCCTTATTCATCACCATGAATATCCTTGCAGAGCTGAGGATTATGGAAAAGATGATAGCAGTGTAGACAATCCTGAGTATCATGTCAGCCTGAGGGATGTTATATTGAATTGCAAGCTGGGCCACGACTGCTGCCGCCAGGCCCCTTGCGAAAATGGAGTTGACCATTCTCCTGTCGAAAGCAGGAAGACTTTTGGTGAGGAGGGATGATGCGTTCCTGGCTACCAGCAGGGAAAAGGCTATTGCTGCGCCTATAAGAAGGGAATTGATATCTGTGGGGTTGAACAGGATCCCAATATATGCAAAAAAGAAGGTCTTCAGGAAGAAGGATATCTGGGAGTAGAAGAATTCCTCTTCAGGCGAGGTGACAGAGATGAATATCTTCTTTTCCTTATTGTTGCCGTCGGCGGCCTCCTGCTTCCTGATTCCCGCAAACAGTTCCGCAAGCTGCCTGGAGTTTTTCAGCATGAGGCCAAGGAAAAGCGCCGCTATCGCCCCATTGCCTCCCAGGAATTCCGTTATCGTATAGACTATCAGCAGGTATGCTATAGTGAGCATGTAGGACTTGTGCTGCTTCAGTATTCTGGTCACGATTATGATCCATGCTATGCCCGCTATTATGCCTATGAAGCCTGCCACAGCAAACAGGGAGGCTATGGTGCTTGCTATTTCCTTCAGGTCGAATATCTTCAGGGATATGATTGTCATGGCCGCAATCGAGAAGACTATGCTGAAGACATCGGTGAAGGCTGATTCAAAAAGCAGGATAGAGTAGGTATCTTTTGTTATCTTCACCTGCTTGATGACCGGTATCACAAAGGCCGAGGAGATGCCTCCGAGGATGAGGCCGAGCAGAGATGCAGTCTGGATGTCGAAGCCGAAGGCCAGAAGGATGCCGGTTATCGCAGCGAATGATATGATATAGTTGAAAAGAGACAGCGAGAGGCTCCTTGTGAGCCCATTGGCAAAAGACACTAGGTTTATGTTGAAAGCGCCGTCGAAAATAAGGAAGAGCAGAGCGAAGGTTGTGAAGAAGGGGGCAAAGGAGACAACCTGTTCAGGCAGGACAATCTTCAGGACATATGGGCCGAGGACGAAGCCCATGATGACGAGAAGCAGTATGTCAGGTATATGGTATTTCCTGAAGAGGAATTCAGCAAGGAAGCCGAATATTATGATGCCGCTGATGACTGCGAACACCGAGGATGGCTCTACCATGACTGTTAATTGGTTTAGGGTGTAATATATGTATCTGCTCGCTCATGGAAGCGTTTTCCGTTTTTCTGACTCTTCTGTCCGATTTCATCCAGCAGTTCTATGGCATCTTTCTGGCTGTAAAGGCTGCACCTTGCATGAGTATTCGCTATCCCCACCCTTATCGAATAGGCCGTTTCGGGGAGGATGCGGAAGAGATCTTCATCGGTAATGTCATCCCCTATCGCCAGTATGAAATCATAGCTGCCTTTTGAAAGGAAATGACCAGCAGCAGTGCCCTTGTTGACCCCGGCACTCCTGATCTCGATCACTTTGTTCCCCTGCAGTGTCTGGACATCCATATTGGCTGTGAAGTTCAGCAGCGTGTCCATGAGATCCTTGGCCCTTACAGAGCCAAGCTCAGGGTCCGCCTTTCTATAATGGAAGACTATGGAATACTCCTTCTCCTCAACAAAGGATCCCGGGAGCCTGTCAACAAAGGTTTCCAGTATCGGCAGAACCCCGGATTTCCAGTCATTCGCCAGCGCTTTTGCCAAGTTCCATTCACTGCCCCTTTCCCTGATCCATATCCCATGCTCTGCAACAAATCCTATGTCAAGGCCGCTGAACCATTCTTTGAGCGTGTTCCTGTCGCGGCCGCTTATCAGAACAACATCAGTTTTGGGATTCCCTGAAATCAAGCGGAGAAGTCCTTTGACATCCTCGCCTGGCAATGAGTTCTGGTAATGGTCTGCAAACGGGACGAGGGTGCCATCGTAATCGAGAAGAATCAGCCTCCTGCGTGCTTTGCTGTAATCCGTTATCAACCGCTCCCTTATGGCGGGATTCAGGAGCCTCGCATTGAACTTCTCCTGGACTTTCTTTACTGCATGCAGATCCTTAATGAAATCGCCGGCCCATCTGTGAACATCATAGCGCCTCAGCCTGTCCTGCATGATCCGGTTTCTTCTGACCTGTTCTTCATGCGTCATTTCCAGGGCTTCCTTTATCGCATCGGCAATGTCTTCCCTGTGATTCGGATTGACGCGGATAGCCTCACCTAGTTCCTTTGCGGCGCCTGTCATATAACTGAGAACAAGCGTTCCTGTCATGTCTGGCCTGGATGCCACGTACTCCTTTGCGATCAGGTTCATCCCGTCCCTCAGCGGCGTTACCAGGGCAACGTCGCTTATGCTGTAGAGGGCCGCAAGAGAAGCGAACGGCAGGAACTTTGACTGGTACAATATGGGCGTCCAGCCAATGCTGCTGAATTTTCCGTTGATCCTTCCCACAAGCTCGTCTATCTGCCTCTTCATCTGCTGGTAATGCTCAACCCCCGGACGCGATGGAACAACAATCAGTATCATTGCAACCTTTTTGTGCCACTGGGGATTTCTGTCGAGAAAGATCTCATATCCCTGCAGGCGGTTAATGACGCCTTTTGTGTAATCCAGCCTATCGATGGAGAGTATTGTCCTTGAATCTTCCAATCTCTTCTTCAGGCTGTCCATATGCCTCCGTACTTTGGGATCCGCCGCCATAGTGTGGAATTTCTGGAAATCTATTCCCATCGGAAATGTATCGGCTTTCAGGGTGCGCTCCTCTGTAAAAATCTGTCCCATGTTGTTCTCATGTCCCAATAGCCGCAGGACACATCTGAGAAAATCCTGCGTATAGTCATGCGTATGAAAGCCTATAAGGTCTGCCCCTAACAGGCCCTCTAGCATACTGTTTCTCCATTCTTTCGGGAGCTGCCTGAATATTTCGAAGGAGGGGAAAGGTATATGGAGAAAGAAGCCTATCATGGCCCCATCGAGCCTTTTCCTCAGGAGTTTCGGAAGCAGCATGAGATGGTAGTCATGCACCCATATCAGGTCGCCCGGCTTTGCGACTTCCATAACGGCATCGCAGAAGGCCTCATTCACCCGCCTGTAATGTTTCCAATATTCTTCCTCATACACTGCATAGGAAGGAAAATAGTGGAAAAGGGGCCATATAGTCTTGTTGCAGAAGCCGTTGTAGAATTTGTCCATCTCTTTTTGGGAAAGAAAAACAGGATAGGCGTAATGCCTGGCCAGCATGTCTTTCAGTTTTTCTTTTGCTTTGCCTTCAACCGATACTCCTGGCCAGCCGACCCACAGGTATCCTGTGGCACCTGAAGAGGGCATGCCGGCATCAAGAAATGCCTTCAGCCCTGATGCAAGCCCTCCAACACTTTTTTGAAACTTCAGATCCCCGTTCTTTTTAAGCACTGTGATCGGCAATCTGTTCGACACTATAAGGAGCCTCATATGAACCCCTATCAAACCGTTACATAAAAGCTTGCGCTATTTCCCTGTGCGATGTCATAGCACTGTTCCAGAAGCTGACTAATGTGGCTAATGCAAAATGGAAATTTTTTATATAAGCGAATCAATTCCATATCATGGCCTTTGACATAGACTTTCTGCTGAAAGAAATAGCAGGCAGCCCTTACGGGGAGTATATTGTGGCATTCCTTGTTTTTATTGCGGCCGCTGTTGCCCTTAAGGTGTTCAAGCATATCATAGTCCAGCATCTGATGAGAATAGCTAAAAAGACAAAAACAGAGCTCGATGACGTCATTATCCGTAGCATAGACTCCATTGGATGGCCGCTGTACATGATTCTGCCGCTGTACATTGCTTCCCAATCCCTGAAAATGCCGGAAATGTTGTCGTCAGTCCTGTATCTTTCCATTCTTGTCACAGTCACATATTATGTAGTCAGAGGTTTGCAGAAACTGACAGACTATGCTGTTGGGAAAATGATCAAAGAAAGGCTCAGGGAGGAGAAGCAGACTGACACTTCAGTAATTGACCTTCTTGGAAAGCTGGTGAAGATTTTTGTATGGGTCCTTGCGGTCTTCTTCATACTTACCAACCTCGGGTACGATATAACCCCGATGATTGCAGGCCTCGGGGTAGGAGGCATAGCTATTGCATTTGCCCTCCAGAATGTGCTGAGCGACATATTTGCTTCCTTCTCGATCTATTTTGACAAGCCCTTCAGGGTAGGCGATTTTATAGTGATTGGAAACGACAGCGGCATAGTGAAGAAAATAGGCATCAAGTCGACAAGGATACAGACCCTGCAGGGCCAAGAGCTTATTGTTTCCAATAAAGAGCTGACAGAAAGCAGGATAAATAATTACAAAAGAATGGAGAGGAGAAGGATAGTGTTCACCTTTGGCGTTACATACAGCACCACTGTAAAAAAGCTGAGGAAGATTAACTCAATCGTGAAGGATATCATAGGGAAAATAGAGAACACTGATCTGGACAGGGTCCACTTCAAAAACTTCGGAGACTTCAGCCTCATTTATGAGGTGGTGTATTTTGTGAACAGCGGCGATTACAACGTTTACATGGATGTGCAGCAAAAAATCAACCTGACAATCAAGGAGAGGTTCGAGAAAGAAGACATAGAGATGGCCTTCCCAACACAGACTGTATATGTGCACAGTTAATGATTTGCGTTGCCTGGGCATCTGCCGTATCCATTTAATTTCCGGTCAGACACGCTTCCGCCTCATGTAGGCCATTATATTTAACAATTAAGACGTAACTATGTATATGTTCGGATTCAGGGAGCAGAGGCTTGCAGGCTTTGAGGCCGAATTTCATCTGATTGATGGGAAAGGGTTAGTTTCAGACAAGGCAGATGTCATAATAAAGGAGATGACTGGCCAAGCAAAAAAGGAGTGCGCAAAAGGGATGATCGAAATCGCCTCGAAACCGTATGCTTTGCTGGCTGATTCAATGGGGGATCTGCTCGAAAAGATCAGGCTACTTGTTTCGGCTGCCGAAAAGCATATGCTGCATGTTTATCCTTATTCCACATATCCGGGCTCTTTCGACCCTGAAATGAGGAAGGAGGCTGCATACAGGATAAAGGAAAGGATATTCGGGAAGGAGAGATGGAAGATAGCTGGCAGGTGTACAGGCTTCCATTTCCACTATACCCTTCCAAGGGGCATATTCAGCAGGTTCAGCAGGAACATGCGTCTGCTTCTTAATCCATCCCTCAACCAGCGGACAATAGACAGCTACAACATGATGGTCGCCATGGATCCTGCCTTGTGCGCATTCCTGCAGTCATCCCCTTTCTACCAGGGGAGGCTTTGCGGAAAGGACGCAAGGATGATGTTCTACAGGGGAAACAGGCTTTTCGGCGTGGAAGGCCTTTATTCGGAATTCCAGGAATTCGGGGCGCTGCCTCCCTACAGGCACACTGTGACTTCCCTGATTTACCAGGCCGAGGATAGGTTCGGCGAATGGTCAAGGAAAATGAGGATCCTGAGACTTAGGTCAAATGCGCTTTCAGTCTATGGCGCAGCCCTTGACACGAACTGGTCGCCTATTAAGGTGAACTCCATAGGAACATTCGAGATGAGGGGCATGGACATGAGCACCTTTTCCAATATGCTTTCAGCATCTGTTATTATAGTGCATGTGCTGAAGGAGATCGGGGAAGGAAGGCTGACTGTATCCTTCAGTGAGTCCGCTGACGAGCCATTCAGAACCGAAGACGGGGTTTTATTTATTCCTCCTTTCGATTTCGTGGACAGATTGCAGCTGCACTCTGCAAAGAGAGGGATGGGAAGCAAAGAAGTCAGGAGGTATTGCAAGGCTCTGCTTGATTTTTGTTCTATATCCCCTGCAAATAGGAAATTGCTGCAGATTTTCGAGAAAATGACAGAAGATAGGGAGACGGTTGCAGACAGGATAATAAAGAAGGCCAGAGGAATGGGAGCAACTGAAAGTCTGGAAAATGAGCAGGCTGCTGAACTTTCCCTGAAATTTGCTTCTGGCATGGCCAAGGAAACAGAGAAGGCCGAAAAGTTAATAAGCAGGCTTTCCAACATTCAATATGGCTGATATTGGCGAGATGCTCCAGCAGATTTTCATTATCCCGTTGTCAGAGTTCTTTTCCAAATCTGTGTCCCTTCTGCCAAAGCTGCTCATAGTGCTGGTATTCCTTGCCCTCATATACATAGGCGCATATATTGTCGGCCTTGCCGTGAAGAACGTCCTCCACAGGATCCGCATAGACAGGCTGCTCAGGGCTGAGGACAGGAAGGACACATTCGGTGCCACTAGCCTTGCGCCCATCTTTGGCTCCGCTGCAAAATGGTCTCTTTTTGCAGTCTTTGCAGGCAGACTTTTTGAGGCCATTGACCTAGGATTTTTATCCCCGTTTGCCCAGCTGCTGATGTTCTGGCTTACAAAACTCGTGCTGGCCGCAATAGTGATAGCGGTAGGCATTGTGATTATCGATTTCTTCACGCTCAGAATCATCTCAAGGGACAAGCTGTTCAGCGGCGCAATAAGGATTGTCAGGGCATTCCTTATCATTGTTCTTGCCTTCACGGCCATCGAGCAGTTCGGCCTGAAATTCTCCCTTGCTGAGAACATCATCCTCCTGATAACGGCCGCAGCCCTCTTCGCTGCCGCCCTCGCTCTCGGTATCGGCTTCGGCCTTGCGATAAGGGACGAGGCAAAGGATTTCCTGAGGAAATTCCTGAGGCTAGCCGAGAAGCAGGAGAAGAGGAAATAAGAACTCACTTTTTATTCGGATTTTAAGCCTGAAGTGCAATTATTCTGATGTCCCAAAGCCCGTTCCTCAAAACCGCCCTCAAGGCCGCAAAAGCAGCAGAAGAAGTAATAATGGATTATTATTCAGCAGATGAAATCAGGCCGAGCTTCAAGCCTGACAGCACACCTGTGACAGAAGCGGACAGGGAAGCAGAAAGAATGATCAAAGAAACAATAAAAAATGCCTTTCCTGAGCACGGCTTCCTGGGAGAGGAGTCAGGGAGCGAAAATGCCGGTTCGGAATACATCTGGATAATAGATCCCTTGGACGGGACAGAAAACTTCATCAGGAAAATCCCCGTATTCAGCACCCAGATCGCCCTCATGAGGAAAGGCGAGGTAATATTGGGCGTTTCCAATGGGCCAGCCATGAAAGAGCTCATGTTTGCTGAAAAGGGGAAAGGAACGTTTCTTGATGGAAACCGAATCCATGTTTCTTCTACCAAAGAAATCTCAAAAGCAATGGTGTGCTACAGCGGCCTCAAATTCTTCGGGGAAAAGGGCCTTCTCAATGGCATGCTGAGGCTGATAAAGGATTGCTACAAGGACAGGGGATACGGCGACTTCTGGATGTACCACCTTCTCGCTTCAGGAAGGGCTGAAATCACGGTTGAACCATATGTAAAAATCTGGGACATAGCGGCCCTGAAGGTGGCCATAGACGAGGCTGGCGGGATAATGACCGACATTCATGGAAGACCGATAGGAATGGAGACATCAACCTGCCTGGCTGCAAACAGAAAGCTCCATGGGCGAGTTTTGGAATACTTCAGGACAAGTTGATAATATTAGGAAGGGGGAGGAATGATTATTGTGGACAAAAGGAAGCTTCTGCTCATCCCTGTAGGATTGCTTGCATTGGTCATAGTTCTATATGTAATTTTGATTTCAATTATAATACTGCCTTTGATAATATCTTCTTTTGCAGAGGACTTCCAGTTCAAGCCCCTGAATGAGACCAAAGTTACAAAAGTGGCGACAATACCGAAAGAATATGGAGATGTTTCACATTCTCTGATTTTTCTTGACCCGAATCTCACCAGAGTGGGATATGTAATGTATAAAGGAGAAAAAGCAATCGCTGTCATAGACGGGGTGGTAGGCAGGCCTTATGACTACATCGATTGGTTGTTCATATTCAGCTCGGATGGGAAACACGTCGCTTATGAGGCGAGGGACGGAGAACAAGAGGTTGTTGTGCTCGACGGCAAAGAGATCAGGAAACATGACGGAGTCATGTACTTCACATTCAGTCCTGACAGCCAGCGTATTGCATATGCTATGAAAGCAGGGGAAAAGAAGTTTGTAACAGTAGACGACAGCGAACACAAACAGTATGAGGGCGTGGGACAAATTGTTTTCTCGCCTGATAGCAAAAATGTCGCTTATGGTGCAACAGGAAGCCATTGGGATGATTTGTTTGTTGTAGTTAACGGAAAGGAAGGTAAAGTGTACAAATCAAGAAATCCCTATATTCGTCCGGTATTTTCCCCAGACAGCAAACTTGTCGCATATGTAATAAATGAGGGAGAATATGGAAATATGAAGGGTTTTCTTGTGGTGGGGGAAAAAGAAGGAAGAAAGTATGATAGCATAGCTTCAGATCCTGTTTTTTCTCCCGATGGCCGAAGAATAGCCTTTCATGCAAGAAATAAAGGAAAATATTACCTTGTTGTTACAGATACCAGCCTCAGGGAATACGAAGAGACAGAACTAACTTATGATGATTTAAATTCAGAAGTGTACTTTTCACCAGACGGCAAAATATACTTTGCCGCCTCAAGAAAGCCAAAGAATGTCCTGAGTCCTATTGTTCCGGATCGTATCGAATACTATGTCGTTATTGATGGTAAGGAAAGCAGGTCATTTAATAGTCTGGCATTGCCCGTTTTTAGTCCTGATGGTAAGAAAGCTGTGTATGAAATGTTCTCATTAAGAGGCTCATTCATAGAAATTGGCAAGAAAAGGAGCCGGTACTATGGCCCTACCTACTTTTATCCTCAATTCTCCCCAGACGGTAAGAAACTGAATTTTGTTGTAATGGAAGGAAGAGACATTTGGATAATGGAAGCATATACAAATTGAAATGTTCAGCTTAATGATGCCAAACACTTCTTGCCCATCCATACCTCTGGCAAAATCTGGAACTTGCTTTCCTGAGGTTATGATAGAAGAGTCCGGCTGAAACACGACAGATATGATGTGGAGGCCTGTAGGCATAGATATCAAGTTCCAGAGCCCTATGCCATATTCTCTTAATTAAGTAACTTACATAATAATTATATAGTCACTGACATATGTAAGACACTAACGAAAAGCTTATATAGTTACTTACTAAAATAGTATATGAGGCCTGAAAAACATTTAGAGGCATTTGAGGAAAGGAAGGAGACGATATTCAAGTGGGCAATCGAAGTCAGGGGTCTTGAGAATTCCCAGAGGATTATAGGCGATAATGCCTCCAAAGGGATTGTAGAGCTGCTGTCTGCATGTTTGCACAAAGAAAAGAAGATAGAAGAGGGGTTTCAAATAAACCATACATGGTTTAAATCTGAAAAGGTTTTTGGCAGATTGCCGGAATTCAGGAACAGGGCCGCCATTATAAACAAAATGCTTGAATTGGAAAAGATTTGCGAGAAACTGTCATATGGCGCCCCAAAGCAGGCTGAGATGGCAAGGAAAGCGGTTGAAATATTTCAGGGGCTTGAAAGGATAATAAAGGAGGTGATGTATGGCGGAGAGAAATAGTCTGATGGGTTATGCCATGAGTTTTGCCTCGTTCTTGCTGGACAGCAAAATAGCCGATAAAATAGACAAAATAATCCTTTTTGGCTCTGTCGCGAGAGGTGACTTTGATGAGGAAAGTGATGTGGATCTGTTTGTAGATACGCATGTGGACATTGAAAAGGAGGTTGATAAACTGCTGTCTCTCTTCAGAATGTCCAGCATTTATGAAATCTGGAAGCTGAAAGGAGTAGCCAATGAAATCACGGTCAAAGTCGGAAATCTTAGAGAATGGTCTTTAAGAAGGGAGGTAATAAGCTCTGGAATATTGCTGTATGGGAAGTATAATGAAATGCCGGAAAAAATCTGTTATTATATGCTGATAAAGATGAGTTTGAAAGGCATCGGGCCGTCCAGGCAAATGAGGATATGGAGGAAGCTGTATGGATATAAGCAGAAGGTTGGAAACAAGGTTTATACCGGAATGGGCCTGGTTAAAAAGTTCAAGGGCAAAAAACTGGGGAAAGCCGTCATCCTGATTCCAATGGAAAACAGGGAACAAATACTGGGCTTTCTCAAACAGAACAAAATAAGCTACACTGTTGACGAATTGTGGTCAGATACTTTGTAAACCGATATGTTTGGCTGTCATTTTTCCCGGGTTTCAGCAGCCTTCTGTGAAATAAGAGTCTCCACCTCGCATAAGAATTGAAACCGCATCATTCAGCCTTCTCGAAAATATGTATCTCCCTCCCAAGGAACTGGCCCTCCTCGAAATCTGTAAGGGGGTGCGGATGATTTATTTTGTACAACTGCAGTATGTCAAAGGGCTGCAGGCCGGATTTTCCTGCGAGCCTTTCTGTCTCCAGCCTGACTATGCCTTTTTCTGTGATGAATCTGGGGGAGACGATCGAAATCCTGCCTCCTGGCCTGAGAATCTTATGTGCTTCCTTAAGGAAAGCCTCATATAAAGGCTCTATTTCCCTTATTATCCCTTTTGCATGATTCAAGTCCGGCCTCCTCTTCAGCAAAGGCCCCAGATAAGGCTCGGTCGCTATCGCATCGAATCCGTTGTTTGGGAAAACATCTGAAGAATTTCTCGCATCGCCCTGCTTTATTTTTTCGTGCAGATTTTCAAGGTTCAGTTTATATTTTTCTGAAATCCAATACAGGTTCTTTCTGCCGGCATCAGCCATATTCTTGTCCAGATCAAGGCCATAGAAATCAAGTCCCATCACAGCCGCCTCCTGAAGGATTGTCCCTGTTCCGCAGAAGGGGTCTATAAGTTTGTCCCCTTTTCTGTAGCCGGTCAAATTGATAAGAATCCTTGAGAGCCTTGGGGAAGTGGACAATTCGCTTCTCACAACCGGCCTCTCCACATCCCTTTTCTGGAATTCAAAGGGGTTATGGCAGCCAACTGTTTTTCCTATGTATATCCTGCTATCACAAATAAGAAGAACAATTTCGAATGATTTTTCAATGATTTCCTGCCTGATTACCTCCACATGCGTCAGAGAGCACCTGTCCTTTGGCAGGTTGAAATAATGGGCCTTGAGGCCCTCTTCCCTCAGCCTCTTCTTTATTATGAGGCTGATTCTCTTGTGGAGCTCTATATTCTTCCTGCTCCATGGATAGATGCTCACTCCAAAGACAAGCCTGCTATCATCTGTTTTTATGAAAAATAAATTCATATCAGAATCATGCTTAAGGAACCCTGGCAATTCTTTTCTGCCTATCACATTCCGTATTTCAGCGGCCTTTATCAGCCCTCCAAGCGCATTAGCATCAGCGGGCCTCTCAGACTCGGCTATGAAGAAATCCTGCCTGTTTTCAAGGACCCTGAACCCGATGCCATTGAAATGGAAATGGCTGGCAAGCTCCGCTATGGAAAGTATGCGGTTCTTGCCCAGCATGTATGCAAAGGCTTCCATTGGTAATCATGAAGAAACTGGATTAAGAAGATATAAAAAAAATTAGGTGATTGATAAAGTTCCGTACCAAAAAAGGGTATAATGCTATCGAAAAGAGTGCCAGACAACATTTTCAACGGCAAAAAGTGCTTCTACTGCGGCAAGTACGGCCTGTACAAACTTGCCGACGGAAGGAAAAAATGCAGACATTGCAGACGTGCATACAGCCTGCACAAGTTAAGGAGAGACCTGGAGATTCTGTACTACTTCTATATCGAAGTATCAGCGCTCAAAGCCGCCAAAGAGCTTTCAGTGCCGTATAGGACCGTTCATGCCCGATACATGGATTTCAGAATGTCCATAATGGCGCATCTAGACCAGGAATTCGTTAAGCTCGCCGGACAACTGGAGCTTGACGAGACATATTTCGGCGGCAAGAGGAAGGGCAAGAGAGGTCGTGGGGCATTCAACAAGGCTATCGTATTCGGCATACTGGAACGCAATGGCAAGGTCTACACCAAAGTCGTGATCAATGTCAAAGCCAAGACGCTGATGGGTGAGATAAAGAAGAAGTCTGTGAAGGGTTCTGTGTTCTA
This sequence comes from Candidatus Aenigmatarchaeota archaeon, assembly GCA_016185435.1. Classification (GTDB taxonomy): domain Archaea; phylum Aenigmatarchaeota; class Aenigmatarchaeia; order QMZP01; family QMZP01; genus JACPNN01. The sequence goes on along the minus strand of JACPNN010000021.1, from coordinate 15,888 downwards.
CACAGACTACTTCAAGTCATACAAGTCCCTGAAACAGTTCGGCAAGCACAACAAAATCAATCATGGATACACTTTTGGCAAGTCCCACAATCACATCAATGGCATAGAAGGATTCTGGTCATATGCCAAGGAACGATTCCACAAATATCACGGCATCAACATGGTCAACTATCCGTTCTATCTGAAGGAAATGGAGTTCCGGTTCAACCACCGGAACGAAGATGTTTTTAAGTTGTTGGTCAATATAACAAAAGGAGGTAATTTGGTCCGGAAATGACCTAATCACCTAAAAGAGTCATGAGGCAGGGCATCGGCAAGTGCCTGATCATGTTTTCCGGGAAGGCTGAGGCAGAGCGCCCTGATAAGGCTGGAAATTCAAGGATGAGAAACTTTCACTTGACGACTTCTATCTTCCCGCTCCTTGCGACTCCGATCTGCTTCTCCCCCCTGAAGGCCTTGACAAACGCATTCTTTATGTCCAGCTTGCTGCCCTTCTTTATCCCTACAGGGGTGTCGCCCCAGATGACAAGCTTTATCTTGCCTGAATCGTCGGATATCATGATGTTTGTGAGCTTGGCCACTATGCCGAACTTTGTCATCACTTCCTGGGTCTCATCAAGCTGGTCGATCTTGGCCTCGAGGTTGACCCTGTTCATCCCTGGCTTCAGGTCTGTTATTTTCATGTTTCGACCAAGAATTAGCAAAAAACTAATTCTCTAATATAATTGGTTGAGCATGCTTATATAGCACACTTAGTTGTACATGATTTCGGCATACCTTTTTAACTTCTATTTCGCATTATGAAATAGTCTTATGCTGTCGAATTACGCCACGGCCTCGAAGGCCAGGGTTGAGTCGGAGAAAAGTGCAGCCAAAGAATCTGTGAAGGAATCTGTCCTTATGGCCGAGGAGCAGCTCAGAAAATCAAAATCCTTTGCCTCTGATGCGGATATAAATGGGATATGCGTGCGCCTGATAACCAATAGTCTGCATCAGCATGACTTCTGGACAGAAAACTGGAACAAATCTTCCAAGGCAAGGCCTGACGCTGTAATTTATTCAGTGAACGGGATAGGGGGCCAGAAGCCATCCGCAAAGTATTGCGGAGAGCTAGACACTGCTGTGTTTGTCAACACGGAATACTACGGCCAGTGCAAGAGCTGGGCCCTGGGGATGGCCTCGAAGATAATGGAGGCTGATGGGATACATTCCATACATGCGGCAAGCGCAGTCTATAATGGAAAGGGCGTGATTATAGTCGCTCCGACAGGGACAGGAAAGACGACGCAGACATCCGTGATTTTCATGTCCGAGAAAGGCAGGCTGATAGGCGATGACTGGGTGCATATTGACCAGAGGAGGAAAGATCTTTCAGCTGTCCAGCCTGAAAGGAAGCTGTACATAAGGACTGAGAATGCCAGGGAACAGAAATGGCTCATTCCTATTCTGCAAAAAAGCAAATGCGAGAATGTGATAGAAAAAAGGGGCGAGTGCAGCCATGAAAAAGGGGATATTTGCGGAATTGAAATGGGGCACGGATGCTGCTTCTGGGGCTTCGCGAATGCAAGGGCCATTGCTGACAGGCATGTCCTGTCTTCGGGCAGGGTTGCGGAGCAGGCGCCATTGGATCTCATAGTCCTGCTGAGAAGGGACAATAAAAGCCCGGCATACGAGGAGCTCGACCCTGACAAGGCGATTGAGATTTTAAGATCAGGGGAATACATGATAAGGCCGGGGGCTGGCCCCAGGGAGATGTGGGGGAAGATGGGAAAAGAGCCCTGGTACAACCCCTATCTGCTCGTGAGGGATGACAGGAGGCAGGAGAGGTTCTTCAGGAAGGAGATGGAAAGGGCAAGGTGCATAATAATCAACACAGGCGCTGAAGGGGAAATCATAGAGAGGACGCACCAGAGGATTGTGAAGGCTCTGGAAGGAGAATGAGTTTCAGGTTTTTAATGCTTCATTTCAATATAGACGATGCAAGAGGATGCCAAATCTCATCGAGCACATATATTTTGTGTGCAGACTGCTGTAAGGCAGTATGAAATTTGGGAGCTCCAGAAAAAGGGTGCCTATGACTTGGTTCTGGATGACGGTCCTCTTGACAGCCAGCAGATAGAAGAAATGGAAAAAGCATTCGGCTATGTGAACACCCTGCCTGATGAGCATCCTTTCTGGAAAGATACTATACAAGAACAGGTAGAAGCAGCTTATGCTTATTTCAAAGACGGCAGACTCCGCAAAAACCTTGTGGCCGCATCCTCATCGGTTTAGATCACTTCTTCTCCATGAACTTCCTGACGGCCAGCTTGACATCGGAGTCCATTATTGTCTTCCTGTTGGCGTGCTCGGCAAGCGTGCTGGCCTCTGACGCTATCTCCTTTGCGATGCTGTCTATGGCCCCGATGAACTCCTTTGTGGCCTTGTCGCTGACCCTTATTCCCTGTTTGCTGGCTTTGAGGATCTTCTCGAAGGTGGCCAGTGGGAGATTTGACATGGTTAAATTCTGTTATTGAGAGGATAAATAGGCGTGTCTGGCCCCATTTGGCGTTAACACTGTGGCCAGAGGACAACTTCCAGATAGTAAAAATATGTGAACAGATTCCTGCATATCTTTATAAGTAGCCCTTTGAAAATAGTCTATCTTCGGCATTCATGAAAATGTTTGCCAGGTTAAATCATGAGGTGATTTGATGACACAGGCATACTGTGTGAAGTGCAAGGCAAAAAGAGAGATGAGCAATCCGCAGAAAGTGACACTGAAGAACAAGAAGGCTGCAATCAAGGGTTCGTGCCCGAAGTGCGGCACAAAGATGTTCAGGATTGGCGGCTGATTCTTCCGGCATTTGCTGGCTTGCCCCCATTTTAATTTTGGTTTTTATGGGGTTAAGAAGATATTTTTTCGCATTAGTTTGCACAGGAGGTCAAGTTGAGGGGGGGGTGTGCGACCTTTCGGATGGATGAAACGGGCAAATAAAATAATCTATGACAAAACCAAAAGCCATATTCAACTGGAGCGGTGGAAAAGATTCTTCTCTTGCACTCCATAAAATTTTACAAAACGGAGAATACGAAATTCCATATTTGGTAACTTCTATCAGTGAGAAATATAATCGCATTTCAATGCACGGCGTTCGTGCAGAACTATTAGAACAGCAAGCCCACAGCATTGGAATTCCTTTGCACAAACTCGTTATGCCCGACTGGCCCACAATGGAAACATACAATCAAATGATGTCAGACGCACTTTACAATTTCAAGCAAGAAAATATTCATCATGCTGTTTTCGGAGATATTTTTTTAGCCGACCTGCGAAAATACAGGGAGGAACAGTTAGCCCTTGCTGATTTCAAAGGCGTATTTCCTCTCTGGCAGCTTTCAACCAAACAATTAGCCAAGGAATTTATTGATTTAGCATTTAAAGCCATAATAATTTGTGTGGATGAAAAACATCTGGACCAATCCTTTGCCGGCAGAGAATTTGACCAACATTTTTTAAATGACTTGCCCGAAAAAATTGACCCTTGCGGTGAATACGGAGAGTTTCATACTTTCGTTTATGATGGTCCTATTTTCCAAAAATCACTTCAATTCACAAAAGGCGAAACCGTATATCGCAAATATGTTCCACAACCAAAGAAAGAAAATGATACGGGTTATGCTTGCGGAACAAATACACATCCCACAACTGGCTTTTGGTATTGCGATTTGATTTCCGCTTCGGAAAAAACTTTACAATCAAAAATTTAATTATCCAATAAAACATAAACAGCCTGCTGGCTTAACCTACCATTGTGCTTGCACAGGAGGTTAAGTTGAAAGGGATGTGTGCGACAAACTAATGGACGATTTCAAAAATGTGGCCGGATGACAATGATTGTCAGCAAATTTTGAGGCTATAGAAGACGTATCCCATGTTGCAGTATCTCCTTCACGAGCGGGTCCTTTTTATTCCTGTAAAAGGCATGCAGCTCGAAAAAATGCTCCCCTATCTCTTTGCCGTAATGCCTTTCCAGCCTTTTGAAAAGCCTTCTGATGCGCTGCTTATCGATGCTTTCCGGCCCGAGAACCGCAACATCCACATCTGATTTTTCGCTGTATACCAGCTTTGAATAAGAGCCGAAAAGCCAGATCTCCAGCCCTTTGATGGCAGCGATCTCTGCAGCAATATCAGCAAGCAGCAAGTGGACATCCAGCGGGATGTTTTTCAGCTGCTTATGCTGTTGTGCAACAATGGTTATGACATTTTCCGTTTGACTGTTTCCAAAGTTTATGGAATAGTAGGCGCCTTCTTTTTTTATCATGCCCGAACTGGCAAGCTTGGAAAGAGATTTATCCAGCGGCACATTGTGTAACTTTATCCTTTCCTTTATCTCCTTTCTCCTGAACCTCGAGCCCGGCGACAGCGCAAACAGCGCCAGCACTTTGAAGGACCCGCTGTCGAATATCTGGCTTATCATAATCACGCCGCCTCCAGGAGCTTTCTGATGCGTTGCACGTACGGATTGACTGTTGCAGCAAGGAACTCTTCGGACATCTTTCCGAAATGCTCTTTCATGTATTCTGTGCCTGTGTAATATTGCGCCCGAGTTCGCTGCCTCTTTGCTTCGGCAAGATCGTTGGCCAAAGAAATGAATTCCCTGTATCCCCTCTCGATCAGCCGCAGAATTACCCTGTCCCCCAATAATTCCTTCAGGACTTTTATGGTGGTTGCATGAACTTCCAGCTCTATTTTCAGCCTGTACTTCTTTGCAATAAGCAGCTTAGTGATGTCGTGCATGGCGTAATACCCTGAAATGATGCTCCATCTCGGGAATTCCTTTAGGCTGAACATGCAGTGCCCCAGATTGTCCCTGTATGAATTCTCAAAGAAATTCACGTATCTTTCCACTTCAAGCTCCCTTATCCTGCTTACTTTGCCTTCCTTCATCAATGTTTCCACTGAGACCATTTTTACCACTTTAATGGTATATTCTTTCTGATATTTAAATACTTTACCAAAATCATGGTATTTCTTGTACCATTTCATATCATGCCGAAAACGGCCTTTGCAAGGATGGCCAATACGGCCTTTTTCACGAAAAATTTCCTGCCGTCCAATGGATTGCAGACTGCAGGATTTGTGCTCTGTATCCTGCCAATCAACTGGAATTCGCTTGTACAGGAGGTCAAGTTGAGGGGGTTTGCGCGACAGTAAAACATTTTGAATGGATGCGCACTGCTGTCATATCACTCTTACTTTTTTCACTAATGCGATATGCTCTTTTTTGTCATCATCAACAAACGCATGAACCATAAATTTGCCAAACTGTGTTGGAAGAATAGAGAGTTTGCAATATGCTTGACGCTCATTTTATCGCCTCGTATAATTTAATCGCAGCGTCTATAGCGCGCTTTGTATAGCCTTCTGCGCGTTCGCTTGCCTGTTCCCATGTAACTTTTGGACCTATTATCCCTAACGCCACAGGTTTCCTAAATTCACACGCTAGCTGGGAAAGCATCATAGCAGTTGATTGTGCAATTACCTCATCATGCTTTGTTTCTCCTTTTAGAATTGCCCCTAGCGTTACTATTGCATCTACATCCTTTTCGCTTAGCAATCTTTTAGCTGCTAACGGAATATCATATGCACCTGGAACTTTGATTATTCTATTTATTGTAATCCCCCTTTTCTCTGCATACTGCTTAGCGATACTTTCCATTTTTCCAGTAATATCCTTATTAAATTCAGAAACAACAACGCCCATAGCAAATTTCTTATTCGTTTCTTCTATCTCTCCCTCATCTTCCTTTCCTTGTCTTATTCCTCTTCCAGCAAATTTAGTAAGTGCTTTTGGATTTTTTACAATCGCAACAGCATTTTGCGCATGCTTGCGAACGCGATTTTCTGCAATTTCCAATAACTCTGTCTCGTTCCATGCCTCGTCCTCAAATACAAACGCCTCCAGAATATGTTTGTTGGTTAAAAGCTTAGCTTGCATTATGGCTAGAGATGCCTCATGCGCGCATTGTTTATCTATTTCTGCACCGCCAACATAACCTAAAGCCAAACACGCATCACAGTCATCTTCTTCGATTAAGCGTTTGCATTCAACTCCAATATCTTTTATCCCAGGAACAGTTCTCCTACTTATTTGTAGTCCTTTCGCTTTTTTAAGTTCATCCAGAGCTATCGCACCCATATCTATTCTTGAGAACATCGTGTCGACAATACCAATCTTTTTCTTTTCTCTCTCTTTAACCATATATCTCCCTCCCTTCTAAGAAAACTAAGTTGCGACTTTTAGCATATTCCATCGCAGCTTTTTTGCTAAGCGCCTTGCCTTCCCCGAGCATTTCGCAAAGTACCATGGCTTCGCTTAATCCTGATCGTTTCGCAAGTTCTATCGAAAGTTCGGTGTGCCCTCTTCGCACCTCTAATCCACGATCGATCAAAAGAAAAACGTGCCCAGGCGTATAGAAGTTGTTTACAAACTTTCCTTCTATTCTATTATTTTCATTTATTATTTTTGCAAACTCCCTTATCGTTAGTGCACGATCGTTATCCGGTATCCCGGTATACACGCTTTTGTGATTGATAGCAATAGAAAATGCAGGTTTATCTCCATAAGCCGTTTTCTTGACTATCATTTTTGCAGCTGTCTGATTGCTTGCAAGAACATCGCTAATAAAAGGCAAGTTAAGTCTTTCTGCTATATTCTTACCGATTGCCAGACAAATTAACCCTCCCGCATGTCTTCTTAGCGTTTCAATCTTTTCAGGGTTTACAGAGGCCGCATGAAAAATTAAATCAGCTTCGCCTTCTCGTTTGTCTTCATCATACAGTACAATCATCTTGCCTTCCTTAAGCTCAATTAGTGCGCGTTTTACATTAGAATTCATGATACTATTTGCCCAACTGCTTATAAATAGGTATGTGGCTCGCTGTTTAAGAGCAACAGAGTAACCATGGAAATTTGCCATACATATAAACATTGAGAATATAATCTAGAATACCAGCAGCAGTTGGCCCAATTACTGTCACAACATCTCATCCCTCAACCCCCGCAACCGCCTGGCTCACTTCAAACTCTTCCATTCCCGTAATCTGGATTTCATTCATATTATTCGCATGTCACAGTGCGAGTTATTCTCTTGATGTTTTTTACAAGAATCATCGTATAGGTACCTGTGCATGTTCCTCCGCAGTTGAAGCTTATGATTTTCTTGGCCGGCTCTCCCCTCCTGAGGGGGAAAGCGTCAGGAAGCACATCGAAACCTTTTACCGGGTTTCCCTCTGAATCCCGAAGCTCTTTCAATACTATGGAATCGGCATTCAAAGTCTCATCTGTTGTGCTAGCAAATGCCTCTATTATCCCGTATTGGCAAACTGCAGGACCTTCAGGAATAATCAAACTATCACCAAGACCCCTAAACACCTCTTCACCTAAAAGCTCAGAAATGACTAGTCCCACAGCTATCAGGGCAACAAAAACGCCTATGGACAATGTCAGCCTTTTGCCAGCTTTGTTTTTCTCTTTGAAAGTGGCATAAAAAAGGGAAGCGATTGCCAGAGAAGGGATCCATAATGAGCTCCAAGCAGAAGAAGGGAAAAAATGTGGTATTGAAGACATAAATGCTACCATTATGATAAATGCGGCCGAAGAAATCGCGAGCCTGAGGAAAATATTGCGCTTCTTGTCAAGGGTGCGAAAAACCATAAACACAAATAACAGAGGCAATATCAGGTTTACATAAATATAGAGAATATCGCTGAGAATACCAGCAGCAGTTGGCTCAATTAATGTCATATCGGCAATATCACCCCTCAACCCCCACAACCGCCTGGCCAATCTCGAACTCCCCTGTCCCTGTTATCTGTATCTCATTCATGCCTTCTCTCGCATCGGCCCCGTCAAATTTGTAAGTGGGGGATGCGACCTCCAGAACAGTTTCCGATCCTATCGTTTTTCCATTGAGCATAACTGCGAGGCTTCCCGGCCTGTCAACACTGGATACGGCCACCTTCACCCTCCCCTTGTTGTTCTTCATGCTGTTGATATTGGCCTTTGTGAGGTTGAACCTTTCCAGGAAGGCCGTTGCAGGGGCCTGCACATAGAGCTTGAGCCTTGCGCCGTCAATAGTGACGGGCGAAGATGATTCGAAGGACAGGACATTCTGGCCGAAGAAGACAGGAGCAGTGCTGAAATCGAATATGAGCTTTTCTGTGCCTTCAGGAGGCCTGCTGAATATCTGCCTGCCGTTGATCCTTACGGAAAGCTTGGCCCCTGAAAGCGAATAAAACTCTATCTCCCCCCTGCTGAACGTCTCCAGCTCCTTTTGGCTCAGCTGGAAGCCGAAGAGCTTTGACGGGCCGTATTCTGCAGACACCTCGAATGGCTCGAGCTTGTATACGGTCGATGCCCAGAATATGAGGCCTGGCGAAGAGGCATGCACCTTAAGCGTGTTGAGCCTGCCCACATTATCCCTTGGTATGGTGAAGCTCCACTCCCTGCTGGCCGCCTTCCTTCTGAACACCTCCTTCCCGTTCCATTCGAATATAAGCTCTCCATACTGGTTTGTCTCCACAATGTCAAAGGAAACTTTTATGTCCTTAAGGGATTCAAGAAGATAGTCAGGGATTGCTATTGGATATTCCTGAGTTTTTGTGCCTGGGATGCCGTTTTCTATCTCCACTCTTCCAAGCAGCTTCAGCACCTCTTTCTGTGTCTCACCAACCTGGAAAGTGCCTATTGTCTGGCTCTTGAAGCTGCCTGCGGACACGCCGACCTTGCCCACTGAGAATGTGTGGACGGCCTTCACTTTGCCTGTGTCTTCCGGGAGCTGTATCATCGGGCCAAGAATGAAAAGCGCCGCCAGCACAACCACTCCTGCTATCAGGACATAAATGAAGCCATTGTCGCCTTTCTCCTCTCCTTTCATTTCTCTGGAACGATTTCCGGAACCCATTATTTGATATTTGGCCTTTCAAGTAATAAAAAGAGATTGCCTCACAAACTGATATTCAAATGCCGTTTTTAGAGAAGGGTTAAATTGCTTCCTTCCCAATTCAGATGCAGTTTCGATGGAAGAGATGCAGGGCAATGAAAACCATAATGGGTCTGGAGACTGAATACAGCATAATGACGACAGGCTCGCTCGACAACGATTTCAGGGCGCATCTGAGGGAGGTAATTCGGACATTTGTAGGAAGGAAAGTCGATCTCAGACAAATCAAAAAATGCAGCAAGGGCTATCCATTGCCGATGGACGAGGGACATGCTGCGAGACCAATATATTTCGGAGGCATGAACGGAGACGGTACTGTGCCATACCTCTATCAGTGGCTGCCGAACGGCGGCCTGACTTACATTGATGTAGGTTGCCATGTGGAGTATAGCACACCTGAATGCTCCGGCCCCGCAAATCTCGTCATTGATGACAAGGCAGGGGAAAGGATTATAGAAAAGCGCTTCCCACGCCATGCCGTATTCAAGAACAATGCTGGAACCGATTTTGGCCACCCCGAAAATTCCAAGTCTGCCCGCAGGAAGATCAGCGTCTACGGCTGTCATGAGAACTATTATGTGCCGGAAAAGCTGGTCCTGATTGCAGACTCCAAGCATCTCGCATCTTTCCTCGCGACAAGGCAGATATTCACAGGCTCAGGATCTGTCCGGGAAGGCTCCTACACACTTTCCCAGAAACTCAGGTCTCCGAACAACATTAGCAAACTTCAAGTGTCAGGGAGGCTCTCGGTGCGCGACGGAGATGCGAACATGTCAGAGATGGCAACATACATGAAAGCCGGCACCACTGCAATAGTGCTCAGCCTGCTGAATGCAGGCAGGCATCCGGGCAACGTTCTCGAGGATGCAGTAAAAAGCTTCTATGACATAGCATGCGATCTGTCTCTGCAACATAAGGCAGCCCTGTCCTCTCCCGGAGGTGCCAAAGCCACGGCCGTCGAAATACAGAGGGCGTTTCTTGACGAGGCCAGGCGGATGCAGAAGGAGAACAGGGAGTGGAAGAAAGACAGAGAGAGTGCGGACATACTCAACAGGTGGGAGTACACTCTCGACGAGCTTTCAAGAAACCCAGTGGAAAATCCTTGGAGGCTCGGCAGATGGTACGACTGCTGGCTTAAGCTTGCCATGCTCGAGGATTTGATGGCCAAGGAAGGCTTTTCGCTTGGGGACCAACAGGCTGAAACCTTCGATCTGTACTACCACCTTCTTGGGGAGGATGGACTTTTCTACATGCTGCAGGCCAGAGGCGCTACCGAAAGAATCGTGACAGACCGACAGATTGAGGAAGCCGTATCAGCTCCGCCAAACGACACGAGAGCCTTTTACAGGGGAAATGCCGTCGGAAAGGGCACGATACGCTTCACGGAGAGATGCTGGGAAAAGGTGGATGTCAGAGTAGGCGAGAAGTGGCTGATAGTGGACCTCTCGGACCCATACGATCCGAAGCGGAATTTGGCCAGGCAGCACGGCCTGCTTGATTAATAAGGAATCCAATTCTTCTTATGAGAATCCTCAAGAGAAGGCTGAAGGAAGGCATCGTAAAGCTGAAGATAGAGGGCCCTGAAGACCTGTGGCACCTGCAGAAGATGCTGGAGGCCGGGGACATAATAACGGGGAAGACGAGGAGGAAGACCACGATAAAGAGGCAGCAGGAAATAGATTATGGTGAAAGGAAGCCCGTCATACTCTCAATTGAATTGGAGAAATTCTCATACCACAAGGACACTTCAAGGCTTAGATTGTCCGGGAAAATAGTTTCAGGGCCTGAAGACATTAAATTAGCCAGCCACCATACCATGGATGCTAAGGCAGGCGTGGCCCTTCAGATCAGGAAGCAGTGGAAGAGGCACCAGCTTGAGAGGCTTGAAAAGGCAAAGACGAAGGGCCAGAGGATACTGATATGCCTGATAGACAGGGAGGAGGCTGATTTTGCAGTCTATTCCGATGAGGGCTTGGAGATGCTTGCAAGCATCAGCTTCAAGAAGGTTTCGAGGGAAAAGGAGCAGGAAGAGGGCAAGAATGCCTTCTACAGGCAGGTTGCAGAATACATCCAGCAGAAGGAAGGCTTCAGCATGCTGATAATCGCGGGGCCTGGCTTCGAGAGGGAGAACTTCCTGGAATACCTGAAAGAAAATAAGAATCCATTGGCTGCAAAAGCTTTGCTCGAACATTCAAGCTACATAGGAATATCAGGCGCAAAGGAGGTTATCAAGAAATCTGCCAACAGGATCCTGCGGACTACGAGAATTGCCATGGAAACCGATCTTGTGGAAAACCTCCTGAAAGAAATTGCAAAGCCTGAAGGGAAGGCCGTTTATGGCGAAAAGGAGACAAAAAAGGCGATAGAATATGGCGCAGTTGAGCTTCTTCTGGTATCAGAGGAGAAGATGATGGATTTCAGGGATATGATAGATTCGGCAGAAAAAATTTCCTCGAAAATCATTTTCATCTCCTCGGATCACGAGTCCGGAGAAAAGCTGCTGCATCTCGGGGGAATAGCAGCGATGCTGAGGTTCAGGGTGGATTACTGATTTGCTTTCCCTTTTCCATATTTGCACACTTGAAGAAGGCAGCATTCTCTACAGAGAGGTTCTTTTCCGCATGTCTGTTTGGCATGCTCAACTATCAGGGCATGGTATTCCCTGAATAAACCAGAATCCTTTTCAATGGCATTCTCAAACAATTCCCTTATTTTTTCATACTCCAGTTTTTCTTCCATAAGCCCGATCCTGGAAAATATTCTTTTTGTGTATGCATCGACTACAAAAACAGGCCTGTCACACGCATAAAGCAGGATGCTGTCTGCCGTCTCCTTCCCTATCCCTCTGGCCGAAAGGAGACTTTCCCTTGTCATCTTTTGCTGGAAATTATCTATGCCTGAATCCAGGATGAGAGTGGAAAGGATTTTTAATCTCTCTGCCTTCTGGTTGTAAAATCCTGACGGCCTGATTGCTTTTTTCAGCTTATCTGGATCAGCTTTCAGAACAGCAGACGGGCTTGTCATGCCTTCTCTCATCAGTCCGTCAAGGGCTTTGTCCACATTTTTCCAGCTTGTGTTTTGGGCTAATACGGCACCGACACAAATCTCAAACCACTCAGGCTCAAAGGATCTTCTTACAGGCCACCAATCCTGCTTTCCGTAATGCTTCAAAAGCCTGCCGTATATTTGCTGAATCCTGTTTTTCATAAATTTCTGGCTGCCCTCTGAAACAAATATATATTGCTACCGAAACAATTAATTCACATTCAGGCGATAAGGATGGCCACATACATAATCCAGTACGAGAGGAAAGGCTGCATAGGGGCAGGCGTATGCGCAGCTGTCAATCCCGACAACTTTGTGATGAACAAGGACGGGAAAGCAGACCTTATGGGCAGCGAGCTGAAGGACAGCAATACCATGGTTTTCGAGAAGGAGATGGACGAGAGCCAGCTGGCCAATGCCAAGATGGCGGCGGAGGGCTGCCCTGTCAATGTGATACACATAATAAACAAAGAGACTGGAGAGAAGATAATATAGCCTTTATATAGCTTGCAATTATTTCTGCAGATGGATTCAATTTATGCCTCCAAACCGCAGTCCGACGTTGCCAGCGCTGGCGAATATTACGGGAGAGTGCTGAGGCTCAAGCCCTTCATTCTTGGAGACAGGGCCATGATATCCAGGATAAAAGGCACATTCACGCATCAGTACCTGGGTGAAGCTTTGCCTGAGGACATCATGGTGCTGGGGCACGGACAAATGCATTCAGTTTACAGTGTAGGGGCAATAGACGACTCAATAGATGGCCGGAAAATCCATGTGGCGCTGCGGGTCGTAAAAAAAAGGCCATACATGCTGGAAGGCCCTGACGCCATAAGGGAGCTGGGGGCCTTTGAAAGGGCCTTCAATACCCACAAAAATCCGCCATATTTCACCGGTATAGTCGCGTGGAATAATGAGGGTCCCGGAAAACTGCACCGCCAGTCTGCGATTCTAATCACTGAGGATATCAGCCAAGGAAAAGCATTGAGAATTGTTCCTAAATTTCACGAGGACCGCGAATTTGTTATGAGAGCTAACCCAGACGGCTCTCCGGAAACCTTTTTCATTGATCCGTTTTATTACGAAGACAAACTTGACACTGAGACCGGAGAAAAGTATGCCAGCGATGAAGCAAGGATAGACCTTCCATGGTAACATCCTGAAAAGGGCCTGAAGCGCTTCATTTTTTGGCAAGAGAGGCTCTTATTTTCGGCATCAGAAATACAAAAATGTTATTGAGAAGCAGGCCGTATATCAGGAATCCTGTTGGTGCGATGAAGGAAAGGCCGATGCATGCCAATCCTGTGAATGCTCCTGATATGAGCTGGTCCCGCGGCAGGGCAGCGCTCGTCTTGGGCTCAGTAAGCATGAAGAAGGCCATGTAGAAGGGGAGGCCTGAAATGAGAGCGGCTGCATCCCCTTTGAATATGAAAAATGAAAGGATGAGATATGCCAGAAGGAATGAAAAAGAGAGATATAGTTTTCTTATCTTATTTGAAACAACAATCCCAAGAGCCATCAATAAAATAAATGCAGGAAGGAAATTTGAATAGGGGACGGCCCACCATGCGTCTGTCTGGACAAAAAGCGGGATTGCAAGGCCTATCCCGAATGCCGCCGGGTTGAACATATGCCTGTTATTTATCTTGATAATGCGCTTTGACAATCCAGCAAAAAGACCTGCAGCAAAAACAGAGAGATGGTTCGCTACAGGCAGGAGGCTTCCTGCTATGAGGCCTGTGATGATGGCAGAGTATGGGAATGACACCTGCTTTCTTTTTTTCATCATGGCAAGGTCAATTGCTACTGCAGGAATCGTGGCGGAAAGGAAATGGAAAAGGATATCCAAGGGTGAAGTCTTGAAGGAGGGGTTGGAGGGCAGGGAAATTATGATGAGGAAAAGCAGGGAGAAAACCATCATTATGTAAATCTGTTTCTGCTTCCAGGCATCCTCAACCCATTTCATGAAATATAATTATCCGCATCCTAATTTGAATCTTCATGCAGCCATGATTTGCTAAAGCTTCGTCTCAATGATTTTGAGGCCTTCCATATTTTCGAAGTGCCTCCTGTTGCCGGTTAAAAGAGCAATAGAATTTGTAAGGCATATGGAGCCTATCAGAAGGTCCCTTATTTCCATAGGCTTCCCCCTCTTTTCCAGGTCTGTGATGATCTTACCTGCCATCTCCATGCTATCCTCACTTGTGCTTAGCAGCAAAAGAGAATTGAGAAGACCTTTGGTCGCAGCGAGGTTTTCATCCTGTTTGCTGCTTTTGTAAGCCCCGTAATACAGCTCGAATGCGTTGATGTCCGTCGTGGCAAGTGTGGCCTGCCGGCTCATCCTTTTCAACAATTCAACTTCCTCCTTTTTATTGCGGAGGAAGTTCACAAGGATATCGGAATCAACTACAATTCTGTCTTCCATGTCTTCCATAGATTCCCCAAATCCGCTTTTATCCTCTCAAGCTCTTTGTCTGTCATTTTCCAGCCTCCTGCAAACCTTCCTATGTCAGCATCCCTGTTTTTCTTCAGGAGATTCAGCAGCGCCTCATTCAGGGAAACTGGCCTGTTCTCCATGACTCTCAGGGTTCCAGCATACCTGTTCAGCTCCTTATAGCTTTTCTCCCCTATTTTGATCGTCTTCAGAGGCATAATTACCACTTTTACTACTTAGTATACTTAGTATAATAGATTTATATACTTATGCCCTAAAGCAGCATATTTTCTATGCTATCCCTGGGAATAGAATCAACAGCCCATACAATTGGCATCGGCATTGCGGATGGCAGGGGAAAGATTCTTGCAGACAAGAGGGCGATTTTCAAGCCCCCTGAAGGCTGGGGCATAAAGCCGGCAGATGCGGCCAATCATCATAAGCTGCATGCTGATTCTATAGTGAAAAATGCCTTGGCGGAAGCCGAAATAGAAATGGGTGAAATAGATATAATTTCGGTTGCCGCAGGCCCCGGCATGCCTCCCTGCCTTTCTGTCGGGATGAATATAGCAAAATCAGTATCAAGAGAATACAAAAAACCATTAATAGGAGTAAATCACTGTTTAGCCCATATAGAAATAGCAAAACTTCTGGCAAAAGCAAAGGATCCGATAGTGGTTTTTGTGTCAGGTGCAAACACCCAGATAATAGGCTATATGGAGGGCAGATACCGCATTCTGGGCGAGACGCAGGACATAGGCCTCGGCAACGCCCTTGACAAGTTCGGGAGGTCCGCAGGAATTGGATTCCCTGCAGGGCCCAAAATCGAAGAATTGGCAAAAAACGGGAAGTATATGGAGCTGCCGTATACTGTGAAGGGGATGGATCTCAGTTTCTCCGGCCTTATAACACATGCCTCAAGGCTGCTGGAAAAAAAGCAAAAATTGGAAGATGTTTCCTTCAGCCTGCAGGAGACTGCCTTTGCAATGGTTACGGAAGTGGCTGAGAGGGCCATGGCCCATGCCGAAAAGGATGAACTGGTGGTTACAGGAGGCGTAGCCGCAAACAGAAGACTGTGCGAAATGCTTGATATAATGTGCAGAGAGAGGGGAGGAAAATTTTTCGCCTGCCCGAGGAAATATTCCGGAGATAATGGCGTTATGATAGCATGGCTTGGCCTTCTGGCCCACAAAGCCGGAAACAAAGGGATACAGGAGATTAATTCTAGGTGGAGGGTGGATGAGGTGGATGCGGGGTGGGTCTAATGCTGAAAGAGGCGAAAAGAGCGTGTCTAAAAATTATCCCTCGACAACAATATTAAGAGGGTGATTAGGATGGGGAGTAGAATGAGCCTACTCCCAAGATGGTATTCATCTTTGGGAGATATAAACTTAATCCTGCCGGTTTTGCTGGGAGTGGTG
>JACPNN010000022.1 GCA_016185435.1 Candidatus Aenigmatarchaeota archaeon | reverse complement strand
GGCACCACTCCCAGCAAAACCGGCAGGATTAAGTTTATATCTCCCAAAGATGAATACCATCTTGGGAGTAGGCTCATTCTACTCCCCATCCTAATCACCCTCTTAATATTGTTGTCGAGGGATAATTTTTAGACACGCTCATCTTTTCTTCCTTTGCTCTTCAGATGGCATGCCCCTTGATAATGCCCTTGTAACCCCAGCTATAGCGCCTACGTCGCTGTTCACAGGCACGACAATCACGTTCTTCTCTCTGGCTATTTCGGCAAGGGTCTGGAACTCCCTCAGCTTGAGGGCCGCAGGATTCTTTGCGTATAGAGAAGCGGCCTGCGACATCTTCTTGCTTGCCTCGAACTCCCCTGCTGCTATAATAACCCTGCCTCTCCTCTCCCTCTCTGCCTCTGCCTGCTTGGCCATGGCCCTCTGCATGTTGTCGGGCAGGACGACGTCCTTAAGGGTCACTGCAGAGACCTTTATCCCCCATGGGTCAGTGGCCTCGTCCAGTATGCCCTGTATCTTCTTGCTGAGCTCTTCCCTCTTCGCAAGGAGCTTGTCAAGATCAACCTGCCCCAAGACGTCCCTGAGCGTTGTCTGGGCAAGCAAAGTGGATGCTGTCCTGTAATCCTCAACCTGAACTATGGACTTTATGGGATCCCCGACCCTGTAATATACAACCGCATCGACGTCTACTGTCACATTGTCCGCTGTCACGACTGTCTGCTTCGTGACGTCTATGACAGAAGTCCTGAGGTCAACCTTGAGCACCTTGTCGACAAAGGGTATGATGAAAAAGAGGCCGGGGCCTTTTGCCCCCAGCAGGCGGCCAAGCCTGAAAACGACAACCCTCTCATATTCCCTTATTATCTTCATCGAGCTGGCAAGTATGATCAGAATTATTACCAGAGCCAGGATCTCGTAGAAAGGCATGGTTATCTTTTGGTTTGATTGCTTTTAAGCGTTGCATGCTTGTTTTGGGATCGCCCGAGAAATAAGAGCGCCGGGGGCAGGATTTGATTGCAGGACGCCATTCCCTTTGAGAAAGGCGTCTACCTGCGCGCCCGCAAGGGCACCAGATATCTTGAACCCTCCATTTTCCGCCGAGTCAGAGTCAAGCCAATATTTCATCGCCATAAAGGCTCATAATATCTGATTTTTCAAGTCTGGCGCGTTAGCCGTTGCAGCAGCCTGCCTTCGACACTTGAATCTCTATCACATGCAGCAGGCTGATTCCGCCACCCCGGCACAATTAGAGATAGAGCTGGAGGGGTTTAAAAGCGTATTTTCCTTTTCAGAGGCGGCATTTCAGAGCTTCAGACTGTGCCTGAACTTTGCCTTCCCGGCCTTTTCAAGGGGCCATGCATCCTCGACAAGCATGTCAGGCACATCGCCAAGGACGGGGAATGCGAGAGAGCATGCCCTGCATGCCATAAACATGCTTTTCTCCTCAATGCCGCCTTTGCACTTTGGGCAGGCGAGTATGGACAGCAATTCCTTTCTCAGGGCCATATAGCATCTCTTATTTCTTTTCCTTAATAAATAGTGATGATCGTCCTTCTTCCGACAAGCCATGTGGCAAGAAAGAGCATAGAAGCAATCGAAAGGGCCATAGAGTCCCTGAGGCCTGATGCTGTCGCTGTGGAGCTTGACATGGACCGGTATATAGCGCTGTCAAGGGGATATGAGTCAAGGATAGAGTTCAATGCAGCATGGCCCATACTGTACATAATGAAGCAGATACAGCAGGCGATAGGAAGGAAGGCAGGCATAATGCCCGGAAGGGATATGCTTGAGGCAGTAAAGAATGCCCGGAATAAAGGCCTGCCTGTGATGCTCATAGACCAGCATATAAGCATAACAATAGGGAAAATAGCCAAAATAAGCTGGACTGAAAAGCTCAAGCTGCTGGGCTTCATAGCCTATTCTGTTCTCTTATCCCCGTTTTCAGGGGATAGCATTGACCTCTCGAAGCTGCCTGAAGGCAGGCTGATTGAGAAAGCGCAGCTGACATTAAGGATACACTTCCCGCAGCTCAACAAAGCCCTCGTGGAGGAAAGGGACTTGCATATGGCAAGGATGCTGGAGGAGCAGGCGCAGAAACACAAAAACATCCTGGCCGTTGTGGGAGCGGGACATATACAAGGGATGAAGGAAATGCTGAGGAAAAGGCACAAGGTTCAGATTTATAGGTACTGATGTGTAAATGGAAGGGTGGAAGGGCCGATGGTCTAATGGCTACGACGCCACTCTCACACAGTGGATATTCCAGGTTCAATAGGCTTTTCTTCCAAAGAAAAGCCAGTGGGAGACAGAAGCATAGATTGGTGACGAAACAGGCAGCAGCCTGTTTCAATATCCGATTATGCTTCATACTCAAACGGCAAAAGAAGGAAATACCATCACCGAATGGGTGCGCTGAAAATCCTGGTCGGCCCATTCCAGCCTTTCTTTTACAAAAGAAAGGCTAGGCTACCCAAAGAAAACAATTACCAATACTGAACCAGAGATTCTTTTCCGCCAGTGTTTTTGTGCTGCCCTTTCTTTGCAAAAGAAATTGCAGGTTATGCTCTTTGCAAAGCGAAGGCATGCCATTGCAAAGCGATGCGCATCCAAAGAAAGCAGTTAGAGATATCGAACTAGAAAATGTTTTTTTCCACTGACTCTTTTTGTGCAAGAACGGGGTTGCAAAGCCCTTTCGGCTAAGAAACAGAATACAGGACATATAGATACTCTTAAAAAGTAGGTTTCCAAAAGAAACTCATTACAAAAAGTGAATCCGCCAATAAGAAAAAGGCTATAGATATGAAAGAGATTCCTCTTGCATTTGGGAAAAGAGGACAAAAAATCAGGGGTATCCTCCACCTGCCGAGGAACAAGCCGACAGTCCTTATCATAATGTCGCATGGATGGGGAGGCAACAGGCTGGGAACATGGAACTCATTTTTTGTCAGGGCCGCAAGAGAGTTCGCAAAGAAAGGGTATGCTGTCTTCAGGTTTGACTTCAGGGGAAGCGGAGATTCTGATGGAATATTTGAAAAACAGACAATCACTTCAATGCTGAAGGATCTTGATACTGCCACAGACCATTTTTCAAGAAATTCGGAAATGAAGGCAAAAAATATAATCCTGATAGGCCATAGCCAGGGAGGCTATGTTTCCCTGCTGAAAGCCGCACAAGATAAGAGGATAAGATCTCTCATTTTGTGGATGGGCAGGATTTCTGACCTGAAGGAATATTGGGGATCTATGTGGTTTGAAGAGATGGAGCGGAAAGGGTATTTTCATTCTTTTGAAAATAAAATTACCTCAGAATATGCCGAAGACAGCCTGAAATATAAGTCGCTGGAAGCTGCAAAGAAAATCAGAATTCCTGTCGGCATGATATATGGAGAATCGGACAGCTTCATCCCGCCATCAGAAGGCATGAAGCTTTTTACGGTTCTAAAAGGACAGAAAGAGCTGAAAATAATCGAAAGCTTAGACCATGAGTTCAGCGGCGAAGAAAATATGAAAAAGGTGATTACTGTTACGCTGAAATGGCTGGGGAAATGGTCAGGAATATAAGGGCCTCAAATCACAACCCTAGCGACAGTTCCTTTACGCCGCTTATCAGGAGATAGGAAGCCACAGAAACCGCTATGCCCCAAAGAACGTATTCGATGACAATTTTTGAACTGTTCCAGCCCCTGATTTCAGCCACCTTTATTCCCAGCAATGCCAATAAAATTATCCCGAACAGCCAGGAAACTGTTACTGCAAGTGACAGAGGCAGAATGAGGATGGGTATTATCAGCAGTATAAACACGAAAAATGTCGAAAAGAATGCCGATATCGTGCTTATCCAGACCTCTTTTCTCCCGTGATCCTTTTCAGTCTCCTCCTCGACATGCATGCCTGCCGCATTCCCGAAAGCGTCGGCTATGCCAGTAGCTAGAAGGCTCAGAAAAAGAATAAACCTGTTCTCCAGAACGCTGAGGCCTGTTATAACGCCAAGCGCAAGTATCACCCCGTCCATCACCCCGAATGCTATCCCCTGGAACCCCTCTTTGGCCGGGTTTGCCATTGGAAGTAATTTGTCTTTAGGCCTATATTAAAGGATATATTCCTATTGTAGGTTAAAGCAATAATCTGGGCCCATGGTCCAATGGCCAAGACAGCGCTTTGACGTGGCGCGGATCCAGGTTCAATAGGCTTTTCTTCCAAAGAAAAGCCAGTGGGAGACAGAAGCATAGATTGGTGACGAAACAGCTATGGGTTACGAAACAGGTCGCTACCTGTTTCAATATCCGATTATGCTTCATACTCAAACGGCAAAAGAAGGAAATACCATCACCGAATGGGTGCCTGACAGTCCTGGTGGGCCCATGCCACCCTCTTTTTGCAAAAAAGAGGGTAATGCAAGAAAGAAGCATATCAATAGGCGACAGAAACATATCATTGGTGACGAAGCAGGCAGCGGCCTGCTTCAATATCCGATTATGTTTCATACCCAACCGCATATGCTTCATAACAAAACGTATCCAGAAAAAGCCAGTACAGATGTCAATAATTGTAATCGGAGGGATATAAAACAGAAGGGTGGATTCCCTTCTGCATGCCCCCGTCGTATAGAGGCCAAGTATGCCGCCCTTTCGGTCATCGAAAGGATAGAATGCCCCATCAGGGCATGATGATGAGAAGACAGGCGGAGACCCGGGTTCGAATCCCGGCAGGGGCGTGATCTATTAAATAGGTCGATAAAACAAGATGATAAAATGAGGATTATTGAATTATTGAAAATTGTCTTTAGAGGATTTAGTCAAGTGATGCTACAGAATCATGCAATTACAGGGTTTCTATTTATAGTTGGAATTTTTTATAACTCTTGGATAATGGGTTTGACAGCATTACTAGGAGTGATTACGAGTACAATTACGGCATTTATCCTGAAATATGACTGGAAGGATATACATAGTGGCCTTTATGGATTAAAACGTTTTCTGTGTAGCGCCCTCACCACCAGTCACTCACCTCTCTGTGTCTAAGACTGGTGGACTTCGGGCGCCTCTGTGAATCAGTTAAGGTACTTCCCCAGCGTGGACTGGGTCTTTGGCAATCCCTGGTTCCG
>JACPNN010000009.1 GCA_016185435.1 Candidatus Aenigmatarchaeota archaeon | reverse complement strand
TTTGGGGACAGATTGGACACGAGGCTGAGGAGAACAACTTATGTGAGGAGCGTACTGAGGGTCATCGCTTATCAGGTTAAGATATATCTGAGAGTCAGGCTGGCTGGGAATGGCTGGTGGGTGAATAATTAGACACGCTCTGAGCAGCGCATAGCTTTATTAAACACGCCTCCAAAAAAGGGGTGATAATATGCCCATCATAGGGATGAATGTCAGGGGAATAGAGGCAAGCAAGAAGGGCGAAGAGGCATCGCAGAAGATCGACATCAGCTCTACGCCCAGAATCACTGATATAAAGGAAGTTGATTTCGACCTTATAGGCAAGAAGGTCCTTTCCGTGGCCTATGAGTTCACTACAACCTACGAGCCTCAGATAGGCCGCATAAAGATATCAGGCGAGCTGTTCTACATGGCAAGGGACGGGAAGGATATAGCGAAGCAGTGGAAGAAGGACAAGAAGCTGCCTGAGCCTGTTTCCCTTGAGATACTGAACCATTTGTTCAGGAGATGCCTGCTGAAGACAGCCCAGCTGTCAGAAGATCTTCAGTTGCCGCCGCCCATCCAGATGCCCAGGGTGATGCCGAAGAAGCCGGAAACAAGCTATGTCGGCTGATTCTTAATCAAAAGCGTCTTTTTTTCTGCCCGCTTTCAGGGCTCTGTCGCAGAATAGGTTGATAGCATGACTGTCGCACATGGGTTGATCGAGAAGGGGCTGAAGAAAGACTTATAAAACCAATAGATAATAGGGTAATAGGTATCTATTGAAGGCGAATCCTATGACTATCTGCCTATCGACAATTTGTGACCGAGGGAAAACGGTTATAGTTGCCTCAGACAAGATGCTGACACACGAATATCTATCGATAGAGTTTGATCACGAAACGCCAAAAATAGAACAATTGGGAAAATCTTGTGTTGCTCTTACTGCGGGTGATGCTATAGTACCAAACGAATTGTTTAGACTTGCAAAACAGGAAATAAGGGAATCTGATTCCATTCATACTATTGCAGAGAAAGTGAAAACAAAATATGCACTTTTAAGACTGAAACGGGCTGAAGAACTTCATGTAAAGACCCGAGGATTTAAAGATGCCTCAGATTTCTACAAACAGGCTAACGATTTGCCTCCGCAGATAGTGGTGCCTATAGACGATAATGTTCAGTCTCACAAGTTGGGATTGGAGGTTATGATTGCTGGGGTAGATGATGCTGGAGCGCATATATGGGATATATCAAATCCAGGGATTGCGCAGTGTATGGACTCAATTGGTTTTCACTCCATGGGTTCTGGAGAACCACATTCTGAATATTGCTTTATAGGGAATGGGTTTAACAGAAATATCCTTTTCAAACAAGCATTATTTCTTTCTTATGAAGCTAAGAGGAGAGCGGAAAGTGCTCCTGGAGTTGGACAGAGTACTGATATATTAGTTATTACACCAAATCAAATAATAACCATAACAAAGGACATAATCCAAGAGTTAGAAAAGGCTTATCAAATTAAAAGAGGCATAGAAGAGGAAAAGAAAAAACAAATTGATAGCATATTATTAAGCATTAAAGTTGATGGTTTATGAACGATAAAAAGAAACAAGAAATGAATAGAGGAATGGCAGATCGTTATGAATCAGAACGAAAAGCGGTCATAGCGGAAGCCAATGTATTAAGGAAACTAAAAAAAACAGAATCTGGTTAATTGTTTTTCTTTGATTTCAGAGCCATTCAGCGGCCTTTTTCATGAATCCTGCTGCGCCTCTCAGAACTATAGCAGCATGACTATTATCAGGGCGATTGCCATGCCGAGCATGAAGAGTATTATGACTGTCTTCGCAGAGCCGATAACGAAATAGCCGAAGTAGTATGATATTATCCCCATGACCGCTATGGCCAGAATGGCGACAGGCAGCCCCCCTATCCCTATAATAGAGCCAAAGGCATCAAACACCGCAATGACCTTCAGCAGCACCTCAGCGACAAACTCGATTGTTGTGAACAGCAGGAACCTCACAAGGTCCAGAAGAGCGAATAGTGGATTGGCCATTATTAGAATTGGGCTTCTGAATAAAATATGCCTGTTTTAACTAGACCCCCAGGGCTTTAGCCCTGGGTAGTTCAGGCCCTCCACGGTCACCTGCCTGAAAGGAAAACTTTCATCACGACCGGAGAGGCGAGCATGCTGAGAGCGACTATCCCGATGGCTATTGTGTATACCTCAGGCGTTATGAACTTTGCCGCAAGGGCAAGCTGGGAAACTATTATGGTGTATTCCCCTCTCGGAATCATGGCCAGGCCTATTATCCTCCTGTCCTCCTTTCCCATGTCCGCAAACTTCGCGGCAGTGCTGCACCCGTAATACTTTGCTGTGGCCCCTGCAATCAGGAGCAATGCTGCTAGGCCCATTCCAGATCCTATTCCGCTTGTCTCCAGCTCGACAGTGCTATAGGCGAAGAAGAGTGGGACAAAAAACCCATGGCCTATGGCGCTTGCCTTGGGTATGATGTCCCTCTCAACCTGCCTGCTGCCGCTCATCGCTATGCCTGCAAGGAATGCGCCGGTTACAGCCGCAACGCCTATCTGCTCGCTGATGTAGGCTATGAAGAACAGCATGGCAAGGGCAATTGTGATGATCATGCTCTCATCCCTCAGCCTCTCGCTGATGTCAAGGATGGCCTTCGTGACCTTGCTGCCGAAGGTGAAGACGAGAAGGAAGAAGCCTATAATGCCAAGAAATATGCTCACGGCCTGCCACAGTTGCACTGTGCCAAGGGATATGTAAGTGCCAAGCAGGGCTATCGAGAGTATGGCTATGACATCGTCGGCAAGGGCTACGGGCAATAGCATTCTCCCTCCTCTTGTATGCATCTTCCTCGCATCCGACAGGTTCCTGATGGACATGGCCGTGCTTGAAGAAATGAGGGCGATGCCGAAAAAGATTGCCAGAGGCATGCTGTTGAAGGCGATCATGCCGGCCGCAAAGCCCAGCACAAAAGACAATAAGTCGCCTCCTATCGCTATGGCGCTCGCCTCATAGACCCCGTTCCTGAAATCCTCCTGCCTGCTGTGCAGCCCGACGAGGAAGAGGAAGAAGAGAATGCCGAAATTGGCTATCTGCTTGAGGCTGTTGTCCGGCACCACCAGCCCGAGGACGACTGGCCCGAGGAGTATGCCTGCAATCATCTCGCCGAGCAGGGAGGAAAACCCGAGCCTTGAAGAGGCATAGCCAAGCACTTTCGCCGCAAAAAGAAGCAGGGCTATGCTAAGGAGTATGTTTTCGGCCATATCTTACCTCAAGGGCAGAAGAAGGATGTCCACAATATAGAATTTCCACGAGGTGGCTTATATTGGTTCGCAAAGCAGGGAAAGGAAACAGGAGATTCAGAGAATACGAGATATTTTGAGACACATATTTCCATGTCAGACAGTCTTCACCCTCCTGCATCCCTCCTGAAGCTGCTGAGAGGCCTGCAATCCGCCAGAGTATGGATTGTTGTTTTGAAATAAAGATGTCAGGATTCTCTTGAAACAGGAAATGTCCAGATACTTGACTATTTCGGCTTTCATATTAAACTCGAAACTATATTTTCGGGTTTCCTCGTAAACTCGAAAGTATGCCATTCTTTCCCGCCAGAAAAACTCCTATTTAATCCCCTACTCCATACTTTCGTCTTTCATATTAAACTCGAAACTGTATCATATGACTGGCTTTATTGAGTAAATTATATCCTTTTCTCATATTCCTTCTTCATCAGCAGCGCATCACCTTCCAGATTTGGCGACTCGCAGATGACAATCCCCTTGGCCCCGAAATCGGCCAGGGCCTTCATGAGGGCCTTGTAGTCGAAATCTGATTCCCTGAAAATCTTGTGGCTCTTCTCGCCATTCGGGCCGTAATCTATTCCGGCAGCATGTATGTGCATGTTTTCTATCCCTTTCTTTCCGAGGGCCTTCTCAATCTGCTCAAGAATCCACATGAACTCCTTGTATGTGTTGAACTTACCGTTAAATCTGGCATGGCAGTGGCTGAAGTCTATGCACGGCATTACCTGCTCAATTTCCTGGCTCAATTGCAAGAGCTCCTCCAGCGTCCCGAACTGCTTCCCTTTGCCTGTCAGCTCAGGCCTTATCCAGATATTGTTCTTCTCATTCCTCAATTCCTCGGAAATTTTCTGCAGGCTCTCCTTCACAACCTTATAGACCTCATCCTTGGGCTTTTCCATGTAATAGGCCGCATGAAAGCATATGCTCCATGCCCCGCACATCCAGGCCGCCCTTGAGGCCCTGAGTATCCTCTGGACAGTGTCATCCCTCTTCTGCTTCTCGAGGGAATTCAGGTTCATGTAGTACTGGCCATGGCATGTAAGCTCTATGCCTTCTTTCTCTTTGGCCTTTCTGACGGCAGGCGTCTGGGCCTCAGAAACGGTCACGCTGTGGACAAACTCGAGCTCCATGGCTGAAAGGCCGAGCTCTCTGGCCATTGAAATGCCGTTAAGAGTGGTCCGGGGTATGGTGCTCAGGGGTATGCCGGCTGTGCCAAAGAGTAACTGATGCATCTTAAGCATTTATCTTTTATGCTATTAAAAGGCATTAATCTCAATTGCTATGAGGCAAAAATTACGGATTGGGCAAGAATTGTTACCGACTACGCTCGGTCATAGAACAATGATTTTGAGTCTCGCCGGCGCACGGTCCAAATTTTTTGCCTGCCTGCGAAGCGGCGGCCTCTGAAACTACTCTGAAACTATAGAATGTCTTCGACCTGCAAACCGGCATCTTTGAGAATATGATGCAAAGTTCCCTTTTTGAGAGCCGGATGATTGGGAACCGTTATTTTTATGATGCCTTCTGGAGTATTTTTCTCAAGCCTTATGTGCGAACCTTTTTGCCTCACAACAACAAAGCCGTGATAGCGAAGCCTTTTGATAAGCTCGATGCCAGAAATCTGCGGAAGCCTCATACTTTTATTGCTCGAACTTCGCCTTTATATGCAACAAGTTCATTCTCATCTGCTTCCAAATACAGCTCAATAGCTTCCTTTATATTTTTTAAACATTCTTCTTTCGTTTCTCCTTGGGATATGCACCCAGGCAATGAAGGCACATATACAGTATATCCGCCTTCTTCCTGCTTTTCCAAGACAACTGTCACTTTCATACTTATGATAAGGTTTTACGGTTTATAAATACTGATAAATAGGCCGCCGCCTTTTAAGAAGGCAAAAACTTCTCAAAATCCAGCGGCAATTTCTCCGCCGCTTAAGGAGCATTCAAGTCCAGCCTTCAGCGATTGCCCAGCCTGATGCTGTGCATTAGGCCTTTAATTTCTTCGGCAAGGTCAAAATCGGAGCCAACACCAACATAAAGGGTGCCGTGATAATCACGCCTCAGTTTCCCTATCAGGCCTAATTGTATCACCTGTCAGCCAGGAAAATCAGAATTCCGAGTATAATAACAAGAACCCCTATATTCTGAAGGTTGAGAACGGTGCCTCCAATTTCATAGGCAGGAGGGGCCAGGATAAATAGCAGTATGCCGGCTATTATCAGAATATATTTTGAGTAATTTTTTAAGGTTCTCTTGACCGGCATATAAATAATTCTTCTTCTTGGCTTAAATTATCCACACAGAGAAGAAATTCCCCTATATCCTCTTCACCCTGTTCTCGAGCGCGCTGAAGCCTACGAGATTGGTGAAGCCGCTATAGAAGAGAACTCCGCCATAGGCCATATATGAGACCACCTTCAGGAAACTGTCTATGCCTCTTGCCTGGCTGCTGACTATGTCCATCATGCTCTTTGCTATCACCCTCTGGGGCCAGTTATAATTCTTCTCTATGTAATTCATGGTGTAATCATATGACATGCACAGCTTCTTTATTGCCGTGTCCCTTATGGCCTCCAGTGGCATGTAATCCACCTTAAGCTTCAGGTTGCCCCCTTTTATGTCCTTCAGGAAGCTGTCAACCTCTTCTGATTCAGCCTCCACAAGGCCATACCCGAGCATCAGCTCCCCATGGGCATCGCTGCCTGCTGTGACAGGCATGCCAAGCTTCTTTGCGAACCTGACAGCGCGCCTGTTGGTGAGCCTGTCTATGCTCATGGCATTGAAGACCTCTATGGCGTCGCAGTGCTTTGATTCGAGCCTTATGCCATTCCTCTTGAAGTCGAAAGGATGGGGGGCTATCGCAATGCCGCCCTGGGAGTGTACGGCCTCCACGCTTTCCCTGACAGTCATCCCGGGCCTGACAAGCTCGTTTATGCCCAGAGCAAGGAGATGGCCGCTTTTGGTTGTAATCTCCTCCCCGACAATAACCTTTACCCCATACTTCTTTTCCAGCCTTTTTGCAGCCAAGGCCCCCCTTATTTCATCATGATCAGTGATTGCAAGCATACCCAAGCCAAGCCTTTTCGCACGGGCAAGCATCTCAGCGGGAGTGCTGACTGACTCATAGAATATCTTCTTGCCTCTCGAATAAGTCGTGTGAGCGTGCAGTTCTGCTAGCATTATACCACTTTCCTGATGATGATATATTCGCTTCCCTTTAATAAAAGGTTTGCCTCTGTCATATATAAATAAGCATATATATAAGGAATTGCACATACCTAAGTATTTTCATATCTTTTTGTGCTCCTTTCGTAAGCGTTGCGTACTCTTTATTAGCTCTGCCGCCATAATTTATCTAGAGGAGTTGTCATGCCAAAAGACACTTGCACATGCAATGGGATCCAGATGCTTGTTGGCCTCGTTTTGATGGCCATCGGGCTGTTCCTTGTGGTGCAGGGCTTTGTTTACCACAGCAACACGCCAGAATTCGGGAAGGCATGGTATGCAATAGGATGGTATTTCTTAGGCCTTCTGTTGCTGGTTGCAGGGAAGTTTTACAAGCTGCAGAGCCATGCCAAATGCCCTGTGCACAAGATGTAGGTTTTTCTTTTTCCTTTTATTATTCACTTTCAGCTTCTGTTTTTTCACCCCTTCAGGCACAGGAACCTGCATCTGAATGAATCTAAGCTTTCGCTTCTAACTGAAAGCATGGGCCATAACAGGACATCAGCTGCTGCAGAACCGGATAGAAGGAAGTTCTCAGAGGATGCCTTGCCGCACTCGCTGTGGCAGCGGAACCACAGAAGGCATACTCAAGAATTCAGAGGCCAATATCAGCAGTTCTGATGCTTTATAATTCCAGAAGCCAAAAATACAACTGATGCCGCAGCTAATAGACCTCAGCATGGCAGTCAGTTCACAGATGCCTGTCTATCCCGGCGACCCTGAGCCGAGGATGGAGAAGGTGTTTTCCATTCCAAGGGATGCGGTCAATGTCTCGTCTTTCAGCATGACCACCCACTTCTCCACACATATAGATGCGCCATACCATGTCCTGAACGGCGGCAAGAAGCTGGACGAATACCCGCTTGAGAAGTTCACGGGGAATGGGGTTTTGCTTGATGTGAGGGGGCAGTTTCCGATAAGGAAGGCTGATCCGGAGAAGATACAAAAAGACGATATTGTGCTGTTTTATACTGGACAGGTGAACAAAATACCTGATGGCGAATACTTCAAACTGGCCCCTTTCATATCCGCTGAACTGGCCGAGAAGATAGCGGAAAGGAGGCCGAAGATGATAGGGATAGACTCCTTTTCACCTGATCCCGAGCCTTTCGAGGTCCACAAGATCCTGCTCAAGAATGACATCCTGATAATTGAGAACCTTGCAGGCCTGGAAAGGCTTCTGGGAAAGAAGTTCGATATAATGGCCTTCCCCCTGAAGATGAGCTCGGATGGGGCCCCTGCGAGGGTTGTGGCGGCGGTGAAATAGAAATTATGGCTATCTATACGCTTACGTCAAAATTAACTAAAATTAACTTCTCACAAGTAATATAAAGTCAATGACAAATATATATTGATTCAGAATTGGACGGTTGAATATGTTATATAAGGGGAAGAACCAGAAATTGGCTGCGGAAATTGTAGCTCACCAAGAAAAATTGGAAAGGGTATACGAAAGATTTTTGGGGAGAGACCTGTACAGAAAGCTGGTTTCTATGGAAAAACAAATACTAGTTCCAGAAGCCTTTGCAGACTCTTTGGAGGAGTTTGATAAGGGAATATCTGTCAACAGAGCATCTGTTGGGACACCAGAAGACAATAAATTTCGTGTGCGTGTCTCATACATGGCTGACATATCTTTGGAGGATAATGGAAGAATCATATGCAAGCCAAACAGCGTCTTGAATACCTCTTCAGGCATCATCATAACTGAAAAAGGCGTGGAAATATATAGCTCAGTACATCCGAATACCCCGTCCTATCTAGCACCATATATTCACGAGTACAGCCATTTTGCAACATATGCCCTTCAGGAGAGTCCTGTGGTTTGTTCATTCTTATTGGCAGCCATAGAGTCGCAGAAAGAGGGTATCAGAGTGAATATCAGTGACTTCCAAAGCATCATCAATCTCAAGAATGAATTTGCGGAGAGCAAGGATTCGAAAAAACTCGGCCTGCTTTATTTACAATCCCATTTGTTTGACATTTCTGAAGCCCAGGCAAACGAAATACAGAATCGCGTCTTGAATGGAATTGGCTATAGAACTGACAAGTTCAAAGAGTTTTATCTGCGCAGGAACCAAGTAGCGAGAGATCTCAATCAAATGTCCGAAGAAAGGCTTGTAGATTATATATTAAACTGGGAGAAAATTGAAACAGGCACTGATTTCACGAACAATTTCCTTGATTCACTGAAAAATCTGAGATTCAGGAAAATCGACATAAACACTTTTCATCATCAACAAAAACGCCAACAACCTGAGGATTAAGAATGCTGAGTTCTCCCAGAATAAATTTAGCTCATACCCTGATGTTCACAACGCCATTTTCGTCAGTCAGGTGCTCATCTCCTGTGACCAGAATTGAGCCAGTTTTTCGTGCTGTGGCGAGGATTATGCCGTCCGCAAGGCTGAAATCATGGTGCTTTGGCCTTTTTGCCTTCTCGATCCTTGCCGCTTCGAATGCTATTTCCGGGGACAGCTCAATGACGCTGCATTTGACAAGGATGAACCTGAGGATTGCTTCCCATTCCATCCCCACCCTGCCCTGATGGAAGCTGTCGGCCAGCTCTGCGAGCACTAATGAGGGGACGGATATGTCATGGCCACCTTCTATGTACTCTTTTGCGTTTGAGCCTTGCTGGGTGCCGTTGAAATACTCTATCCAGGCGTAAGTGTCGATGACATAGCTATGCATATCTATCGGTCCTGTCCTTATGGTCCCTTGCATGGGAAAAGCCTTTTGCCTTCCCAAAAAGCGATTTTGGCACTTCCATCTCCTTCTCAATCAGGCCTTCCAAAAGCTCATCAAAGGTCCTGGCTTCACCTTCCTTCTTCAGCTCAACAAGCTTCCTGTGGGTGCTTTCTGTCACTGTTATTGTTTTCATATTAACTAATATGATAGTAGTAATATTAATACTTTTCGCAGCATCAAGCCTGTGGGGCTGCATGGGTTGTGGCGGCGGTGAAGTAAATGACGCAAAATCCGCTACTCTAGGAGCAAAACAGAATGCAGAATGCCTTTATTATAGAAGCCTCAGAAACTCCTCCCTTATTGGGATTGTAAGAGGATTCCTTGCTGGATGCCTTAGATGGACATGGCTGCCTTTCTGATCTCTGATATAGAAGCCGTTCTTGATAAGAACCCTGAGGACATCTCTGCCGCTGACGACGGGCAATTTGCTCATCAAATCATACCTTTATGCTGATTACAGCCTGCTTTTCATTGGGTTCGCTTCTCAGTGGCAACCCATCCTCTGCAAGCGACTTGATGTGAAGTTCAATAGCTTCCCTCATGTTTCTTTTAGCCTCATCCTCTGTTCTCCCCTGAGAGATGCATCCAGACAAAGAAGGACATGTAACCGTAAACCAGCCATCTTCACCTTTCTTGAGAATGATCTTAAACCTCATGCATTATATTTGGAAGAATGATTTAAAACCTTTCCAAGTGCCATGTGCGGTCAACTAAGCTCTGATGGCGCCCCCCCGGCGAGGGTTGTGGCGGCGTTGAGGTGACTTTTATGACAGGTGCTGTTTTTGGGAAAGCGAAATGAACACGCTCTCTCATTCCCCGTCCGAATACAGCACGACTGAATTCTCCGAAAGCCTTCCTGCACCATTCTCCCTCCCGTTTCCGGCCGCTGTCCCTGAGCCGCCTTTGCTGTCCAGCAGTCCTCTGGAATCGGTTATGCCGTCATCATTGAACATTTTTTTCAGATTCTTCAGCGCCTTTTTCTCTATCTGATCAATCCTCGCCTTTGTCAGGTTCAATCCCAGGCCTATCTGTTCCAGGCTCAGCCCGTAGAGACGGTACCTGAGCACTTTTCCTTCACTTTCAGGAAGCCTGCCGATATATTTATCCAGCCTTTCCATGGAAATCTGCCGGGCAATTGTCGTTTCCACAGAAGGTATTTTCCTGTCAGGGAATGTGTCGAGGAAGCTCCTCTCATTATCATCTTCTCTGCTTTCGAGGGATACGATATTCCTGTCCCTGTGCGCGGCTTCCATGACATATTTGACAGTTTCCCTAAGCTCGCTGTTCTTGGCCAAATCTGGATATCTTGAGGCAAGCGCCTTTACAATGTCCCCGAAAGCGGGATCCCTGTGATGTATATCGCGATAGCCGGACATGAATTTGTCTATTTTATCCATTGTCTCCAGCGCGTGCTCAGGTATCCGGACAGTTCTTGCCTGATTTGCTATGGACAAGCCAATTGCCTGGTTGATCCACCAGGCGGCATACGTTGAGAAGCGGTAGCCTTTCCTGTAGTCAAACTTTTCTACTGCCGTAATCAGTCCTATATTGCCCTCCTGTATGATGTCCAAGAAGGAAAGGCCACGCCTTGTATATTTCTTGGCAAGCCTCACGACAAGGCGCAAATTCGCAGCTATAATCTTCTCCTTTGCCGAGTTGTCCCCCTTCTCAAGCCTTTTGTACTCCTCCACAAGCTCGTCACGAGATAATTTAGGGAGCCTGCCGATTTCTTCAAGATAGATCTTCTCTAAATTAGCATCCCCATATCCTGTCCTTTCTTCTGCTCCCAAGCCGTTATAGGCAGCAGAAGGTCGACGCCGGTCTTTTTGTGGAGGGGATGTTGTGATTGTGCCTGGCCTGGCACTTTTCGCAATTGCACCCTCATTTCCAAGAGAAGCCCCCAGCCTGCCGTTCCTTTTAGCAGCTTTGTATCTCCCATCCAGTCTGGCCGGGCCTTTATAGCTTGCCGGAATCTCCTGCCTGCCATCAGACCCGACAGCATTGGCAGCGTGCCCAGACCGATAGCTGTGTTTCATATTACCATACCGGCGGCTTCTCCCAACAGGCTCATCTTAATTGCTGGCAGCAAGATACTTAAGTTTTGGATTGCCCTCCTGTTCGTGTTGGGGCCGTCCTGAAATAAGGAAGCTGCCCGATTTTTTACTCCCTGACGAGACTTGAGAGCTGTCAGACAAACACAGGCGGCTGCATAAACTCGTCAGAATATTCCTGAAAATTCTTCTCGCTCCAGAGGAAAGGGGTTCCGCAAACCCACTTGACTATGACGTCCTCATGCATTTTATGGTGCTCGTAGCCGCAGTAGAAGCCATCACTATCCACATATTTCCCTCCCATATACATCAGCAACTCGCCCACCTTTCCGCTGTAAGAATACCCCCTGCCGTTCCTGAAGAGCCTTGTCATGCCTGTCCTTTGGCTTCCAAGCGTCTCCGGAGGATTGTAGAGCACCCACTTCCCCAGCAGGAAGTAAGCCATTTCTTTCTGCTGCTCCATGGCCCATCTTATCGCTTTCCAGTCCCTTATCCTCTCCAGGGTCAAGGACCAGTATCCATTCATGGCCAGCCTGCGCTATGGAATAGTTCCTGTTGGCCGCAAAATCAAAATCCTTTGTGTCATACGGAGTCCTGAAAATCCTTACATTCTGCGCTGCCTTCCCTTTCAGCCTGTCAGCAAGGTGTCCTTCAGGGCTCGTGTCTGCCAAATTCACCTCCTCAGCTTCAGGGCTGACATGGTCCAGGAACTCAGCCAGGCCTTCTTCCCCGAATGGCGGCACTGCGATGCTGTGCGCAAGGCAGCAGAGGGAGAGGCCGTGCTTATAATCTTCTTGCTGTGCCATATAGACAGATGGGCCGTAACAAATAAATCCGCGTTTTAGACATGAAACCGCTATTATCTCGATAGCGAGCTTCTTTCACAACCGTCGAGATGGATGGAATATGCGAAGGTAATCAATGTCATTGGTCCGGCTACAAGGGAATTGAAGCCGTCACAGACTCCCGTTGGGATGCCAACAGCTTCAGGCCATGAATATCAGGAATCAGCGGCAAACTGGGTCTAGACCCCGGCCATGCAGGCAGCTTCTGAAGAGCGAGTTTATGTGGCCATTTCCGCATCAATTTAAGAAGCTTGCGGCCAGTTATCAAAATGGTCGAAGAGAATCTGCGGGAATTGGAAAAGAAGCTCGACGAAACACACAGCGAAGAGATGGCTGAGATAATTGAACAGATGGCCGGAGAGCATGCCAAGATGAATGGTGATTTCACAAAAGTGGCGGAACTCGAAACAAAGGCTGCCGAGCATCACGGGCAACTATCAGAAGCAGCCGGCAGACTGAAAAGGCATTACGCCCAAATTGAGGCCTCTGAAAAGCAGGCTGCCAGAGGCCATCAGCAAATGTCGGCATTGGTCGCTGAGCTGGCCACAAATTGCGCACAAAGGGAAGCCCTTTTAAAACATGCTGCAGGGCATTACCAGAGGCTTTCAGATCTGGATGGCCAGCTCCGTGGTCTGATAACAAAGCCTTCCGGCGGCCAGCCCAAGTCCGGTCCGAAAGGAAGCCATGATGCATGGATAGACGAAGAAAGCGAAACGCTTCATTTTTACGGCGTAGGCATGAGGCTCAGGAATCAGAAAGGAAGCAGAGGCAAGGATTATCCTTATGGAGATTTGAGTACTCCAGTAGCAGTAGTTAAGGGGCTGTATTCCGAATTGAATGGAACACAGATAGCAAACCTGCTTCGAGTGACCCCGCCTGCTGTATACGAGCAGATTAGAAGAACAAAAACTGTTGTCGAAACCCATCCTGAGGGCAGGAATATTATCGACAGATCCATAAGGTTTGTGGGCGGGAAGACACTGCTGTACAGAATCAGGAATGATTTCGAAGAAGCGGGAAAAGGAAAGGCAGCAGGCAGATACAAGCACTAGCGCGCTTCTGTCCCCGGCATGGATGAGAATATGAAACGCAGAAACACAGCCGCAACCTCCACCTACACCCTCCTGTCCGAGCATGAGGGAGAACTGTCCGAATCATATACAGCCATAGCCGCTTCTGTCCGGCGCTATAAGGCTGCTAATTCAAATAGGAAGGCAGACACCCTGACAAACGGGAATATAAGACGCAGGGGTTCTGCCGATGCCTCCACATTCGACCTTTTGTCTGAACATGAGGGTAAGCAATCTGCATTTTACAGGGCCATAGCCTCTTCCTTAAAGGAGCATGGAATCCAAAAAGATGCCAAAAGGCAGGCAGGTGTCCAGACAGCCGAGCCTGGGGCAGCTGGGGACAAGGGAATCCCTGTGGATTATAAGGACAGCACAGGTCCGGGGCAGGCTACGGCAGAACATGCAGCCGCAACAGAGTCCTTGCCTGCAGGATATGGAGAAAGAGATGACTCAGCTCCGCCTGCAGGCACTGCAATCATTGGAACTGAAGTGCCGCCTGAGTATTATAAGGAAAGCGGTGCCGGACAGCAGGCTGCAGGACAGGCTGGGCCTGCTAGGGACACTGAGCCAATACCTGCAAGCTATGAGCCTGAGGAAGATTTAGGCCAGCAGGATGTGACATTCATTGGGCCTGAAGCAAGGCCTGCAGGCTATGATACGGAGGACGATGCTGATTTGGAAACAGATTTACAAATCCCTCTTCGTGAACATGCAACCCCTTCAGCAGCGGATAAGTATATCGGCATCCCAATCACTCCCACATCAAGAAGAATCAGGAGCCGTGAAGCTCCCTATTCAAGGCCATTGGAAGAGCGAGAAGAGGATGAGACGGATGATGATTATGTCCTAAGCGATATGAAGAGCGATGGCGTCAGGACATACCTGCAGCAAATCGGCAGGACACCACTGCTGTCGCCAGAGGAAGAAAAAAGGCTGGCCATGGAGATTGAGGCAGACGGCACACCGGAAGGGAAAAAGTCTAAAAAGGACAAACTTGCCAATGCGAACCTGCGCCTTGTGGTGAGCATCGCAAAGAGATACCAAGGCTACGGCCTTCAGCTTCTGGACCTCATCCAGGAGGGCAACATGGGGCTGATGAAGGCCGTAGACAAATTCGACTATACGAAAGGCTATAAATTTTCAACTTATGCCACATGGTGGATCAGGCAGGCCCTCTCAAGAGCTGTAGCTGACACAGGTCGTACAATCAGGATTCCTACCCATGTGCATGAGCTGATGCGCAGGATAAGAATTGCCATTGACGGCCACGTGGCAGCCTATGGAGCCCCGCCTTCCGAGGATGAGATTGCCAGCGCCCTCAAGTCCAAATACCCGGAACTGGCCAAAAGCGAAACTCTCAATGATAACATCAAACAGGCCCTGGAAATCATGCAGCATCCGACTAGTTCATACGACAACATTGCCGAGGCTTCTGATAAGGAAGAGCCCCTTGAGATTTTCCTTCAGGACAAAAGGATAATTCCGGTAGAAGACATGATGGAGAAGCAGTTTCTTGATGAAAATTTGATGGAAGCCATAGAAAGGCTTACTCCGAGGGAAAAAAAGATTCTGGTGCTGCGGTATGGGATAGATGAGAAAGAATATAAGGTGCGAAGGACGCATACTCTCACGGAGGTAGCTGGTAAGTTTGATTTAAGCAAGGAAAGGATACGGCAGATACAGATAAAGGCGGAAAAAAAGCTGAAAGTATTTTTGTCAAGAGATCTTTCCAGGAAGGATTTGGAGTTTCTCGGATGCCACTACGGCTTCTGGGACAAGGAAGAAGAAATACCAATCGAAGAAACCAGCCAGACAGGGGCAAGGGTAATAGATTTGCAGGACAGAGGGCAACATGCAGCCGGAGATGTTGTCAGGCAGCAACCTACGACGGAAATAAGCTCAAATTTCAAACAGGTATGGGGCAGATACAAAGACGGAGAGATTGCCAGAACTCAACCTCCAGCCGAGAGAGAATCAATAGAGCATGATGCCAGCAGAAAATCTTCAGGCAAGTATTTTAATAGGCAGAAATCGCCATCGGAAAGGCTGATTGGGGGCCTCAGAAAACTGCCGGAAGAACAGGAGGAAATACTCAGATACCGCTATGGTCTGTGGCATCTGAAAACAGGCTCAAAGCACCCCGGGCTGACAGTTGAACAGACAGCCAGAATGGTGGACTTGAGTGTGGAAGACATCATCCGGATAGAGAAAGAAGCACTGGAAGGGCTGGAATCCCATTATCAGGGCGATCTTGGGGAGCTGCACGAACTGCTGAGGCTCGACTGAGCATCCAAACTCTTTTATGGGCTCCGCCTCCAAAAGAACATCGAAAAAATGTGCACGTGAGAATATGCCGTCAGCCGCTTTTAAGAAGCTTGCGGCCACCTATGAAAATGGACAACCTTAAGGCAGCAGGGAGGGGAATGCAGATAGAGACGATACAGAACTCTTTCCATCGCCTGCCCGGCAAACAATATGAAATCATATAAGCCTGAAGAAGCCTCCCTGCGGGGCCGCCGGAACGGGAATAGTTATAGATCAGAGGCAGGCAGGCCAGTCCTTGATGATGGAATGCCCGAAGACTATGACGGAGATTTCAGCGATCATGATGGCATTGGTGACGATGGAAACAGAAAGCCGTCCCATTATTCGGGAGACTGGAGAGGCGGGGATGAAAGGAGAGATGATAGAGAAGTCGACGTTGTCAAGCTGTGCCTGCAAGACATTGGTAATATAGATATGGTGCCATATCCGGTAATTGAAGGCAAGTTCAAAGAGCTTGAGATTCTCAAGAGACGTAAACAACGTGGCTATAATGGACAAGATGAAGAACTGGAAGAGAAACTAAAAGGCGAAATAGCTGCCCCTAATCTGCGCTTAGTGGTCAGCATAGCCAAAAAACATCAGAACCGAGGCCTTGAGCTTCTGGACCTTATCCAGGAAGGCAACATGGGGCTGATGAAGGCCGTAGACAAATTCGACTATAAGAAAGGCTATAAATTTTCAACTTATGCCACATGGTGGATCAGGCAGAAAATCACAAGGGCTATAGCTGACCATGGCCGCACAATCAGGATTTCCCTTAACATGCACGAACTCATCGGCAAAATAGAGGAGATCTGTGATGATTACAGAGGAATTTATGGAAAAACCCCCAATCAGGAATATATCGTCATTGCACTTTCTCGGAAAAGAAGTGCTGATGAAGATAAAATTTCCCAATATCAGATCCAATTGGCATTGAAAATCATGAGAGAGCATAATGTTACCTCCTATGATGGAGCGATGGGAGGGGACGATGATAAAAGCTCTCGCGAAATCATGCTGCAGGACACCAAAAGCCCTCAAATAGAAAAGCAGATGGATATTAAAAATAGGCAGGATATTTTGAGAGATGTCTTGCTGGAGTTTCCAGAAACAGACAGGGACATATTGGTGCATCGCTATGGGCTCTTGAACCCGAAAACAAATGAACGAGAAAAGCCGAAGGTGTATAAAGAGATTGCCGCTATTCTAGGCTTGAACAGGGAAACGGTACGCTTGAAGGAAATAAAGGCAAGACAGGAACTGAGAGAGATTGTTCTAAGAAGCCATCCTGAACTGCAGTATGTCTGCGAATAGCAGGCAATCAGAAGCATCATTTTTTAGCAGCTGATACAATAATAATGCAAGATGCCTATGCCCTTCGACTTCAAATTCCCTGATGTGGGTGAAGGCATAGCAGAAGGCGAGCTTGTGAAGTGGCTCGTGAAGGAAGGCGAGCCCGTCAAGCAGGACCAGCCTCTGGCCGAGGTCGAGACTGACAAAGCCGTGGTCGAGATACCTTCCCCCAAATCCGGAATTATAGGAAAGCTTTACTTTAAGGCAGGGGACACGGTAAAGGTTGGGCAAATATTAGTCACTATCTTTGAGGAGGGGGAAAAGGCAGCTCCTGCAGCTGAAATTAAAAAGCCTGAGATAATAGCCGAGAGCAGAATCAAACAAAAGGAAGAAATCAAGTCAGAAGCTCCGAAGAAGGATGCGGGGGCTGTGGTTGGGGTCTTGGAAGAGGCCCCTGAGGAAATCAGGCCTTCTGGGAAATTGCCTGAAGTTATCGAACAAAAGGCGGCCAAGCCTCTGGCCATGCCATCTGTAAGGAAGATAGCCGAGAAGCTTGCAATTGACCTGAAAAGGGTGGTGGCTGCCACAGGCGCACATGGCCAGATAACAAAATCCGATGTCGAAAAAGCAGCGGCACAGAAAGAACCAGAGCAGCAGACCATCGGCCTGAAGGTCACAAAGAAATATGACATGTATGGATATCTGGAAAGGGTTCCGCTCAAGGGGATAAGGAAATCTGTTGCCCTTAATATGGTCAAGAGCAAGTTCACCATCCCTCATGTGACGCATACTGAAGAGGCGGACGTCACCCATCTTGTGGAGATAAGGGAAAGCCTGAAGGAGCTGGCCAGGGAGCATGGGATACATCTGACATATCTCCCTTTCATTATCAAGGCCATAATAGAGGGCCTGAAGAAATATCCTTATATGAATTCAACTCTGGATGAGCAGGAATCAGAAATAATATTGAAAAAATATTACAATATAGGTTTGGCAGTGGATGTGGAAGGAGGCCTGATTGTCCCTGTCATAAAAATCGCTGACAGCAAAAGCATATTCGAGCTGGCAAAAGAGATAGAGATTATGGCGAACAAGGCCAAGGAAAGGAAGCTTGATCTTCAGGACATGAAAGGCGGGACATTCACCATAACCAATGTGGGCTCAATAGGAGGGATATTTGCAACTCCAATAATCAACTATCCTGAGGCTGCCATACTGGCTCCCGGCAGGATACATGAGAGGCCAGTTGTAAAAGACAGTTCCATAGTTATCAGGAAAATCATGCCGCTCAGCCTCTCCTTCGACCACAGGATTGTGGACGGGGCCTATGCGGCGAGATTCACCAATGAGATAAAGACATATCTGGAGAACCCGCACCTTTTCCTGCTTGAGGAGAAGTGAAGGTCGTTGTTCTGTAGTTATACGCAATCGACAGGGGACTACATTACAAGTTATAATAATATTTCTCAAACCTTTTCCAAGATTGATAAAGAGAATCTGCTTTTTTCCAATCAAGAGGAAATCTGTGCTCTAATACAGCCTGAGCGAGTTCAAGTTGTTCTTTGGCTCTTCTCAACAAAAAACCACTCGAAGAATCCAATACATACTCTTTTTCATATTGCTTTATGGACAGATTTCCAAAATAAATTGCTGTGCGAAAAGCAATATTTGGAAAAGGTATATAAGTTGCTATGGACTCTGCTAAATTCGACATAAAAAACATTATCTGGAAGTAATTTATAGCTTACGCCCCCTGCCAACTTCTCCTCGCTTGCACGCGTCGAACTCCATTATGAAGTGCCTAAAAGGTTTTCACTTCAGGCAGGATTTAAAGACAGGCCCCTGATTAAGTTATTTGCAGAGAGACCATTATGCTTCATGTGATCCGCTCCGACAAAATAGCAGAATATGCAGGCCAGGAAGTCACCCTTAAAGGATGGGTCTACAACAGGACTGACAAAGGGAAGCTTCAGTTCCTTCTGGTCAGGGATGGCTACGGTTTTATACAATGCGTTGCCCTGAAAGACAACTTTGACCCCGGCCTTTTTGAGAAGATATTGCATCTGAACCAGGAATCCTCTGTGATTGTGACAGGCAATGTCAAGGCCGACAAAAGGGCCCCGGGCATTCCGGGCGGGCATGAGCTTTCCATCAGGCAGCTGGAGATCGTTCAGGCCGCAGAAGAAGACTATCCGATGAGACTGAAGGAGCATGGAACGGATTTCGCCCTTGAAAACCGCCATTTCTGGATAAGGATGCCCAGCCAGTGGGCCATACTCAGGGTGCGTGCCACTGTCATACAGGCCATGAGGGAGTGGCTTGACAGCAATGGCTTTGTCAATATGGACACGCCCATCATCACGCCTGCAGCCTGTGAGGGCACCACCACCCTTTTCGAGACAGAATACTTTGACCATGGGAAAGTATACCTTGCCCAGAGCGGCCAGCTCTACAACGAGGCCAACATCGCCACCTTCGGCAAGGTGTACTGCTTCGGCCCCACATTCAGGGCGGAGAAATCCAAGACAAGGAGGCATTTGACAGAGTTCTGGATGGTGGAGCCTGAGATTGCTTTCTGTGATCTCAATGGGATGATGGAAGTAGAAGAGCAGTTTGTCAGCCATATTGTCAGGCAGGTATTGGAAGAGAGGCAGGCAGAATTAAAGTCATTAGGCCGTGATATCTCAAAACTGGAGAAAATTAAGCCCCCATTCCCGAGGATTTCCTATGATGAGGCCATCCAACTTCTGAAAAAGATGCAGGATGGGACAGAGAACAGGGAAGAAAAGGAGCTGCTGAATATCGAATGGGGCATGGACTTCGGCTCCCCCCACGAGACAAAGCTGGCCGGGCATTTCGATCAACCGGTCTTCGTGTACGGCTACCCCACCAAAGTCAAGGCCTTCTATATGGAGCCGTGGCCGGGGAGGCCTGAGATGAGCAAAAGTGCAGATCTGCTGGCCTCTGAAGGCTATGGGGAGATTATAGGCGGAGGCGAGAGGATTTCTGATTATAACCTGCTGCTCCAGCGGATCAGGGAGCACAAGCTGCCTGAAGAGGCCTTCAGATGGTACCTCGACCTCCGTCGTTTTGGAAGCATGCCCCACAGCGGCTTCGGAATGGGCATCGAGAGGACTGTCTCATGGCTATGCGGGATCTCGCACATAAGGGAGACGATACCCTTCCCGAGGACGATTAACAGGGTGTATCCATAGGGCATAGGGAATGCGATGTTTGAATGCTGCCAGACTTTTTTGGTTCAGCATCATCAAGGCTTTGGGATTATTTCTGGACATTGCATCTATTATCGTCGTCTACCGTCAGGCATATATACCAGCTGCGTCCTACTAAGTGTATGGACACGAAAACCATTGCAATCGTTGCAATTGTTCTGTTCATTGCTGTCGGTGCCGGAGCATATGTCTTTATGGGCGGCAATAAAGGAGGACAGGCAAGACCTGATGCAGGCAGCCCAAAGCCTGGCGGAGAGGCTAAAGAGTTCTCAATGACGTCATACTATGAGATGGTTGATGGGAAGCCCAAGACTGCTTTTTCATTGAAGGAGATGCAGGTGAAGAAAGGCGACAGGGTGAGGGTAAAAATAACCAACACGAAGGGTGCGCACGATTTTGTGATAGATGAGTACAATGTGAGGATAGAGACACCATTAAATCAGGAAGTTGTTGCCGAGTTTGTTGCAGACAAGGCTGGCGATTTCATTTACTACTGCTCGAAACCCAACCACAGGGAGTGGGGGCAGTGGGGAACGCTCAGGGTCACTGGATGAGATCTTGCGGTACAATATGTAATATTGATGTCGATTCTATTTTGAAATCAATACATATGGAGGATGATTCAGGCAATGCCCGCTCCGCTTCGGAAGCGGTCACCAGATGCGTGCAGTTTTTTTATTCGGGGATGATGGAGACGAAATCTACCCAACCGATGAGAGACCGTGTGCGAGAGAATCCGGCAAAAATCAGGCAAAACAACGGCAGGAACCAACAATATCCGGAAATTTAACGGCAATTTAACGGCAAAAAGCGGCAGGAATCAGACAAAAAACGGCAATAATACGGCAAAATAACGGCAATTCCAGCGAATATTTCCGAAGTCCCTTTGTTCTGGAAACGTCCAAAAAGAATTTTCAGGCCAGAACCTCATTTTTATTCCACAAAGCCCAATATAATTATGCTCAGGAATATAATTTCTGAAAGGGAGAAGGAGCTGCCTCTCCTGACCATCGGCCGCCTCCTGAAGCTGGCCGAGGAAGGCAAGGATGTGATTTCTTTGGGGCCGGGCGAGCCTGATTTTGCAGCGCCGCCCAATGTCATAGAGGCCGCTATAGAGGCTCTCAAGAAGAAACAGACACATTACTCCCCTGTCGAGGGAAGGACTGACCTGAAGAAGGCCATAATAAAAAAACTGGAAAAAGAAAACAGCATCCATGCGCATGAAAGCCAGATTGCCGTCACGACAGGCTCTACTGAAGGCATTTTGCTGAGCCTCCTCTGCACAGTGGATCCGGGCCAGGGCGTCCTCCTTCCTGATCCTGGCTTCCTGGCCTACAAGCCGACAGTGGAGATACTGAACGGCATGCCTCTTCCCTACAAGCTGAAGGAATCAGAGGCCTTCCAGGTGAACAGGGACGAGCTCGAGAGAATGATCGTCCCTGAGAAGACACGGGCTGTCATAATAAATACCCCAAGCAATCCCACGGGTGTCGTATACACGAAAAAAACCCTGGAAGAGATAGCAGACTTTGCAAACGAGTATGACCTTCTTATAATTTCAGACGAGGCCTATGAGAAGTTTGTTTACGATGATGCAAAGCACATATCCATAGCCAGCCTGGACGGCATGTTCGACAGGACAATCACTCTCCACTCCTTCTCAAAAAGCTATGCGATGCCGGGCTTCAGGCTGGGTTATGCCGTGGGAAAGGAAAAAATAATCTCAGCACTGGCTAAAACCCACATCTTCACAACCCTTGCCGCTCCTACCATCAGCCAGATAGCCGCTGTCGAGGCCCTTGAAGGCAAATCCACCCCCAGTTATGTGAAAAAAATGCTGGAAGAGTACGACAGGAGAAGGAGGCTGATCACAAAGGGCATCAACAGAATAAGGAAAATAAGGTGCATCGAACCGAAGGGTGCCTTCTATGTGTTCCCGAACATAAGGGAGTTTGAAGCCCCAAGCCTCCAGTTTGCCGAGTGGCTGCTGAAGGAAGCGAATGTTGTGACGGTCGCTGGCACGGAGTTCGGCAGGAACGGGGAGGGCCACATAAGGCTCAGCTATGCGAGCAGCTACGAGAAGATCGAAACGGCCCTGCAAAGGATTGAGAAAGCTGTTAAAAAATGGAAGAAGCCGGCCATATGAAGCCACTGAATTCAATCGGCGCATTTATATATGCAGACTCAAATTCAGTGTATGAACAGGCTAAAAATTGAAGCCAGACATGAAGCCCAGTGGGTGACAATATCCAGCGATGAATATGAAACCATGAAAGCCACTATAGAGGCCCTCTCTGACCCTGAAATCATGGAGCAGCTGATTAAGAGCGAAGAAGATTTGAAGGCCGGAAGAACCAGAAGCTGGAATGATTTTGTGAATGAAGCCAGAAAGGCCAAGAAAGCGTGAGCTACATTTCATCTTTATGCTTCAGGCCGACGATATAGACAATCATTTCATCGTATTCCTCATATAGCTGGTGTGTTCATAATTGTAGCATGAGGCTGATAATCACGTGGCATGGCGAAACAGAGGAGAACATTAAAGGCATCATGCCCTTCAATATATATGCATATGTATATAGAAATATGGCAAAAGTAATATCGCTCTCCAACTAGGCATACAGCGAGCTGAAAAGATTGAAGGGTAAGAGATCTTTTTCCTCCCTTGTGCTGAGCCTGCTCGGAAACAGGGGAAAGAAGCTCTCGGAAATCGTCAGAGAGTGGAAAGGCTCAGCGGAGCTGGCAGACGAAATAGAGAGGGCGTATCTGAATAGAGGGAAATGTCTTCTGGGTAAATTCCCAAAACAGCGTTTATATAGCTGATGCATAACATATCCGTTATGAGAGGTTGTTTATGCCAAGACATGCTTACCGCCATCCAAGCCAGTCCGGTTATCTGCCTTACATCCTTGCAGCCGT
Source organism: Candidatus Aenigmatarchaeota archaeon (assembly GCA_016185435.1). Taxonomy (GTDB): domain Archaea; phylum Aenigmatarchaeota; class Aenigmatarchaeia; order QMZP01; family QMZP01; genus JACPNN01. The sequence continues at coordinate 8,084 of JACPNN010000009.1, read as the reverse complement.
AGCCAGCAGCCTTGCCACGGCCGGAATTCTTATTTTTATGTTTTCATATTATCCTGCTTTTCCAATAGGCAAACAGCCTACAATAACAGCATCAAACAGCACAGTGCAGCAGGAGACGCTTGTCACAGCCGTCTTTGCGGATGTGAAGGATTCTGTGGTGCACGTCAATTCCCTGTTCATCGCAAGGGACATATTCAGGAGGCCAATACCTGCAGAAGGCACAGGGACAGGCTTTATTGTTTCAGGGGACGGCTATATTTACACGAACAACCATGTGATAGAGAATGCGCAGAGGATATCTGTTATATTTTCTGATGGCACAGAGCTTACAGCCAAACTCATAGGCTCAGACCCTATAACAGACATTGCCGTCATCAAAGTGGATTCCTCAAAGCTTCTCAGGCCCGTCAAATTAGGAAACAGCGACAGCATTGTACAAGGCCAGTTAGCAATAGCCATCGGAAACCCCTACAGGCTCGACAACACAGTGACTGTCGGCGTGATAAGCGCCTTAAACAGAACCCTTGAGCCCACTGAAGGGTTCAAAATAGACGGCATAATACAGACTGATGCGGCCATAAACCCCGGGAACAGCGGCGGGCCACTTCTGAATTCAAAGGGAGAAGTCATAGGTATAACAAGCGCCAAGTTTCTGGGGATACAGTCGAGCGGCGGGGCCGAAGGACTGGGGTTTGCAATACCCATAAACACGGCCAAGAGGATAGCGGATGAGCTGACAGAAAAGGGGAAGATATCCAGGCCATGGCTGGGCATAACAGGCGCTGACATGTCGCCACAGCTTGCGGGGGAGCTTGGGACAAGCGTCAGGGAAGGCGTGCTTCTTATAGATGTCGTCGGAGGCGGGCCGGCAGAAAAGGCAGGCCTGAAAGGAACCGTATCGCAGCCCGGAAGCAGGAACTTTATGGTTGGAGATATTATAGTTGAAATGGATGGAAAGAAGATATCATCCGTAAAAGAGCTGGTTGAGAAGGCGCTCTCATACAAAGTTGGAGAAACAGTAGAAATAAGATACTACAGGGAAGGCAGCCGCAAGACGGCATGGCTCACCTTTGGGGAGAGGCCGAAGGAGTCGTAAATTTTATGTTGTGCGAATTCAAGCTGCGGGCGAAGTGAATATTATGAGTTTCGAAGATTGTTGAAACACTTTTGCAGCAATATGCCGAGGGGAATCTTAAAGGATTTAGAGTAGAAATTAAGTAACTCTCTGTTTCCGGTTTCAGTAGATAGCTCACTTCAACTCCCTCATCGCTATGCTTCTTACGATGCCCTGCATGACAGCAACAAACGTTTCTTCATCAGAAGCAACCGGAGCATAGCTGATACCTTTCCGTGTAAAGCCCACACGAATATCTTTTATATATTCGTCAGGGTTGTCAAAATAAGCTTGTGAATAATCTTTACCTTGGGTTGTCGAGCAAACCAATAGCAACTCACGATCCTCTTCTCCTGTATGCTGCGGTCTGTATTCGTATTCGCCTACAAAAACCCTTTCCGTGAGCTTTGGAGCCCAGAAGCTGATTTTATAGCCATGAGAAGGGTTGAGGTGTTTCAGTTTTTGAACTTCTGCAATATCAAGACCTTTCTGCACATCTATTCCACATGCTGCATTATATGCCAGAAAGGCATTTATGTATCCCAACATGGCAGCCGGAAATCTTGTTGACATCTCATGCTCAGGCAGTTGTGTGCCATCTACAACAATAATATCCGGATTGTGTTCTGCAATCAGTTTCCATGCTGATACAGAAATATGTCCTGCAGTTGCATGCCTCTTCTGTTCATCATCAAAACGGCTTCTGTAGAAATCCTGTGATTTGATGTATTCATGTTCCACCATCACACCGTTTTGCATGATAAGATCCTGAATAGGCTCTACTACAAACTGGCTCCCATATCTTGAGTTGCCTATAACCAGAAGCGGAGCCTGCTTTCCAGTCTTTTTCTCCAGAATCAGGTAAAACACATTTAATGCTTCCCTTGCTGTCAGTTCAGCATACTCAAGCTCCCTTTTTCCGATTACCACACCATTTTCCGCTATCCTTGGCAAGTTTCTAAAATCGTCAATGGATAATTTCGAGTCAGCATCGGATAATTTTTTCTTGACAGCTGACAAGCCACCCAGCCTATACCTTGAGTATTCCAGTTCTACATGAAGTGGGTCAGAAGGATTGAAGTTTCCATGACGTATATGTTCCCTCAGCTTATTTAGTCTTGTCTTTCCTTCACCATCACCATCTTCGATGAAAGACAATAATGCCGGCGTGGGCAACAAATTTTCAGACCTCAAAAGTTCAAAAACACTGCTTGATGGCGGAGGATTCCGCATCAGTGCTACAAACCTGTCATCACTTATGGAATCAAAGAAAAGAGAGCGATATTTTTCGTCTTTAAGGATGATATTTAGCCTTCTGAGCATGTCTGCCGCTGAATACTCGAAATCTGAGTTTGACTTTATCTTTTCCAATGTATTGATTATTTTCTTATGGCTGCCCAGCCTTCTTGCATATTTGTATGGATTATGTGGCCTCATAATTGCTCTACAGTGAATATGAGGTTATAACTTTATATTCTGAATGGCTCTTCGGAGAGATTGAAGGTGCAGCGTCCATTGTTTCGGCTTTCATATGAAACCCAAAATCGAGGGTTCGACTTCAATAGAAAACCCGAAATGTGGCATGAGAGGCTAAATGCTGGACAAATGGAAGAAGAGAAACCAGCTTGTCCGCATCCTCAATAGTCAAAAAGCCTCCTCTGGCCTTCGCTCTTCCCAAGCCTGTAGAGCCTTCCGTCCACCTCAACATCCATCCACCCTTCCAGAACGATGCAAGCCACGCTGTCTGATTTGTTTGCATGGAGAGGCTCGTCTAGTTTTTCGTTCTTCCTTGTCTTTTATAAGTCAAAAAGAATCACATAATGCTATATGAAGAACCTTCTGAAGGCATTCCTGTACAGCATCATCCTGGCGTTCCTCACCCTGTTCAGCGTCTCGATATTGTGGCAGAGGCCTCTTGCCCTGACGGCTGTTTTGATTGTTCTCAGCATAGCCATGCTGCTAATCTGGAGAAACAGGGAGGATCTGTATCTCTATGTAATTGTCAGCATTGCCGGCGCTCTGGCTGAATCGTTTGCGATAGGCTTCAGCGTGTGGTCATACAGCGTGCCGGACTTCATGGGAATTCCCGTCTGGCTGCCATTTCTCTGGGGAATTGCCGGCCTCCTCATCAAGAGAATAACTTTGGAAATCCACGACTTCATAAAGAAACCGAGGAAGAATTGACCCTACACATCTCTCAGAATTCCAGCAGCTTCCTCTGCCCTTGCTCCTGCTTTTCTTCCTTTCTGACAAGATTGGCCACTCTTATCCCCATTCTCCTCAGAACTGCATCAGGCCTCTCATCAAGGAATTCTTTCATCAGTTTTTTTGAAACATTCTTGGCTGTCTCAATATTATCAGTCTGTTCAGGGAGGGTTTCGCTTTTCGTATGGAGCTCAAGATCGGTACTAATAGCCATTATCGAAACTGTCTTGAAATGCACTTTCGCTTTTGCCAGCCTCGGCTTCAATAATTCCGCCAAATAATCAATAAATTTCTCAAGCTTTTCCATATCCCTTGTGTTTTCCTTGAGAGTGGCTATCCTCGAAATCTGCTTTCTCAGGCTCTGGCTGACAGGCCTCTCATCCACCCCGTTTGCGAAATTGTGGAGCTGCCTTGCCCTGTTTTCCCCCAGAACATTAGTCAGCTCATTCATATCAAAATTAGCGAGATTTTCAATCGTCCTGATTCCCAATTTGTTCAGTTCCTCCTTTGTTTTCGGGCCAATGGTGAAGAGTTCTTTGACATCCAGGGGCCATATTTTATCCTTCAGTTCCTCAGTCTTTATCAAAGTCAGTCCATCCGGCTTCTGCAGGCCGGCAGCAATCTTCGATGTTACCTTATTCCAGCCTATTCCTATGCTGCAAGTCAGATTTTCATTTTCCTTTATTTCCTTTTTTATTTCCGAAGCCAGAAGCTTGGCTCCTTCAAAAGAATGGCATTTGCGGGAAACATCCAGATAGGCTTCATCTATACTTACCTGCTCAAAAGAATCAGCGTAATTTTCTATTATTTCCATCACCCTTCCTGATATTTCCCGATAGAAATCCATATCAGCGGGAAGAAAACTGGTGATCTCGTTCGCAAGCCTTTTGGCCTGCACAATCATCATCCCCGACCTTATCCCCAGCTTCCTCGCCTCATAGCTGCATGTGGCCACAGCACCGGAATCATCTGTGCGGCCGGAGTACACACAGACTACAACAGGCCTGCCCTTCATATCCGGATGCCTGTTCATCTCGCACTGGGCATAGAAGTAATCAAGGTCGAGGTGGAGGATGATTGGCATAGAATGGGTTTCCTTGGGGATTTAAAAGCCTGCAGAATCTCACTGCTTTCTGGACCTCTGCTTTTCTTCCTGTCCCTTGTGCCAGCCAATATGCTCCGACAGCTTGGAATTGATGTAGAAGGAGTAGCCCAGATTTGCTATCAGCAGCCCTATCACCAGCTCTTCAAAGCCGAGGCTTCCGCCAAGAATGTTGCGTATCAGTTCCACGATAAGATAAATTACGAAAAGCAGAAGCAACCCAGTACAAAACCTTTTCCAAGTTGACAGGCATATCAGCCGCCCTTTAACAGCGTGAGCACAAACCACAGGAGCAGCACTATGATTAATATCAAAACAGCAAGCGAAAGGGAATCCAGACTTCTTATCTTTTCTGCCAGGCTGCTCATAGTGAATAATTAGCATAAGATAATATAAAAGGGGATGCTGTAAATTTCATAGCCCTTTTCTTTTGTCTGGGCCTGTCGATCCATTCACCGATAAGCGCATGCCAGCCGCCGCCTGAGCTATTTGCCGATGTTCTCACCTCATCCCAGTTTTCCTGGCCATCAAGGCTTTCGGCATACAAAACATGACCTATGTGGGGGTTGGCTTCATATACTGTGTCCCTTATGGCTCATGACAATGGTGATGCAGGGGCATATATGCACGCGCGGCGGAGGTAAGAAAAGATTTATTTCCCACTGCCAATCTTTTAGATGGCTGATATTTCTGCCTCGTTTGCCGGCCTTTCCCTCAGGAAATGCATTTACAATGCCTCAGGGGCCAGAAGCATGACACCTGAAGAGCTTGCGGCATTGGGGAATTCAGAGGCAGGGGCCATTCTGACAAAGTCCTGCACCTTATTGCCGAGGGAAGGCAATCCAGAGCCGCGCTACCAGGATCTGGAATGGGGATCCCTCAATTCAATGGGCCTCCCAAATCTGGGATATGAGAAATACATTGAACTCTCCCCTGAGCTGAAAAAATACGGAAAACCTGTTTTTGCGAGCGTGTCCGGCCTAAGCCTGGAGGACAACATGAAGATCATTGAAGCGATGAACGCATCTGAATTCGATGCGGTTGAGCTGAACCTCTCCTGCCCCAATATCCCGGGGAAGCCGCAGGTGGGGTATGATTTTGAGGATACAGAGAAATATCTGGAGGAAATATCTGCAATCTGCAGGAAGCCTCTTGGGCTGAAACTCCCTCCGTATTTCGATTTCGCGCATTTTGAGCAGATGGCCGGCATAATAAAGAAATTCCGCGTGAGGTTCCTGTCCTGCATCAATGCAATAGGGAACGCGCTTGTCATTGATTCCGAGAAGGAGATTGTAATAATAAAACCGAAAGGCGGCTTTGGGGGCCTGGGGGGAAGATATATCAAGCCTGCTGCCCTCGCAAATGTGAGGAAGTTCCATGAGCTGCTGCCCGATATCCCTATCATCGGTGTGGGAGGGATTTTTACCGGAAGGGATGTCTTCGAGTTTGTCCTTGCCGGAGCCACAGCAGTCCAATTGGGGACTGTTCTCATGCAAGAAGGCACGTCCTGCTTTGGGAGGGTTGCAAGGGAGCTCGAAGAGATTATGGATAAAAAAGGCTATCCTTCTCTGGAGAGGTTCAGAGGTAAATTAAAGGTGATTGAATGAGAAAAAGGTTTGAACTTGTGATTGAAGGGGAATGGGTTGACCCTCTGGAGGGCGTAAGGGAGGGCTTTATCGGAATAAGGAATGGAGTGATTGAAGCGATAAGTGAAGGAAAGCTGGAAGGCGTAAGGAAGATCCTTCTGGGTGAACAAGAAATTGTTTTTCCCGGGTTCATTGATCCCCATGTGCATCTGAGGGAGCCGGGCTGGGAGGATAAGGAGGATTTCCTGACAGGGACGCAGGCGGCAGCGAAGGGCGGAGTGACCGCTGTTCTGGATATGCCGAACAACAGGATTCCCACTGTTTCAAGGGAAAGGGTCTTGGAAAAAATGGGATTGTCAAAAAAATCCCTGATTGACGTGTTCTTCCTTGGAGGGGTCTGGGACGGGAAGGAGATCGGGAAGATGGGAAGCCTGGTGAAGGGATACAAGGCCTACATGGGAAGGACTACAGGCCATCTCCTTCTGGGAAAAGATGATTTCGAGAAACTGGGAGGGATTTTGGGGAAGGCAGGAAAGCCGGTGGTTTTCCATGTGAGAGAGCCGGAAGAGGAAGGAATCCGGGAGGCTGAAGAGCTCGGGGAAAGATACGGGTTTCCAGTCCATATCGCCCATATCAGTTCAGAAGCGGGTTTGAGAAAAATCAAAAAAGCCAGCTGCGAGGTTGCCCCCCATCACCTGCTGTTTACAGAAAAGGATATGGAAAAGAACCCTTTCCTGACAATGAAGCCCCCCCTAGGAAATGAAAAGGATAAGAAAGCCCTCCTGGACGGAATAAAGGAAGGGAAAATAAAAATGCTTGCGACAGACCATGGTCCCCATCTGCCAGCGGAAAAGGAGTCAGGGGCCTTCGGCCTTCCAGGGCTTGAGGCTTACGGGAATGTGGTTTGCTGGCTGATCGAGGAAGGAATTGACAAAAAACTTCTGGCAGGGCTGACATCCTACAATGCCGCAAATCTCTTTTCCCTGGAAAAAAGAGGGAGGATAAAGGAGGGCTTTTTTGCGGATATGGCTGTCCTGGCTCTGGAACGGGAAGAAGTGATCAAAAAGCCGTTCAGGAGCAAGTGCGGGTGGTCCCCGTATGAGGGCATGGCATTCCCGGGAGGAATAAAACACACAATTTTCAGGGGAAAGCTGCTGGATTAGGTTTTTCGTTTCGCAGGCAGACCCCATATGCTCCTGAGGCATGGCTTTCCTTTTATAGCTATCGACACAAACATTTGACTGAATCAAGCTTGAATTCTTCTTTAGGATGTTATCTCCAGTTTCAACTGCTTTTGTCGATATATCTGCCAAAAAATCTGTTTTTATTGCCCATATTTCTCATATATCCTAGGAATGTCAGAAATTAAAGTCGGCTACTATAAGTATTGGCAGAGGGCGGTCAAGAAGAAGTGTTTTCATGTCATTGTGCGACTATAAGAAGATATTATGATATAGTAATAAATCGAGTGATAGACTATGAAGAAAACCTATCAATCCGAAGTTGACAAACTTATTGGTGATTGTGATGCTAGAATGATGGACCAAGAAAACATAGAACAGGTATTAAAACGCTTTTCAGAATTTGAAGTACTTTTTGCTTCGGGCAAAAACGTTGAACGGAGAGCTATGCGAGCTTGGGAGTCGATCAAAGCACGCCACGACATATATCCTAGTTATAGGAGAGCAATCTGGGAACCATTCAAACACGACTTAAAAACCGAGTTTGCTACAGATTACTCTGAAAGAGGTGCAATCTACGCAGTCCTTTACACGGGTATATCAGTTCCATTTGTGCTCCTAGTTCATTATTTGCCGAGAGCCCTCACAGAAATAGTATATTCTCCAAAATTGGGGGGATATACCAGCAAACTAAGGGCTGTTTTATACAACGAGGCTGAAATTGAGAAAAGGGCAAGAGCCCTGCTTAGGGACATTTAAATGCGTAACTATTCCACCGGTCTTTGACCGGTGGTAAAAGCCCTTTTTCTCCCGACGCCAAATATCAACAGGCAGCAGAATCTGCCTTAAACCAGGAGGTGCAGTATGTCATTCCCAGACTACGTCAGCCGAAGCTC
>JACPNN010000011.1 GCA_016185435.1 Candidatus Aenigmatarchaeota archaeon | reverse complement strand
ACAAACTGACTGTCAGTAGCAATAGTCCCGCTAACATTCAGCCTCACACTGGGATTCGCAACCCCAATCCCCACATTCCCTGTCGTCGCATTCAAAAACAAAAGAGTATTCCCAGTAGTCGAATTGTCAATCCTCAAAGCCCCGTTTATCGATGAAGTATTAATATGCAGCATCGCCAATGGCGAACTCGTGTTCAGCCCCAGCCTTATGTTCGTATTGTCCCAGAAAAACTGCCCATTGTTTTGCGTCAACGCTGTGCTATTCGCAAACACAACCGACCCTGAACTAAAGCTCCCCGCATTCGTCCCCCCTCTCGCAATCCCCAGCACTCCTGACGTCACATTGGCAGCATCAATCGTGACCAGCGTCTGATTGAGACCCGGAAGCCGTGCAGGTATTATCGTCCCAGAAGTAACATTCGCCCGTCACCAACGTCTGGTTCAAATTGGGAAGCCTCGCAGGAATTATCGTCCCTGAAGTGATGTTTGTGGCATCTATCGTCACCAACGTCTGGTTCAAATTCGGCAGCCTCGCCGGCAAAAGAGTCCCTGCATTCAGATTCCCAGCATTCAGGTAAAAGCTGCTGTCCTGGTCATCAAACAGATCCGCATTCAGATTGGCCACTTTTGTAGTTGAAGAAACTGAAAGAGGGGCCGTCCCTGTGGCTATTGTCGATATCAGCTGGCTGTCCGTCCTTATCGATCCCCCGGCAACATCAAGCTTCTGGCCAGGAGCGCTCATACCTATCCCAATCTTTATCTCTGTCGTGTCATTATAGACAAATCCGACTGCAGTGGACCAGCCGCTTCCGCCACTGCTGCCAACTGCGTCGCTCCCGCATACAATCATCCCACTCGCTGTCGTATCCAGGGAATCGCATGAGGTCGCATTTACCAGAATGCTTCCGGTGAAGTTCCCATTCCCCACAACATCCAGCTTCTGGAAAGGGGCACTTGTACCTATACCCAATTTATTTCCGCTTATATCCCAGAAAAGCTGGCCGCTCTCTCGCAATCCCCAGCACCCCGCTTGTAATATTGGCAGCATCTATTGTAACCAGCGTCTGATTCAGATTCGGAAGCCTCGCAGGATTGATTGTTCCACTGGTTATATTAGTTGCATCAATGGTTACCAGAGTTTGATTCAGACTTGGCAGCCTCGCAGGAATTACAGTCCCGGAAGTAATGTTCGCGCCGTCTATGGTCACTAGGGTCTGGTTCAAATTGGGAAGCCTGGCAGGTATAATTGTTCCTATAGTAATGTTTGTGGCATCAATCGTGACCAAACTCTGGTTCAAATTGGGCAGCCTAGCCGGAATTATCGTCCCTGAAGTGATATTTGTCGCATCAATCGTCACCAAACTCTGGTTCAAATTGGGAAGCCTCGCAGGAATTATCGTCCCTGAAGTGATGTTTGTGGCATCTATCGTCACAAGAGTCTGATTCAAGCTGGGCAGCCTAGCCGGAATTATCGTCCCTGAAGTGATATTTGTCGCATCAATCGTCACCAAACTCTGGTTCAAATTGGGCAGCCTAGCCGGAATTATCGTCCCTGAAGTGATATTTGTCGCATCTATCGTCACCAACGTCTGGTTCAAATTGGGAAGCCTGGCAGGTATAATTGTTCCTGTAGTAATGTTGTTGGCATCAATCGTCACCAAACTCTGGTTCAAATTTGGCAGTCTAGCCGGAATTACAGTCCCGGAAGTAATATTCGCCCCATCAATCGTCACCAAACTCTGGTTCAAATTGGGCAGCCTAGCCGGAATTATCGTCCCTGAACTGATGTTTGTCGCATCAATCGTCACCAATGTCTGGTTCAACCCCGGCAGCCTGCCGGCAAAAGAGTCCCCGCATTCAGATTGGAGGCGTCCAGATAATAGCTCCCGTTCTTGTTATCCAATAAATCTGAATTAAGATTTGAAATAAGTGTTCCGCTTCCCGCAATCTTTGTGTCTGCCACCCCTGCTATCTGGCTGTCCGAGACCTGTCCTACTGATTTTGAAAGATTAGCTGTAATGTCATCCTGAATAGCTGTATCTCCTATCACATTTATTCCAAAAACAGAGCCATTTACAAGAATATTCCTCCCTACAAAAACATCCCTCCATCTGAGGGTTGAATTGCCAAAGTCAAATTCATTATCTATTGCCGGAGCAAAGCTTCCGTTAACTTCAATCTTGCTCACATCTGCAGAAGTGATGTTGCCTGTCAGGAATATGCTGCCATTGGCCCAAATGTCCCCTGAAGTAAATATTGTCAGCCCTCCTGAGCCATAGCCCCCTCCAACCCTCAAATCCTTTGTCGTGTCTATCTGTATGTCATTGTCCACCTGGCTGTCGTTCAAACTTCCGGCAATTTTTGAGGCTGAGAGGCCGGCAATCTGGGAATCAGAGACCTGTCCTACTGACCTGGTAAGATTGGCCGTTATATCATCCTCTATCTGCGAGTCTGTTAATTTTGTGAGAAGATTCAATACGCCTACATAAGCGCCTGAGAAATAATTCGTCTGGTTGCCAAGAGTATATGTATTATTATCAGCAGGCACTATGCTCCTTGAATTTATCTGCCCGGCCATGTTCAGGACAGTAACAAATGCATTTGAAAAGTAAAGGCTGCTGGCCCCAAGATTAAAAAGATTTGTAACTGAAGGTATTATGTTTTTAACCAGAGCATCCCCTCCAAAAGAGACGCTTCCTCCAGCAGGATTAATCGCTGTTACATTAGTAATATTTTTGCCGGAAAGGTTAAGATAGGCAGTCATATCAAGGCCGCCAACAACCCCTTTTGCCCTGTCGGACACATTGGCTTTGAACGTATATGGGCTGGATGTGAGCCTCATTCTAGGCGACATCTCAGAATCACTGCCAACTTTTATTCCAAGGTGATAATCCTCCTCAAAACTGAGGTTCAACGGGATGGCTGAGCCAAGAATTGCAACAAAACTCCCTGAGAATACAGAAACGTTCTGGGACTCGCCCCATAGCAATGTCCCCCCAGAGCTGGCATTGTATATCCTGAACTCAATTGCCAGGCTTCCATTGACATTGACGCCAGAAGACGTTTTCAGCGTGCCTTTTATTGCCATGGAATTTGGAACAGCAATTATGGGCGGAGCCATCAAAATCAATAAGATTGCGGCAATTGCCCATCTGCTATTCTTTGGAGCAATACGCATCCTTAACCCTCCTCCTTGGGCCCTTTGAAATCCTCAGGCAGATAATGGAGCTTTGTATTGCCTATTGCCCTTACAGAAAGCCTCTTTTCCGCTTCCATGACGGCAAGATATTTGCTCGCCGTAATCCTGCTTATCCCAACCATTCTTGCGATCTCGTCTATGCTCAGCCCATATCTGTGCCTCGTGAGAAGCATAGATATTTTCTCTTTCAGGCCTTTTTTCTCTTTCGCCATCTGAAACATCTTTTCAATATTTACTATTGGTAGTAAACTCTAACAATAATTCTATTTATATAATTCTTATTTATAAAGTTTATAGTTTATTCTAATAATAAAATCTTCTAGTTTATTCTAATAATATATACTAATATATACCATTTGAATTATCCGATAGAAAGGATAGACAAAAAATGTCGAAGAAATACTCACTTCTTTTTCCTGAAATCCTCTGCCATCTTCACCCTTCTCCATGCAGCAGGGTGTGTATAAAGCAAAAACTCGACAGCAGGATGCGGCCTGTCATCCGACAGGTTCATATCTGCAAGCCTTTTTTCAGATGATATCTGCGCGTCTGGCTTCTGGCAAACCTCAAGCGAAAACCTGTCAGCCTCGCTTTCCCTTCTTCTTGAATAAGTGTTTACCGCAGGCATCGCAAAGAGCTCAATGACGCTAAAGGCAAGCATGAACAGGGGCATTCCGGAGAGGTGGCCTGCAGAAGGAATAGCATCTCCTGCGGCCGATTGAAGAACAAGGTATATCAGATAAAAGGAGACAAATGTTTTGGCAGCCTCCAAAAGGAAAAATCTGTAAATATCCCTGTTGGCATAGTGGGCAAGCTCGTGCGCCACAACAGTCTCTATCTCATCAGGGGTGAAGGACTCCAGAAGCGTATCGAAGAGCACTATCCTTTTTGTTTCCCCGAAGCCCGCAAACATGGCATTGGCCTTCTTTGATTTTTCGCTCTCCATCGCAACCAGCACCCTGCTTACCTTCACTCCTGCCCTGAGCGCCATTTCCTTGAGCCTTTTGATCTGCTTCATATCCCTGTAGGCCCTTGTCTTGTAGAAAAATGGAAAAATAACGACAGGATAGATGAAGTCAAGGAACAGGTAGATGGCCAATGAAAAGACAGAGGCATATATCCACCACTCGGCAAACGAACTGATAAGGAAATAGACAATAGAGATTATAGGGAGAAAGATGAGATATCCAAGGAAAATGCCTTTCCCATAATCCCTAACCCATTCCGCAAAGCTTTGGTTGGAAAGGCCATATCTGTGCTCGATAATGTAGCCCGAGTAAAAGCCCAGGGGCAGCCTGCAGATATTGAGGACAGTCGTCAGAAGGAAGCCCATAACAAGAGCCTGCAAAAAATATGCGCCGGAAAGCTGCATAGCAAAAAAAGCAAGATAATATGCGGCCCCCGAATAGAAGATTATCGCAAGCACTGCAATAGAAAGTATATCTGAAATTATCCCGTTGATAATTTTTATCCTCGTGTACAACTTTGCAATCTTTCTGGCTTTTTCATTGTACTCATAAGGATATTTTATCTTCTTCGGCATTGTATCATTTTGTAGTTTTCCATAATCAATCTTGATTTGCGGCGAAATCAGGCTGTTCCGCAAATTTAAAGCCATTAAGCAACAAAACCAATCATTGGGGCTGTGGTGCAACGGCAACATACGAGCTTTGGGAGCTTGCGATCCCGGTTCGAACTACCCTCTTTTTCCAAAAAAGAGGGTAAGGTATGCTCATCGCTAAAGCGATGGCATGCCATCACGAAGTGATGAGCATCCAGAAAAAGGATTTACTGACACCGAAACTTAGGACTCAAAACCGAAAATCCGGGCAGCCCCACTACCCTTTCTTTCCAAACAGGCTTTTCTTTCAAAAAGAAAAGCCCGTACGGCAAAAGAAACAAATTGCAATAAAGTTGTTTTCCGCCAGCGCTTTTTGCCACCCTTTCTTTCCAAAAGAAAGGGTAATGGGAGACAGAAACATATCCGCTGATATGTTTCATAACCAAACGTATCCAAAGAAAGGAATTACAGATGTTAATATCTGTAATCAGTGGGGAGTAAACCATAGAAGAAAACCTTTTAGAACCGAGCAGGTCAAAAGGTTTTATCCAAAGGGGTTTTTGGTTGACCTTTTTGGCAATTATAGTTAGAAAAAGGTCATGGGTGTACTTCCCCTCTGGGAGGGCTGAAAGAAAGGGTAAGGTATGCTCATCGCTAAAGCGATGGCATGCCATCACGAAGTGATGAGCATCCAAAGAAAGGCAACACCTATGCAGTAAATCACAGAAAGAACAGATGAGCAAAAACCGAAGTTTCACTGTTCTTTTCATTGGCTTCACCTTTTTTCCCATGAAGAAAAGATCAGAAACCATGTTATCCAATAAAAGGATTCACAATTCTGCGTGCTGAATCTCTCAAGTTATCTTTTTCTCATCGCAAGCAAATAGAAAACAGCAACAGCAATCAGGGCACAAAGCATTATGAACGCCTCATCAAGCTCTGCAAACCCTTCAGGATAATCAATTATGATCCTCAGGCTGTCATAGTCCTGAAGCCCTTCCCAGTCTGTAGCCCTCAGGACAAGGTTTTGCTTTCCGAATTCTGATGGCCTTATTGCCACCAGAAGCCTTCTCTCCTCCCTTGGATTAAGAAGCAGCTTGGCCTTTCTCTTCGTGCCATCAAGATTGTAATCAAATGTGCTTGAAGGATCATGGAATCTTGCCAGCCTGTAACCTCCCAGTTCAAGCTCTATTTCCATATTGCAGCTCTTCAGGTTCCTTACATTGACTGCAATATCCATCGCTCCTGAACCCAGAAGAAACGCAAGATTGTGGACTGCAAAAGCAGCCAATGGATGCCTGACAGCAAAGAAGCGGTAGCCGCTTTCAGGCGAAAGGCATATGTTAAGCCTGCTGTCGCACAGCTGGCAGCTTGCGCAGTCTGAATCTCTCTGGCATGCCGTGGCATTCGGCGGCACGCATGCCTTATGTACAGAATCGCATATCAAAGGAGACGAGCAGCTTGAATTGCCAATGCACGGATATCCTATGGCTCCTATTGCTGTTCCATTGCCTCTTGCATAGTTCGCATTCAATGCGTTGTCTTCTGCAGAAGCGTTGAATGTTATCTCATCATCTAGCGTAAGGTTCGGCTTGTACCTGCATTCGCTGCTGGGGCACTCGACAGAAAAGCTCGTTGAAACTCTTCCATTCCGCACGCCAGAGATGCCTGTTTTCCTTATTCCTGAGATGGAGTCAGCGCCATTCACAACTATCTCCAGCCCCTGCGAAAGGTTTATGATGCCGTTCAGTATCGGCAAGGCAGTCCCGTTGGAGTCAAATGTCTGTATGCCCACTGAAGGCGGTATTGTGTCCACTGTGGTGTTGGTCATCCTTCTCGTCTCATTCTCTGTCGGGTTCGTCGCTGCAGGCCATGGCTCTATCTCTCCATTTATGTTTGTCGCTCTGACAATGAAGTGGTAGGTATAGTTGTCTGCAACGCTGGAATTGAATACAAAGGATTTCTGGCTTTCCGGAAGGCAGGCATCGCCGCTATTGTTCAGGCTGTTCCATAATGCAGGGTCTGAAGGCGGCATGCTGCCCATAGGCCCTGAGAACCATTTCACATTGTAGCAGCTTATTGCAGTTGACTGGTAATATCCGTCCCATGATACCCTGAAGCCCTTTGGCAGAACCCATTCAGCCGCTCTGCTGCCTATCCATCTCGGCAGGGGGAACATGATTGAGCCGTCAACAACAGTCACATTCCTTTCTGCAGAGTACGCTCCTGTGTTGCGCGCATAATCGCTTGCCCTGCACCTGAATGCGTATTTGCCCGGCAGCAGGCTGCAAGAGGCCTGCAGGTCCGCAACGGTGCAGAGGCTTGACAGCGGCTTCCAGTCATTATCCCCTTCCTTAATATCCACTTCAATAAGTTGCACCCCGGAAAGCGCATCAGAGGCCTGCCAGGAAAGGGTAAAGTTCCTCGGAAGATATGGGTTTGCGATTATTTCGCAGGAGGGGCCTGTGAGGTCGGTTGTCACATTCATCTCCCTCGACCATGAGACGCCGAAATAGTTCCTCGCCCTGAATGAATATGTGTTCCCTTCAGTCACAGGAGCAGGCAGAAGCCTTCCAAAGACTGCGCTTCTTTCTACAGTGTCCAGCCACCAGTTCCAGACAGCTGGAGAGGGGGTTACCTTATAGTCCACAATATAGCGGGATACATCTTCTGTTGAATTCCAGATGACTTTCAGTTCCTGTGAATTCGAATAATATCCATTTCTTACAGGCGAGTAGAATGACGGCTCGATCCTTTCAATCGACACGATGCTGACAAAGGCGCCGAGGCCGCATTGCGGCAGCTTTACGGGATTGCCATCGAACTTCTCTATGTAGCCGGATGTGAAATTAATGTCATACAGTGTTGAATTGCTTAGCCCGCATCTGATGGCTCCCTCCGAGTCTGTAACCTCCCTGCAGCCGATTATATTTGTGCCATTCTGATAGACTGTGACAGTTTCGCCAGGTAGGGGGTTGCCGTCGCGATCCTTGATTACCACCTTGAGGAAGCCTCTGGACTCATTAAGACCTGGAGTTATTGTTGCCCCAACCTTCGAAATGCTGGAATAGAAAGCATTCAGCTTGCCACTACTTCCGCCGCTTCCACCTGAGCCGGCAAGGGCTGTGATGTTCGAATTGTCGAAATCCGTTTTGCAGGCCAGAGAAGTGAAATTGCCTCCGTTGCCGTTCAATCTAGTTCCTACTGGACTGGGGCTGCCTCCCCTCAGTTCGATGGAACCATTTATCTTGATGGTATCGGTTACCAGCTTCACGAAGGTGGCTTTACCACCAATAGCAGTCTTATAATTAGTGTTGCCTGTTACACTACCATTTCCTCCATATCCCAAAATTTTACCGTATATGTCTATTGAATCAGCAGCCACGCTTATCCTCCCCGCATCCCCCCCAATCACAGTCTGCGCATACCCAGAATACGACCCCTCAGCAGCCACAGCCTTCCCGCCCTTGGTGACAACATCCCCCATCACCCTCGCCTCACCTGCCCTTATCTCCACATTCCCACCATCGCTCCCCCTGAAAGTCCAATCCCCGCCTATGCCAGAGACAAAATCCCCCCCATAGGATGACAGGCTCCCTCCG
>JACPNN010000020.1 GCA_016185435.1 Candidatus Aenigmatarchaeota archaeon | reverse complement strand
TCTCTTTGCGAACTCATGTCTGCACCATCTGCACTTGAGTTTGTTGCGCCGGATATGCCAATAGTTGCGAGAACGACATTTGGGACATGAAAAGCGAGGCATATATACTATATTCAGGTGGCTGGGATATAATCTTACCCTTAATAATAACTGTGGAATGTCATAACTGTAAAGAACGTGTTAAGAAGCTAAAATTGCCTATTTGTGTCTATGGTATTTGGGAAAATAGAAGTACAATTTGCCCTAAGTTCTTAATAGAATAAGCTTTTAAATCAATAATTGAAACAACAATTGCATCTTATGAGATTATATGCCCTTACATACATTTTACCAATCATAGCGATTATCTTGGTAAGTGGCTGTATTCAGAACACATCCCAGAATAATGTAACATGTAATGCACCTTACATTAGGATAGGTACTGAGTGCTGCTTAGATTCAAATTACAATCGTATTTGTGATAAAGATGAAAATATTAAGAAAGAAGTTGCTTTGAACATAACACTTAAAGACAATTCTGTCACCATTCTAACTGACTCACTTATCTGGACAGATTGGGATAAAACAATGTGCAAAGATTGTAAAGAAGGTAAAAGCAACTGTAGAAATATTGGTGGAACTCTATATTATAGATGTGATATACCTGGAGATTATCCACAACTTTCTTGTACAAGAATGCTTTCTGGAAGTAAATACAGTAATGAAATAACATCAGGCACCTGTTCTAGAACAAATTTGCCCACAAACTATATGGTTGTTAGAGTCGATCAAGAAAACAAAGTGACAGTATGTTGCCATTTGACATATTACGATAATGCTTTGGGAAGGTATGCTGATAGTAACGAAGTATGTGCTAATGCTTCTATGCCATCAGCTTGCTAAAGAAACGACTATCTACAGTTAATAAAACAATAAGAGTCGGGGTCAGAATTTTTAGCCTTTTTTGTGAAAGCGAATCTTGAATCAGTTAGGCTGGCATCAACAAATTCTATTTCATCACAAATCCAAAAGCCATTTCCAAAGAGGCCTGTAAACAATGGTCTTGCCTTTCAGCCTCTCCTTTCTATCCAAATCTTCTGTTATCACAATCAAATTGCTGCATCTCAGCTCCTTGCTGGCCTTCAAAAGGGCCTTTGTCTCCCTCTTCCTTGTTTCAAGGTCATCCATATCCGTTGAAACCTGCATGAGCTGCTTTACTTTTAGGCCATCAAGTATTACGAAATCAACCTCCTCCTTCTGCCTCGACAGCCAATAATAGAACTTCTTGGACCTTCTCTTCAGCTCAACGAAGACAAGGTTCTCATAAAGCCTGCCCTTGTTCTTGGAGAATTTGGAAGAAAACAGGGTGATGAAGCTATTGTCGATAAAATACGCTTTCCTCGGGTATTGGAGCTCGGCCTTTACATTGTAGGAAAATATCGGAAGGCTGTGCATGAAATAGGAAGATTCCATATAGGAAATGTACTCCTGCACTGTTGTTTTGCCTATCTGGTAGTTGAGGCTTTTCATTGTGTCATAAAGCCTGCTTATTGAATACCTGGTGGAGTTCAGCAGTAGCCTCAGGAGGGCTTTCATTCCCTCCTCATTCCTCACCTTGAACTTTTCGATTATGTCCATCTTGACGACGGTGTTGTAGTAGCTCTGCACCAGCTCCTCCTTTTTCCCTTCCTCAGAGAGAACAACTTCAGGCAGGCCGCCGTACTCCAGATACTCGTTGAGGCCCCTTAATATCTGCACCCTCCCGCTTTCTGAATGCACTGCTTCCTTCAAGTCCACATCAACCCCTTTGAATTTGAGAAATTCCTTGAAGCTCAGGGGGAAAACATGGATTTCAAGAAACCTCCCCCTCAGCTCTGTGGGTATTTCCCCGCTTGAAACCTTGGAACTGGAGCCGGTGACGAAAAGCATGGCCTTCTGCTCAGTGTCATATATTCTCCTAAGCCATTTGCTCCAGTTAGCTATTGACTGGGGCTCGTCCAGGAAGAGGAAGTCAGGCATTCTAAAGTGCTGCTTTATTGTAGGAATCAGTTCTGTCAGGAATTCTGTCTTCAGTGGTATCCTTTCGTCCTCAAGGTTTATGTAGACAACCTTTTCCCTCGAGGAGCCTTTAAGGAGCTCCTTTATGAAGTGCAAAAGGAGGTAGGTCTTTCCGCATCTCCTGAAGCCTGTCACAACTACGATTTTCCTGACCTTCATTTTTGCGTACCCTGAAATGTCTATATCCCTGGCTATGGTTTCAGGCAGCTCCCTAGACTTCCATGAGTCGAGTATTGTACTGATTATTTCTTTCATAGTACAATTTTGTATCGTTTTTGTACTATATAAAGATTTATTGGGGACGGCGCAAAGGGGCGTTTGGCTCAAGGACGGGAATGTGGCGGGGGAGAGGAGGTTTTAGTGTTACATTTATTAGACTGAAATAACCGCATATGTTGTGTTTTCTTGCCGCAATGTATGAGGAAACCATTGCTGCAATCAAATGCTGTCCATAGAGCTCTGTTATCTGTGTATCGTCAGAAGTCAATAGTGCTTTCGGACACATACCTGAAGGCCGAGTGTGCCGCTGTTACGCCTTCTCCAACGCCTGTTATGGCCTGCTTGAAGCTTGAATCGACAACATCGCCTGCCGCAAAAACGCCTTTTATGTTTGTTTCCGTCTCCCTGTTGATGATTATCTCGCCTTTCTCATTTGTCTTTATTCCGAGCTTCCTGGCCAGGCCTGAAAGCGGTATATTTCCTATGGCTCCGAATACAGCGTTTAGCTCGAGGATGTTTGAGCCGTTGTAGGGCCTGTCAAGTATGACCCTGTCCACAAATTTGCCGCCTGCTATCTCTATTACATTTGTGTTGGTAATGACATGAATATTTCCTTTTGCCTCTATCCTCTTTCCGTTTATGGGCTCCGGCCTTATCTTTTCGCCCCTATAGATTATGTAAACCTCCCTGCAGAGCTCTGAAAGAAGGAGAGCTTCCTTGGCTGCGGTATCGCTGCCGCCTATTATGGCCACTGTTTTTTTCTTATAGATTGCCCCGTCACAAAGCGCGCAGTAATGCACGCCTTTGCTTTCGAATTCCTTTGCCCCTTTCATCGGGAGTTTTTTCCACTGGGTGCCTGTTGTGAATATCAATGTTTTTGCGTTATAACTGCCTGAATCTGTTTTTACAGTGAAACAATCCCCGTTTTTTATAATATCCAGCGCCTTCTCTTCCTTGATTTCAACCATTTCTTTATAATCAAGCGCATGATCCTCGAGTTTTTTGGCCAGCTCCGGCCCTGTAAGCCTTATGAAGCCCGGGTAGTTTTCCACTATCTCTGTAAGCGTTATTACTCCCCCTGTCGGAAGCTCATTGCTGTGGGAAGCTCCCAGAACAAGCGTCTTCAGGTTAAGCCTGCCTGCGTACATGGCTGCAGCCAGTCCTGTACAGCCTGCCCCGATAATGACTGTGTCATAAAGGTTGTGGTTTTTTGCCATAGGATAAACAATAGGGTACAGATTAGAATAAGTTGTTTTGCTTTAATTATTAAATGATGGAGTGAAGGAACAAGGGGTTATGGGGCTTTTTGACATTTTTTTCGGGAAAAGGGGAGTAGAGATAAAGGAAGAGGCAAGGAAAGAGGCAACAAAGATAGATATTCACGATGTCCGGAAATTCTTTCTCGAAACAAAAGGTGCGGAAATAGAGGCAGCAAAAGGGAAGCTGCTGGATATGCAGAAGGAGATACTGGAATATGCAAGAGGCCTGCCTGAGGCCGCCGGAAAAATCTCGTCCAAACCCGGCACATTGCCTGCGGCCGAGATGATAAAGGAATCGCTGATGAAGCAGATCAGGGGGAACTTTTCTTCATTGCCTGAGCCAAATGCTGAAACGCTTGCGGACATTGAATCCTTCCACAAAACGATCTCGCAGAAACTGGGCGCGAGCATGACCCACAAGCAGGCCTATGTGATATCCAATTACTATTCGGAAGAGTCCGAGGCTTTTATGGAAAAAATAAAGGCCATGCAGCAGAGGCTCGAGAAATACAGAAAGTTTGGGGAAGATTCTGCCATCCTTCATGCTGCTGAAGGAATCAGGAAAGTGATGGAAAGATATACTGCTTTTGAATTGAAGCTCAGGGATTCTGATTCGAATGCCGGGTGGATGAAAAAAGAAACAGAGAAACTGCAATTGGACCTGGAGAAGATAGGAAAGGGGATGGAGGAGCTTGGCAGGCATGAGGGCTGGAAAAGGATCAAGGCCCTGGAGGAGTCGCTGGATATGCTCAGGGGAGATGAGGACAGGGAAATAGTGAATGCAAGGTCTCGTGTCTCTGAAAGGAGGAAGCGGATGAAAGGCCTCTGGCACCACCTGGACAGCGGCAGGCTGATTTCCAAGGAATTTTCAGCGGTTTTCAGAAAGATGATAGAGGAGCCGGGGGAAATCAGGGAAATTGTGCCTATACTTGAGAGGCTGGAAGGGATAAAGCAGGATATTGTTCCCAGAGAGGATATAATGAATCTGAGGGAAAAGGTGCGGAAACATGAGAATAAAATAAAAGAGATAGCCTTTGAGAAGGAAAAGATGCAGAAGGAGCTTAGCATGCTGATGTGGCTGAAAGGAAAAAAGGAAACGCTTGAAAGCGAGGCCGCTTCTGTAAGAAAGCAGATGGAGGAGAAGGGGAGGGAGATTTCTCTGGAAGCGAACAAGAGGGCAGTGGTTCTGGAGGAGATGGGGAAGGTGAAGGCCGAGATGAAAAGGATTCTTGCGGAGAAGGCCGGTATACAGGCGGATGTTGTGTGACACCCGGTGATGTGATTATTTTTTAAAACTTACAGTGCTATAGAGTTATGGAAGATGTCTATCGATTGCCTATTTCATGGAAGAAGCTCGAAGCAGATTCCATAAAA
This sequence comes from Candidatus Aenigmatarchaeota archaeon, assembly GCA_016185435.1. GTDB lineage: Archaea > Aenigmatarchaeota > Aenigmatarchaeia > QMZP01 > QMZP01 > JACPNN01. The sequence goes on along the minus strand of JACPNN010000020.1, from coordinate 9,275 downwards.
CTTGTAGAAGAGATTAAGAAGAAAGGTCCATGGCCTGATACATTTGTTCCCATAATCCGTGGCGGTGGAATGTCATTTACTGTACTTACCGGCATCATAGAGAGAATGGGATTTGAGCCCAAGTACTGCTCTTTGACTGCAAAATCTTATAAGGGCTGTGTGCAGCAAAAGGGCATTGAGCTCTACGGGATGGAAGACCTTGCCATATTCTTGAAAAAGGAGCGTTGCAGAATAGCCACGACAGTGGATGAAGTCAGGGATACAGGAAGGACTGGCCATTTGCCACGATATATACTGAAGAATGGAATATACAGAAAGGATGCGATTGAAAAGGAAAAAATAGAGGGGATAGGGAAAAGTATTTATCATTTTTCCATAAAATTGCCTGCAGGGAATTCTTATATAGCGAAAATACCTCTCGCTGGTGATATTGAGCCGCAAGATTTAGAACTATTAGAGGCTGTATTATACCCCAAGCCTGACGAAAATTTAACAGGGTATGATCCTGACTTTTCTGTAGAGCCATATTATAGAGACAGCCAAAATAGAAGAGTGTGGCTGGTATTTGAGCATGAAAAGGAGTGGGATGAGTTATTTTGAGTTACACAGCCCGCATATGAATGTTATTTTATTCTGAGCTTGAAATAATAAGTTAAGCGCACAATTCATAGAAGGATATAGGCAGGCACAAGAAAGGCGCCAGTGATCTAACGGCATGATCTGAGCTTCCCATCTGCCCTTTCTTTCCAAAAGAAAGGGTAAGTTGCCCAAAGAAAGGCAAATGAAATCAGGGAAACAGCTCATGGTCCGGGTTCAATTCCCGGCTGGCGCACTCCTCTTTTGGTTGAGATTAGGGCTGGCATTCTTAAGGTCGTTTAAAAATGGTCAAGTATGGCTGGCGATACAGGCTTGCTTTATCCTGAAATTGAGAAGCGGTTTAACGTATTGTTTCAGGAAATAGGAAGCAGCCCTCACATAACCGAAGGCAACAAGCTTACTATAGAGGAATTCATCGAGACCTGCAAAGCTAAGGGCCTGAGCGTCCAAAGGAGAGTCTTCTACCTTGACAGGCTAAAGCTGATATGTAAAGTTGTTCCAAACAAAAACTTTAAGGCCTTTAGCCACAAGGATGTCCAAAAAGTGCCTTCCGTTTAGCTAAAATTATTATATATACAATCAAGTCTAAGTTTTTTGGAAATTTGAAGGGAGGATTGAAAAGGTGTGAGAAAAACACACCTTTTTATCGTATATGATATATGCCTATATCGCAATTTTCTGTCTTATCGCAGCAAGTGCTTTACATTCATTTATATCTATAAAAAATTCTATTTATTTCGACATAAATATCACATGAATTATTATAAACTTCAAGTGCATTGGGAGTTAACTTATTGCATTCATCTCTAAGTACGGGTTCAACGCAACTGGCACTTGTGGCCAAATACCAAGGGGCATAGGAACCACAACCCACACACAATTTTTTGCATTCTCCAGTGAACATATTTTCATATATTACAAGTCTACATCCTAAACATTGGGCGGAAGTTATAATTGCAAACAAGTAGAATCCACCAATCAAAATATAAATAATAATCAAAATTACAGGAAGTTTATATTGCTTAAGAGTTAGCTTGTCAATTATCAAACCTATTGAACCAATTACCAATGTAAAAATAACAACAGATAATCCATAAGAAATCAAAGAACCTGAGTTGAAAAATATTATTAGAGTTGATACTAATCCTAAAATTAAAAATATTTTTGTAAATTTATATTCCATAATATCTTTATTATTTCAACCTAATATAAAAATCCTCTGCCACGTTTACGCATTTAGCGAAGGCGACAACTCAACCAACAGTCTAAGTCCCGGCTGGCGCACTACCCTTCTTTTCCGAAAAGAAGGGTAAGGTATCCAAGAAAAGGGATTACCGATATTGAATTGAATAATAATTCGTATTTTCTGTCAACACTTTCTTTTTGAAAAATTGGAAAATGGATTACCAATGCTACGATGAAAGATGGATCAGAAATACAGGTGATGTCCCTGTATTTATGATATCAGAAATGTTCCTGCTATCATCAGAAATATAGATGCAAGCTTGAGCCCCATTTCCTTCCTGCCAACTCCCTCCTCCAACAGCTCAGGCCGCATCCTTCCAAGAAGATAGGAGAAGAGGAGCACGACCAGCGGCTGGATGCTTTCAAGAGCAGAGACAAGAGAGACATAGCCGGAAGAGAGGGCAAGCATGATGAATGCGAGGCCTGCGAAACCGAGGGATTTCGAAAATATCAGGAGAAGCGAAAGCTTTTTGCTGTGAATGGCATTCCCTGCTTCTTTTTTGTAGAATATGATGAAGGGGATGCTGAAAGCTGTCGAGCCGATAGCGGACAATGCAAAGGTCTGGAAGAATCCTATGGAATCCACAGCAGACTTGATGACAATGTAGTACATGACCCACAAGAGCATGGAGGCCATAATTGGCATGAAGGCCTTTGAAAGGCTGAAGCCCGAAACGCCTTTCATGGATATCAGCACTGCCCCGGAAACAAGGAGCATTATTCCCAGATATTTTTCAGGGCCCAATACTTCCCCGAGAAAAATGAATGCGAAGACAGGCACAACAAGCGGCGAAAGGTTGTACAAGGCGACAACCCTGCTCGGCTCTTCCACTTTCAGTCCCTTGAAATAGAGCCATGTCGATGCTATCTTCAGCAGGCCTGCGGAGAAGGCGAGCAGAAGGAGAGGCCCGGGTTTTGGAAGGCCGTATGCTAAAAATATCCAGAAAGCAGGGAACAGGCTGACAAACTCGAACAGGACTGCGGCCAGAACAGCATTTTTCAATCGCTTGTCGATAATATGCTTGTCTACAATATTGGCGAATGACCAGAATGTTATCCCTATAATGGTGAAAAGTATCCAGCTCATTAGTATAGATATTGTGGATGCCTTTATTAGTGAAGAGGGGGGATAAGCATCGATAAAGACTGGGTGACGTCTGCTGCAAGTGGATATAAATATCGAACCGATTATAATGAAAATGAACAAAATAGGCTTCATAGGCATAGGTACTATGGGTAGGGGAATGGTAAAGAATTTGTTAAATAAAGGCTTCAGGGTTTTTGCGTACAACAGAACGAGGGTGAGGACAGAAGAGCTGAATCATGAAAAATTGCAAATTGTTGATTCGGCAAAAGAGGCCTGCGAAAAGGCTGAGATTATTATAATATGCGTATCCAATGATTCTGCTCTAGATGAGGTGCTGTCATCAGAAAATGGCGGCTTTCAGACACTGAAAGAAGGCAAGATTCTCGTGGATTGCGGCACAACATCCGTTGATTTAACTTTGAAAATTGCTGAAGAATGCAGGAGAAGAGGGGCAGATTTCCTAGATGCGCCAATGACAGGCAGCAAAACAGGAGCAGAAAGCGGGACAATAATGTTCATGGTTGGAGGCGATAAAGATGTCCTTGATGAATGCATGCCTATTTTTAATGCTATGGGCAGCAAAGCGGTTTATTGTGGTGACAATAGTTACGGTCAGAGAGCAAAGATTGGCTTGAATCTTGCGCAGTCTCTGATTTTGGAAGGATATCTGGAGGGCCTAATCCTTGGTGTGAAAAACGGTGTGCCTTTGGAAGCTATGCTAGAAATCTTTGAAAATTCAGGTCCAAAAAACGGGGTAGCTTCTGCAAAAATTGGCAGGATTTTGAAAAGAGACTTCACGTCTGATTTTAAACTAGAATTGATGAGAAAGGATATAGGCCTTGCTTCAGAGGAAATTAAAAAATTGGGTTTAGATTTGCCGCTTAGTAAAGAAATTTCTAAGGCATTCGAAAAAGCTGTGGAGAAAGGCTTGGGTAGAGAGGATTTTTCTTCTATAGTGAAATTGCTTGAAGAAAATGCCAAAATCGAGCTGAAAAAATGATATGGGCCGGGGCAGAATCGAACTGCCGGTCTCCGCCTTGTAAGGGCGGCGTCATAGCCGCTAGACCACCGGCCCGCTGAGTGTAAATTGCGATTGCTGTTTTTAAATATGGGGCAGGCATAGATTTAACAGTCCTATGAATGAAATAGAGGCGAAGGATCTGAAGAACAGGATTGACAATGGCGAGCGGCTGTTTCTTCTGGATGTGAGGAGCAAAGAGGAATATGAGGACTGGAGAATAGAGGGCAGCAAAAACATTCCTCTTGATGAGCTCAGGGGCAGGATCGATGAGATATCAGATGGGAAGGAAATTATAACAGTCTGCTCCCATGGCGTAAGGAGTTCCATGGCGACACAGATGCTTTCAGGCATGGGGATGGATGTCAAAACCCTTGCAGGCGGGATGGCCGAATGGAACTGCATATTTGATGCAGTTGAAATGAAAGAAAGCGGATATGAGATAATCCAGTTCAGGAGGCCTGGAAAAGGCTGCCTTTCATATATGGTTGCCTCGGACGGCAAAGCCATTGTCTTTGATCCATCCTTTCTCGCAGGCGAATATCTGGAAACCGCAGCGGGAAAGAATGTGAGGATATTGGCTGTTGCGGACACGCACCAGCATGCGGATCACATATCAGGGGCGAGATGGCTGGCAAAGCTTTCGAAGGCAAGGCTTTATCTGAACCCTGCTGAGGGCTACAGATTCTCAGGATATGATGAGATAAGGGATGGATTGGCAATAAGGATTGGGAGGGTAAATATAGAATGCATCGCTGCTCCAGGCCACACGAAAGGGAGCACATGCTTCCTTATTAATGGCAAATACCTGCTGACCGGCGATACACTTTTCATTGAAGGCGTGGGGAGGCCCGATCTGAAGGAAAATGCACATCAGCAGGCTCTGCAGCTTTATGGCACGCTGAAAAATAAGATCATGAAGCTGCCAAAGGATACCGTCATACTGCCCGGGCATTTTGGCCAGGATGTGAAAGTCAGGGCAGGGGAAGTGGTTGGAGGAAGCCTTGGAAAATTGAAAGAAAGTCTTAGAATACTTAATTCGCCTGAAAATGAGTTTGTCCTTTCCTGCTCGAATGTCCCCCAGAAACCGCCTAACCACCTTGAAATAATCGAGATAAACAGGAACGATACAGACCTGGACGAGGAGCATGCCAAAGCTTTGGAGGAAGGGCCAAACAGATGCGCCATAAAGGGATGAATAAGGACAGCACATATAATCAATGTTCACATTAGCCGGCGTATTTAGGCAGGAGGGCAAAAGTGCCTTTCTCGTCAAAGTTATAAATGGCGGATTTCCATTTTATAAGAACAGGGGCCGGTAGATCAATGGTAGATCGCCACCTTATCATCCTTTGAAAAAAGGGCAAGGTGAAGGCATGGTGGAGAAGCAGGCAGAATATGATATTCTGCGGCTCCATAAGCTTCGGGTTCAACCCCCGACCGGTCCATTCCGCCCTCTTTTCCAAAAAAAGAGGGCAGTAGGAGACAGAAGCATATCATTGGTGACGAAACAGCTATGGGTTACGAAGCAGGTCGCTACCTGTTTCAATATCCGATTATGCTTCATAACCAAACGGGCAAAGGAAAGGATGGCAGATGCTGATAAGTATCGTGAAATTCAATAACCTTTTTATGATTTTAGGCATATTCCTATGGATAATGTATGAAAAATGTAACCGTGTCCGTCATAATACCGGCATATAATGAGGGGCTCTATATAGGGAAGCTTCTGGAATCCTTGAAAGGGCAGACATCAAAGGATTTTGAAACTATTATTGCCGACTGGAACAGCACAGATAGGACTGCTGAAATAGCTGCCGAATATGGGGCCAGGCTGCTTAAAGTCGGCAGGAAAGGCGTTGCTGCCGGCAGAAATGAAGGCGCCAGAGCCGCCAGAGGCTCTCTTTTGCTCTTCCTGGATGCCGACACTGTTGTCCCTCCTGATTTCATCGAATCTGTTGGGAGGCTTTTCTCCCAGGAAGGCATAATAGGCATGGCATGCAGGTTTACATGCATTGACAGGAGCATGTTATACAAGATGCTCTATAAGGCTGCCGATGTGCTGCTTATCCTTACCTGGCGGCTAAAGCTGTTTCCATACCATGCGGGCTTCTGCTGCTGCTTCAGGAAAAGGGCATTCTTCAGGGCAGGATGCTTTAAGGAGGACATGGCCCACAGCGAGGATGTTGACTTTTCCAGGCGCATTTCAGTGGTGGGTAAAGTGAAGCTGATGGACAGGATGGTTGCCACTTCAGCGAGGAGGCTGGAGAAGGAGGGAAGCCTGAGGCTGTGCCTGAGATATCTGAGAAATGCATTGGGCATGATAATTTTCAAGCGCGCAATAGGCGGATATGAGTATGGCATCTTCTCTGCTAAGGATGGGAAGGCGGCAAATATGTAGCCTTTTTAAAAAGCTGCATCATTATTCTATCATTGCGCTGGTAGTCTAAATGTCCTTAATCACCTCCGCATAGTTGAAAGGGGGACAGGGCAATGGTAGGACGGCACCCTGCCACGGTGTCGATGCGGGTTCGATTCCAGCCACCCTTTCTTTGAAAAAGAAAGGGTAGGTTATCCAAAGAAAGCAAGGACCAGAACTATGAACACCATCAGGCAGAAAATCCCGCCCAGCGCATTTTTAAGGCAAAAAGGCATAGGATAAATATGTTTCTGAAGCAGGAGCGCAAAGAAGGCATAGCCCTGCCGGCTGAAAGGCAGGAGATATCTGCCCCCCAGCCGGTTTCTGCAGCAATACCGGGACAGGCAGAAGAAAGGCAGAATATATTGCAGCCAAGGATGCAGTCTGCACAGCGCTCTCCTCCGCTTTTCATAAAGCTTGACAGGTATTCAGAGGTTGTAAGAAATGTGCAGGAGCTGCAGGCATATGCGATGGAGGTGAGGAGAACAGTGGATATGCTGGCCGAGACTGAGCAAAGGCTTAACAAGGTCATTGGCGGCGCGTATAAAGCGATGGAAGGCCTTGATGAGCGCCTCAGTTTGCTTACAAAGAGGCTTGCCGGGGAACAGCAGGACATGCAGAACATGCCCAGGGCGCAGAAGGAAAGCGAAGTTACCGTCTATATAAAAGATGTTCATGGGGAACTGGACAAGATAATGGATGACCTGCAGAAGATTAGATAATTCTGTATAGTTCAGAGGTTTTGAATGGCTTGGATCTTGCGGTGATAAAGATAAAAAGGATTAAAAGCCAAACATATTTTTTCTGGGCTGCGCTTTCTGTTTGCCCTTTGCTTTTGTTTTGATCAGGAATAAAACAGCAAGAAGGCCTATCAGCAAAGCTATTATTGTGAAAATAGTCTGCTGGCTTGAATATGCTGTGGTCTCAACCTCCACAGGAGGCTGCGGCGGCTGCGGAACTTCCTGCTCTTCTTCTGGCTTTTGAGGCTGAGGCGGGGGGGTAATGCATGCGCCTGATGATGTATCACAGCCGTTTGTGCAGGCTTCTGTAACAACCCACTTGTCCTCTGAGCTGCATTGCTCTACATTATTTCCTGCGCATCTCTTGGCTCCTGTTGAGCATTCTGCCTTCTTTGTTTCTCCGGCAATCGAGAATATCGAAAAGCCTGTAAGAGATGACTGGAGGTATGCGTATGTGGCATCTTCCTTGACTATCTTGGTATCCATCTTATTCCAGCTGGTTGAGTATCTGTACAGGCTTATTGTATTCTTTTCTATATTGTTTGCAGTAATCCATGATTTCTCCACTTTGAAATCTACGGTAATTGAGGCTTTGGGCAGGTTTTCTGCCTTAATCTCGATATAATTGTATGATGTGGCCGTCAGGCTGCTGGCGGCAGCAGGTTTTGAATCAAGTTTTGTTACATCAAGGCTGACGCCGGTGGCTGTTGTATCTGTCTTTATTATGATATTATCGATGCCTACATTCTTGGTTTCAAGTTTGATTTCAGCAGGTTTGGATGGCTCTATTGAAGAGAAGCTGTAGCTTACCTTGGTTCCTGAAGATGCCGTTGAAACAGTTCCACCGCCTCCGCCGCTGCTGAATCCTCCTGCTGCTGTGACTGCATAGCTTGTGGTTGAGGATGCCGTATTTCCGGCATAGTCTGTTGCAGTGCAGGCTGTCGAGAAGGTGCCGATGTCAATTGTGCTTGGATTGGCAGCGAAACTCACTCCTCCGGAAACGCCTGTCAGGTTGTCTGTTGCACTGCATGAGCATGTTATAGTCTGTGTCCTTGAAACTTCCGTTGGAGTGCAGCTGAATGAAATAGATGGCCCTATTGTGTCTAACTTGATTAGTCTTGTTGAAGTGGCGTTTATGTTGCCGAAAGTGTCATTGACATAAATCCTTATAGTATAGTTGCCGTCTGCCAGGCCTGTCTTGTTGTAGAAGCACTGCCTGTCAGAGCCGAGGGCTGATGATGTGTTTGTGAAGTTTTCTGAGGAAACGCCTGCAAATTCAAATATGCAGTAGCTTGTGTAGCTCTCTGTGAAGGTTAGGTTGAGGGCGATAAATGACTGGCTAAGGTTGGCAGTTGCAGCAGGTGTTGGTGTTACAAAAGCCAAGGCTGCCGGCATTGTAGTTTCGATCCAAACCGCAAAGCTGTTGTTGACCTTGGTGTTGCCAAGGGTATCGTTAAGGAGGATATATAGAGTTTGGTTTCCATCGCTTGCTCCTGTAAGGTTGATGGATGTTGAGTTGCACCATCCTGATGAGACAGAAACTGTATTGTTTGCTGTTGCTGAGTTTGCCCAGATGAAGCATGTGCCTGCCAAGCCTGCACCCGAGTCAGAGACCTGGACATTCAGGGTAAGCTGCTGGTTATTCCTCTTCTGGGTGGCATTGGTGTAGCCCACTGGCTGGACGGTTGGGGCTGTATCATCAACAGTGAGCGTTGCTGTAACAGAACCATTGGTGTTGTTGGCATTATCAACTGCGAATATTCTTATTGTGCATGCGGCATCTGGGGAGCAGCCGATATTGAATGGAGTGGAATTAAGCTGGAAATTATTGGTTCCTGTGTTAGCCGCTGTCCTGTTGGTAGCTCCTCCGTCGCCAGAAACAAAGGTCCAGTTGTTGTTTACATTTGTGTCATCAACTGTGACATTTATCCTGATGGAATTATTTTGCTTTGAAGAAGAGACATTCAAGGAAAGGTTGCCAACTGAAGGATTAATGTTGTCTGTTGTGATTGATGTTGTGGCCGAGTAGTTGGTGTTGTTGGCGTTGTCGGTGGCGAAGAACCTGATGGTGCAGGCTGCGTCAGCTGTGCAGCCCAGTAAGGCTGGGGAGGTGTTTATCTGATATTGGTTGCTGTTGGTGTTTGTCAGGGTCCTGTTTGTTGCCCCTGC
>JACPNN010000023.1 GCA_016185435.1 Candidatus Aenigmatarchaeota archaeon | reverse complement strand
CCCTCATCATATTTTCCAGCCGAAGCAGGAGGAATTTGAAGAATTAACAAGATCCTCTCGGATAAAGTTTGAGCCATTGCCATTTGTTAAACAAGAAAAACAGAACCTTGCAAACACGCTTGCCTCCCTTGGCCTGCACCTGGCCAGAGACAACAGAGAAAGGCATGAAGCTATACAAAACTTCATGATAGCGAATGACTCAGTGACAATGGCATGCGAAATCCCTGTTTACCTTACCCGCCATGATATCGGGTATTTCAGGAATAAAGGCTTTGCAATGGATTTCGAAAACGCCGATACGCCGATAACAGGCCACATAGACATCCTGCAGGTCAGGAACGGCCTGATTCATATCCTGGACTACAAGCCTGAAGCTCACAGAATAAATGCAGTCAATCAGCTGACAGTCTATGCTTTAGCTCTGGCAAGCAGGACAAAGCTTGCGGTGAAGGATTTCAAATGCGCATGGTTCGATGAAAAAGATTACTACGAATTCTTCCCGCTGCATGCCGTGTACAAAAAGGCAGGAATTGAAAGATGAAAAATGAAATGAAAAATAAGAGAAAAGGGCTTGATGGGAAATCCATTATCCGGAGCAAAATGCCTCCTCAGCCCTCCTGCGGGCCAAGGCTGCCGGCAAGCTCCGAAGTGGAATATTGTGGGTCAGACAGCGAAAACCACATCTTGATGTCTGCTTTGTGCTCCATTAATTCAGCAAGCGCAAATTCCGGGGAAAGCAGTTCAAAAGCCTTCAGCGTCGACAGTTCCCTTGCCCTAGACCTCATGTTGAAGAACGAGAACAAAACGCTTGTATCGGCAACCAGCATCATTCAGACCATTCCCCTTCAGATGGGCCCGTCTCAGGCATGCCCTTTTCTCTTCATCTGTTCCAATTCAGCCTTGGCCTTCTCAAACCTGCCCTTTTTGACCTTCCTGGAAAGCTCCACAAGCTCTTCATCGCTGAGCTGTTTGGAGCCTTTCATTACATCGTCGATGAATTCAAGCAGCATTTTGCGCTTGGCCTCAAACGATATGAACTCCTCTATCTGTCTCTCAAGCCTCTCCTTCTCTCCTTTCAGCGCCTCAGGTATCCTGATTTCCAGTTCAGACATATCTATCCCTGATAGTGTTTCACGGGGAGGTTTAAATATGTTTGAAAGGGCATCCACCCCCCCCCTGCTCTGCTTTGGACATCCTGCAGGTCAGAAATGTATTGATCCTTGTCATGGACTACAAGCCTGAAGCTCACAGAATAAATGCAGTCAATCAGCTGACAGTCTATGCTTTAGCTCTGGCAAGCAGGACAAAGCTTGCGGTGAAGGATTTCAAATGCGCATGGTTCGATGAAAAAAATTATTACGAATTCTTTCCTTTGCATGCCGTCTATAAAGGGGGAGGGATGTGGAGGTTGAAAATGGCAGATAAGAGAAAATCGTTCAGCAGGAAAATATCGGGGTTTGAAGGCAGACCTGTTCTCTGCCTTGATTTGAAGGATCTGGAAAGAATGACAGGGCCATAAGGGGAAGTGGGGCCTTTACTTTGATGTCATGTGGCTTGCAAGAAGCAGGGATTGGGGGGAGCTGAGCAGAAAATATCGGAAGATGCCATTGTATGAAGGGGCATGATCAGGGGCTTTGGGAGAATGGATGGCTGGTGGATATCGATTCATAAATCATGCCCCAAAGCCGGTCAAGAGTCAAATATTTAAAGTTTGCCATCATAATTAATTTAGCATAATGGTGGTTCTTCTGGCCATACACTCTGAAATATCAGCCTTATACAAGGGTGCAATAATTGTGCTTGCTCTTGCTGTCATAGCCCTGCTTGCATATTACCCTTTGGGCCTTGGAGCAGGCACTGGGGACAGGAGCAAGGCAGAGGAGAATGTGAGGGAGCTGTACAAGGTCGTTTCAGGGGGGGCTGTTGAGGTTATAAAAACCGTTGAACAGAACGGCTTGCAGAAAGTCACAGTGAGGTTCAGGGATGTTACAGGCAGGGATATTCTCGCCGACGTCTTTGTGACAAGGGATGGGGAGTTCTTCACTGACAGGCTTATCGATCTCCGGCTGCAGAAATCCAGCCTTGCCAACCAGAGCGCTTTTGCCGACTGCCTCTTCAACAAGCAGTTGAGGGTATTCGGCCTTTCAAGTGACCAGGGCACGCAAGCTCAACTGCAGGCTCTCGGGGCTTTCTCAGGCAGGATATATGTCGATTGCGGCGGCCAGAACCTCGCCATCTGCCAGCAAATCAACATCACGCAGGTGCCTGTGATATTCTTCAACAAGAACCTGGTTCAGGGGCCCCAGGCCAGGGGATGGTTCGAGCAGAATGTGCAGTGCTATATGACCGCTGACGGGAATGCGCCTCCTGCTGGCTAGAATTGTTTTTGAAGGAAGTCGGTAAAATGCCAGTCAGTCCGAAAATACCTTTTTGACTTCTATCTTCACCGGCCTTGAGTAATTCCTTACAGGCTTCCTCAGGAAAACAAGCCTCTTCCTGCTTCCCGGCACGCTTCCCAGGACCAGCATGTAATCGCCTTTCACCTGGCCGTAGTGGAGCATGCCGCCGGCAACAGCGAGGCCATCGCTTCCTATCCTAACAATCTTCTTGTTGTGCTCTGTCCTTGTCTGGAAGCCGAGCTGGCCGGCCATAGCTATTTTTCCGGGAAGAACCCTTGCGGGATGCCATGGCCCCAGGCTGCCCACGTGCCTTCTTTTTCCTTCTGATTTCCTCGGCCTGATCTTTACCCCGAATCTTTTCACAGGGCCTTGGTATCCTTTTCCTTTCGTGACTGCTATAACATCAACTGGCTCGCTTTCCTCAAAGATTTCCTTGGCCGATATCTCCCTGCCGAGCTTCTGTTTTGCATACTCCCACTTGGCCTTCAGGTCGCCTCCGACTGGCAGCTCGAAAACCTCAGGCGCCTTCTTGAAGCCGGCGTCCTTTGGCTGTGTGCAGGCAAGAATCCTCAGGTCATGTATTCCCTCAAGCTTGGAAAATTTTTCCAGCCTCTCCTTTGCCCTTGGGTTCTTTGGGATGCTCATTGCTCTTGACAAATCCTTCGGCAGGCCCTCTGCCCAGACTGTCCCTGAATCTATCAAAGCTGAATATGCAAGCCTGTAAAGTTTTATGCCGATTACCTTCAGGGGAGGCGCTTCCAGTACAGTGGCGGCCTCGACTATTTCCTGGCCCTTTGTTGCCGACTCCTTCCTGGGGTCCATGTAGCTGACGCTCACCATGCCTGCCTTGTAGGCAGCAAAGGCCACAGGCACGGCTTTTGGATATTTCTGGCTGAACCTCACCCTTGGGAAGATTCTTTTGGCCCTTTTCTTGGGCCAAAAGCCCCGGCTCCCTGCAAGAGGTTTGCTGTATTTTACCATAATCTGTCCTTACGCGAAAATATGAGATATTTATGGCAGTGCGTATTTAAAAGCCGTAACGCCTTGGTGAGGAACTTTTGCGATGCCACAGCTATTACTGCTTAGCCTTTTAAATCAGACAGGATTTTTGAAATGTTTCCCATTAACTCAGGGGCTCTGTTTTTGGCAACATCCCATACTATTTCCATGTTAACACCAAAATAAAAATGTATCAGCCTGTCCCTCATCCCAGCTATTTTCTTCCATTCAACCTCTCCATGTTTGTTTTTAAATTCATCTGAAAGATTCCTTACCGCCTCACCAATTATTTCAATATTTCTGAGCACTGCATCCTGAGTTTTGTGTCGCGCAAAAAGTCTTCATAGGACATGTTCTTCACAAATTCTCTTATTCTTTTACACGCCTCTGTGATGTCCAAAAGAAACTCTCTCTCACCTCTATCAGCCATATATTGCACGCTCCTCAATACTTTTCCTCACAGCCTCTATTCTAATACTCCTTACTCCTTCTGCTGTAAGAAGGTCTACTCTCTTACCGAATAATTTTTCAAGAAAAAATTGCAAATTCATAAAATTGTCCAATGTGGCCTTCCCTTTTTCAAATTCCACTATAAAATCAATATCGCTGGACACCATATGCTCATCTCTTGCATATGAGCCAAATAAACCTATCCTTTTTACTCCATACTTTTCAATCCTTTTTTTATACCTCGCAATCTTCCTTAGTATCTTATCTGATGTTAACATTCTACCATCTTTCTCCAATAGAGATTTGGTTGTGATTTTTAAAAGTATATCGATTTTGAGTTTACCAACTCCTATCTACCGGGGTACTTACACTTATACCCTTCTCCCCCTTCTCCCGCCCGGCTTCCTGCAGCCGTCATGGGATATCGGGGTGACATCTTCTATCCTTCCTATCCTCAGGCCGGCCCTGATAAGCGCTCTGATTGCCGGCTGGGCCCCTTCTCCCGGAACCTTCTTTTTCTGGCCTCCGGGCGCCCTTACCTTGAGGTGTATTGCCGTAATGCCTTTGTTCAGGGCCTCTTCAGCCGCCTTTTTCGCGGCAAGCATGGAGGGGAAAGCGGTGCTGGCATCCTTGTCCCTGTTGGCCATCATGCCTCCTGACACGCGTGAAATGGTTTCTGCGCCTGTGATGTCAGTGATGTGGATGAAAGTATTGTTCTCTGAGCTGAATATGTGGGCTATGCCCCACTTCACCTGCTGCCTCCCCTTCGTTTCGGCAGGAGGCTTCTTTTCAGGCTTCCCTGCTTCAGCCTCTTCTGGTCTCTTATCATCCTTCTTTGGCTCTTCCTTTGAAGCTTCCTTTTCTCCGGTGTCCTTCTCAGCTGCCTTCATCTTCTCCTGCTCTTTCGGCTTCTCTCCGGATTCTGGTTTCTCTTTCGCCCCTCTTTTGGCAGACTTTGCTTTTCCCCCAGTGGCCTCTGACTTGCCTGCCATATTATTCTGTCACCTCTGCTGCTTCAGGCTTTGCATTCTCCTCTGCCATCTTTGCGGCCGCAGCCTGCTGCGCCTGTTTTGGAGGATATCTGATTTCAATGGCCGCCTCTTCTTCAGGAGAAACCAGATAGGAAGGGTAGTATGTCCTTACTCCCGCGACATAGACATGGCCATGGGTGATTATCTGCCTGGCCTGCAGCGGCTTTTGCACCAGTCCCTTGTTGAAGATTATCGTCTCAAGCCTCCTGTTAAGGATGTCTGTGGTCTTGAGGGCCAGGACATTGTCAAGCACTGAGCCCTCCTTCAGAAGGCCCATCTTTGCCAGCTTGCCCAGAAGTATTTTCTCTTTCTCCCTGTCCTTCTCCGCAATGAGCTTCCTTGCCCTCTCCCTCAGGCCTCTTATGATTGCTTCAGCCCTCCATATCTCCCTTTTCCTCCTGAGGCCATAGCTCTTGAGGATGTCGTCCTCTGCCTTTATCCTCGCAGCGTCATAAGGCACCCTTGGCCTTTTCCATTTCCTGTCAATCCGCCTCATATCCGTTTATCCTTCAACATGATCTCCGTTAACCATGATCTCCGTTAACCATGATCATTCACACATTATTTCTTCTCCTCTTTAGCGCAGAAGGGAAGTATCCCAATAAGGGCCTCTGCGGGCCCTTCACTTGGTCAGCCAACTTTTTTGAAGTCTTTACTTCACTGTCACAGGCTGACCAAGTGTTATCAACCCCCAGCAACCGAAGGATATGCTTATCGGTGGTATATCCTTCTTTTGCCGGATGGGCTTTTCTTTGGAAGAAAAGCCTATACTACATCCCTCTGATTTGCTCATTTCTTCTCCTCTTTCTTCTTTTCAGCCGCAGCGGCTGTAGCGGCCTGCTTTGCTGCGCCTCTCTTGACGCCGACTGTTATGCCTCTCTGCCTGAAGCTGCTCCTGGTTCTCTGGCCCCTTACAGGGAGGCCAAGCGAATGCCTTACTCCCTTGTAGACCTTCAGCTTCCTGAGCCTGTTGATATCCATTTTCACTGTAAGCTCGAGCTTGCTTGCCACGACGTGACGCCTCTGCCCTGTCTCCCATTCGCTCCTCCTGTTCAGCATCCAAGGGGGTATGCCATGCTTCTCCGGGTTGAGAATGGCGTCTTCGACTGTTTTTACCTCATCTTCGGAGAGCGTGTTGAGTTTCCTGTCCTGGAGGCTAAGGGAATTGGTGATCGCATTTGCCATCATGAAGCTTATGCCCGTTATGTCCCTGAGCGCCCTCTTTACAGGCCTAGTGGAATCAAGGTCGGTCTCGGATATCCTCAGTATCTCCCTTGCCCTCAGGCGCTTCTCTTCCTTCTTCTCGAATTTTGGCTTCTGGGCGAACTTGGGCCTGCCTTTTTTCTCTTCCTGCGGCTGACCCTTTTCCGGCTTCTGCTCCTGTTTTGCTTCTGGTTTTTTTTCGGACTTGTCTGCCATAATAATGATACTAATAAGTAGCTTGGTTGGTATTTAAATAATCCACTTCCCTCCATTCGAAAGCTGAGGAATGGTGTGCCAGCCCTGAAAGCTCTTTGCTGAGCTTATATATCCTGCTTTCAGAATGCTCCATAGAGATACCTCCTAAGGTTTGTCTAGACAATCATGTCTTGGGGGGGGGCTCATGTTTATAGGATTTCTACAGAGCTAATTGATTCAAATATGCAGATCTGCAATCCCTTTCCTCTTGAGGCCCTTCACCTTATCAAAATCCGAATCCTCGCTTATTATCAGCCTGATTCCTGATGACAGGGCACATGAAGCGTGTATAGCATCCCTTGGGTCAAGCCTGTTCTCCTTCATGATTTCAAGAGCAGTGAAAAGTACGCCCAAGCTGACATCGATAAACCTTAAGTTGGGGATACTTAGAAAAAACTCTATCCCAAGCAAGGCATTCTCATATCCCCTCTCTTTTTTCACTATCCAGAAAACCTCATCGAATGTCAGGGTTGATGTTGCCATCTTCATTTTGCCTTTCTTTACTGCTTCAAGCAGTTCTGTGGCTTTTATACCTTCTTTCCCTCTATTGAGGATTGAATCCAAGAAAACATTGGAATCTATGTATGCCTGTTCTTCCATTTCTTCCATCTCTCTTCCATCATTTCATCATAGGACTTGTCAGGATCAATCTTCACATTTTTCCCCTTTGCGGCTATCGCCCTGAAGACCGCTATTGGATCCATTTGTGGCTTCTCAACAACAAGCCTGCCCTCCTCTTCTGATATGAACACTTCTGATCCCGGACCCATGCGTAGGCTTTCCCTGAAGATCTTTGGGATTACCACCTGGCCTTTTGGACCGACTTTCATCTTCTGTTTGATCATGATTAATATTGGTATAACTGGTATTTATACTTTTGTATAACTTGATATTATACTATCTGTAAAGCCTCGAGAACGTTCGGGAGAGCCATTCAGCCTCATGGAATGTTGATTCTCTCCTCAGCCATTTCCTGTAGGCGTCTCTGCCGCCTATATATGTGCCCAATAAGGATGCGTAGGCTGTCAACTCTTGTCTGGCGTCATCAATTGTTTTTTCATCGAGCTGGACGCCGAAGAGCGGAAGTGCATACTTTGCTGCTGTGACTATTGCAAATGCCGTGAGGGAATATTTTGTTGCTGTTCCAATAGGATTGTCAGACACAAAAACGCCTTCTGCAAGAAAGCCGTCTGCTTGCGGAAAAAGTTTCTTGGCCGGCATTATCCCTTTATTGTATTCAGCATCCCTTCTGTGCGGAAAAAGGCTGCTGAAAAGCCTTGGGAAATATATAAAAGACATTTCCCATTTTTTGGTGTATAAAGCAGATACGTGCTTCATGGGATAAGACGGATCAGAAATGCAGCCATCGATAACAGGATTCCCTCTGCGCTTTTCAATTTCCTTTCTGAGAGAGTCATCAAGCTCTTCGCCTTGGGGCAGATCTTGTTCCAGTTTCTTAAGTCTGGTTACAAGCGGCTCTTCGCTTTTGTAAAGCCTGGAAAACAGTCTGGAAAGCCATCTTGCTTCCTTCAAAGTCGCCTTTCTTTTTTCCCATTTCTTGTAGGCGTCTCTGCCCCCCTGAACCAGTCCCCACACAGCAGCTGCTCCTGTTATCGTATTCTGGATACTTTCATCTGGCAGGGAAATTGTAAAGCGGGACAGGTCACTGAGCAAATAGACACCACTTCCATAACCTGCCGTCAGGCCGAGGGGATTGTCAGATGAAGCTAGACCTTCAGTTATAAATCCATCAGTCTGGGTGAAAATTTCTCCTGCAGTTTTGACTTCCTGATTGTAAGCTTTATCCTCTCTGTGAGGACGCAGGCCTCGCAATTCCCCCCATTTTCTCCTTGACAGATCTGAAACATATTCCGCGGGGTAAGACGGGTTGCCTGAAATGCCTTCGGAAACTATCGGATTTCCTTTATGCTCCTCGATTTCCCTCCTGAGAGAGTCATCCAGATCTTCACCCGCCGGCAGCTTTTTCTGCAATATTCTGAGTTTGGTCGCAAGCGTTTTGCCCTTCATAAAGCGGCTTATTTCTAACCTTTTTAAGCTCTTCGGTGCAATTATCTGCCATATGAAAATGCATGTATATGGTCTTGATGGCGCTTCAAAAGGCCAGATTGAAATAAAGCTGTCTTTGAATGAGCCGATAAGGCAGGATCTTATCCAGAGGGCAGTCGAAAGCGAAGATAGCAGGAGAAGGCAGCCGTATGGGACTGATCCCATGGCCGGAAAGAGGACGAGCGCACATTATCATGGTGAAAGAGGCGTCTACATGAGCATGATGAACAAGGAGATAGCGAGGAACCCGAGGATACACGGGAATGCCGGCCATCTTTCCTTTGTCGCAAGGTTTTCTCCTCATGCCACAAAGGGGAGGAGGGCCCATCCGCCGAAGGCGGAGAAGGTCTTTGGGAAAAAGATCAATTCGAAGGAGTACAGAAAGGCCTTGATTCATGCTGTTTTTGCGTCCTTTGAGAGGGAGATTGTTTCATCAAGGGGGCATATTGTTTCAGAAGTCAAAAACCTGCCCCTGATTGTTTCAGACGAGATGGAAAGGATAGGAAAGGTAAAAGATATGATGAATTTCCTTGAAAAAATGGGCCTTGAAAAAGAGATGGAAAGGGTTTCTGAGAAAAAAAGGAGGGCAGGAAGGGGCAAGATGAGGAACAGGAGATGGAGGCAGAAGAAAGGGCCATTGATAGTCGCTTCCAAGACGGAAAATGTGAGAAGGGCCGCTGAAAACATAGCAGGGGTGGAGGTGTGCGATGTGAAGGGCCTGACAGTCTCCCTTCTGGCTCCTGGAACGCATGCGGGAAGGCTTGTTGTCTGGACCGAATCTGCCGTCAAGGGGCTGGAAAAAAGGCTGGCTGGATAGGCTTTGAGGCTGTTTCAGGAAAATGAGCGGTTCTGATAGAACAGAACGATGTAGACGCATATAAATAACCGGCAGAGGCCGGTCAGTCTGCAAACAGATGGGCAAGAGCCTTTGGTATCATGGCTGATTTTATCTCATCTTTCATCTGCACGGCTGTTTCCAGCGGCCTCCTGCCAAAAGCTGCTGTGGTATAGATGGAAACAGGCGGATATCTTCTGATCTGCTCTTCAACTTCTGCCCCGCCTTGAAAATTGAAAAAGATTACTGGCGTTTCATTGTTGTTAGAATACTTATCCCTGATTGAATTTTCGAGAAGGAAGAGGCCTGATCTTCCGTCATGCTTGAATTTGTTGCCGGCTTCGAGGTATTGGGGATAGGCAGGGAGATCGCTTTCGGAAAGTATAAGGGAATACGGATGCACAAGGATCAGTTCATGGACCTGTTCGGGACGCACAAAGAGGTGCATGCTGTGTTCATATATCACTTTATGTGCTTGAGCTACGGCCTCCCGTACATATCTGCTTACAGATGAGGGTTGTGTAGAAACCAGCAACATTTTTCCAGTCATTCTATCAGCCTGATGATCGGATTCAGTTCTGGTGAAAACTTGGAAAAATATCTTTAAATACCACTCAGCCCATCTATTGTTTATGCCAGCAGAGGCGAAAGCGCCGGAAGTGAAGGCTGCGGAAAAGGCTGAGATTGCCAAGCCGAAGGCTGCCAAAAAACAGCCTGAAAAGCTGGCAAGAAGTCCTGATCCGTGGAAAATAATTGCCCATCCCCACCTTGCTGAAAAATCCGTCAACATGATAGAGGGCCAGAACAAGCTTGTTTTCATGGTCAGCAGGCATGCCACCAAAGGGCAGGTGAAGAGGGCAGTGGAGAAGGCGTTTGAGATCAAGGTTGCCGGCGTGAGGACTGTAATAACATTCAGCGGGAAGAAAAAGGCCTATGTGAGCCTGAAGGAAGGCCAGGCGGCTGACATTGCCACAAGGCTTGGAATGGTGTAATCTCACGCCATGATTATGAATTCAGGTGAAAAGGTTGGAAATAAACTATACAGACCATCTGAAAAAGAGACTTAAAATAAGGAAAATTCCCGAAGAATATCCACGGAAAATTTATGAAAATCCTGACCAGAAATTTCATGATACAGCGGAAGGGACGTTTATAGCTATTAAAAAGCTTTATTATAATAAGAATGTGAGGAGCATGATGATAGCATACAAGGAAAGCGGTGAAAATGTTGAGATAATCACCGTTCACCCCATAACTGAGGAGAAAATAATAAATAGGATCATGAGAGGGAGGTGGATAAGGCATGAATAAGAGATACCACTATGACAGGAAATCTGATTCCCTGTTCATCTGCCTGAAAGAGGGCGAGGAGGAGGGGTTTGAAGAGATAGTCCCTGGCATCAATGTTGAACTGGACAAACACGGCGAGGTTATCGGGATAGAAATCCTTCATGCTTCGAGATTCAATGTGGAAAGGAAGAGGTCTATGGCGATAAAGGGGTAAAGAAGTAAAGTGATGGGTTTATGGGCAAGAATATTATTTCGCAGGCCAGGGGGAAAGGATCAAGCAGGTACAGGGTCCCCCCCAGGAAGATGTACCTTACTGCCTACAAGAACATTCCCGGGGCAGTGGTCGACATAATAAGGGACGTCAGAAGGTCGAGTCCGATAGCGGTTATAAGGTATGATGATGGCAGCAGGGGATATGTGATAGCCCCTGAAGGCATTTCAGTGGGCAGCAGGATATCTGATTATGTTTCCCCTCTTGAAGCCATAAGCATAGGCCAGACAGTGTTCGGCATAGAGCTCCACCCGAATTCCGGCCCGCAGCTCTGCATGGCCTCTGGATCAGCAGGCATACTTGTCGGAAAGGAAGGTGGGTATGCCTTGATACAACTGCCTTCAAAGAAGCAGAAGCTGATAAGCCTTGCGTGCAGGGCTGTCAAAGGCATTCCTGCCGGCGAAGGGAGGGGAGAAAAGCCTTTTGTCAAGGCAGGGAAGAAATGGCATGCCATGCATGCAAGAGGCAGGCTTTACCCGAGGAGCAAGGCCGTAAACATGAATGCTGTCGACCATCCTTTTGGAGGCAAGTCCGGCCCGGGACAGTCAAAGTCAGTAAGCAGGCACGCGCCTCCTGGAGCAAAGGTCGGCTCCATCAGCCCGAGGAGGACTGGGAGGAGGAAGAAATAAGAATCAGAATTTGAGTATTCCCAGAGACTTTAGATATAACAGGAATAATATAACAAGAATAGCTGCTTTTCCAGCAGAGAAAGCCGCTTGTCAAGACTGTGGAACTCTTTCATATAGTCTATTTTTTGCTTCATCTCTAATATAGCCTGGGAATTTTCTTCTGTTCTGGTTGCAAGGCTCCTGAAATATGAATATACAACATATATGATGAGCACGAAAATTATGATGCCCATAAAAAGGATGCTTGGAAAAGTAACTTTCTCCGGCTCAATGATGAATTGGTAGAACAATGTTGCCAGCAATGTAAATACAGCCGCTAGGGGATGATATTATGCCAACTATGTCATTTTTGGCCATAGACAGTTTTGTAGCCATAATTTAAAAGTGAGCAAAAAATGCCAAGAGGCAGCCGGTGATGGAACCTTTAAAAATCAGGGCTGTCAGTCCGAAGGGTATGGAAGGAAGAAGTAAAGGGTTCTTATTGTTAGCTTTTACTGCTTGAGATCTTTTTCTTTGGTAGGGTAAACCCTAATTGGTTTTGCCAGAATATCAGTTCTGCAGTCGATTACCAGTGGAACTCCAAAGTTCTCTCCTATCGATCCCATTTCAGATATATCCACATTCCTGATTTTGCGTGAAACCTTTATCTCTCCTGCTAACCTGCCGCTGGCGTCATAGCCATGACTCCACAGATACCTAGCTGATTCTACTTCGATTTGTGGAATTAGCATTTCTGCTGCTGCCGTGGTATGCCAGTCAATCATGTTAAATTCCTTCAATCTCCTTGCCAATTCATTTCTATTTACAGATATCGAATATATTACCATATGCCACCAATTATAAATGGCAAAAAGATTTAAAAATAGATATGCTAGCTATATACTATGGCAAAATTCATGTTCAGGGGTGTGGAGCTGGAGCAGCTGAAAGTCATGCCTGCCGAGGAGTTTGCGAAGCTGCTCAAGTCAAGGCAGAGAAGGCATATCAAGAGGGGCCTTTTGCCCGCCCAGAAGAAGCTGCTGGAGGATATAAAAAAGCATCCGGACAAGTTCCACAGGACGCATGCGAGAGACATGCCTGTTTTGCCCCAGATGCTGGGGGCCAAGCTCGGCATATACAGCGGCAAGGAGTATGTTCCTGTCACAATAATCCCTGAGATGCTGGGCCACAGGCTGGGGGAGCTGGTTCTTACAAGGAAGGCCGTGAAGCATTCTGCGCCTGGATTCGGGGCGACGAAGTCGAGCAGATATGTTCCATTAAAGTAAGAAGCAAATAATCACACATAGACATAAGTAATTCCTTTTCTTGGATAACCTACCCTTCTTTTTGGAAAAGAAGGGTGGCGATATGTGCCGCTGAAATAAGGGATGCGAATTTAATGTGTGGGCTATTGAAGCAGGTTTTGGGAACTTATTTCATGCTTTCATTTTTCAGATGTAATTCCTAGCTATGAAAGAGGCTGTCCTGCCGGCAAGGAAGCCGGCGTATGATGATATTCCGGCAATAAATCTTTCTTTGGTAGATTTAATACCAGGGGTAAAGTAGCCAGCTGCTGCTAGTGGAGAATATATTAACGTTTCTAATTCCGATAAATACTCATCTTGAGATAAAAGATCAATTCCTGCACCTGCAATGCCGCCCAGCACAAGTCCCCTCAGCGCAGTGGAAGTATAGGATACATCGTTGGTTGACATGGCATATCACTCAGGTATGTGAAGTAGTCGCTATATTGTCGCTTATGATTATGTAAGAACTTATTTAAACCATATCCGCAGATAATCTTTGATATGTTGCGGTATGCTCTGAAGAGAAACGAGAAGAAGTCGGCAAAGGCCTATGGAAGGAACCTCGACCTCAGCAGGAGGAAGGCCGCAATAGTGTGCCAGGCCATAAGAGGCAGGCAGCTGGAGAAAGCCAAAAGACTGCTTGAGGATATGGTCGAAGGGAAGAGGAACCTTGAGGGCAAATTCTACACCAAGACTGCAAAAACCATGCTCAATCTTCTGAAAAGCGCTGAAGCCAATGCAGACGCAAAAGGCCTGGATGCAGAAAGACTGGTGGTGCATGCCACGGCCCATCAGGGCGTCGAATACCGCTCCGGAAGAAGGTTCAAGATGCACGGCGATACAAGGAAGTTTGCCCATGTGCAGGTTGTTCTGGAGGAGAAATAGTATGACATGGAAAATTACGACCGTCTATAGGACAACTGATTTTGATGAAGCTGTCCGTATAGTGGAAAGAATGGGCGCTGAAAGAAAAACAAAAGTGACAGAAAATGTATTTGAGATTGCTGCTCCTTACAGAAAGAGCGGCTTCTCTGGACAATACAAGCCGGTGATAAAGGTCTATGCTTAACAAATATTTCGTCGAACTGGGCAGGAGGCAGAGCAGGATTGAGGATTACATCAGGAAGAGCTTTCCTGCCGGCGATTACAGCCACATAGAGCTGCAGGCCACTCCTCTGGGGATAAAGATTATCATATACACGAACAAGCCGGGCAAGATAATAGGAAGGGGGGGAAGGAACATCGATAGCATCACAGAGGCCCTGAAGCAGCAGTTCAAGCTCGAGAACCCCCAGATAGACGTCAAGGAGATAAGCAACCCCGACACGGATGCGAAGATAGTCGCCAAGCAGATAAAATCAGCCCTTGAGAAGGGTTACAGCTACAAGAAGATAGGCAACCTTACTGTCAAGAGGGTACTGCAGGCCGGAGCTGTAGGCGCTGAGATAGTCATAGCGGGAAAGCTTGGCGGGGCAAAATCAAGCAGGGCCAAGTTCATTGAAGGCACAATAATACATTCAGGAGAGTATTCAAAAACCCTTGTGGATGAGGGCTTCGAGGAGGCCCAGACAAAGCCCGGAAAGATAGGGATAAGGGTAAGGATACTGAGGTTTGCCCTGGACATAACAGGCAAGCCTGTCTATTCGAAGAGGGATGAGAAGGAAATGAAAGCGAAGGAAGAGGTGGAAAAGCTTGTGAAGGGCCTGCCTGAAGAGGGGGCCGGCCCCAAAGAGGAGAAGGTTTAGGATTATGGCCATTCTGAGGAAAAAGGAGATCAGGCAGATGGACAGGAAGGAGATAGATAAAAGGCTGCAGGAAATAAGCCTGGAGCTGGCCAAGGAAAAGGCCAATGTGCAGATAGGCTCCTCTGTCAAGTCTCCAGGGAAGATAAGGGAGATGAGGAAGACGATAGCAAGGATAAAGACAATGAGAAAGGATGTTGTCTGATTTTGGGGCTGGCGAAGACCGATAAGGTTCTGGATCTCTTGCGATAAAGGTTTATATAGAACCGAGGCATGATAGAATATAGCCTGATAGCATTATCTAGGAGGCTCTGAAAGCGACAATGACAATATGCCCGAAATGCGGCCTTGCCAAGGAACTTTGTGTATGCGCCGCACTCGAGAAAGAAAAGGAAAAGATAACTGTTTCTGAAGTTCCCAAAAGGTACGGGAAGATGGTCACGCTAGTCAAAGGGATAGGGGAGGATGCGAATGCCAAGGATGTGCTGAAGGAACTGAAGACAAGGCTCGCCTGCGGAGGGACATTCAAGGAAGGCATGATAGAGCTGCAGGGCAGCCACACCGACAGGGTGAAAAGCATACTGATAAGAATGGGGTATGCAGCGGAGCAGATAGAGGTTGGGTAGATAGTGTTTCCTATTGGATTCTGAATATCATGGGAATATGCCGATAACGCCGAGAAACCTGGTGAGGCACGAGCTGATAGGCTTAGATGTCGGTATTGTATACTGCACAGACAAGAAAATGGAAGGCATGGAAGGGGCAGTGATTGATGAGACAAGGAACATGCTCGTGATAAGGACGGCAAAAGGGGACAAAAGGATTGCCAAGGAATCTGCGACATTCAGCTTCAGGCTGCCTTCAGGCGAAGGCGTCAGGGTCGACGGGAAGATAATTGTTTCAAGGCCTGAGGACAGGATCAAGAGGAAGCTCAGGAAGTGGTGATGGGTAATAGGAGGGGAGTAGGACGGTAGAGAGGATACGTGTCCATATGTTCAGGTTTATAAATATGCCAGCATCATATATCGTTTATATTCATTATGAAACACTCAATAGGCCTTGATGTGAAAGCTCCCGGAGGCAAGTGCAGCGACAGGTATTGCGCCTGGCATGGCAGCATAGCCATCAGGGGAAAGGTTTTTGAGGGCATTGTGAAAAGCGCAAAGGCGCATAATACCGCAGCCATAGAGTTTGGCTATCATTTCCATATACCCAAATACGAGAGGTATGAGAGGAGAACCAGCCGGATTCCGGCCCATAATCCGCCCTGCCTGCATGCGAAAGAGGGGGACAGGGTTGTGATAGCTGAGTGCAGACCCATCAGCAAGACCAAACACTTTGTGATTGTCGGGTTTGCGAAATAACTGTTTTAAGGCGCAGGCTGATTATATTCCCATAGATATGGAAACCATAGAAGCTGTAATCTTTGACTGAGAAGGCACGCTGACAGATTTCCCCCCCCCCGCCGAAGGTTTATGCATACTGTGCAAGTGTTCTGGGTGTTCCTGCTGGCATTTTCAGGGAATCTGCTGAAAGATTTGGCAGGGAATTTCAGAAAGGAAGTATCACAGAAGATAGATTCTGGGAGCTTGTTTGCAAGGAAGTGGATACTGAAAAACAATATGGTTTCTTTGATGCAGTGGTGTTCTCCTGCCATGAGGGGATGAGGAAGCCTGACAGGAGGATATAGGGCAAATTTAATTCCTGGTCGGCAATTTTCTTTATGCACATTGATGAGCCTTTTGAGACTATTGTAACAGTAAGCAAAATCAGAAGGCATGCGAGAACTATCGGGGGCGTGCCGCCCAACTACTGCCTCACGGCAGATGGGGAAAAGTATTATGTGTTCAAGAAGCCGCTGTGGGCGGAAATTGATGGGGAGGAAGACAGGATTGTAGGACGCAATGTGAGGATCACTTATAAGATCTTCTGGGGCAAGAGGCAGGCTGAAAAGATAGAGCCGTATGACCATGCTCTCCTCTGAAAAGCATTTATAAATCAACCAGCCACATATTACGGTTGGGAGGAAGGTTTTGGATTAAACCTTTGCGCAGAAGGGAGGTATCCCAATAAGGGCCTCTGCGGGCCCTTATCAACCCCCAGCAACCGAAGGATATGCTTATCGTTGGTATATCCTTCTTTTGCCGGATGGGCTTTTCTTTGGAAGAAAAGCCTATACTACATCCCTCAGATTAGAGGGAATATAAGGGAAATCCGTAAAGGTTTTGGATTAAACCTTTCCCATGAACTTTTTCCAACTATAATTGTTAAAAAGTTCAATCAAAAACCCTTTTGGATAAAACCTTTTGATATGCTCGGTTCTAAAAGGTTTTCTTCTATGGTTTACTTCCCTCTGATTACAGATGTTGACATCTGTAATGCCTTTTCTTGGATAACTTACCCTTCTTTTGGAAAAGAAGGGTAGTTTTTGGATTAAACCTTTTGGATTTATAAAACCGAAGGTTTATATAAAAGGTTTATATGAAAGGCGTTTCCGGAAAAATAACACTGGCTTTGAACAAGGGGGCCATACTTACCTGTGCGGACAATTCAGGGGCGAAGGAGCTGCAGATAATAGCCGTCAGGAGCTACAAGGGAAGAAAGAGAACGCAGCACAGGGCTGGCGTTGCAGGCCTGGTGTGGTGCAGGATCTACAAGGGCGATGAGAAGGTGAGGCACCAGATATTCCAGGCAGTCATAATCAGGCAGAAGAAGGAGTACAAAAGGCCGAATGGCATGAGGATTGCTTTTGAAGACAATGCGGCCATTGTGGTGGATGAAAAGTTCATGCCCAAAGGCACGCTGATTAAAGGGCCTGTCGCCAAAGAGGCTGTGGAAAGGTTCCCCCAGATAGCAAAGCTGGCCGCGTTCATTGCGTGAATGGCCATTTCATTCAAATTTCTTGCTTTCAATGTTTCTGCATCAGGGAGCTGGTTATGGAGGGGCATAGGATTGACAGGCGATTGATGAAGGATGCGGCGGATTTCCAGAAGAGGCATCTGATTTTCGAGTACCACAATGTCAGCCATGTTCTGGATGCGCTGGGTTCTGGAGTGATGTACGGAAGGATGGAGGGTATAGGAGAGCAGGAGGAGAAGCTGCTGCATACATCTTTGCTTCTCCATGAGATTGGCATGATTTACGGAAGAGAGGGGCATGAGGAAATGTCAGCTTGCGTAGCTGCCTTTGTCCTGCCACATTATTGCTATTCAGAGAGCGAAATAAGAGAAGTCTGCAGGGTCATAAGATCCTCACAGGATCCTGCCAATCCCGGTGATCTCCTGGAAAAACTTTTTCTGGATGCGGACATCGACAATCTGGGGAGGCCTGATTTCTGGATAAGGGCGGAATCTGTAAGGAAGGAGGAACACGCCAAACAGGGCTTAGATTGGCTCTTGCATTTGAAAGGCCTGCTTTCCAATCACAAATACTATACAGGCTCTGCCGGAAGATTGAGATCAGCGGGGCTGAAGAAAAATCTGCATGCGCTGGACGACGTGATTGAAGAGTATCAGAGGCTATATGTATTTTATTCCTGATTATTCATTCCAGTCCATATCCTCTGCAGTGCCGTTATGTTCGCGAGCAGGGCAAGAATTGTTATTGCTATGCTGAGGAAAATAATATTATATGATGCCAGCAGAATTGCAAAAAACAATATTACCATTCTTTCTGCCCTTTCCAGTAAACCGCCTTTGATCTCCTTCTCCACAAGCCTTTTTTCCATGGCAGCGGCCTTTGCATAGGTCGTCATCAGGCTGCCGAAGAGATAGGCTGCGACCCAGAAAGAAAAGGGGAGCGGCGGGAGGAAGCCGATGAAGTCCGATGGCCTTGGGACATCTATAAGGATGAGGGAAAGTATTATCAGAAACTCCACATACCGGTCAACGATGGTGTCCAGATAGGCCCCCTTTATTGTGACTCTTCCCGTAACTCGTGCCACTGAGCCGTCGATGATGTCGAAGAATGCGGATATTCCGAAAAGGACGGATGCCGGCAAAAAGTCTTTCTGGAGGATGAAATAGACAGAAACAATTGCAGGCGCTATAGAAAATACGGACCACTGGTTTGGCGTAAGGCCAAGCCTGCTGAAAAACAGCCCTATGCTGATCGAAAGCCTCTGAAACATCTCCCTGTTCCTGTAGAGGGTCATGTGGTTATTATAGAGGAAGAATTAAAATAAGAGCCTATATGTTCCTCAAGACTTTCCTTACGTCAATAGGGCTTCTGACATGAATGTCTGCTCTTGAATTGTCAGATGATGCTGAATCTGAATACAGAACAGTCATTGCGCCTAAATTTTTTGGATGTCTTATATCTCTCGCTTCACTGTCCCCAAGCACTACGCATCTTTCTGGATAGGCACCTATAAGTTCAAATAGTTTGGTCCAATATTCTTCCTCTCTTTTTCGCCTTCCAATAGTCTTAGACGTCACAACAGACTCTGATGGCAAAGCCAAGTTCAATTTTCTTAACTTGAGGTATGCTGTATCCGTCTGATTGTCAGTGACTATAAATGAGTCAGAAGCAGCATTAATGATCAGCGGGTAAAGATGACCAAAGATTTCAGTTGGCCTTGTATTTCTTTCAATTGTCTGGCAAAAGGCCCTGTATGCGTCAAGATAGTTTCTGGCTCCTATAAGCATGGCAAGTTTTTCATAAAGGTGTAGTCTGCCTCTATCATAAGGATCGGTTCTGATGGCTTCGCTCTTTAGAATATCAAACATGCTGTAAAGTGTTTCTGGTCTTTCCCCTGCTTCCAGAGAAAAAATCTCCATAGCGGCCATGTCTGCAGAGAGGGAGACGTTAGTGTTGTCAGCTAATACGCCATCAAGATCAAATAGAGCGACCCGGTTTTTGGGCATATTATTGCTTAGGTTATGAACATAAAAAGTGGGGAGAAAATTATGCGCCCTGACACTTGATGAATTTAAATCCAAGAACAGTTAAGATGATTTGCTGAATATGACCAGCCTTTCCTTTGAGGAATGGCAGAAAGTGGAGATAAGGATAGCTGAAATTCTGTCTGCCGAGAAGGTTCCTGATGCCGATAAATTGCTTAAGCTGGAAGTGGATCTTGGGGGCCAGAAAAGGCAGCTTGTGGCCGGCATTGCCGGAGAGTATTCTCCCGAAGATATTATAGGGAAGAAGATACCCATGCTTGTCAATCTGGAGCCGAAGAGGATCAGAGGCATAGAGAGCCAGGGGATGATATTGGCTGCAACAGACGGAAATGGGAAGCCTGTGCTGATGCATCCGGACAGGGAGATTCCTGCTGGCAGCAAAGTAAGATAAGACTGATTTCATTTTCATGAAGAACCGAAAGCATAAAAGCTATTTAAGGCACATTAATAGTTATTATTCCATTCTATCACTGCATTCGTGATAATTATGAAGCAGCAATGGAGCCGCAAATGGGCGTCAAGCACGCAGACGAGGAAGCAGAGGAAATTCAGGTACAATGCGCCTCTGCATGCCAGGCATAAGTTTCTTTCTTCGCATCTTAGCAAGGAATTGAGGGCCAGGTACAGAACAAGGAGCCTGCCCCTGAGGAAAGGCGATTTTGTCTTGATTGCAAGGGGCGGCATGAAGCATATGAGAGGCAAGGTCGAGTCCGTTGACACCAAGAGTTCAAGGGCGTCTATTGAAGGGATAAAGGTCAAGAAAACAGACGGCTCAGAAGTCCCAAAGTTTTTCAGGGCCAGCAGGCTTACCATTGTCGAGCTCAATCTGGATGACAAGAGGAGGCAGGCATTGCTTGAAAGGAAGGGGAAGAAAAACTTAAAGAAAGATGAAATTAAGGAAAACTTGAAAAGGGATGAGAAGCAAAAAGAGAAAACCGTCCTGCCTGCAAAGGAGGCCAAGTAATTATGGGACACCTTAAAAGGCTTGCCATGCCGGCCTCATGGCCGCTGAAGGTGAAGGGGAATATTTTTGCCCCCAAGCCAAGGCCGGGGCCGCATTCTGTTTCGAGAGGGATGCCGCTGATTCTGATCGTGAGGGATATATTGCATTTCGCTGAAAACGCCAGGGAAGCAAGGAAAATAATTTTTTCCGGCAAGCTGCTTGTGGACGGCAAAGTTATCAGGGAGCCTAACTATACAGCCGGGCTTTTTGATTCAGTCTCCATACCGTCTGCAGGCATGCATTTCAGGCTTATGCCTTCCTCATATGGACTGAAGCTGGCAGAGATAAGGGAGGAGGACGGAAAGTCAAAGCCGTGCAGGGTGGAATCCAAGAAAACGCTGAAAGGGGGCAGGATACAGATAGGCCTGCATGACGGAAGGGCAATGCTTGCGGACAATAAGATTTCAAGGCTTGACACAGTTGTAATAGAAGTGCCGAAACAGAAGATGATCGGGCACCATAAGCTTGAGGCAGGAAAGAATGCCATTGTCATAGCAGGCTCTAATGCAGGCGCGGAGGGAACCGTTAAGGCGGTGAAAAGCAGGAAGTACATGCTTGAGCAGAGCACTGTGACGCTTGATGCTGATGGAAAGGAAGTGAAGACAGTTAAGGAATATGTTATGGCTTTGCCGCCGGGGATGTCACATCCGACTGCTCTTGAAAGGAAGCCCAGGAGGAGCAAGCCATGAGCGAAAAAATGAGGGAGATAAGGGTTGGAAAGCTTACCCTGAATATTGGCATGGGTTCTGCCCCTGAGAAGCTCGACAAAGCGAGGATCGTGCTGGAAAGGCTGACTGGCAAAAAGATCGTGCTGACAAAAACAAAATCAAGGACCACTTTTGGAACCCCAAAGGGGAAGCCCATAGGGGCGAAGGTCACGCTGAGGGGGAAGGAAGCCACGGAACTGCTGAAAAGGTTCCTGGAATCCAAAGAGAACAGGCTCCTGAAAACAAATTTCGATTCTACAGGCAATTTTTCGTTTGGAATAGAGGAATACATCCATGTTCCCGGGGTCAAATATGATCCAGAAATAGGCATACTTGGGATGGATGTTTCTGTCACCCTGGAAAGGCCGGGCTACAGGGTGAAGAGGAGGAAGATAGCCTCAAAGATTGGCAAGAGGCACCTGATTACCAAAGAGGATGCCATGGATTTCGTCAGCAGGACTTTTGGGGTAGCGATTGAGAAGAAGGAGCAATAGACTGGGCCTGCGCACCGGCTGCCATTAATATTGGCGTGGGGAACTATATCTATGGATGCCGATAATTTGCTGCAGTTCTACAGGCTAGATGAAACAAAGCTCTTGAAAATGGCTGTCTTCCATGATTTGGGGGAAGCGGTGTCCGGGGATATCACTCCTTTTGACAGGATGTTTGAAAAAAAAATGGAGCTGGAAGGGCTGAAAACGGCAATAAAAAATCTCCCTGAAAAAATGCAGAAGGAAATTGTGGATCTTTTCCTTGAATTTGAGGAAGGGAAGACAAAAGAGGCGAAAATTGCGAAAATGGCCGACAAGCTCGACATGTATCTGATGCTGGCGCATTATGGGAAGAAGTGGAAATGGGAGGAGTATTTCATTAAGGATTATGAGAATTTCAATAGCAGACATTTCACCGGACTCAGCAGGGAGACATATGAAAAAATAGGGAGGATGTTCCATGAAGTTTAGTTTCGGCATGCAGAGCCATCCCTGGTATTCGAAAAGGATAGATGACTATGCCTTTGCGGCCGCTGAGCTTGGCTTCGGATGGCTGGAGGTGACATTTGAGTATTTCACTTCCCCGAGCTTCCTTAAGGCAGGGCATGCTGCACGGCTGAAAAAAGTTTCTGAAAGCGCCGGGATAAAGCTGACAGGCCATATGCCTTACCTGCTCAGCTCTGTCAATTTCAACCCTGAGGTAACATCAGTCATGAGGAGGATCTTTCTGAAGGCGATTGACTTCTCAGGCAGGGCCGGCATAGAAACCCTTACCCTGCATCCGCCGTATGGCAGCGGCGTGGATTCGGAGATTGTGCTCAAATGGCTCCATGCCGCCGAAAAGAGGGAGTTTAAGGCAATAGGCAGGTATGCGGAAAGGGCAGGGGTGAAAATTGCCATTGAAAACCTGACAGACACAGCTGATGATATTGGGAGGTATATGGACAGCTTTGGCTTTTTCTTCACTTTCGATATCGGCCACTGGAACATTTCAGGCAAGGAGGAGGGCTATTCCCTGTTTGCCGGAAAATTCAAGCGCAGGCTGGTGAACGTCCATATACATGACAACAATGGGAAAGAAGACGAACACCTTCCTATCGGCAAGGGCAGGATAGGATGGAGGAGTTTTTTCAGCATGCTGAAGAGGCTTAAATATGCAGGCCCCATAATAATAGAGAACAAAGACATGGAGGGCATAGTGTCAAGCGTTGGATACCTGAAGCATATAAAAGTCTGGAAGTAAACAATTGGGAGTGAAAGGGTGGCAAAGGATGACATATCTTGATGTGCTGAAGCAGATTGCAGGCAAGAAAACCAAAGTGGCAAGGTTCCTGAAATTCTCAGCCCCGAAGAAGAGGAAGTTCGGAAAAGGCAGCTTTGCCTGCTCCAGCTGCGGCAGGCATGACGGCGTGATAAGGAAATATGGCGTGATGTACTGCAGGCAGTGCTTCAGGGAGCATGCTGAAGACCTGGGGTGGAGGAAGTGAATTATGAGGCACAGTGTAATTGCTGACATGTTCAGCATCATAAAAAATGCAGAGGACCTGGGAAAGTCTGAATGCTCTGTGCCGGCAAGCAACCTTGTCAAGGCCATCCTTTCCGTGATGGAAAGGCATGAATACATCAAGAGTTATGAGCTTCTGGATGACGGCAGGAATGGAAAGTTTATTGTCAGGCTTGTGAGGAGAATAAATGACTGCAATGTCATCAGCCCGCAGTATAGCGTAAAAAAGGACAATATAATGAAATATGAGAAGAGGTATCTTCCAGCGGCAGGCACAGGCATACTGATACTCAGCACGTCAAAAGGCGTCATAGACCACAAGGACGCCAGAAGCGCCGGCATAGGAGGGAAGCTTCTCGGCTTCGTTTACTGATATGGCAGAAGAGGGCAGGGAATCCGGAAGGGAGGATGATGCTTCTGGAAGCGAAGTGAAGAAAAGGAGAAAAGCCGCAAAAAAGCCCAAAGGCGCGGACATAAAGGAAGCGATTAGTGAGAAGGCCAGGAAGCTTATTGAGGAGCAAAAGGATACCAGAATAGAGGCGTTTCTTGAGGAGGCGAAAAAAAAGCAGGCGCAGGAGGCTGTTGAGGAAGAAGCGCTGAAAGCCAGAAAAGCAGCCGAAAGAGAAGCTGCCAGAAAGGACAGGCCAAAAGCTGAGAAGGAAAGGCCAAAGGAAGGGGAAAAAATAAGGGTCAGGAAGGAGAAGATAGAGGGGCCGGACAAGGCTTTGCTGAGGGTGATAAAGGAGGCGATAAAGGCTGAGAAGCTGATGATAGGGAAGAACCGGACATTCAAGGCATTTGCAAATGGCAGCTTAAAGTCAGTGATATGCGCTTCGAACTGCCCTCTTACCATCTTCAAGGATTTAAATAACTGCGCATCAATATCAAGTGTTGCTGTGGCAAGGTTTTCCGGCGACAGCCTGAGGCTTGGCGAAGCGTGCGGAAAGCCTTTCAACATAGCTATTGTGGGTATTGGAAAATGAACTTGAAACTAGGCACTGAAGAGGTAAGGAATATCTCGTTTTTTGTGAAGGCGACAGGCATACAGCCGAAAGATTGCCTTATTGCTGAGGATTGCATCTATTTTGTCGTGGATTCCAGGAAGGTGTTTGCCGTCATAGGGAGGGGCGGGGAGAACATAAGGAAGCTCAGCATGCTCTTCAGGAAAAGGGTCAGGATTTTCGGATATTATCCAAACCCGGAAGAGACAATAAGGGCCATGATTCCCCAGGCGAAAGGCATAAGGATGGAGAACGGCTCTGTCCTGGTCAGCATTCCTGCGGCAGAGAAATCAAAAATTATCGGAAGGCATGGGACCAATATAAAGGCCATCAAAGAGATGCTGAAGAGGCACTTTGGGCTGATGGATCTCAGATTGAGATATTGAATTTGCATGAATCTTGCGCAGCTCATTCCAGGATTAGTACGGCAGTAGTTCATCTGTAATTGATTTCCAAAAGCGATTAAAAGTTTCTGTCCAAGTTAATTCTGATTCAGATGAAGCAGGAGTATATTGTTGCGGCTATGGGAATAGTTTTCGGGTTGCTTGTTACTTCTTACTATGCGCAGGCCCAGAGCCAGAACATGACTGACGCACTGTCTCGGCTGGCCTCTCTGGAAAACAATACCAATCAGCTGAAAGAAAAGGTGACAGGCCTCGAGAACAGGACCAATTATCTCGATGACAATGGGGGAAGCTCATGCACTGATGATTGCAGCGTTGGGGGCAGGGTCTGCTCCAGCTCAACAGCATACAGGATATGCGGCAACTTCGATTCAGACAGCTGCCTTGAGTACGGGTTAGCTACAGCATGCTCCAGCGGCCAGACATGCACCAGTGGGCTCTGTTCAGGATCAACATGCCTTTCCACAGGCTCCTCCTGCACAAGCGGCGGCCAGTGCTGCTCCCAGAGCTGCCAGACATCACAAAGCTGCGAGTCCAAGAGCTGCAAGGGCATAGCCTCGCAAACAGCATGCATCTCGAAGAGCGGCTGCCAGTGGTACAGCAATTTCTTCCTGCAGGAATGCAGAGGCACTTATCAAGTTTGTACAACAAGCGGACCCAAGTGTCAATAAGTGGAGCTATAATTTCACGCTTCAGTTTCTTTTGCCGTATGGCTGTCGGCGCCTGCTTTAAGCAAAAATTCAAAAAACTATTTATATATACAACACAATAAGTTTCACATTGCTTGTTGGCAGCGTTGATCAATATGAAGGTCAGGATAATTTCAAAAAAACAAGGCAGGCTAGACTTTGTTCTGGAGGATGCTACGCCGGCTTTTGCGAATGCCCTGAGAAGGGCAATGATATCAGAGGTGCCTACTTTGGCCATCCAGTATGTTGATTTCCATGACAACGGCTCGGTCATGTTTGATGAAGTGCTGGCCCACAGGCTCGGCCTCATTCCCCTTTCCTTCGGCATCGGCAAGATGAACATGCCTGATGAGTGCAAATGCGAGGGCAAGGGCTGCACGCTTTGCCAGGTTGTTTTTGCCGCTGAGAAGACAGGGCCTGGAATGCTCCTTTCAGGCGACATGAAATCGAGCCACAAAGGCGTAGCTCCTCTTGACCCGAATTTCCCCATAGTGGAGCTTCTGGGAGGGCAGAGCGTCAGATTTGAGGCAGTGGCAAGCTTGGGGACAGCAAGGAAGCATGCGAAGCATCAGGCTGCCATTGTGGGCTACCAGTATTTTGTCGAGGCAGAAAAGGCCAAGGATGAGGAGCTTGCCGGGCTGGAAGACTGCCCTTCGGGCCTGGCCGAGGTCAGGGGCGGGAAAGTTGTCATATTGGACTACTTCAAAGCTGACATGAAGAAGGCCTGCAGGCTCGACAGCTACATCCTCCAGTTCGATGAAAACAGGTTTATTTTCAGGGTGGAAACTGTTTCAGGGCTGGCGCCTGAGGACATAGTCCTCCAGGCAGCGCAGATTTTGGGGTCTAAGGCTGCTGATTTTGCCAGGGCCCTGAAGGATGTTTAAGGTTTAAGCCTGCATGTTCAGGACATTTCAGAGGGGCCAGATTTGAAGCGTAAAAATAACGCTGTTATATCACATTTATAAACTTTTCTGCACCATTTAATAGTGACCATTATGCGTTCTGTAATAGTGAGCAGGCAGATTAGTACAGACGGAAGGCTTATTGCGGCCTGGATAGCCGGAGCCGCCCTGCTTGTTGCCGGCAGCTGGATCGTAAACAACCTGAAGCTCGATGTGGGGGTTTCTGTTCCGAACTATGTGATGGCCCTTCTTATCGCCTTCATTCTCTTTCTTATAGCAGGCTTGCTGTGGATAAGCGTTGCTGTCGCGACAAGGCTGAAACTGTAGTGAAGCCAAAGCCATGTAATCCTTTGAAACTCATGACAACAATATAACTAACTATTACACATAGGATATGGAAACAAAAAAAGATTACGTAAGAGTGAGACTTAGAGATGGTACTGTGGTTAGAGTTGAGTATGAGGACGGAAAAACTGGCTTACTGATAAGATCTTATCATGAAGTTCTAGGTGCTTTTGGTAACCATGGCTTAGAGAGAGGATGCAGCGGTGCAAGAAAAAGGCATTTGGCTTTGGAGTACTCAGAAAGCCATTATGGGCCAGTTGATTCTGTGATTGAGGAATCGTTTGAGTAGGATTATCCAATCTCTATCCGCTCAATCAATTTAAATCCCTTCAACCTATTTGTCTCGTATAGAAGAACCGATGATTATGGGACTGTTCTCTGCCAGGCAGTTTATAAGGAAGAGAAAAAGGTTCAGGCTCAGTTCTGACAAGAAGAAAAGGAGTTTGAGGAAGCTCTGGACGCTGGACCCGCTTGAAGGCGCTCCCCAGGGGACAGGCATTGTGCTCAAGAAGAAAGGAATAGAGCAGAAGCAGCCGCATTCAGGAATAATCAAAGCTGTCAGGCTTCAGCTCGTGAAAAACGGCATCCAGATTACAGCTGTAGTGCCGGGAACAAATGCGATAAAATTCATAGACGAGCACGATACTGTGATGGTTGAGGGCCTCGGGGGCTCGCAAGGAGGAGCAATAGGAAGCATGTGGGGCGTAAAGTTCAAGGTCGTGGCAGTCAATGGGGTTGCCCTTTCTGAGCTCTTGAAAGGCAAAAAGGAAAAGCCGAAAGGGGCTTGAGCTGATTTTGGCGCTGCGCAATTTCTGCGGCAGAAAAATATCGGATATGGATGCTATGGCACTGCCACCAAAAGTTTATAAATACTTGTCACTTATTAGTAGTCATGCCAAAGCCGAGAAAGGTGTTTATGAGGTTTATAGGATACCTTCTTACAGTCATCGCTTTGCTCCTGTGGCACGGCGGGAATATAGACGGCGGCATGACATGGCTGCTGGGCATATTGGGGCTGATCCTGGTTCTGTTCGGGTGACATGACGGGCCAGACTGCTAATTGTTCTCGAAAGCCGAAAAAACGTATATAAAAACAACACGCTTATGGTATATTTATGCCTGAACAGCTGGCGGCGGAACAGAAAGCAGAAGTGAAGCCTGAGCAGCAGAAGATGCTGCTGTTCGGCAAGTGGGACCTGTCTGAAGTGAAGGTGGAGGATCAGGGCCTGGCGGAGTATATAGGCCTGAAGCCTGTTATGGTTCCGAGAAGCTCTGGGAGGTTTGGCCGCAGCTTCATCACGAAGAAAAGAGTCAACATAGTCGAAAGGTTCATCACAAAGCTCATGGTGCCTGGCCACAGGGGAAAGAAGCATCGCATGACCTCTGGAAGGTGCACAGGCAATACCGCGACAATTTATCTTGCTGTCGAGCGTGCTTTTGACATAATCAGCGAGAGGGCAAAGCAGAACCCTGTCCAGGTTCTGGTGAAGGCCATTGAAAACGCCGCGACATTGGAGGAGATAGCAAGCTACAGGCTGGGAGGCATGGTGGCAAGGAGGGCAGTCGTGACAAGCCCGCAGAGGAGGCTCGACATAACTTTGAAGGGCCTTTCGCAGGGGATATACGCGTCAACCTTCGGCAGGAAAAAGGGCCTTGAAGAGGCAATAGCCAGCGAGCTGCTTGCAGCATACGGCAATGACAAGGCCAGCCATGCCATCCAGGAAAGGCAGAGGCTGGAGAGGGAAGCTGAAGGGGCTAGGTAATCGGCTTTGCTTCTTTTGCATTGCTTTCTGAAGTTCTGGGCTTGGTCTGGGGGCGTCAGAGGCGGACAAATGTGTACCGAAAGCTTTTAAATATTCTTTCCAATTCAATTACAACTACATTACAACTCTCCAATAGTGATATTATGAACAAAATATTGGCGTCTGGTCTCCTGCTTGCAATCTCCTTAGTTTCCACTCTTGCCCATGCAGGCCTCAGCGTGCAGCCGACATACCCGACCCCAGCTCCTTATTACCAGCCCGTGACTGCGCACATCGACGCTGTCGAGGTTTCAGGCAGGATAGCAAAGGCCTACCTTTCCAGCTCCAATGCTGAGAAATGCTATATATCATTTGGCGAGGCTGGAAAGTTTTTCCTGTATCCTTCAACAGCATCTTTCAGTTTGCGGTATACCTCCCCTGGTACCTACACCATTGTCTATGAATGCTATGGAGCCGGTGGGGGCTATTCATCCTTTTCACAGACAATTACAATAAGCAGCCCGTATGAGCAGCAATATCCCTATCCCACCTATACGCCTTCATATTCCCCCTATCCCACTCCTGCTTATACTCCCTATCCGACATACATTCCACAGCCCCAGACGCCATATCCGTTTGCCCGCTTCACATTCAGCCCGCAGTATCCGAGAGCAGGGGAGGAGATAACATTCGACTGCTCCTCCTCATATGACAGGGACGGGATAAGCAGGTGCGCATGGGACTTCTATGGCCAGGGCAGGCATGTGTCTGATTACGGTTTGCAGCACAGGCATGTTTTCGACAGGGCAAGCACATATTCGTTTTCAATGACAGTCTATGACAGCCTCGGGTATTCTTCTCAGGCCACAGGCTCTGTCACTGTATATGGGCCACAGCCAACTTACACCCCATACCCTTCGCCAACCCCTTATCCAAGCCCTTCTCCAGTCCCGACTTATCCTGTTGCTAGGTTCACCTTCAGCCCCCAATATCCAAAGGCAGGGGAAGCGATAACATTCGACTGCTCCTCCTCATATGACAGGGACGGGATAAGCAGGTGCGCATGGGACTTCTATGGCCAGGGAAGGCATGTTTCTGAATACAGCCTTCAGCACACCCATGTTTTCGATTCTCCAGGAACTTATTCATTCACTGTCACTGTATATGACAACCTTGGCTATCTTTCTCAGGCCACAGGATATGTGGCAGTAAATGAGCTCCGGCCGACCTATACCCCTACTCCATATCCGACGCCAACCCCTTATCAGCTTGTCTCAGCCAGAATAAGCAGGATCGAAGTCTCTGGAAGAACAGCGACTGCATATCTCTCCAATTACAATGCCGACAGGTGCTATATTTCCTTCGGGGAGTCAGGAAGCTTCTTCCTCTACCCTTCAGCGGCTTCATACAGTTACAGGTACATGAATCCAGGCACGTTCACGATAGCATATGAGTGCTATGGAAACAATGGAGGCTATGCCTATGATTACCGCACTGTGTCTATCACGAATCCGTATGAGCCGATTCCTTCCATTTCGCCCTCGCCGACGCAGCCTCCAGAACAGACCTATCCGCTTGTGCGCTTTTCATTCAGCCCCCAATATCCAAAGGCAGGGGAGGAGATAACATTCGACTGCTCCTCCTCATATGACAGGGACGGGATAAGCAGGTGCGCATGGGACTTCTATGGCCAGGGCAGGCATGTGTCTGATTACGGTTTGCAGCACAGGCATGTTTTCGACAGGGCAGGCGCATATTCGTTTTCAGTGACAGTCTATGACAGCCTCGGGTATTCTTCTCAGGCAACAGGATATGTGACAGTATATGAGCCCCGGCCAACCTATACTCCTACTCCGTCTCCAACGCCAGAGCTTATTGACTTTGTGGCCATGGACATCTACCCTGATCCTGTTCCGGTGTCAGGATATGCCCCTGCCTATGTCGCAATTGTCAAAAGCAGGGGCGGCAATTCTGATTCCCCGAAGACAGTAAGGGTTGACATACACATCGACGGCAGCCTTTCTTGGGGCTGCTCGACAACCGCAGCGCTTTCCGCAGGCCAGTCAGCCTCGGCAAAATGCGAGGGCAGGCCTCTGTATTCAGGCCTCCACAGGGCAGAGCTCGTTGTCGACAGCTGGGACAGCTTCAGGGAGAGCAGCGAAGACAACAACAGGATAACAAGGAACTTCAGGGTGTGGGCGCCTATCGGATCTGAGGCAAAAAGTTAAATTGCTTCCTATCCATCTAAGTGATGAGATATCAAGTTTTCAGTGGCCTGTATTCGTTTCTCAGGAGGATTTCCGTGAAAGAGCATCCTCAAGCGCTGGGGATAGGCCAAGAAAGGCCTTATGATCCAGAAAACTACAGAAGAAGCCTTGAAGGGATATGCGAAGAATTGGGCAAGGATGGGGACTTTTATGATGGCATGAGTATGCTGATGCCACTGCATCCCAGCCAATTCAAGTCTGCTGTCCCGAAGACTGACAAGATAACCATAGAAAACTGTTTTAAAATGTGCATGCTGGCCATCGTGGAGGGAGATGAAGACGCTATTGTCAGCTCCCTTTCTGGATGTCTAGAAACTCCCGAAGGCTCAAAACGCATCAGGGCTTACAGTGCAGTGATGAGAGATCCGGAAGGGGCCCGTGAAGTTTCCAAGACATACTGGGCACGCAATCCAGAAGAGATGTACAAAAAGCCTGAATACAAATGGGCGAAAAAACGGCCTGTAGCATCAGAAAAACCTCTGTGATTTATAATGGCGTCAGAAGATATGCCGAACTCCACCTGCATAAGCCTGCTTGGATTCTTCGTGTCAGATTATATGCCTCCTCGAATCCGTTTCTGCCCTTGTTAGCGATGCAAAAAGAAAAAGAGGGAGGCATGAAGTGGTGGCATGCCCTCCCCAAATTCCAGATGATGGGTTGCAGCGTGGTTACTGCATCATGATTGTTGGACGCCTTGAATGATGTTCAGTATGATATCGGACTGGGGTCGCATCCTGTTGCGCTTTCCATATGCCTTTCGCAGAGGCCTATCCCAACCTCGTGGATTGAGCACAGGTATTCCGCCTGCGAGCCGCAAACTATGCAATTGCTCATGATTAAGACATTCCCGAGATGCTTATAAATGGATTTCCCGAATTCATGCCGAGATGATGCCCAAATCTTTCACAGTTTGGTTCGTAAACACTGGAAAGCGGCAAAAATCAGCCGTTTTCATGATGTCGGCAGGCACAAGATCTATCCTGCGGAAATATCTCCTGTATGCTTGTCTGTCACAGAGATCTGGATGGTATGCAGGGATAAACTGGTCATCGCTGTTGAGCCTGTCAACTTCCGCAAGATAAGAAAGGCTCTCATATGGCTTTCCGAGTCGGGAGCCGGTGGCCTTTACAAGAGCGAGCTCGGATTCTTTCTCAATTTCGTCGAACTGCTGCTTGGCCAGTTGTTCAAGCCAGCGGAACTTAGAACTTACCATATTAATGAATGGAAAAAAGTTTTTTAAAGGAACTCTCAACCATTCTATTTCCACGTCACATACAGAAGGAAAAGCAGGCCGAAAAATTCAAGGCCATTGACTGTCAGGTGCGACGTCGTGTAATATGTTATCTCCTTCGATATAAGCGCATTGTAGAAGTGCATGTTAAGAATGTTCTGCGCAAAGAAGGCCAGGGAAAAGAAGGCCAGGCCCAAGGTGAATTTCGACTTTATCTCCCTGTAGTTCTTCAGGTAGACGAACAGCAGCATGGCTGCCATTATAGTGTTTGCGGCTATCAGCACGAACACCAGATCATCAAACAGTTCAGGCAATGGCATGTTCAGCACCCAGTTTTTTCCTTATTTCATCGAAGGCGGTGAAATCTATCCTCGGGGAGAGGAAGTAAACTGCACCATATTTTTTCTCGCTCGGCATTATAATATTATTCTCTTCAAGCACTTTAATATGATGCTGTATGCTCTTATAATTCATGCCCATCTTGCTGCTGAGCTGGTTGATGTTGTATGGCCTCTCCTTAAGGAGGGATATTATTTTAATCCTTGTCACCCCGCCTCTGGTGCCTGCAAGGATGTACCAAAGCAGCCTCTTCATCCCCTCAGCATCAAGCATATGATAAATTGAGCTGCATTCTATAAAAATGAGCTTCACATTCTCCGGGGGGGTGTCAGGCTTTTCAGCCGCCCATAATGAGCTTGCCTGTTGAAGCTGCGGAGAACAGCACGCCCAGCATTCCTATCAGGACTGCGGTGAAAAGCGCTGCAAGTATCACCAGAAGGATTAGCGGCACGATCAGCCATCCAATGAAAGCCCTGAGCATGCTCATCTCCTGAAGCTTTGACAGCCCCAGGACCTCGAGGTATATGGCCCAAAGGAGGGCAAGGATACTGACAATCGGTATCCACTGGAGCAGCACGTAAGGCGTTATGCCGTATGCAAGAGCCTTGTATGTGCTGAATACGCCTTTCTTCCCGCCCACCAGAAGTATTCCGATATGCACAAGGCCTGTGCTTATGAAAGTGACGGCCAGCACCCCAAACGCCTCTGCAAGAACGGCAATGATAACCGCTTCGCCTATTTTGCCGGGAGAAGAAAGCATGCCGGCGATGAAGGCGATGATGGATGGGACAAGGTATATGACAAAAAGGTATTTCAGCGCAGGGCCGTAGCCTTCCTCTGATTTTATGGAGCCGAAGAAACTGCCGGGGCTCTGCAATACCGCCTTTATTTTTTCGAGGATCTCGGTCATGACAGATGCCATTCGCTCACATTATATTTGTTCTGGCCTCTATAAAAAGAAGGATTACGAAAATATATATACTAATCCGTTAGCTTTATAAGCCTGCAAACTAAATTATATATATGAATTCGGAATACATTATAGACAAGAACCAGATAAGGCTGATAAACGAGATGTATGGAGGCTATCTGAGAAGCGACGCGGAAATCGAGACAGCGCTGTATCTCGGAAAGGGCAAAAGTGTTTACAGAAAAATTGCATGCCTCTGGAAGGCCATACTTGTAGGCCATTCCTTTACAGATGGCAACAAAAGGACAGCGCTTATAGTTGCTCTGGCACTCCTGGAAAAATCAGGCATCAGGCTGGGCGACAAAAGTAAGGAGAATATGGTCTCTGAAGTCACGAAAATTGCAAAAGAAAATATAACCGATGTCAGTAGGATAGAAAGGCTGGTGAGATATGCTGCCACGGGAAATTGACCGGATAATGAAGGAGAACAGGAGATATACGGAGATGCTGGAATATTATGACAGGACAGGCAAATTCCCTCTCGGCAAAACACGGAGAAGCTTCACCCTGAAGGAAATGAGCATAAGCAAGCTGAAGGAAGTGTCGAAGAAAAGTGGGAAAAGCATGTCATCTCTGCTTGACATGCTGATAGAAAACTACCTGAAGAATGAATAGCAGAACAGGCTATGAACTATTTAGCTAGAATAGGCGAGATTCCTGGGTTAAAACCGCCGAGTGCCCAGAAGGCTGCGGCGAAAACAATGAAAAGGAAGATTGCCAGAGCCGGCACGATGACGGCAATTAATGCTCTCAGCATGGTGATTTCATGGAGTTTAGATATCCCCAGAATAACGAGGTAGAGCGACCACAAAGTCCCGATAAATCCTATCAGGGGTATCCATGAGACAAGAGTTGAGGGTAGATTTCCATAGGCCAGGGCCTTGTATGTGCTGTGGTAGCCCTTTTTCCCTCCGGCCATGAAGACGAATATATGGAGTATGCCTGCCTGTACGAAGTAAAGCAGGACAGAAAGGACATAAAAGACGGGTATCAATAAATAGATTGAAAGGAAGCCAAGAGACTCTATGGCATTCGCTGCCTGGGACAGCCCTAAGGCAGCGGCAAGGATAGATATGACCGTAGGCACCAGGGAGGCCGCTGCTATGAAAATGAACGCATTCTTTACTCCATCCTCGCGCTTGATGGCGTCAAAAAAACCTTTGGGATCCTTTAAGACAGTTCCGGCCTTTTCAAGAAGTGTCATCTCTTTTTTCGCCATTCGATCAGTGTATACTATATTCCGCCGATATATAAAACAAGCAGTGCCTATTCCCCTCCGTCCCCCATGCTCACCTTCTTCTTCATCACCCTTCCAGCCTCCCTGATGAACTTCCTGACATACTCCCTCTGGAGGAGTATGTCCTGCTTGGGTATGTCCATCACCTTGCCGTCTTTTACAGACTTCTTCATCTCCTCCAGCTTTGACAGGGTGTCGAGATAATTCTGGGAGACAAGGCCTGTTTCGACAAGGTTCTTCTTGAAAACATTGACCATCCCTTCCTCCTTGACCTTTTCCTCAGGAAGCTTCAGCGCCTGGAAAAGCGTCAGGGCTGTCTCCTTCATTATGGCATGGCTTTTTATCACCATATTTTCCCTCTTCAATATTTCGATCCTCACGATCAGCTTCTGCATCTCCTTCACGAACTCCTTTGTCTTCTTTATCCACTCATCAAGCTCCTGGCCGGGCATCGAACTCCTCTTCTTGTGCTCCACCTCCTTCCTGATTTGTATTATCTCTTCCATGTACTTGATGAGCTTGTCATCCGTCAGGCCAGGCTCGACAAGGCTTTTCCTCAGCTCTTCAGGCGCATCGCCAGGCCTCGGGGGCGCTTTTCCCAAGAACATCAGGACAGCCTGCGCTGATTCCAGCATGGCGTAATAGCAGTCCTCCACCACCATGTAAATCTTGGCATTCTCGACCCGCTTGACTCTTTTCGGCCCTCTCTCAATGAACTTCTCGACAGCCTCCTTTGACGGCTTTATCTCCCCCATCTGCAGCAGCCTCTTGATGGGCAGGAATATGTCCCTGTCATAGACAGGAATCCCTTCCCGTATGAAATTGAATATTATGGGGTGGCCGTCCCTGACAAGCCTCCAGAACTCAGTCAGCAGGTAGGGCTGCTGCAGGCTTAACTGCTTGCTCATCTTCCTGGCTATTATGTCCAGCTGCTCCTCAATCTCCTCCTTGAATATCGGGCTTATCCTCTGCCGCGTGTCATCCAGTATTATGAAGACGTCTATGTCGCTCTCCTTCTTGAAAGACTGCCTTGCTGTCGAGCCGAAAAGCACCACAGACCTGATGAGCGGGCCGTATTTCTTGAGGACAGCCTTGGCGAACTTCTTGAGGATCTCAATCCTCTCGTCCTTCTCGAGGCCTTCTTTTTTCCTGCCCTTTGGCTTTTTGGTCTCTGCAGCTTCCTCTTCACCCTCCTCTATATTGCTTTCCTCCATATCAGCAGTCTCTGCTTCGTGGGGTTGTTCTTCGAGTTTTGGCATGGTAATCACATGCTTGACTACATGTTATGAATAATAGGTGTTGGATACTTAAACCTCTCCTATGATTTCTTTGTTATCTCCTCCATCTCCCAGTGCTACCTGAACTCACCCCTCTTCCACTGCTCAGGCCTCCTTCCCT
This sequence comes from Candidatus Aenigmatarchaeota archaeon, assembly GCA_016185435.1. Lineage (GTDB taxonomy): Archaea > Aenigmatarchaeota > Aenigmatarchaeia > QMZP01 > QMZP01 > JACPNN01. The sequence goes on along the minus strand of JACPNN010000023.1, from coordinate 113,801 downwards.
TCTCGATTACGGCCCTGCTCAGCATGGTCCACTCCTCATCGGGCATGTGCAGCAGATCCTTCAGGGGCTCCCATGCATGATCCCTTACAATCTGCAGCTGCCTGAAATATGCCCCGGCCTGCAGGCCTTTGACTGAAAAGAATTTCTCGACAAGCTCTGGCTTCTCTTTTACAAGCTTGCCCTCAATATCCTCAGGAGAGATGTCTTTTTCTAAAAATTCTGCAAAGATCTTGAGCGTATCCACTGAATGGAGGAAAGGGTCCTCTCCTCCTCCTCTCTCGAACACAAGGTATACCAGACTGTCTTTCCCGAGGCCTGTCTTCCTGAGATTCCAGAACAGCTTGTAGAGCGTCATGTCGCCCGGGTCAATCGGCGTATGCGCATGGAGAGGATTGGGGGAATTGGAATGGACTGCAAAAACGAGCTTGCCGAAATCAGGTATCTTTGCTATGGTGTCATTGCTTTCCTGCAGGGCGTCAACGCCCTGGGTGGCAAGGTGCTCATGATCCACGATAAGCATTACCTTTTTGGTTTTCAGCGTCTTCCTGATCGTCTTCACAGCGGCATATATCTGCTTAGGCCTCCATATCAGCGTCTGGCCCGAATGCTCCGGGTCCCTTGCCTCAGGGTTCTCAATCCCGATGGTGATGTCATCAATGTTCTTCTTCAGCTCCTCCCTCTCTTTCCTTATCTCCTCAGGATCTGCCAGGGGAATGTCCATCTTGTCTATCTCCTTCTTAAAGCCGTTTTCCATCCACTCGAGGGTATTCTTCATGTGCCCCTCCAGGAACTTCGCAGCGCACACCCCATAATAGAACTCCTTGAATTCCCTGTCGTTCGTATCTTCGGCCTTCTGCCATGCATTGTCAATCCACCTCTCATCCGAATAGTTGATCTTATACCTCTCCATCACCTTGGGGTACTGCTCTGCCATTGCAAGCCAGATGGGGTCTTTTGTGAAGAACAGGTAGTGGGCTATGATATGGTAGCCGTCGAGCAGCCCAACCACTGTCCTCAGCTCCTCGTATCTCCATCTCTTCCCTGATTTCAGCTTCTTTCGGATTGCCTGCTGCGTATGCTTTTTCATCAGGGTGGAAAAGAGGGTGGAGGCTGCCCTTTCCACCTCGCCCTCTATAGTCCTTATTTCCAGCGTTCTGTGGCCAAGATGTGTGGGGATGGTGCCTATAAGGATATACTGGATCTCCTGGTCGTTCAATCCGAGCCCCTTGAATTTGGACTCTTTCAGCCTCCTTATTTGAGTGGTTGCGAGCTCCTGGGCTTCTGCTTTTGCTTCATCGTATTCCTCATTGGTGAGGATGTCTGACATGAAAAGGTCATATTTCCTGTCCACAAACCATTCCCTCAGCTTTTCGTTTTTCTTGAGGATATGGCTTATGAAACTGCCTTCATGGTCGCAGAAGCTCATGCTGAGCTTCCTTCCAGTGTATGTTATCAGCTCGAGCCATATGTTCAGCTCCGAATGGAAATCGACATACTTCGCGCCTATATATACGGCCGAGCATATGGACTTGTATATCCTGTCCTGGGCGTCACGCCACTCGCCCCTTTCAGGGATCCCTATGGGGATGTTCAGGTCGCCATGGAAAAGCAGGGTGACATTCTGCTTCTTGGCCATGTGCCTTATCTCCCTTCCCTGCGTATAGGTGACCTCATGGGGTATGTCAGCGTCAAGCTGCATCGCCGCAGCGCCCCTTGTTATCGTGTAGTTGAGCTTCCTCATGATTGTCGCAAGCTCTTCAGCCCTGGCCACATGGTAAAGGCCCGATGTCACGCCCACCCTGAAGCCGCCTTTCTTCTCCTTTCCATTCTTCTCGAATTCGCCATGGGGGTTTTTGCCATTCTCAAGGAGGTTGCCGAAGAAGGGAAGGTCCATATTGATAATTGGCTGCAGTGGCTTATCTGTTTTGCCCTCTCTTTTGCCCTTTAGGAGCATGAACCGCTTTTCAGATATGCAGCAAATAAACGTTTTCTGCAATTGCGGCGGGCATATACTTTACTCATTTATCCATTGCAATATTTTTTCTGGTGCGTCTGTATCAGTTTTGTCACAAATTCGAATCCCTTGCTTTCTTGCCTCTTCTATCATAGATTGATCCGATGTGAATAAGATAAAATCTGCTTTTGGATATTTAGAAATGACATGCTGATAAAATCTGATGCCATTTGGCGAGTCTAAGCCACCTGACATATGAGGAAAATTCCCGTCGACTAAATACTTGTCATGCTGTGATTCTGTGCATCTTACTGCATCTTGATAATTATCTGTTGCTGTGATATTCAAACCTTCCTCGGCAAATAAAGCAACATATGCTTCTCTTGTTGCTTCTTCATCTTCCACTATAAGTATCGATTTAGGCATGTTATTCACAGTGTAAAATTAAGAAATAGATTTATAAACGACTGTGCCCGCCGCAACTGCTCCGCTCCTCGCTTCGCTGCGGTGCTCGCCCTTTGGTTTTGAACTTGAGGATTGTATAACAACAACTATCTGTACCCCTTCTTCCTCCCCACATATTCCTTTCTTGAGCCCATATGCCCTGTATCTATATACTGTCAAAGTTCAGAATCTGGCTCCAATAATTCAGTATATCATGTAGGCACCTTCATGCCATTCAGTATGCGCGCAATGATCTTGTCGTATTCATAGCCGACATCCCTTGTGAATTCTTTGCTCATCCTCTCCTCGAAGACAGGCTCGTATGGCCCATACTTGATGAAAAGGTGCACAAAGCTGTCCAGGCCGTCATAAAGCCACTTGAACCTCTCGCTTGCCTTCTCCCCGTGCTTCTCCATCTTCTCGCCAAGCTGCTTCCTCTGCCTCGCCAGGGTCAGTTTCTCCCAGAATTTCTCAGGCTCAGCCTCTTTCGGGAAAAGCTCCTCTATGGTCTTCTCCACGTCCTCCTCAGCCTCTCTTGTCCCGATAAGCTCATTTATATATCTCTCAAGGGCCTTTTCCTTTGCATGCAGCTCAAGCATATGGAGGAGGAGCACGTTCTGGCTGATCATCCAGCCTTTCACCATGAACATGGGATTGTCTGTCTCCGTGCCCTTGGGGGGAGGAGTCTTTATGAGGGCCAGCAGGAAGTCTATGTCGAAGAAGCTGTAATAGAGGGCGTCGCTTGAAAACTCCAGTCCCGGCCTTATGGGATGCGCAAAGCCTTTCCTCTTCTTCAGTATTTCCCTTACGTCCTTATCGGTTATTGGCACATTATACCTCTCCTCTATTTTCTTCTTCCATTTCTTCACGAAATCGTCATATGGGTCGATTATATACCCGCCCTCAGCCTCCATCCTGGCCTCAGCCTTGTGGAACTCCGGGATTCTCAAAGGCTTCCACACCCAGAGCTTCACCCCAAGATATGCATTCCCCTGCCCCATTCCTGGCACATAGGTGACATCCTGTGTGAAATCAGGAACCAATCCTGCAGGCTTGTCCAATCCTTCCTTCAGCATCCTGAACCTTGCCACATACGGCTTCAGCCATTTCCTGTACTCATCTATGGACTTCTTCCTCGCATTCGCAAGCGTCTGTATCCTCATATATCTGCCCTTGAGCTCCGGAAGGAACATGACCTGCCACTCCTTGAACAGCTTGTTCTTCGTCCTCAGCACAGTCGCCTCTGCCTGCGTCACGTCCAGTTCCTTCATGATTGTGCCGATGTCATCCCAGCTCCCTTTCATCCTCACGAAGTCTGTGATTATAGTGGGCCATCTCTTGACCATGCTCATCATGGTGAAGCCTTCCCCTGTGAAAGCGTCTACCCTGTCCACGAACAGGCTCCTGAGAACATGCTCATCGGCATTTTTCTTCGCCTCTGAGAAGTAGTCGAGCATCTCCTTATAGCGCCTTGCGTCATGCGCCACAAGCTCGTAATCCGATACCGCCTGCGCCGCCTGGCCCAGCCCCTGCTTTATCGTCTGCTCGATCTTGTGCTTCTGCTCTATGGTGAGGTTGTAATACTCGAATGACGGGGCGACCTCCATCCACTCCTCCACCTTCTTCGCATGCATGTCCCACTTGTGGAACTGGTAGGCCATGGAATAGTAGATGTTTGATCCGCCACCCCTCTGGGTAGTATAGTCAAGGAACATCTCCATCTCGAAAGGGGAGGCTATCACAGCCTTCCCGATCACCCTTTTCTGGTCCTTGGCCCACTCCTTCAGCTCATCCATGACCAGCCCAAGCTCAGGCATATAATATAATTGGCTGAACCCTGCTTTAACCTTTTGATGGGGCTGATGGAATTGATGCGGCTGAATATTTTCATTTCATGCTGTTTTTTAAGCTGAAAGCAAAAGTAGAAGTAGCATATCCATATGTCAAAATACTGTTATCAGCGGCTTGCCTTCTTCTGCAAGCGGGAATTCCTCAAGGTATAGTTCTGTTGCTTCCTTGAGGTTTTTCACAGCCTCCTCTATTGTGATTCCCTGGCTCACTGTGCCTACTTCTGGGCATTTGGCTATGTACATGTCCTCTTCCTTGAATATGATTGCTGTAAGCGTTTTCATAATGAAGCAATGGCCTAGAGGTTTATAAAGGCTGCCAGCATATGTGAGCAAGAGCCTGTATGCAGGAAAAGGAAGGAAATACAAGTAGCCGAAAAACGGGCCTATTCAAGGAAAATCAGGAGTATGCCTGCCAGGAGGAATATTATGCCCAATATTATCCCGCCTGTAGTGAAGCCTCCTTCTGTCGGCTGGTGTTCAATAGTGAATGGGAAGAAGAACACGAGATAGGCGCCCATCAGCACGAGGATTGCACCTGCAATCATGCCAAGCGTCCCGAAAAGCACCATAACTATTATTCTTTATGTGTGAATAAATAGACTTGCTTGCAGAAAAGCATGTATTTATCCCGAAAAAAGCAATACTTATCTATATGGTCTTTGCCCGTACCAAGATGGTTCTGGAGGACAAGTGCTTCGAGGAGGACCCCGGAACGGTCGAGATAAGGTTTGTCGGCCCCGGGATAACAAAGCTCTACAGGAAGATGTATGAGCTCATGCTGACCGTCTTCAGTGTGCCGCCCGCTGAAACCCAGGAGACGAGGTATGAATGGGGCACTGCGAAGGAGAAGCACAAGTTCAGGGTGAGGTGGTGGCTGCACAAGGATCTGGATGTCTTCAGCTACCTGTACATAAGGTTCGACCTCAATGGCGAAGGGAATGATGAGAAAGGCAACGCATGGATAGTGGTGAAGGGCTGGCTGAGGACAGAATACCCTCAGGATACTGTATGGCAGCGCTCCATATTCTATGAGATGATAAGGACATTCTGGCACAGGATCTTTTACCGCCAGAAGAGGGAGGAATATTCTGAAGAGTGCAGGCATGTAATGATACTCTATGAAAAGGAGATAAAGGCTTTCATGGAGAAGCTGAGGGAAGGGAAGGCTGAAGAGCCTGAGAGGCTGCCTCCTGTATGATTGGCCTTATTGGGAAAGGGCATCCGGAAACATCTTAAAAATTGATGATTATGGCAGAAAGCGGGGCCTCGAAATTCATCGCTGAAAGGAGGACAGAGATAAGGATAAATGACGACTGCCTCGTCCCGGACAAGCAGCTGCTTTTGAGATACACAGGCCTGGATCCCTTCAGGGTGGCGAAGAAAATAACAGAAAGTCTGAGGCCGTTCTTCCATGTGAGCAAGGCAGGCTGGAACTGGTACAGGCTCAACTGGGACGCGTCAGACGACCCTATACTCTTCTTCAGCAGGTGGTGGGTGGTGAAGAGGTACAGCCACTTCAGCAGGATGCACATAGAGATAAAGGTGCAGGGCAGTGTTTCCAAGACCACGAATGAGGGCCAGTTCACCATGACGCTAAATGCGAGGATAAGGACAGAATGGAAGGGCGTGGGCATGTGGCCTCTCACAAAGCTCGCATGGGAGCTCTACTCCTATTTTTTCTACAACAAGGCCAGGATGAGCTTCATCGAGAACTGCAGGAACAGCGTCAATGAATTCGTAAATGAGGTGAAGAGGGCATACAGCCTTGAGACAGGGCATGCGGCTGCTGTGGCTGTGGGATAGAATGAGGATGATTCTTTGGAAATTGTTTTCATTCCACAGCTTGAAAAATTTATGCTTCCTTTCTCATCCTTTCATAGTCTTCCCTGCTCAGCCTGATCTGTTTTAATATCTCTCTGAGAAGCCCTTTGCCTAAATCCTCATTGCCATGTATGGGCACTACTGTCTTCCTCCCATCTGGATGTATATATCTCACATGGCTTCCTTTTTGATGCACCCTCTGAAAGCCTAGCTTTTCAAGCATCTTGCACATCTCTTTGCCAGAAATCGGGACAAGCTTTGTCATGCTGGGATGCTGACCTTCTGGACTCCAACAAATTTAAGCGGTATGTAAGTGTCAGGTTCGGCCTCCAAGCACACTTGCATGGCCTCTTTAGCCCTTTCCAGAACCTCTGGAATTGTCCTGCCCTGCGTATAACAGCCTTGTATGTCAGGAACCTTTGCGATATACATGCCATCCTCATCCTGCTCTATCAGCACCGTGAAATTCAAAAGACGCTGTTTCATAATTAGAATTCATGTGAAATAGTATTTAAATGTGCGATGCAGGATTGTTTGCATCTGCGCATGCCTTTTATAAATCCTAAAAAAAACCTCAGTTGCCTTCTCAGTATCCCTTCCTCTTTCTCACATATTCCTTCGAGCTTTCGACATACTGGGTTTTGAAGCTTCCGTAGAGGCTTTTCTCGAAATCGATGCCCTGCTGCCTTGTTGGCCTGTAGAGGTCAAGGTCTTCGGTTTTCCAGCTTCCCAGCCTGGGCCTGGAATACTGTATCACAGGCTCTCCTGGAGGCAGTATCTTTGTGGGAGTGCCTGTGCTTGTGGAGAACTGCCACAGCTTTTCGCCCCTTAAGTTGAAACAGTAGAAGTTGCAGTCCCAGCTCCCGAAGAAGAGCCTGTCCCCAAGAATGGCTGGAAGCACAACGTTCGGCCCTTGGGTTTCGGCCTTCCATAGAAGCCTTCCCTCTTTGACAGCGAAGAAGTTGTTCCCGACATCGCCGAAATAGGCCACACCTTCATGAACAAGGGGAGGTGCGACAACTCTCTCTTGTGCTGCAAACCTCCAGCCAAGGCTGCCTGAGAAGTCTATGCAGTACATGTTCCTGTCGTCGGAGCCTGCATATATCTTGCCGTCAGCATATACCGGGTTCCTGAAACCGATTATATCTTTTGTAGGGAAAAGCCAGGCGAGGGTGCCATTGATAGAAGCGGCATACAAATTGTGGTCTGCTGAAGAAGCATACACCTTGCCTTTGGCCGACTGGGTAGAAAACACAGGGCCTTTTGCGAGCAGCTTCCATTCAAGCCTCCCCTCCGTTGTCAGGGCATAGAGGTTACCGTCGAACGAGCCGAAGAATATGAGGCCATCTGAAAAGGAGGCATTTGAAGCTATCTTCCCTTCAGTGGCAAAGTCCCAGAGCTTCCTGCCTTCCTGGGAGATAGCATAGAGCCTCTGATCTTCACTGCCTAGAAATATCGTATCTTCTGCTATCAGAGGGTTCGATATAATCTTGCCTTCGGTATCAAATTTCCATAAGAGCTTGCCGTCAAGGTTAAGTGCATAGACGCTGTGATCATAGCAGCCGAATACTATTTTCTCGTTGAGGATTTTTGGAGAGGAGACTACGCCTCCATTGGTGTGGAACTTCCACAGAAGCTGCCCGTCCTTGGTCAGGGCATAGAGGGTGTTGTCCTGGGCCCCAAAGTAGATGATGCCCTTATGTATTGCAGCGCTTGAGCCGATGCTTCCTCCGCCTGCCTCGAAATGGAATGCAGGCACCTCATGCAGCTTGGCAGTCTCCCTGATCTCTATCATCATCAGGTTTGAGATGAAGTCGCCTGATTGCATTATTCCTGACAGGGAGATGTCTTCAGGGGAAATGTATGGCATAGACTATATTTTTCCGAAAGGTTAAAAAGAACTGAAGATCAGAAAATATATACTTCCTGTAAGGCAAAAATGTCTTCATGGCGATGTTTCAATAGACTCTGTCCCTGTGATCTATTTTCACCACTATAATAGTTTCCGTCTCATAGCTTATCTTGTACAGCACCCCTGTATTTCCCGATCCTTATCCTGAATGTTGGCGGCTCATAACCGACGATCCTTTTCGCATCCTGTGGGACAGGGTTCTGTTTCAATTCCTTCAGTTTAGCAGTGATTCGATCAAATAGCTCCTTTTCGCACTTCCTGAGAAACTGGTAAGGTTGTTTATCCAGTTTTATTTCTAACATTCTCAAGTTCCTCTAATGAAATTAACTTTCTTCCTCTTTCGTTCTTGACGCTCTCATCAAGAAGTATTTTTTCTTCTACCGTGAGAATAGTATCTACATCTATCATGTGCTCTCTTATTTCCTCTACATCATTCTCTATCTTCTCAAGCTTTTCGAGTATCCTTTGTTCAATCTTCATATTATGATATTACCTTATCGGTTTATAAATCCCAGACAGAGCTCGCCGCCTGTGAAGAGGCTATAATTCTGGAAAATGTGGGGCTAACTGTATCCCTTCCTCTTCCTGACATACTCCTTCGAGCTTTCGACATACTGGGTTTTGAAGCTGCCATGCTTAGTATTGCAGGGAAGGCATAAAACTCTTTATATCCCCCGCCCCAAATTAGATATTATATGGCACTTGAGACTGACATGCCAATGACTGACTTCAGGAGCATAGCCAAGGGAGTGGTTTCAGGCTCTTTTGTCATCCTCGGCCTCTTCGGCTCTGGAAATATGCTCCTTCAGCTCATCCTACTCATCCTGGGCGCCATAGTTTTCACTGACGGCGTGATGCCGTTCAGCAGCAGGAGGCACACAGGAACTGTCATTTTTTTCGCTGCTGTTGGGGCCCTCCTTTCTGCGGCGTCCCTGCTGTCCGGCTTTTCGCTCGCCTATGGCATCCTCGCTGTGCTCATCTTTTTGGCCGCATACTTCTCCTCTCTGATAAGAAAGCTTGCAGGCCTTCGCAGGTTCGAGAACGCCAAGAAGGGAAAATAGTATGGATCTCATAAGCCACGCCCTCTTTGCCCTGATACTTAACCAGCGCTTCGATTTGTGGGTCATCGTCGGGAGCCTTCTGCCCGATATGGACAAGCTCTACACATACCCAAAAAAGAGATTTTTCAGATCGGAAAGCCACACATTCATAGGGGAAATCCCCTTTGCATCAATGTTTGTCTTTGCCCTTTCTTTCTTATCGCCTTATTTCGGGCCATATCTTTTTTCCATGGCTTTCGGCTACATGAGCCATATTCTTCTTGATTTCCTTGCCGGCGAGACAAAGCCTTTCAGGCCCTTCCTGAAGGATAAAGTGGATTTCAACCTTGGCATGAAAGGAAAGCTCGCTCTTGGGGCAGCTATTTGGCTTATTGGGTTGAATCTGTATGGAGGCGAAATATGGATTTCAGGAAGACGGCTTCTCGGCTGATGGATCCGCTTGTTATTGATATTGAACCGGATAATGTTTCAAGATTGTCAGTAATCTTTAGCGCCCTTTTTCTTTTTACACAAATCCCTCTTCAACAGATAGTGATAATATCCATTGTCCTGCTCCTCGATTTATATGACGGCCTTGTGGCAAGGAAATTCGGAAAAAATGGGAAGAAGGGGCTTGTGGTGGACCTTGCATGCGACAGGGTTTCAGAGCTTGTGATTTTTATAAGAAGCCCCTATTTGCTTTTCTTTGTTTTGATAAATACATTGCTGTCCATCCTGAAAATAAAGAAAGGGTCTCATGCCCTTCCATTGAGACATTTGTATCTGCTCTATCTCCTCTGGCTCGCCTTCTTTTAAGAATTTAACTGCCTGATAATGAATGATATTATGAAGCTTGACTATTTCGCTCTGGAGACCCTCAAGAGCCTGCAGAAATGGGAGTATCCTGAACTGGAAATGAGAAAGGATCCATGGAACGTCTTCATAGGGAGCGGGAATGCCTTCAACATATGCTCTGTTTTTGCCATGAAGCTTGGGGGCGTGGCCATAAATACAAGCGCATACAAGACTTTTCTTTCGCGCCATGGCAGGAAGGATTTCCCGAGCATAAACTATATTTCAGCCTCAGCAGGCAAGGATGCGGTGCCGGCTGCAAGGTTCCTGAAGGAAAAGGGGTTTCAGTTCAATTTGATAACAGTAAACAGGGATGCTCCGTCAAAGGAATTCGTCACCGGAAAGATATTTGTCCTCCCCTCGTTCAAGGAGCCTCCCAGCTTCAATGTCAGCACATATGGCTCCATGCTCTACTGGCTTCTCAAAGAGGATGTGAAAAAAATACAAAAGTCAATAAGTAAAATAGAAATTCCTGATCTGAGGAAATACAAAAACATAATCTTCCTTTCAGATGATGGCCACGCGCCGATAGCGAGGATCGCCGCAACAAAGGTGATGGAAAGCCTGGAAGGCATAAGCGCTAATGGGGAAGGCATAACTCATGGCATGCATCTGGGGTATCTGATGCAGCCCAGGGACAGGCTTGTCTTCTCCATAAATCTTGACCTGGGTTTTGAGGGGGAGGAAGTTTACAGGCTGAAGGATAAGACATATCTCGGCTCCCTTCTTTCGGCCTATTACATCATAGGGAAGAGCCAGACGGAAAGGGATTTAAGAAATATAGAAAAGGCCTACAAAAGGCAGTCAGAGATGCTTGGATGGAAATTCCGGAACATCGTCTGATTTTTAAAAGCCTTAAATAGCTCTTGATCAATCTACAAAATGGAAACATTGCCTAACGAGAGGGAGCTGGATGCGCTTGGCATCTTCGCCACATGCTGCGATACTGAGGAAGGATATTCGAAGAGCGACATGATTGCCGTTCTCAAATCCAAAGGTATGTCAGAGGCTTTCACACTGGACCTGATTGTGAAATTTCCGCAGTATATAGATGTGAGACGAAAAGGGAGATTGGAGAGATACAAACCGAGTGACAGGAAAAAGGAGATCCTTTACGACCCAAATGGCAGATACTATGTCGGCGAGAAAAGATATCATGAAGGGCTAGACATGGTGGGAACAGTCGCGGAAATTGAGGATCATGGATATATAAAAATGGCTTTTACAGACGGGAAGGAGAGGAGAATGCAGGGAAAAGGCAGGGAGCATCCTCAATAATCAATATATTTCATGTACTCCCACGGCGTTATGTACAGGCAGTACTGGTTCCAGTCATTCCTCTTCAATTCTGTGAAAGCGTCGAAGATATGGCTTCCCAATACTTTTTTTATCACCTCATCGCTCTGCAGGGCCTCCAAAGCGTCTCTCAGTGTTGTGGGGAGCTCTTCCACATTATTTTTCTTTTTCTCTTCTGCTGACATCTCGTATACATCATGCCTCAGGGCCTGGGCAGGCTCTTTCTTGCTTTTGATTCCGTCCAGGCCGGCAGCAAGAAGAACAGAAAATGCAAGATAGGGATTGCATGAAGGGTCGCAGCCCCTGTATTCGCACCTTGCTGATTTGTTGCCCCTGAAGTACATGGGAACCCTTATGAGGGCTGACCTGTTCCGGGGGCTCCAGCAGACGTTTATCGGGGCCTCAAATCCCGGAACCAGCCTCTTGTAGCTGTTCACTGTGGGGCAGGTGATTGCTGTTATCGCCCGCGCATGGTCCAGCAGCCCGCCAATATAGTACCTTGCCGTCTGGCTCAGGCCGAACTCGTCGTCTTTGTCGAAGAAGGCATTTTCTCCTGAAAATGGCTCGCCTTTCCATAAACTCATGTGCGTATGCATGCCAGAAGCGTTGTCCAAGTATACGGGTTTTGGCATGAATGTAGCCATCCAGCCGAACTTCTGGGCGATATTTCTTGCCGTGAACTTGTAGAGGTAAAAGGCATCGGCGCATTCTATGGCCTGCATCGCCCTGTAATTTATCTCCACCTGGCCGGCAGTGGCAACCTCATGGTGGTGGTATTCGACTCTGACCCCCATTTTTGTAAGGTTATGCGCCACCTCATTCCTGTAGTTATGTGTGGGATCCTCAGGAGGCGCTCTGAAATACGCTTCCTTGGGCCTCAGTATGGTATTGCCCGGCCTGAGTTCAGGTGATTTTGGCACGACCCTTGGAGCGCCCCAACTGTCATTCTTCCCTCCGGAGGGCGAAGCCCACAAATCAAAATGAAGCTGTGTGGGATCGAGGCTCTCGAAGACGAAGAACTCAATCTCAGGGCCGAAGATGGCTGTATATCCCATCGATTCTGCCATCTCCACAGCCTTCTTTGCCACATGGCCTCTTGGGTCGACATCTGATATTCTGCCGCCATCCTTTTCTCCAAAAGCTTCATGGATATTCCCGAAAACGATTGCAGACTTGTGTATCCCTTCGTCTATCCAGGGGATTATCCTTGCTGTTTCAGGAGAGGGCATCCACACCATATCGCTCACGTGTATGCCTTTGAAACCCCTTATAGAACTGCCGTCAAAGCCTATGCCGTCCCTGAACGCATCGCCCTCTGTGAACTCTGAAACAGGGATGGTGAAGCTCTGGAGTATGCCCCTGATGTCGCTGAAGAAGCAGAGCACATTGTTCACTTTGTTCTGCCCCAGGAGCTGCTGCGCATTCCCTATCCCGGCGGGGGAATCCATATGCTCTATGGCCTCTGAGCAAATATAAGGCTTTTGCCTGTTTTGATTAATAAAAACTATATTTTTTCTTATTTTGGATAACAATTTTAAATAAAACTGATTGTTTTCTAAGTTTTCCTTTATTTCTGTTAGCAAGGCTCCATTTAGACACCACGGGCTTTAGCCCGTAGTAGTTCAGATGACCTGTGGAAAGCCGCTGGCGCGCAAACTTAAAGAAGGCAGGCAATTCTCTATATGGAAATTGGAATAGCCGGAAAGACAAATGTGGGAAAGACGACCTTTTTCTCAGCGGCAACCCTGATAGATGCCGAGATAAGCGGCAGGGTTTTTACTACAATACGGCCCAATATCGGGATAAGCTATGCCAGGGTGAAATGCAGATGCGGGGAACTGAATGTCAAATGTAACCCTAATAATTCGATATGCAGAAATGGCTACAGATTTATCCCGGTAAAGCTTATTGACATTGCAGGCCTCGTGCCTGACGCGCATCTGGGAAAGGGTTTAGGGAACCAGTTTCTTTCGGATATTATGCAGGCAAGCTGTCTGATTCATGTAATAGACGCATCCGGCTCTACTGATATTGAAGGCAATGTATGCAAGGCTGGCGATCATGACCCTCTTGAAGATGTGGAATTTTTTGAGAAGGAACTTGATTTCTGGATTGAAGGAATATTGAAAAGAAATATTGAAAATATAAGAAGGAAGGCGGAAGCGACAAAAGAGAAGCCTGAAAAAGCCCTGCATGGCCAGCTTTCCGGCCTGGGGATATCGGAAGATGATATAAAGCATGCCATGTCCGAAGCAGGTTTTGTCCTGTCAGGCAGCGAAAATCTTATGGAGTTTGTTTCTTTTCTGAGGAAAAAATCAAAGCCTTGCATAATAGCTGCAAATAAGGCTGACGTTGAAGCATCAGAAAGAAACATAAAAAAATTAGGAGAAAAAGGCTACGGTATTGTTCCATGCTCGGCTGCATCCGAGCTCGCTCTCAGGAAAGCCGCTGAAAAGGGGCTGATTGAATACATGCCTGGGGATTCTGATTTCAGAACAAGGGACGGATTGAATGAGGAGCAGAGAAGAGGATTGGACTATATAAGGAAAAGCGTCCTTGAAAAATACGGCAGCACAGGGATCCAGGGGGCGATAAATGAGGCAGCCTTTGGCCTGCTGGGCATGATAGTTGTCTACCCTGTGGCAAACATAAGCAGGCTGACTGACACGAAAGGCAATGTGCTTCCTGATGCGTTTCTTGTGAAAAAAGGGACGGCGCTGAAAGAGTTTGCCTCAAGGGTTCACACGCAGTTTGCCGAAAAATTCATAGGCGGCGTCGGGCTGGACAGGAAAAAGGTCGGGGCAGACCATGTATTAAAGGACGGGGAGGTTATAGAGATATTGTTTGAGAAGTGAGAGCGGAATAATATGCTTTACCTCATTTCAATGGGCCTCGCGGAGGGGAGGGATATGAGCCTGAGGGCTCTTGAGGCGGCAGGAAGATGTGACAAATTGTATGCCGAATTCTATACAACCGGAATGCATACTGACGTACAAAAACTGTCAAAGCTCATCGGTAAAAATGTTCAGGGGATAAGAAGATTTGACCTTGAAAACAATTCAGAAAAAATTGTTTCAGAGGCGAAAAGCTCAGACATAGGGATACTTGTAGGCGGGGACGCTTTGACAGCTACAACCCATATCTCCCTGCTGCAGGAGGCGATAGAAATGAAAATAAAGTACAAAGTCATACATGGCTCAAGCATATACACGGCAGTTGCTGAGACCGGCCTGCAGCTCTACAACTTTGGGAAAACTGTTTCACTTCCATTTCCGCAGAAAAATTACAAGCCCGAAGGATTCCTTGAAACAATCGAAACGAACAAGAGATCAGGCCTGCATACCCTGTTTTTGTTGGATATAAAGGAGGAAGAAAAGAAATATATGGACGCACCCGCTGGGGCAGAACTTCTCATTGAATTGTTCAAGAGGAGAAAATCGAAAATTGTTTCAGAAGCTACGAAAGCTGTTGCAGCCTGCATGCTTGGCGCCGCGAAACAGTCTATAGTTTGCTCTTCGCTGAAAGGAATTTCAGAAAACAAAGGCCTGAGGGGAAAGACGCCTGCGGTGCTTATTGTCCCGGGAAAGCTCCACTTCATGGAAGAGGAGTTTCTTGCGCATTTCAGAAAATGATGGCGCTGATGGAATATCTGTTTTGATAAGGCCTTATTCAGCCTTCTCTTTCTTACCTGCAGCCTTCCTGTATGATTCTGTCCACTTGATCCTTTTGCCTGTTCTTCCTAGCCTAAAATTTCTCTCGCATTTGCTGCCGCAGAAATAGAGCACTATGTTGTCTGTCCTGACGAAAGCCTTGCCCCTGTTTTCCTTCACCTTTGAGCTGCAGAATGTGCATTTTGGCATATATTCAGCCCCGATTTAATCTCACCGGAAGCCTGCATCCTGGTCGATTGTGGTCTCTTTTATCATGAGGATGTCGCCCTTCTTTATCGGCCCCGAGACATTCCTTGTGAGTATCTTCCCTTTCTCCCTGCCCTCCAGCACTCTTGCCTTTACCCTGCTCACGCCCTTGATTCCTATCTTCCCTGAAACCTGCACAACCTCTGCCGGTATTGGCATAATAAGTAAGAGTGCAATGGATATTTAAATCTGTTTTGGCGCGGCCATAGGCCTGAAAGTTGAGGAATTTAAAAACACATGGCTGAATAATACTTAAGGCAGCAGGGCCCCACTGGGAAGGGTGGGATTGGATAACTGTTGGAGGCGATGACATGGCAACTGATAATAACCATGCGGCAAAGAAGCATCTGAAAGCTGATGTCAGGCAGCTGCAGAAGGAGCTGGAGGAGAAAGCAAAGATTGCAGAGGACAGGCTGAACCAGATTAAATACCTGCAGGCCGATTTCGATAACTACAGGAAAAACTTTGAAAAGGAGAAGGAGAATATAATAAGGCTGGCCAATGAGAGCCTTATAAAAGACCTGCTTGTTATAATTGATGAATTCGAGATCGCTTTGGGCAGGCTGGAAAATGAGAGGGACAAGGCCGGCCTGAATATGGTATACAAAAAGCTTTCAGGCATACTGGAAAGGAATGGCCTGAAACAGATAGAGGCTGTTGGAAAGAAGTTCGACCCCCATCTTCATGAGGCGGTAAACAAGGAAATTTCAGATAAGGGGGAAGGCTTCATACTGGAGGAATACCAGAAGGGGTATATGCTGAACTCTAAGGTGATAAGGCCTTCCAGGGTGAAGATAGCTGAAAATGCAGGGGGCAAGGAGGATAAATAGCAGACAGGCATAATATCAACTCCAGAAACATTTAAAAATAAAAGGGAATAAGGTGCAATATGGCAAAGGAAAAGATAATCGGGATTGATCTGGGAACAAGCAACAGCCAGGCGGCTGTCATGCTCGGAGGCAAGCCTGTCATCATCCCGAGCGCTGAAGGCGCGACAGTGGCCGGAAAAATGTTCCCGTCATCTGTGGCTTTCACAAAGGACGGCCAGATGCTTGTGGGGGAGCCTGCAAGAAGGCAGGCTGTCACCAACCCTGAAGGGACTGTCTTTGCTGCAAAGAGGAAGATGGGGACGGACCATAAGTACAAGATATACGGCAAGGAATATACCCCGCAGCAGATCTCTGCCTTCATTCTGCAGAAAATAAAAAGGGATGCAGAGGCGTTTCTCGGGGAGGATGTGAAAAAGGTGGTTATTACTGTCCCTGCCTATTTCAATGACAACCAGAGGACAGCGACAAAGGATGCTGGGGAGATAGCAGGCCTTGAAGTTGTGAGGCTCGTCAATGAGCCTACTGCTGCGTCAATGGCTTATGGTTTGGACAAGGAAGGCGAGCACAAGATCCTTGTCTTTGACCTTGGCGGCGGAACCCTTGATGTCACGATAATGGAATTCGGCGACGGGACGTTTACTGTATTGTCGACTTCCGGCGACACTCAGCTTGGCGGGACTGACATGGACAATGCTGTGGTGGACTGGATAGCGGATGAATTCAGGAAGCAGGAGGGAGTTGATCTGAAAAAAGATAAAATGGCCGTGCAGAGGGTGAGGGAAGCCGCTGAGAAAGCCAAGATTGAATTGTCAACTGTACTGGAAACCGACATCAATTTGCCATATGTAACTGCTGACAAGGAAGGGCCGAAGCATCTGTCTCTGAAGCTGACAAGATCAAAATTAGAGCAGCTTCTGGAGCCGATAATCAGGAGGTGCATACATCCTGTCGAACAGGCGCTGGAGGATGCGAAGCTCACAAAAGATGATATCAGGAAAATCATTTTGGTCGGTGGGCCTACAAGGATGCCTGTCGTCCAGAAGTTCATAGAGGAAAAGGTCGGGAAGAAGGTTGAGGGAGGGGTTGATCCGATGGAATGCGTGGCCATGGGCGCTGCCATACAGGGGGCGATTTTGGCTGGCGATATTAAGGACCTTGTTCTGCTTGACGTGACTCCCCTCACTTTGGGCATTGAGACGCTGGGAGGGGTGATGACCCCGCTGATTGAAAGGAATACGACGATTCCCACCAAGAAGAGCCAGGTATTCTCTACTGCCTCTGATTTCCAGACAGCCGTGACCATACATGTGCTTCAGGGGGAGAGGCCCATGGCTGCTGACAATACCAGCCTGGGGCAATTCAACCTTGTCGGCATACCTCCTGCACCCAGAGGCGTGCCGCAGATAGAAGTGGCCTTTGACATAGACGCTTCCGGAATACTGAATGTTTCGGCCAAAGACCTCGGCACAGGAAAGGAGCAGAAGATGGCGATTACAGCATCGGCAAAGCTCTCAAAGGAGGAGATTGAAAAGATGGTCAAGCAGGCCAAGGAGCACGAGGAGGAAGACAGGAAGAGGAAGGAAGAGGTTGAAGCAAGGAACAATGCTGACTCCTTGATTTACACCACAGAGAAAACTGTTTCTGAACTGGGAGACAAGATAAGCAAGGAGCAGAAGGAAAAGATTGATGCGGCCCTGAAATCAGCAAAGGATGCGGTGGGGGGGAAGGATATTGAGAGAATAAAGAAAGAGACTGAAAATCTCCAGAAAGTCCTGCAGGAAGCGGGGACAGCAGTCTACCAGGAAGCTGCGAGGAAGGCTGCTGAGGAGCAGGCAAAACAAAAGACAGAAGAAACCGGAGAGGAAGAAAAAGAGGGCAGGAAAACAAAAAAGAAGGGCAATGACAAGGTTGTCGATGCTGATTTCAAGGTTGAGGATGAGAAGTAGGTTTTGTGCTTAAAGCGCTTGGCAGGCGATCATCTGTGCGGGTGCTGATTTCAAAAATAAGGTCAATGTATGCGGGCTCATTTTATCGGAGGCGGCCGGTAATGCTCCTAATGACGATATTGGGCTGGCCTCCTTGCCCGCCAACATCTTTTCCATAGAAAATTCTAAATGTGCCATTGCTCAGCCGAATGATTGCAGGGTCATACACGCCGGTCTCCTGCAGGACGGGTCTTTTGCCTCCAAAAGTGAGGCCGTCATCTGAAATAAAACTGTAAATGCCTTCCTGTTGCCCGAAATTTTGCGGCGCATTTGGCGGGGGAGGCAATACTACTGCCAGCAATAAATACCCTGCATCTGGCAGCAAAATCAGTGCCGGATCAACCATGCTTTGGACCCTGGCGCCATCCTCTTTCTGAAAATTTATGCCGTCCTGAGATATTGCTGACATGATCCCCCCTTGAGCCTCAAAATCGCCTGAAACATAGTAGATCCTGACCCTGCCATCAGGAAGCCTGATTGCTTCAGGTACCGAAGCCCATCCTCTGTCCCCTGTCTTTTCCGAATCAATCCTCACTCCTTCCTTTTGAAAGTCCAGGCCGTCAGATGAAACAGCCGAGAAAACCTTATGAAGGGCCTGGCCAGGCCCGCCAGGGCCATCAGCCCCCTTGTAATACATCCTTATCTTGCCATCCGGCAAGTCGATTACGGTAGCATCGCAAAGAATTGATTCAGCATTTCCCGGGCCGCCGGCAGGAGACATCCTAGTGCCCGGCTCTTTTTCAAAATTGAGGCCGTCCGCAGAAACAGCTGAAAGAATCCCTCCGGCGCCGCAGTAGTACAGCCTGAATCTGCCGTCTTTCAGCCTGTGAGCATAGGGAACGCTGCCGTCTGAGATGCGGGTTCCAGTATCTTTGGTCCATTCAAATTTCAATTCAGAGGGTGCTGGCGCCTTTTGTGGCGTGGCAGGAGGGGTAGGCAGCGTTTGCGGAAATGCGGCATCAGGACGGGGTTGGACGGGCTGCTGCACTGGAGCTGGCGTTGCAGCCGGTTTTGGCTCTGGTTCCGGTGCTGGCGCCTGCTGGACACAGCCGCTGATGAAGACAATCCCAATAATAGCTATTGCGAAGATTCCATAGCTTGGAAATTCTGGTCTCATCAAAAGCAGATTGATCTTTGGGTTTATAAGATTTTTTAGGGTGTAAAGTAAAGTTCCTAATGCTACACTTTCTTCTGCCGGCAGACTTATAATTTATATCCGGTGGCTGTATGCATTTCACACCGGATGTCAGAAAGTTTATGCGAGACGTTGTTCTAAGGCGTCTATTGCCAGGTTTTGAGATACCAAAACGGAGGGGCAGGCCTACTAAAACAATTATCACAGGTGAGCCGTAAAGCCAGTGGTAGGCGTGGACGATAGCCCCGAAGCGAGCGATAGGGGGTGGAGAGTTCAGGTGAGGGCGCAGCATTTATTATCAGCAATTATAGTTATCTCATGGAAATTTCATATACAGACCACGCAGAGAGGCAGATTGCGGAAAGGAAAATTCCAAAGGAGATTATAGAGGCAACGTTACTGGAGCCCGACGCAGTTACGGAAGGCAGATTTGGCAGAAAAATCGCACAAAAAGCTATTAAAGACAGGTTACTCAGAATAGTATATAGCACAGAAAATGGTGCCTACATAGTTATTACGACATACTACACAAGACAGGAAAGATACAGGATGAAAAAATGAAAATCAATTACGACCCAAAGGCCGATGCGATGAGCATCAAATTTCAGGAAGGTAAGTATGAGATAAGCAAAGAGGTAGCTGAAGGCATAATCATAGATTATTCTGAGGATGGCAGAGTCATTTCTATAGAAATTTTGGATGTTTCTAAGAGAATGCCACTCGAAAGCATCCGAGATGTCACTGTAGGCATCCCGGTAAAAGCAAGTTAGCTCCCGAGAGATTGAAATGAACATCGCGATTTACCGAAGTTCGCGAAGCGAATTTGGACGAAGAAACCTTCAAGGTTTCGTAGTCTTTTAATCGCTGTTAGTTGCCCCTGAATACTTGGAGGGATTGAGTTTTAGTGCAACGATGGGCGAAGCCCAAAAACTCAAAGTCGCGAGGGCGCCGAAAAATTAGAATTAAAAATAAAAAGTAGTTAGCTTCAATGCCCAATTATTCTATTTCTGGCGGTGGCGCTTCCTCTTTACAAATCCTAATGCTAAATTTAGGAATTTGAAATGTAGCAAGTAGGAAAACACCCACTTCACGATTTCTTGGCATAATATTCTGCAGCTGTAAAGTCCAAGTACACGACTGGCTCGTCTCCAATCACCCACGCGTCGTGCCCCGGTGGAACAAAGCCTGCATCGTTTGGCCCGAATTCCATTTCTGAACCATTGTCTAACACGACCATCATCCTGCCTGAAACCATGTAAATGATGTGCTCTGCCTGGCAGCTTTCGGTCTTCACTAGTGGTTTTACGCTAATCGACCATTTCCATCCTGGTTGGAAAGTAGCACGACCGACATTTACTCCACCAAATTTGACAACTTCGAATTTTCCATTATCGAATGTTCGCGTCTCAGAAGGAGAATTCAAACTCATTTTTTCTATTTTTTTCATAATGTTTTACCTCCTATCTTAATTTTTATAGGTTATTCAACCTTTATTGTTTATCTGTTATTTATAAGCACCTTATATTATTTAAATCTTTCGCAGGTCAAGGTGCCCGAGCGATTGAAATGAACATAAGGAATTTAACGAAGTTTGATTTTCCCTCGTGAAGCCGAAGGCGTAACAGAGTTGGAAAATCAAATTTGGATGGAAGAGCCTGCAAGGCTCTGGAATCGTTAAATTCCTGTTAGTTTCGTCTGACCAACGGGAAGACCTAAAATTTAGTGCAACGTTCCGAAGGAAAATTTTAGAGTTTTTGAGAATGCCGTCTTCAAGGGCGAAGCCCAATCAAACAAAACAATTTAGGGAAGTGGAACCATTATCTTTTTGTTGTTATGATAGAGTGGTGAAATAATCAAAACATTTAAATACTCGTCTCTTTTCATAATATTAATATGAGTATCACAACTGAAAGACTATTGCAAACTGAACAATTTAGGAGATATGTAGATTCATTGCCAAATCCCGATGTATTTTTACAGAAACTAGATTGGGCTGTAAATGGATATAAAGTTAGTCGGTTAGAGAAAGCGTTTCCTGAAGGTATGACTGTTGACCAATTGACCAATTCACTTTTACTAAATTTACAGCAAGATTATGATTCAATGATTACAGATTTGCCTCCAGAATTCACAGCGAAAGAATCCAAAAGTATGATTCATGTAGGAAATACTAATCAGATTGGAATCTATTATGGGGGAGAAAGTCAAAAAGGTAAAGGAAAAGTGGATTATAGAATAGCTTGTATGAGTCTTCATTTTCGAGACATAGATGATTCTCAATTTATGTATGTTGAAAATGTACAGGGTGAATTGAAAGAAGGAAGGCATTCACGAAGAGATGTTCGAAGGATATTCGGCAAACTTAATTCTCATTTTGAAGAGGATTGGCGTGTGGGTCTTGTACGACAACCTGTACAGTATGCTCAGGATCAAGGTATGGAAGTTAGGGGAAAAGTACCTGGTCTTTTCTATCTTTTTGGTTCTAGTCTTTCAGAATATCCAATCTATTCTTTAAATTATGTTATAACATATCTTCGAAGCGGAATTCCATTGGAAAACATTGAGTTTAGGGCAGTGCCTGATGAAATTCAACCAAGATGGGACACTGCTATGGATTTTCTTAGAACAAAAAGTCAAGAAGAGAGACTGCAACTACTTGATCAGGCATCTAGGGAATATGCTGAATCATACAGAAGATTGCGTCATCAATGGTTAAAAGAAAAAACAATTGATGTACCAACATTTGATGCAAGCTGTGAAAGAGAGTTTGGAAGAGTATTTGAAAAGCATCTATCTTGAATCCACTCTATTTAGGTTCCACTTCCCTTTCTAAAAATTAGGCGTTCTCAAAAATTGAAACTAACATATGCACTTTTACGAAGCTTGCCATAGGTAAGTTTGGGTGGAGCCGAGCGGCAGAGCGAAGGCGGAACCGTATAAGCGCTGTTAAGTCCCTTTTTCCGAAGGAAAAGTCGAGAATTGCGAAGCAATTCGGAGAAGTCGGTTTCGGCTCTCATTTGTAAAGTAGTTTAAATATGAACAGGGCAGTTGCCATGGAAAACTCTATAGTTGTGAAAATTGCCAAAGGAACGATTCTATTTACAATTGCATAAATCACCCATAGCAATAATCCTGTCATATATATCAATGTCCAAAGAATCGAGATGTCTTTGGTAGATTTTGTTTTCCATGTTTTAATCAATTGTGGAGATAATGCAACTGCCACTAAAAAACCAGCAAGATAACCAACTATTTCTAATTCAGCCATATAGATAGTTGTAATGATATTCTATAAAAAGTTTTCTAGAGCCGAAACCGATTGGACTTAACACCTATTAACCGAAATAAGAACTCTATAAATGCCCAGAAAAGGGCAAAAAGCGAAGTTTTATTAGGCGGCCTTTCCACTACATTTTATGCCCTTTGACCCTTCCAAAGCCACGCCTGAGGAACGATACAGGCTTGTGGGCCAGCTTATTGAGGAAATAAAGCTGAGGAACTACTCCTTCCAGACAGGCCGGCTGTACATCTCGGTTGTGAACAGCTTCTTCAGGTCCGGGAAAAACGCCAGGGATTTCCTGCTGGAGCAGAGCGGGAAAAGCAGCTCCACAGTGAGATCATCTTATTTCGCCCTCCGCTTCTTCTATAAAAATGTCCTCAATGAAAAATGGGATGCCAAGCTTCCACTGGCCAAGAGGAACCAGAAGCTGCCAAGCGTGCTCAGCAGGGAAGAGGTAAAAGACATGATAAGCAAGACAGACAATGTCAGGCACAAGTCCCTTCTGGCCATCATGTACTATGCCGGCCTGAGGCTGGACGAGGCCAGAAGCATCAGGTGGCAGGACATTGATTTTCCGAGGGAAAGGGTCCTCTTCCTTCATCCCAAGACCAGGCAGATACTGGAATTTTATGGGAAGGGGGAAGAGGGGCTGGTCTTTGTGTCCAATCTGGGAAGAAAATACAATAAGCGGACGATAGAGATGATTGTCGAAAATGCGGCAAGTAAAGCAGGGATAAAGAAACATGTGACACCCCACACTCTCCGCCACAGCTTTGCTACGCATCTGCTGGAAGCAGGGGCAGACATAAGGCATATACAGCATCTGCTTGGCCACAAGGATCTGAAGACAACACAGATATACACACATGTGGCCAATAGAGATATAAAGAGGCTTGCTGATCTGCTGTAAGTGATTAATATGAATGGGATGCCTTTTTATACGATGGTAAAAAGTGGGAAAAGAAAATGATGAAAGGCGAGTATGAAAAAAAGAGACTACTATGAATTGCTGGGCGTCGGCAAAAGCGCTTCCCCTGAAGAGATAAAAAGAGCATTCAGGCAGCTCGCAAGGAAGTGGCATCCCGATGTCAATCCCGGTAACAAGGAGGCTGAGGAGAGATTCAAGGAGATAAATGAGGCCTTCCAGGTTCTGTCAGATCCCCAGAAAAAGGCCCAATACGACCAGTTCGGCCACTCAGCCTTCAGGCCCGAGGACTTTGCGGGCTTCAGGGACTTCCGTTTCGAGGACCTGTTCAGGGACTTCGGATTCGGGGATATCTTTGATGTGTTTTCAGGTTTTGGTGGCGGAGGCAGGAGGAGCAGGGTCAGGGAAGGCGCTGACCTCAGATATGATCTGGAAATCTCCTTGGAGGAGGCATTTTCCGGGATAGCCACAAAAATAGAAGTGCCTCATATGGCAGAATGCCCTGCATGCAAAGGGACGGGAGCCAAACCCGGCTTCCTGAAGGACTGCAATGCATGCAATGGCACTGGAGAGGTGAGGAAGGTGCACAGGACTCCTATCGGCCACATTGCCAGCATAACAACATGCAGCAAGTGCGGGGGCAGGGGAAAGTTTGCTGAAAAGAGATGCGATTCATGCAGGGGGGAAGGCAGAGTAAGGAAGATAAGGAAGATAGAGATCAAAATACCGAAAGGCGTTGAGGAAGGCCAGTATCTCAGGATTGCGGGGGAAGGCGAGCCGGGTGAGAATGGCGGCCAGCCTGGAGACCTGTACGTTGTTGTAGGCGTAAAGGAGCATGGCATTTTTGACAGGCATGAAGCTGACCTGTTCTGCAAGACCACCATAGATCTGGGGACTGCAATGTTGGGCGGGGAGATAGAGATCCCCACAATTACCGGCAAGGCAAGGCTGAAAATACCGAAAGGGACACAGAGCCATACAGTATTCAGGCTGAAAGGACAGGGGATGCCTTATCTGAATTCAGGCAGGCGGGGGGATCAGCTGGTCAGGGTGGAGATACAGATACCTGAAAGGCTTTCAAAAAAACAGGAAGGGCTGCTGAAGGAATTCCTCTCTGAAAGGAAGGCCGAGACAAGGAAAGGGTTTTTCGAGAAAATGAAAGAGTATTTTGGATAGAAAAAAAGGATCCGGATTTAGCTAAACGGAAGCATGTTATTTCTTGAGCCCCTTTATCTTCTCTCTTATGTCGTCGAAAAGCCTCTTGGCTTCCCCTTCCTCAACAACAGCTATTGCAGAAGTCTGCACCTCTATGCCCACGCTCTTGCCGAGGTCCTGCTTGCTGGGCACATAGACATAAGGCACCTGCTTCTCCTCGCAGAGGGAAGGGAGATGCATGATTATCTCTGCAGGATCGACATCCTCTGCCATTATGACGATCTTTGATATCCCTCTTTCAACTGCCTTTGTGGTCTCATTGACCCCTTTCCGGGTCTTGCCTGTCCCTTTAGTGGCCTGCAAGGCCTCATAGATCCTGCCGGCAAGCTCCTTCGGCACCTCAAATTTCACAAATGCTGCTTTTGCCATATTTTTACCTCAACCTTTTCACCGAATCCAAGGCTCTGTCATCGGCTGAAAATATCTTATGTATAAGGCTTAATAAGCTTTTTAAGCTTTTTCCCGATTGTCTAATGGAGGGAGATGGCAGAGGTTTATAGTTCTGGCAGCGAATTGGCACGTCTTCACAATGAGAGGTATTTTATCCAGCAGCTGAGGGATCAGTATGATACCTTTCAGATGGCAAAGCAGGTTGAGGCCTGTGATCAGCTTCTGGATGATCTGACCGGGAAAATAAGAAGTCTGACTAAAAATTATCAGGTATATGAGAGGATTCTTTGTGAGTCTGCGCCATGAATTCTCCCACTGACTTCTGGCCGTAATTGTACACGAGGTTGCTCGCCTTCACTCCCACGAGCCTTATGGCCTTCCTTCCTGTGAGGAAAGGCTTTGAAAGCTCCTTTGCTGTCTCAGCCATAAGCTCATAGCTGTTTGTGATGTTTACCGTCCTGCTTTTTGTATGTGTTTCAAAGTCAGAGAACCTTATCTTCAGCGTGATTGTACGGAAGGAATAGCTGCTGTCTATAGCTTCTTTATGAACCTCCTTTGAAAGCTGCTCCAGCATTTCAGTCAGCATGTTAGAATCATTTACGTCCTTTTCGAATGTCACCTCCCTTGATATGGATTTCGGTTCCCAGTACTCCTCGACAGGCCTCTCATCCATGCCATTCGCCATCTGGTGGAATTCATATCCCATTGTCCCCAGCTCGGCCATGAGCATGCTCACATCGCTTGCTGCAAGGTCGCCTATTGTCCTTATCCCCATCTCCCTGAGCCTGCCTGCAGTCTTCTTGCCTACCCCGAGGAGCTTGCCAACGCTCAAGGGCCACACCTTCTGCCTTACCTCGTCAGGCTTTATTGTTGTGATGGCATCAGGCTTCTTCAAATCTGTCGCAATCTTTGCAACAAGCTTGTTTGGCCCAATTCCTATGCTGCATGTGAGATTCTGGGAATTTTTTATTTCCTGCCTGATCCTTTCCGCAAGCCTCAATGCTTTGTCATAATCCCCCATGTCTGTGGCATCCATATAGGCCTCGTCTATGCTGACCTGCTCAACCTTCCTCGCATGCTTCCTCGCTATGTTCATTATCTCCTCTGACGCATCCCTGTACATGGTGAAATCGACCGGCAAATAAGCAGCCTCAGGACACAGCTGCCATGCCCTCGAGATAGGCATGCCTGACCTTATCCCGAACTTCCTGGCCTCGTAATTGCATGTCGATACGACTCCTCTTCCCCTGCCTTCCTTTGGATCAGCGCCGACAACAACAGGCCTGCCTTTGAGCTCAGGCTTCCTCCTTTCCTCTACTGCTGCGAAGAAGTAGTCCATGTCCAAGTGCATGATAATCCTGTCTGCCTGCTGGACTGCCATGATTAGAGATTGAAAACAGGATTTAAAAGGGGATTTTTGGGTGTGAAGGGCTTGTATATGGAGGCCTGTGTGAATTCTTATCATAGCAGATACACATACACGTTTTGAGAAGGCCATTGTTCCGGAGTCAGGCAAGGTTTCAAATTCAGTCTGACTTAAGAATTTAATTCCTGCTTCCAATTATTCTGCATGAATCTTACGCTGCTGATTGCCGCAACAACTGCCGCCGTCTTTCTTCTCCAGCTTCTGATCCCGGGCTTTACAGCCGCCTTTTCCCTCACGCCAACAAAAGCCCTTGAAGGCAGCTACTGGCAGTTCCTGACGTACATGTTCCTCCATGCAAGCCTGCCCCACATATTCCTCAACATGTTCGCCCTGCTGATTTTCGGCCTGTCTGTCGAGAGCGCTATGGGCAGGAGTAATTTCCTTCTTCTCTACATCCTTTCCGGCCTTGGCTCGGCATTCCTGCACCTTGCAATTGAGGGCATTTCGCCTGTGCCCCTGCTGGGGGCCAGCGGGGCCGTCTTCGGCATAATGGCCGCATATGGCATCCTGTTCCCCAAAAATATCATATTCGCGATGGGCATACCCATGCCTGCCATACTCGCAGTCATTTTTTTCGCCGCTGCCCAGCTGTTTTTCGGGGTCTTTGCGGCAGGCAGCAGCACTGCATATTTCGGCCATGTCGGAGGCATTCTGACAGGCATCCTGTTCATGGGCTACTTCAGGCTGTTCAGGGCCAGGACCATGAAGAGGTGGAAGAAGGGAGTGATGGTCGGGGAATACTATTTCTGACAAAACATTTATAAAACTGCCGCCTTCTATATGTACGTATGCCAACAGCCAAACCAGCCCTCTCATGCGTGAGCTGCGGGAGATATGTTGAATCTGAGGCCAACTGGGTGGCCTTCAAATGCCCCCAGTGCGGCAAAACGGACATACTCAGGTGCGAGAAGTGCAAGAAGGTGGAGAACCAGTATGAATGCGCTGAATGCGGCTTCACAGGCCCATAATTTTATTCATATCGAAGGTGTTAACAGATGGGAGAGGTCATTGTCGTCTATAAGATACTCCCCAGGCCAGAAAAGCTTGAGGACATAAAGAAGGCCCTCGGGAGGCTGAAGATAGAGAGGATAGAGGAGCAGCCTGTGGCATTCGGCCTCAGGGAGCTGATAATAACGGCCATCATCCCGGACGAAGGCGGCAGCCAGGACAGGTTCGAGAGCCAGCTGCTTGCCATAGACGGGTGCGAGAATATAGAGGCCCTGAGGGTGAGCAGGAGGATGTAGTGCAGGCGCTGGAGGAATTCGGTGGAAGGCCTTTATATTTGCTTTACGTCTGATTGGATCGCCTCGCTCGAAAAGAATTAGAAAATCGCAGGCCTATTTCTCAGCTTTTGTTTCCATGGCCTTTTCCTTTTTCTCCTTCTTAGGCTTCGGCTTTTTCTTCTTCTCCTCTTTCTTTTCTTCCTTTTTCTCCGGAGGCCTTGAGATCTTTGCTGTTTCTGCCTCCTGTGCCGCTTTTATCTTCTCTGCCGATGGCTTTTCTATCTTCAGCTTCTCGTATAACCCTTCCTTCTCAAAGGCAGCAAGAACTTCGTCGTCGGCTGCATCATCCTTTATATCGACCTTGAGCATGAGAGGCTGAAGGTGGTCTGTATTGCATTTCCTCCTCCTGACAGAAGTCGCTGCCTTGGGGCCTGTCACCATGACGAACTGGCTGTCGATCTTCTTGATAATCACACAGGGCTTGCCTGCCTCTCTGCCAGCAGTCTTGACGCATATCCTGCCTGTCTCGAACATAGAGTCTTCTTGCCTCCTGAAATATTTAAGCTTGCCTGGCCAGCAGGGCCAAAGCTTTCTCCTTCATGAGGCCTCTCATGCAGCCTGAACACAAATTTCCGCCATACGGCCTGGAGGGCCTTTTCTGGCTCTTCGCCAGCTTTGATATCTTATATCCCCTTCCCTTGGCCACGCCGTGCAAAGGCTTCCTGCAGGTGGAGCAGACAGGCAAAGAAGGCTCTTTTTTCACATAGTGGAGGGCAAGCCTTCCTCCCGGGACCCTTTTCTTCACCTTCCTGAATGATTTTGACTTGAGTCTTGGCTGAACCATCTGCCGTCACTCCGTTATCATTTTTCTCATTGCAATTTTAAACAATTCAATAATATGCAAGGTGCTTTTATAAAGGCATGGATGAAGATGCTCAAATTACTCTCAAACAATTACCCTGAAATCAGCAGCTATAGCCCCTTTAGAATCAGCAAAGAGCGGGTTTATGTCAAGCTCCTTTATTCTTTTGTTCTTCCAGACCATACTGGACGCCCTCAGCAGGCAGTCCTCCAGGGCCTCGAAATTGACTCTTCTCATCCCCCTGAACTCCTCAAGCATGGGATATCCTCTTATCTCCCTTATCATTCCCCTGGCGTCCTTCCTCTCTATGGGGATGAGCCTGAAGCTGACATCCTTCATCACCTCCACAAACACGCCTCCAAGGCCGAACATTATTATCGGGCCGAACTGGGAATCGGTCTTGCTGCCTATTATCACTTCCCTTGCGGCTTTGCCTTTGAACATCTCCTGAACCAGTATGCCGTCTATCTTGGCCTTCGGATATTTTTTCCTTGCCCGTATAATTATCCTGCTAAAGGTTTCAGAAAGCTGCTTTTCATTCAAAACATTGAGCTCTACCCCCCCGAAATCCGTCTTGTGGATTATTTCAGGGGAAGAAATCTTTAGAGCCACAGGCCATCCTATTCTCTTAGCTGCCATCAGGGCCTGTTTTTCATTCCTTGCCAGAATCTGGCCCAGCACAGGTATCCTGTATTTCTTCATCAGGGAATAGGCCTGCATGTCAGAAAGTTTGGCCATAATTAATATCACATCCGGCGCATAAAAAAGAGAGGGACCAATAGTGTTTCAGAATAAACCTTTTTTATTTAGAGCAGAGTAAAAAGGTTTATGCGCCAACATCCTTTGACATGGCTCTTCATCCTGCTGAATATTGCCGTCTTTCTTCTGGTATTCAGCATGCCCGATGAGATGCGGACAAAGGTGTTTGATGACTTCTCATTCAGGCCTGCCATGCCTTTCGAGCTGTGGAGGTGGCTTACAAGCATATTCCTCCATGTGTCCCCCAGCCACCTGTTCTTCAATATGCTTGGCCTCTATTTCTTCGGCAAGAACCTCGAGGAAGACATTGAGAAGCAGTGGTGGCTCTCCATATACTTCATCTCCGCCTTCCTCGGCAGCTTCGTCTTCATGCTCACAAACACGGAAAATGCAGTAGGGGCAAGCGGGGCTGTATTCGGCCTTCTTGGCGCCACCATGTTCCTGAACCCCATAAAGATAAACCATATTTTCATGTTCCCCCTGCCTATGGGAATAACCGCCATACTGTTCGTGATTGTGGAGACCATGGCCATAACAGGCATTTACAGGGCGCCAGAACTCGCAAATGTTGCAAATATAGCCCATGTCGCAGGCCTGATAACAGGAAGCCTGTTTGCCTTCTTCTACTCTGCCAAGAGGAGCCTCGAGGGCTTCCTCGTGCTTGTGATATGCGCAATGCTGCTTGTTGTCATGGGGCCTGTCTTCCTTATGATCGCCTCATTCGGCTCAGTCGCCCTGCAGGGCATAGATGTTGTAGTGGGGTTCATACTTCTTGGGATTGCCAAACTGATTAGCCCTGTATGGCTATAGATTTGCCTGATATGTGCAAAACAAAAACCAAAAAAGAGTAGGCCAAAACAGCAACAGCCTACCTCAAAACAGGTATCCCCATCTCCCTGGCCACTTCCTGTGTGGCTGCAGCTTCATGCTCGACAGGGCCGAAGACATAAGGGCTCTTTATCCCTGTCACGATTGTTATCACCTTTATCTTGCCCTTGTAGTTGGGATCTATCCTTGCGCCCCATATGACCTGCGCCTCTGTATCCAGCCTTTTGCTGACATACTCTCCGACAGTGTTGACTTCGTCCAGCCTCAGGTCGTCTCCGCCCGTTATGTGGACCAGAGCCCCTTTTCCGCCTTCATACTCTATGTCAAGCAGCGGGTTGTTCAGGGCCTTGAGGACTGACTCTTCAGCGCGGTTGTCGCTGTGGCTCTCCCCGAAGCCTACGCTGGCCACGCCGCCTGAGTGCATTATCGCTCTCACATCCGCATAATCCAGGTTGACGAGGCTTGGCGTGGATATGGTTTCTGTCACTCCCTTTATCATTGTGGCCACAAGGTTGTCAGCCACGCCGAAGGCCTGCTGCAGCGGCAGATCGCCTGCTATCTTAAGCAGCCTGTCGTTCTCTATCACTATCACAGTGTCGCAGTACTGCCTAAGGTTATAAAGGCCGTCTTCTGCCTTCCTCATCCTGCCGCCCTCTATCTTGAAGGGCATTGTCGTGCTCGCTATCACTATCGCTCCCATCTCCTTGGCTATCCGGGCTATCACTGGAGCGGCGCCTGTCCCTGTCCCGCCTCCCAGGCCGAGCACAAGGTACAGCATGTCGCATCCTTCCATGGCCTTCTTCAGTTCCCTTTCAGACTCTTCAGCGGCTTTCTTTCCGACCTGGGGGAAGCCTCCTGCTCCAAGGCCTTTTGTGATGTCCTTGCCGATAAGCATCCTTTTGTCGGCCTTGCTTATGGTAAGGTGCTTGACATCTGTATTGATGGCTATTGTTTTTGCTCCCGTGATGCCCATCGATGACAGCCTTGTCACTGTATTGTTGCCAGCGCCTCCGGCGCCGACGACCATTATCCTTGCTTCCCTCTCCTTCAGCCCGAACTCCTCTTCTATGCTTGTTGTCGCCTGTCCCGGCTCCACGTCCTCGAATAAGCTGCGCCCCATTCCTTGCAAAGGTTGCATTTTTTTTTCCCTCCTTTTTTTAAGCATCTTCCGCACCCATGCAAAGACTGCGATTTTTATTCTGTGAAATGTTCTTTGCAGGAGCGAAATCTTTTTAAGTATAGACTCCAAGGTCTATCTACAGAAAAAGTCCATCATGATTCTCAAGGGGTTTAATTGTCCAGATTAAACCCGCGCTACGAGTCCGCTAATTCTCCGTTGTCCAGACGGATTAAGTCATATTGCTTTGGTTACTTATAAAGATATCAGCAGGTTTCCAGAGGAAAGGCTCTCCTCCGTTTTATTTCAGTGGCGATGCATATCCTTTTTGAAGGCATCGGGCATTTGAAATTGTAACAATAGGCTATTGTCGCTATTACATGCGCATTCAGGAGGGTCTTCAATCATGGTTAAGAAGGTGATAAAGTTCTGTAGCTAAAGCTTGTGGACTGTTGCCATGCGCCACCATTCCCAAAGCAGACAGTTTCCTATTAAAAGAAGAAAAAACTTTCAGGCTATGGCCACTGTGATCTCCCTCTAACAGGAGGTAAATTTCATTAGCAAAGTTTATGGTATTGTCACCTAAAATATATCCTGATGCTATAGGCTGTCCAGTTTTTGGTTTTTTACCCGTAAAATAATCTCTGTATAAATACTTTTGAGCTCCTCCCAAGTAAATTCCCTTAGGTTCTTGTATCACTGCTCCGCCTTCCAATTCTCCACTATGAATCAAAATTCCCCCATTTGTAGCAAGAAACTCACCAATCATCCCAAAGTCTCGATTAATTGCAGTATGCATTGTTTCAGCATATAATTCAGAAGTCTCATCATAATATTGTTTGACGAAACCTGCAGAGGTAGAACTGGATATTGGAACTTCTGTAAGCGTAACAGTCATCAAGAATGTTCTCTCTAAATTTTAAATACTTGCTGCTCACACTCCATCGATTTAATATGCATGGAATTTGAGTTTGCAGATTCTCTGCCATTCTGTTTAGTGGCGATTCATATCTCTTTTGGAATGAGAGACACCTGTTCAATCACTGGAAAACTCTTTCGCTACCTCCTTCCCCCTGTTCGTGAGCTCCAGAAACAATGGCTTGCCATCCGGATTGGTTATTTTCACATAGCCGTATTCTTCCAGCAAAGCTATGTGCTTCTTCATGGCGACATGGCTCATTTCCAGCTTCCTGGCCAAAGAATTCAGAAAAATCGGCTTGTTTCTTTTGTTGTGGCTCTCTATCAGTTTGACGATTCTTGCCCTGGTCTTGGCCCCTTTCGAGAAATAGAAGAGGACAGTTTTCATACGGCATGCCTATCCTCTCAGCTTCTTTCTGATTTTTCTCATTGATTTGTATATGCCGTATGATGCATAAGCAAGGCCGAAGGCCCAGACAGCCTCGCTCACCTCCCTTGCAGGATAATAGGCGCTCTCCGGTATATAGCCAAGCTCTCCGGGGATTTCTATTGCAAAATGATATATTCCCATCGCCAGGGCTGAAATGAGAAAGAAAACCCAGTATCTTTCCCACTTGGTCTCCTTTGCCAGCCTGTAGGTAAAGAAAATGGCAACTATGAAAGCTATGCTGGCTGGCCAGAAAAGCAGCTTCAGCAGAGAGAGCAGAAAGCTCATGTGTGCACCAATTGTTTTTGGAACCGCAAGATTTATAAATACTGCCGTATAAAGTTACATTAAAGTTACATTAAACTGTGAGAAAATGAAAATGCCGGTTTTGCTCTTGATCGCATCTGTTGTCCTTGTGAGCGGCTGCACCCAGTATGGCCAGCAGGCTCAGCAGCCTACACCCGTGCCTAAGGGGACTGGAGGAGGAGATAAATTTATCATTGAGATTACAGGGTCTGGCTTCAGCCCAAGCACGATGGCAGTTGATGCCGGAAATACGGTCACCTTTATTAACAAGGATTCAAAGCCCCACTGGCCGGCCTCTGCCTTTCATCCGTCACACACTGTATATCCTGAATCTGGAGGCTGCATAGGGAGCAAGTTTGATGCATGCAAAGGCCTCAGCCAGGGCGAAGAATGGGCATTCACCTTCAACCAGAGAGGCACTTGGAAATACCATGATCATCTGAATCCTGGTCTGGCAGGAACTGTAGTGGTGAAATAGGCTCTTCCATACTGAAACAATGATATTGGCATGAGCGCTATCTGGCTTGTCTTTCTGGTCTTCAGCCTCGCAAATCATGCTTGATGCAAAGGAGCCCATACTCTCCTAAAATAACATCTGCCCAAAAAGCGAATAAGTTGCACAAAAATGTTTTCACCTAGCAGTTCTATCTGGTTATTTCGATGAATCTTTGTTTTGCTTTTTCCATCCCTCTTTTCCAGTCAGTAATATTATCCTCAAGCCCTCTATCAGTAAACGAATAGTCAATTATCAAATCTATCCTAGTTCGATAAGGAGTGTTTCCACGTTGCCTGTAAGTTTCAAGATATTTTGGTGAGAATCTTTTAGTTCCAATCGGAAAAGGCAGATAACCCAGCTTAATGCATGAGCCGCCATGCCCTTCTATCAGCTCTTGGCCTGCAGCCACGAAAGGATCATCCAATCTTTGCCAAACCTCAATAAGTAATGGGCATCGCATATTATCTATAGATTCTCCTTCTTGCAACAGTTTAGCAATTTGAGAAATTTCACAGAAAACTCGCTGATAAATTTTCCAAGTATACTGCATCCCTTGTTTTGTGTCAAAGCCAACCATAGCAATGTCAATATCTTCACCAAGAGGATATTTTTCATTCACCGATGACCCAATAGCTGCAGCCATTCCAGGAAAATCAGAACAAAAAGTCAGAGTTTTATCAATAGATTTTCTGTGATATTCTGGAATCTCATTTAACCACGACATAAAAAAAGATAGACGCAAATAATTAAAATGCCATCATAGAGTAGTGTTTCTATTCGGGAAGTGTAACATATCCTCCTTTTTATCATGGAAGCCATAATTAAGCATGAAAAAAATTGCGGCAGGTGCTGCCTTCCTTCTATTTGCAGTACTTTTTCTTGTCTTGATACAGCCAAAACAGACATGCGGCCGTGACATGCTTTTTGTGACAATCACTGAAAACAATTCTGTCGCCGCTTTTGATCTTGAGGGGAACCTCCTGAAGGAGACAGCTGTCGGCGTGAAGCCGAGGGGGATTGTTGCGAGGCCGGATTCCAATGAGATATATGTGGCCAATTCAGGGAGCAGTGATGTGTCTGTAATCGATTCCTGCAATTTGGAAGAGAAGGCCAGAATAAAGGCGGGAAAATTTCCTGCCGATGTGGCATTCAGCCCTGACGGGAAGGTCGCCTATGTGACGAACAGGGATTCGCACTATGTCTCTGTAATCGATACGCTGAACAGAACAGAGAATAAGAAAATAGAGGTCGGGTCAGAGCCCCTGAGAATAGCTTTTCAGGATGGCTTGCTTTATGTGTCCAACTATGTTTCAGTCTCTGTGATTGATACAGGAAACAATTCAGAGACGGCCAGAATACACATAGGCAAGGCCCTGCAGGACATCGAGCCTGCCGGGGATCTGGTGTATGTGGGCAACAGGCACGCGCAGGCTGTCACTGCCATAAATGCCTCTTCCAAGGCCATAGAGTTCACCATAGAAAACATAACAAACAAGGGGAATACTGTTGACTCCTTGACATACTTGCCTTCAGAAAAGGCCCTGCTTGTGGCCGATTTCACCTCCGGCCTTCTTCAGAAGATGGACAAAAAAGGAGATTTGCAAGGCCGGATATACATAGACAGGCATCCTGTGGCCATAGGCGCCGATCTGAAGAAAGGCCTTGCATATATCGTGAGCTATGGCGAATATGACCTTGATCCGAAGAAAAGGGAGAACGGCATGATAACCATAATCAATTTCACCTCGATGGAAATTGCAAGGACTTTCGGGGCGGGGAAATACAGCGCTGGGGATATAGAGTTTGTTGAAGGATAATTGAAAATATAGGCCGTTTCTGGGTTTGAGAAATGTCTGCTATCAATCTCAGAAAATGACTTGCCGGCTCGCTCAGAAAGAATTTAAAGCCTATTAACAATTGGATTGCATGTCTAGCATTTTTAGAAGAAAACCACCAAGCATGGGCGAACAATTTCATAATGAGATATCATGTAATTTGAGACAATTGTGGGAAGTGGTTGAGGAAATCAGAGATTATTGGACTGGGCACGACAAATACCGTACGCTCTATAATCTAACTGACCGCAAGATATGGCTTGCTGGTGCCTATTGTACTTCTGAGCAATTAAAGCCTCTGAGCGATGAATTGGCTGAAATTCGCTATTTTGAATCCAGAATTGGAGGAGATTAAAAACTCTCGCTTGCCGGCATGCTTTGTTCTTTCTCCTATTACGTTTTTCCCTAAATGCTGCAACCCTAATACGGCTGCTTCTTGAGGCCGAGCTTGAAGGCGAAGAAATTGCTCGACAGGTGGATGAGGGGGGTGATGACGAACAGGACGATGAGCCACTCAAGGTAAATCGGTATGAAGAAGCTTGCGAAAACAACGCTGACTACAAGGAAATCGAGCTGGTCGAGCAGGGGTGCTGGACTGCCTCTTGCTATGTTCAGCCTCCTCTTTATGAAGCTGCCTGCAAGGTCTCCTGCCATCGCTCCAGCTCCAAGGGCAAGGGCCAGGGCAGGCGTCATCATTATTATGTCTCTGGGAAGATAAGGCTGGAGCTGCTGCTGGAGCACGCCGGCGATTATGGCCGCAGCTATGCCCAGAACGAGGCCTTCCCAGGTCTTGCCTTCCCCAAGGGCGGGCTTGCCCATGAAGCTCCTTCCCCCGTCTATCGGGCGCCTTCCGTTTGAGAATATGGCAAGGCCGTTGGCGGCATATGCGGGCAGGATGAGCCAGATGGCATTCAGAAGGGACAAGACTGTGAGGTTCATGATAAACGCCTGGAAGGAATAGTATTTATTGTTGCCTGCCCGGGTTAATATTCCTATGCCTTTCACGCTGTCCGGCCGCAAAACCAATATCTATCGGCTTTATGTATTCCGCGATTGGCCGGATTAAGGACTGCAGTTATCTGGCCAGTCATGAAAGATGTGAATAAGTTTATAAATCTTTCGGTGCTAATGAGAGGCATGAAGGAAGCCAAATTCAATATCAAGGTCGAGAATGTCGTAGCTTTTGTTGTCTTAGGCAAAAACATCTCCCTCAACAAGCTCGTCAGGAATC
This sequence comes from Candidatus Aenigmatarchaeota archaeon, assembly GCA_016185435.1. Taxonomy (GTDB): domain Archaea; phylum Aenigmatarchaeota; class Aenigmatarchaeia; order QMZP01; family QMZP01; genus JACPNN01. The sequence goes on along the minus strand of JACPNN010000023.1, from coordinate 77,527 downwards.
TTGAGAGTGCGGAATACGAGCCTGAGCAGTTCCCGGGCCTGGTCTACAGGATATCTGAGCCTCGGGCCGCAGCGCTCATATTTTCCAGCGGCAAGATTGTCTGCACAGGGGCCAAGAACATAGAAAAGGCCATGGAGGCCGTGAAGAAGATCGTGGCCAAGATAAGGGAGGCGGGAATAGATGTCCCCGCCAAGTACAAGGTCGATGTCGAGAACATAGTGGCGAGCAGCAAGGTGGATTCCAAGCTTGACCTTGAGCAGGTCACCCTGGGCCTTGAGAATGCCGAATACGAGCCTGAACAATTTCCAGGCCTGGTCTACAGGATATCTGAGCCGAGGGTAGCATTCCTCCTGTTCTCAAGCGGCAAGATAATCTGCACAGGGGCGAGGACAACAAAGGATATACATACCGCCCTCCAGAAGCTCAGGAAGAGGCTGGCTGAGGCCGGGATTAAAGTGAAGCCGGGATAAGCTTTTAATTCATCCTTTCATTCTTCAGTATATATGGATCTTAAATGGTACTTGAAACGCTATGCGACCTCTCTGAAGACAATCGGATCTGTTTACTATGAAAGTCTTGTGCACCCTCTAATGACATCAGTAACAGATACAGAAACTGGTAGTGTGGTTGCTAGATACGATGGCTGGTCAGCTTATGCGAAAGACCGAGAGAAATGGGAAAAGGATCGTGGTAGATATAAGATTGGTCTTGGATGGCGAAAATAGATATCTAACCCCAATTCTCATACCTTCCTGTTTGCCCTTCCTATGACCTTCTTCCTCTGCCAAGTGTACGTTTTCAGCTTGGGGCCCTTCCCGAAGCCGCAGTGGCTGCACACCTTCTTTGAGCGGTGGAAAGAGTGGCGGCCGCATCTCCTGCAGGCTGTGTGCACACGAAATTGCATGCCTCCTCTTGAATATGTTCCCTTGCTTCCCATAGTAATCGGAATTCAGGCTTTGATTCAGAATTCTACTTCTCAGGCGATATGTACACGATGTTGTCCCCTCTTATCAGGACCTTGCCAATGTTCATTTCCTTGTCCCCCAATACCTTGGCGTCGTCGAGCCAGACATTGATGTGGGAGTCAAAGGCCTTCAGGGTCCCTGAAATGGTATCCCCATCCTTTGTCTTGACAAGGATCTTCTTCTCAACCGCTGCGCCCAAAACATCCAGTGGTCTTTGCATAATGCCTTTTGAAATATAATATAGATGCCCAAAGGTATTTAAATCTTCTGAAGACAGTTTTGGGAACGCTAGGGCCTCTATTTAAATTAGCGCCGCAATTGATAGTTATGGCAAAATGGCATCTCAGGAGCTCGAGAAAGCCGACTGGGGGGGCTTTGCAGAGGCACATGAAGAAGAGGAGGATGGACATCGGAAGGGAGCCTGCAGCCACCACAGTAGGGGAGAGGGACGCAAGGATTGTCAGGGGCAGGGGAGGATCCGTAAAGATGGCATTGTTTGCTGACAATATGGCCAATGTGCTTGACGCCAAGACAGGGCAATACAAAAAGGCAAAGATAATAACTGTTTTGCAGACGCCTTCCAACCCGCATTTCGCGAGGAGGAACATCATGACAAGGGGCTCGATAATCAAGACAGAGCTTGGGGATGCTGCAGTCACATCGAGGCCCGGCCAGGACGGGGTTGTGAATGCGAGGCTTGCGGTTTCTGAAAAAAAGGCCGAGAAGAAGGAATGAATTCCTGCATGATTTCTGAAAAAAAAAGAAGCTTATTAGAGATAATTTCCATAATACAATTATAAAAGGTGTTTTTGGATTAAACCTTTTTTATCTATAACACCCATAAAAGGTTTACATGAAGGCCATAAGCCATGTGACCGTGTTTGTCAGGGACCTGAAAAAGGCCGCTGAGTTCTATGAGAAGAAGCTGGGCTTCAGGAAGACGATGATGGCTGAGGAGTTCGGCTGGGCCGAGCTGAAGACGCCAAGCGTTGTGCTTGCCTTGTCCAGGCCCTCCGGGGGCGAGAGGAAGCTTGTCGGCCGCTTCACAGGCATCGTGTTTGAATCGAGGGACGTGAGGAAGACCTGTGAGGAGCTGAAGAGAAAGGGGATAAAGATAACAGAGGAGCCGGTCAAGAAGGCCTGGGGCGGAATGGTAGCAGCTTTTGTGGATCCTGACGGCAACGAGTTCACGCTGATGGAGCAGAGGTAAAAAGGAAAAGAAGATGAGATGGCATTTGTTTTCCTTATTTTTCAGGCTAGGGGGTGCCGCAAACGCTTAAAAAGACTCCATGCCATCTTATCACTATATCCATTATAGCAACGCTGGCGGTAAACAGGAATCAAGCTATAAACACAAAAAGGAGGTGTGCAGTATGACAGAGACAAAGCCGATTCGTGCGAAGGCAGACGACAATGTGGTATTTGTCGGCAAGAAGCCGACGATGAGCTATGTGCTGGCAGTATTGACCCAGTTCGACAACAACAAGGAAGTGCATGTGAAGGCAAGAGGGAGAAGCATATCGACGGCAGTTGACGTCGTTGAGGCTGTCAAGAACAAGTTCGTCAGGGACGCGAAATCACAGGTAGCCATAGGCACGGAGCAGGTGGAAGACGAAACCGGCAGGAAGCTGAATGTGTCTACAATCGACATAACACTGACCAAATAATGGCATTTATACATTTGTGCAGGCAAGAACGGCCAGCAATGGCCGCTTGTTTTTGTTTTTATGCAACGCCAGCGGCTCGCGAAAGGCTGCCAAGTCTTTGAAGAAATATGGCCGCCAATTGCGAGAAGAAAGGATGGTAACAGCGGCAGATGTTATTGATGTAACATCGCAAGCCCTGTTCGAATTTGCTGATTACATCGATAAAAAGGGAAAGGGAGGGACAAAATAGCTCGTCGCTGTCGCCCTCCTCAATTGCCCTGAAAGACAAATCGGATATGTCAATGTATTATGGCTACTCACACTTGATCGGAAAGTTTACCGTGTTTGCCTCATTCCCTATGGTGATTACAGCAAGCTTTCCTGCCGCGCACTGCTCCCCGCAGGCGTATGAAATTATTTTCCCTGACCCATTGGCCGGGACAGGCATGTTTACCAGCCTAGCTTCCATCCCATTAATCAGATGTATATTGAGGAACATTTCATCAATAGGCAGCTTTCCTGTGTTCCTGATATGAACTTCCACCAGACCATCCCTGCATCCGCTCTTTTCCGTGTCCAGGTCGAAAAGCGTATTGGCAATGACATCCTTCCTTATCCCCTCCATGAGGGACTTGTATGTCCCCTTGCAGTTTCTATTATAGCCTGGATAGAACATAAGGTCGTCTATTTTCGGCTCAGGTTCAGCGGAAACATTGCAGGCCATCCCTGAGCCTGCCATGGAACCGGCAAGGAAGCTTGTGCTGCCGCCCAGAAGCCTGATTTGGCCTGCGAGGCCGGAGGGGGTGAAATTGCCGATGGCCACAGAAAGGAAGCAGCCTCGGGAATAATTTTCGATCCTGAAGGATGTCTGGAATATGCCTATGCCGCTGGTGATATTGAATGACGCCTGGGATTCGTTGCACTTCGCCATGTTCGATTCGAATGCCTGCTTCATGTCAGGCGCTTTCTGCTGGAGGCAGCCTGAGAGCAACAGCAGAGGGATCAGCAAGACAAATTGGCGCATCAATAGACTTCTGCGGGAAAGGATATATTCTTTGTTCGGGCTTGGCAGTAAAACCGTCAGATTTGTTAATCAGCTTTCAGCTGTTGCCTCCGTAGATGCCTTTTATAGCCTTCTTCTAGCACCTTTAAAGGGTCTTTATATGCCGCATCAAAAGATTGCTGAACTAACATTGCCGCTTCGGCGGCTTGCTCTGGACTAGGATTATAGTACTTCAGATAATGATGAAGATGGCCGAGTCTTGTGTCTTCTCTTTTATTCGCAACATTGAGGAAATCAGGCGCCTTTTTCATGGAGTAAAATTAACAGTAAACTTTATAAAATTCTCGCCATTGAGAAAGTCTCCTCAAAGCCTTTTAAAGAGCTTTGCCAAGTATACTATTGCTTCTGGGCCGCAGATGCCGGGTGTGCTTATGGATTATGAGGAAGAGAGGGAAGAGAAGGCAGAGATGAAAGCTGGCTTTCTGAGCCAGCTTATAGGGATCGAGGAGGAGAGCGCGATAGATGACGAAAAAAGGGCCGAGATGACCGCAAGGCTCAAGGAGTTCGTGAACCAGAAGTACAAGAAAGAAATCGTTTCAGCGGCCACCGAGGAGAGGCCTTTCATCCTGTCATACGGCCTCCTCGAGAAGTTCAGCACTGAGCTTGCTGACCTGCTGTCGACCTCGCCAAAGGACTTTTTCGAAATAGCTGAGGAGGCCGTGAAGGAAATCGATCTGCCCCTGCAGGAAGGCTTCCAGATGAAGGTGAGGGTGAAAGGCTACCCTGGAATGACGAATGTGAGGGACCTGAGAAGCAGGCATATCGGAAGGTTCATAACCACTGAGGGGATAGCGAGGAAGTCGAGCGAGATAAGGCCCGAGATAATGTCAGTGAAGTGGGAATGCACTGCATGCAATGAGGCAGTCGAGCAGAAAAGGAGAGGCAACTTCATTCTGAGGCCGTTCAGGTGCGATATCTGCGGGAAGAGGGAGTTCAGGGAGACGGAAAGGAACCTTGTCGACACAAGATGGATTGTCATAGAGGAGCCTTTCGAGCTCACAGAGGGCGAGAGGCCCAGCCAGCTCGTCATCCTTCTCAAGGATGACCTGGTAAACCAGGAAGGGAGGAGGCTTACAGACCCCGGGAACAGGCTCAGGATCTCAGGCGTCCTCAAGGACATACCAAAGGGCAAGGGGCCGAGCGTGAAGCTGGACTTCTATCTGGATGCCAACATAACCGAGCCTACCGAGGTGGGGTGGGAGAAGCTGGTGGTGAGCAAGGAGGATGAGGAGAAGATAAAGGGCCTTGCCAAGAACGAATCAACTTATGACATGCTTGTCGACAGCCTTGCCCCGAGCCTCTACGGGCTGAGGGAGATAAAGGAGGCCATAATACTCCAGATGTTCTCAGGCGTGCAGAGGATACTCAAGGACAGGACCAAATTCAGGGGGGAGATTCATCTTTTATTGATCGGCGACCCCGCGTCAGGAAAAAGCCAGCTCCTGAAGCTTGTCCCGCAACTGGTTCCCAGGGGAAAATATGTTTCAGGCAAGGGAACGACAACTGCAGGCTTGACCGCAACTGTTTCAAAGGATGAGCAGTTCATGGGAGGCTGGGTTCTTGAGGCCGGGGCAATGGTGCTGGCCAATAAAGGGATGCTCTCTGTAGACGAATTTGAGAAGATGGCGCCTGAGGACCAGGTGGCCATGCACGAGGCATTGGAGCAGGGCACAGTCAGCATTGCGAAGGCGAGCATAATAGCGACTTTGCCTGCCCAGACAAGCGTTCTGGCAGGAGGCAATCCCAAGTTCTCGAGGTTCGACCCTTACATGGCCATCTCAAAGCAGATAATAATCCCTGAAACCCTGCTGAGCAGGTTTGACCTCAAATTTGCCCTCAGGGACCAGCCGAATGCGGAAGTTGACAGGAAGGTTGTTGACCACATCCTTTCCAGCAGGGAGGATGATTCTGAGATCAGCAAGCCCCTTCTTGACCCTGAGTTCACCAAGAAATATGTGGCCTATGCGAAGGAGAAGTGCAAGCCAAGGCTGACAAAGGAGTCAGGGGAGCTTCTCAAGAAGTTCTATGTGGAGATAAGGAAGAAGGCCCAGCAGGAAGGCGCTCCTATACCGATAACTTTGAGGCAGTTCGAGGCCCTGATAAGGCTTTCAGAGGCGTCCGCAAAGGTCCAGCTCTCAAGCGTTGTGAGGCGGGAGGACGCCAAAAGGGCCATCAAGCTCGTCAAATACAGCCTCCAGCAGCTCGGCTATGACCCTGAGACAGGGGCGATAGACGTGGACAAGGCTGAAGGGGCCACGCCTGCCAAGGAGAGGAGCAATATCAGGGTCGTGCTGGACATAGTTGAAAACCTCGGGAAAAAGAAGAAGGAGATAGCTGTCAATGACATCGTGGGGATGGCCAAGACAGAGGGCGTGGACGACCCTGAAAGCGTCATAGAGAGGCTCAAGAGGGAAGGCATGCTGTTCGAGCCGAGTCCTGGGTTTGTGCAGAAGGTTTGATTTAGATGCTTTCAGCCATAGCTAAAATGCTGTATAATGTGTAGAGGCTCTGCCCGTTCGACCCTTTGGCCAGATGATAGATGTCATTGAACAAGAGAGAGGCCCTCGCCTGATGTTCTGTAACAACTATCTGATCATCCAATGGAAAAACCGGAGCCTCTGAAAAAGGCACCCTTTTGTCGCTCACATAAAGGCCTGAGTCTGTTCTTGTGAACGTCCTGTAGTATACCTGAGGCCCTGCTAAAGGCGGGTTGGCTGTATTTTGTTCTGGATTGCCTCTTATCCTGGCCGTATTCTTCAGGGATAGCTCTTCATTTCTTTTTCTGGGCTTGAATGTCAGAATGAACTGGTTAATCTGCCTGTTTCCATAGATTGATGATTTTGAGACAAGCACCTTGTCCTCGTATACGCCGCCCATGAAATAATAGTGCCTTTGTCCCGAATTCAGCTTTTCCATAGTCATAATATGAAAGCAAGAAATTTATTCATTCATCCCTGCATTGGGAAGGCATGTTCTGAGAAGCGTCTTTGTGCTTAATAATATCTGAAGCCAATTTAGTATATGGAATGCCCAAAGTGTTCTGGCGTATCATACATGGCCGAGGAGGAGTTCCTCCAGGTTCTGGAGACTGAGCCTGTCAAGGTGGTGACCAAGGGCGTGTATGTGTGCAAGCTCTGCACGGACAGGTTCACAAGGATACATGTGGAAGACATACAGGCGAAAAAGAAGTCTGAGGAGAAGGCTGTCCAGTCATCAGCAAAGGACTACAGGCAGGCAAGGCAGGATGAGATTGCCGAGACATTGAGGTTCTTCTAGGGAAGCAGCAGGCTGAATTTTGTCGCATTCGGCTTTGATGCTGTTTTTTATTTCTTGTCTCCAATTGAGGATCATGAAGACATATATATTCGGACAAAAGGTGGGAGGGGGCAGGGTCATATATGGTGCACAGGTAAACGATGAAGTCCCCATGTGGTCTACGATTGATGGCATAACGTACAACCTTAAGCTCAGGAAAATATCGCCGGTTGACATAGTTTATGGATTGCCTCCAAATTCTCCGAAAATAGTTGCTGAAAGATATCATGAAGTTGAGCCTGTGGTCAAGGACAATATCAGGAACCTATTGAATCTCTGATTTCAAATCCTTGGCAGAGTGCGAAAATCCGTCACATTCTTAACCCACCCCTCCAATCTTATGTCATGAAGTTTTCCCATGAGCTCAAGGCCGCAAAAAAGGCAGCCCTTGATGCAGGAAGCCTGCTCAGGGAAAGGTTCGGGGAGAAGAAGGAGATATTCGGAAAGGGCTCCCCCGGCGATTTTGCGAACTTTGTGACAAAGGCCGACATGGATTCCCAGAAAAGGGTTGTGGCCTTATTGAAGGAGGCCTTTCCTGATTATGGGGTCCTCTCTGAAGAGGGGATAGACCAGAAACTGGCTAAAAGATGGATAATAGATCCCCTGGACGGGACAAGGAATTTCACATGCGGCTACCCCTTCTTTTCCGTCTCCGTTGCCTTTGAAAGGAATGGGGAGATAGAGAGCGGTGTCGTTTATGACCCGATGAGGAATGAATTGTTCTTCGGGGAAAGGGGGAAAGGGGCCTATATGAATGATGAGAGGGTGAGGGTGTCGAATGCCAAAAAGCTTCTGGAATGCCAGCTGTCAACAGGCTTCGGGTACAAGAGGGATGAGCCCCTCGACAGGACGCTTGAATACATCAGGAAGCTCCTGAAATTCGGGGCGATCGACGTGCTGAGGGATGGCTCTGCGGCCCTTGACCTCTGCTATGTCGCCTGCGGGAGGCACTCGGGTTTCTGGGAGTTCGGCCTCAGCCCGTGGGATACGGCAGCAGGGGCGCTGCTTGTCTCTGAAGCAGGCGGAAGGATAACAGAGATACACGGCTCCATATGGAGGCTTGACTCGAAATCCATACTTGCGACCAACAGGAAGATACATGAGGAGTTCATAGAGGTTGTCGGATCAGAGAAATGGTAGCTGGAAATGGCAGAAAGTCATGCTTTTGGCACGACTTTTTCGACTATAGAGGGATCATATCCCCTCTGCTTAAGGTATTTCTGCAGGTATTCCGCCGAGTAGCCGCCTCTGTACTGCTCCCTCACCCAGCTCTCAAGAGAGGCGTCAGGATTTACAAAGGTTTGAACATTTGCTGCAGGCTTTCGTGAGATAAAGAAATAGGCCGCAGCCAGAATAATAAGTATTACTGCTATTGCAGCGATGGCAGTCACCATGGATGATGTTGCTGATGTGTCAGGAGGGCCAGCAGGCTTTTGCTCTAATGCCATTTTTTGGCTTGAGGCTGTCTGGCCGTATTCGTCAGTGGCCACTACCACAATATATCCGACGCCCTCTTTTGGATACAATGCCGAAAACAGGCCGTTGCCATGGCTGAATCTGGCCTCTGTCTCGTTGCCGTTTACAAAGAGTTTCATCTCAATACTGGAAGGTGTTTGATTGCCTCTCGACACTCTGACTATAATTCTAAGTTGGTTTTTGTCTGTTTCATCTGGGGATGCTGAGATGATTGTCACCTTTAGCTGGTCGATAAGAATGAGTTTTTTCATAAGGTCTGCCTCTGAGCCGTCATTCAGTGTTCCTCTGCAGGCGATTGTTATTTCTCCCTCTGATCCATCGGGGAGGGTTAATATTCCCGAATATAATCCGGCAGCATCCTTTGTGAGCTCTGTTTCAGGTCCATTAATCTGCTGCCGGCATCTGAGGGCTTTGAGCTCAACAGGCTTGTCCGTCAGGGGGTCAGTCGAGGCTATTTTCAGTGTTACAGGCTGCCCCTTGATTAGTTTGTCCCTTTCCGGCTGAACAAACCTCAGGACGTATTTGGCTATTTTTTCATCGACAGAGAATTTCTTTATTGCGACATCCCTCTGCTCGCCAGAAAATGCCACTGCCTTGAATGTCCATATGCCTTTCTGGGCGCTTGCGGGGAGGGTATAATTTATCCTGATATTGGCCCTGGTGATAGGCAAATCTGTGTTATATTTTTCGGCCAGAGAGGGATCGGTAAAAGAGGCTGAAAGCTGGGGGTTTGGAACCGTTTCAAAGCCTGCCACTTCAATATTGGCAATTATTATCTCTCCTGCCTTGTAGTCTGTTCCTATTTCCACATTTGATATCTTCATTGTCGGCTGTTTGGTCTCGCTCATGCAGCAGCAGCCTTGAAGGGTGTCAGGGCAGACGGATTTTGATTCAGAGGGGAAAAGCTTGCCGTTTATGCAGTCCCCAAGAGATTCGCAGGCACTTCCGGATGCTGTATCGAAGCCTTTCTGCTTGCACCATTCTATGCAGCCCTGGGCATCTGTTGAGGGGATCGCATATGCAGACAAAACAAAGGCTATCAAAAAGCCCTTCAATCCTGCTTTTATGGATATCTCCATTTCTTATCAGTCCTCAGATATTGCAAGGGATATTCTGCGCCTTCACTATAAACCCTCCGCCTGCATCGATTTTGTCCTGGGTGAGCGTGCCTGAATTCCTGAATTTCAGCGTGTCTTTGGCGGCATCAGATTCGAAATAGAAGACCTGAGAATATTGGCCGCACTTGGCATCGAGGTTGTCAATACTGAACTGGCTGCTTGTATAGAGAACATACCAGTTGTGTGTGAATGTGTTTACTGGGTTTGCACCTCCGGGATACCTGAAACTGCTGCATCCTGAATTCTGAGCCTTGAATATGACTCCGCCTCCTTTGCCGAAGGAGTTGGCCCTCAGTACGCCCCTGTCAGCAGCCATGAGCTGGTCATTCTCGCTGAAATAGAATACCTGGGAGTTGGGGCCGCAGAGGCTGACAAAGGAATCGACATCAATATCCCCTCCGGGGTGGGCCATCTTCCAGTTCCTTGAGATGGCAAGGGTATTGGTCACTGTCACTGTGAAGTTTTTCTCCGGGGACATTATGAACCTGTTTCCTGCCTTGTCCTCTCCGGCAGCGTCCCAGAATATTGTCTTCCCGCCCTTTCCTGCAGATATGTACGTGTAGTTAAGCCATCCGCTTGTTCCTGAAAATGTCATGGTATAGGCAACAGACTGGGGATTGTTCCCTTCACGTATTCTGATAGAAGCATTTTTTAAATTTGAATCTGTCCACTTGGTGAATATAAGAACAGTCTGGCCGTCAAGCGCCTGGCCGCCGCTTGTGTCCCCCATGGCATCAAGGGAAGGCGGTGTGGTATCTGCAGTCCATGTGACGCTTTTCTGGTCTGAAAGGCCGTCGCTGTTTGTGGCGTTCAGGTAAAGCGTGTGCTGGCCTTCCGATAAGCCTGAAAGTGTCGTACTGAGCTGGCCTTTGGGGCAGAGGGTGCAGATGGTCTCCCAAAGGCCGTTGTCAAGTTTTTTTCTTACCAGAGATGGCTGCATCAGATAGGCATTGACTGTCAGTGAAGCGGTTTTCGTATAGTCGCCGGGTGATGTTATATTCAGCGCCGGCAGATCCCTGCAGCAGCATCCCTGCTGGATGGCCGAGCTGGGGCTGTAGCAGAAGTCCCCCTGCTCGGCAAGGTAAAGGTTGCCGTCCATGCAGCCGCCGAAGGCCCCTATGCTCATGCAGGCATCATCAACGGCCTCGCCGTGGTTCCTGTCGAAACACCAGTCGTTGCAGCCGGGGGAGGCGTTAGCCATGGGAAAGGACAAAAGGAGCAGTATAATTGAAACTATTCTGATAGAAGATTTCGAATTAGCATATTCCGTTTTTCTCAAACCAGTCATAATAATTAATATTTACAGCAAGTGGCTTAAAACCATTATTTCTGCGCGCAGCAGCATCCCTCAAGGGTCTCAGGGCATACTGATTTTGATTCGGAAGGAAGAAGCAAGCCTTTGACGCATGAGCCAATCGGCTGGCATGAGTTGCTCAGGGCAGAGGCATAGCCGTTGTCCCTGCACCATCGGGTGCAGCCGTAAGGCTCTGGTTTCGCATTTTGTATATAAAGGTAGACAGCAGCCAGAAGCAGTATGAGGGCAGCGACAAGAATTACAATATTATTCCTTTTCATTCGGTCACCATATGCCTGATTATAATTTGTTTGCAGCAGTTTAAAAGCATATTTTCACAGGAAGTTATATCATGCACCCGGCCTTCTCAGCCTTGACAAGCAGGCCGCCGCTTTCCTTTATCTCAGCCTGCGAAACGGTTCCTGAATTTTTTGTCCTTAATTTGTCGTTTGAGTCGAAATAAAACACCTGGGAATATGTGCCGCACTTCCTGTCAAGCTCTGAAATGTCGAAATCGGCTGAAGGGGAAATTATGTACCAGTTTCCTGTGGGAGATATTGAAGGGTAAGGCGTGTAGCTGAAAGAGCAGTTTATAGTCTCGGCTTTCAGGATTATGCCGCCGCCTGATTTGAATTCGTTCTCAGGCAGGGTGCCGGAATTTCTGGACAAAAGCCGTCCTGTGCTGTTGAAATAGAAAATCTGGGAGTTGCTTCCGCACGAGTTTTTGAAGTTGTCAATATTGATACCACCCGATGGCCGGGCGAGCTTCCAGTGGTGATTGAAGTTCAGTTGAGGTTGGGGAGAAAGCGTTTTAACAGTTATTTCGGCGAATCCGCCGTTACCGAATTCCCTCATGCTGTAGATTCTCAGGATGTACGATGTGCTGGATTTCAGGCCGCTGAGAGTTTGGTTGTGGGCGAGTGAGATCGAATCATTGACGAGTTCCATAAGTGTTTCAGGCTTTCCCTCCTCCCAGTATTCAATCTCCACATTGCCAGGTTTGTCAACCAGATTGACAATGTCAGGGGGGTCGCACTGCTGCCAGTTAGCAGACTTGTCGCAGGGCCTAGGTCCCCTGCTTTTGAAGCTGAGTTTAACCTCATTGGAAGCTGTTTCGGCTTTGAGACCGGTCAAAATCAGTCCAAAATGGTCCTGGGACTCTGTCTGAAAGCGGGCCATCTTCCTTCTTAACTGCTTGAGTACGGGTCGGACGGATGAGCTGTTAATGAGGTTATTCACCTCATAGGGATCGTTCTGCAGGTCATAAAACTCGTCCGTATCATTGAGGTAATTGACCCACTTGTATCGTGAATCCCGGACAGACCTCAATGGCAGGTATTCGGTTCTCAGGGGATTTGGTGCACCAAATGCATTATGCTCGAAAAACAAGGAATCCCTCCATTCGATGCTGGTATTGTTAATAAGGGGTAGCAGGCTTTTGCCGTCCAGGTCAGCTGGTATTTGCAGACCGGCAAGCTGGAGAATTGTCGGGGCGACATCAATCTCGCTGACGAGCCTGTTGATTTGTTTTCCGTTGCCGGATGAAGGGGGGAAGATTTTGGGATTATAAAAAACAAGCGGCGTTCTTATAAGCTCCTCGTAAAGCTCCGGTCCCTTCTGGTAAAGCTGGTGCTCCCCGAACATGGCACCGTTATCGCTAAGGAGAACAACGACTGTGTTGTTGGTGATTCCAAGACCCCTGAGAACCTCTAGGAGCCGGCCGACATTCTCGTCAATATTCAGCATCATATAGTAATAAGCTGCAAGCCTTTGCTTCAGGGCCTCATTTCCTCCCTGGCTGAGAACCTGGCTGTACCAGTAGCGGTTGATTGACTCCTGCTGGGTTTTTGGTTTGGATGAGAGGTCATCGGAAATGCTTGAAGGGAGAGGCATGTCTGCTGCTGAGAAAGGATTTGGCCCCGGAGGCGGATCCAAAGTTATGGCATCTATACCGTCTTCGCCCCCCAACGGATGCGGTGCAACGTGGGCAAGGTAGAGGAAAAACGGCTTATCTGCAGCCCTCTTCTCTTTGAGATAGTCTATAGCTTCGTCTGTCAGGAAGTCAGTGGCGTATTTTCCCTCGATCTGGGCAGGGCTTGATTCCCCTGATCTGATAAAGTAGAATCTGGAGAAATTTTCCAGCTTGCCGGGATCGTCGTATCCTGGTGGGAATATAGCCTTATAATTGAAAAGATTCCCGAACTGTTCAACAGGGTAAACATGCATTTTCCCCACTATTGCAGCTTCGTAACTATTCTTTTTCAAAAGTTCAGGAAGGACAAGTTCATCAAGGGAAGAGATTTGGTCTCCATTTGAAGCGACTCCGACTCTGTGGGGATACTTCCCGCTGAGCAGGGAGGCTCTTGAAGGACAGCATTGTGGATATGTTACAAAAGCATTGCTGAATGAAACGCCCCCTTTTGCCAGGGCATCAATATTGGGTGTTTTTGCAACAGGATCGCCTGTAAAACCAAGCCTTTTTTCAACTGCATCGTCAAGAAGGATGAGCAGGATATTCGGACGGGACAAATTTCCTCTTCTGATATCTCCTTCTCTCAGCGCTCTGTTGTAAATCTTCACATCGTCAATAACACCGTTGAAATATTCTGATCCGCATATGCTTGTGCCGCTTGAAAAGGCAATGCCTACGGCCAGAGGCGCATCAGAAGCTATAGACTTTCCTAAGGGTGTAGCAGCGCTTCCCGCTTTTTCCCCGTCCACATAGAGGCTGAGGTTTCCGGCATCATTCACAGCAATCACATAGTGCCACTTTCCATCGTCATATCTCCGGGATGATGTCGCTCTTGCCATGATGTTTCCAGAGTTGTCATTCAGGAAGAAGTCAGCCGCTCCCGGGTTATTCAATGCACCTATCCTCAATCTGTATCCCGGGCTGCTGCATGCGCCTTTCGCCACAATGTTGTTGCGTTCCGTGGAGTTTGTCTTAATCCAAGCGGATAAGGTGAAGCTTGTTGCAGATTGTGAGAAGTTGAAAAGTGCTTTATTTCCGAACACCGCATAATCATTTATTCCGTCAAAGGCGAGGCACTTTCCTGTTATGCAGGCTGTCCCTGATTTCCGGGAACTTTCAAAAACAGTTCCATCGTTTCCATTTCCAGAAGAATCCATTGCAAGATTGCCGGCGCCTTCATCAAATTTCCAGTGTGCAACCAGACCTTCATCCGCATGGGCAGATTGGACTAAAAATACCGCAGCAAGCAGGATTGCCGGCAGACGTTTCATTTCAGCACCCTTTCCAGATCCTTGATGTCAAAGCACCAGACCTTTTTGCCTTCAAACTCCTCAATCCTTTTTGAAAAGCTTTTGGCAAAAACCGCATAGGATTCTTTTCTTTTACCAAGGTTCCAGTCAACAAATTTTGATTTTTCAGCAAGTTCTTTTACAATTTTTTCAGCATTAACTTTTTCCTGCCACTTGCATTCCGCAAAAAGGATTTCTTTAGTTGTGTCATTCAGGGCAACAATATCAATTTCCTTGTCCTTGTGCCACCATCTGCCGATTTTGGTAGGCTTTATAGGCATATTATAGCCTTCAAGGGCAAGATTAAGCATGAGGTCCTCAAATATTGAGCCCATGTAAGTATTATAATCCCTCCTGAACGCTGAAACAGCATTAACATCATTTCCAGAATCTATCTCAGCAAAATACCTGGAAACAAATCTGAACCAGAATTTCGTGTAATTGTCGCTGATTATGTATGTTCCTTTTTTACCCGTACCAAACAAAGGATAAACCTTGCTGACAAACCCAAGCTCTGAGAGGATGTTAAGGTATGCAGGAATATCTTTTGCATTCATATAGCAGGCATTCGCTATTTCCACCACTTTGTTTTTGCCTGAAGCTATTGCCTCTAACAGCTGCTGATACAGCCCAACATTTCTGAGCTCTTCTGCAAGCAGCTCTCTCATTTCCCTGAAAAGGAAGGAGTTAGGGTTAAATAAATTGGCTTCTATTTCTTTCTCTGTGCCCATGCCGCTGAAGAACTCAAGGTATTTCGGTATACCATTGGTACAGCTGTATATTTTAATCAGTTCTTCTGTTTCTGTCTTTGGAAACCATTCTGACAGAAATCTGAATTTCAGAGGCTTCAATATAATACTGCCTGTGGTTCTCCCGTAAAGAGGGCTTTTGTAGCCAAGAAGCTCTTTTTGCATAAGGCTGACAGAAGAACCTGAGAGTAAAAGCATGACATTCTTGTCTTTCAATATTTCATCTGCTATGCCCTGCATTTCAGCAATAATTTCAGATTTTTTTGCAAGATAAGAAAATTCATCTATGGCTATAACAAGTTTTTCCTCTTTATAATTTTTGATTATAAAATCAAAGCAGTCCCTGAAGGAGCTGAAATTGGTTTTGGGTATAGCGAAAAAAGATGAAATTGATGAGCTGAATTTTTCAAGGTTATGCTCAAATTTCTTGTCTTCACACAGCAAATAAATAGCATTTTTGTCTTTCAGAAATTCTTCAATCAGCCTGCTCTTGCCTGTCCGCCTTCTCCCGCTTATTACAATAAACTCCATGCCTTTTGCCCTGTATCTGGACAGAAGAAATTTAAGCTCTTCTCCCCTGTTTATGAATTCTTTTCGAAGCATGATTATATAATCATATTCCGATATTTATAAAGCTTTGCCTTGTTTCTGTTTCTTATGCCATACATCCAGCCTTCTCAGCCTTGACAAGCAGGCCGCCGCTTTCCTTTATCTCAGCCTGCGAAACGGTTCCTGAATTTTTTGTCCTCAATTTGTCGTTTGAGTCGAAATAAAACGCCTGCGAATAGCTTCCGCACTTCCTGTCAAGCTCTGAAACGTCGAAATCGGCTGAAGGGGAAATTATGTACCAGTTTCCTGTGGGAGATATTGAAGGGTAAGGCGTGTAGCTGAAAGAGCAGTTTATAGTCTCGGCTTTCAGGATTATGCCGCCACTGCTTTTGTACTCACTCTCATTTAAGATCCCGCTGTTTTTTGACATAAGTTTTCCGACAATATCAAAATAAAAAATCTGAGAGCTTTGGCCGCATGAGTCCTTGAAACCGCTTACGTTGATGCTTCCTGAAGGCTGGGCGAACGTCCAGCTGTGATAAAATATGAGATTGTTTTTAAGTACGCATTGAAATGAGGATGTTGAAGGATTGCTTATTCTAGAGCTGTTTCTGCTGTGGACCCACCAGCTGTAGTTTCTGCTCTCAACAACCGCATGAGAAAACGAAATATCGTAAATTTCAATCATTAGATCCGTGCTTCCAGAAACGTACCAGCCGTCAATTGCACCCGGAGCGTTATTTGAAGGGTCGTCTATCCTTAGCAGATAAGAGGTTGCACCAATTACAGGATCCCAAGAAACGGTAACTTGACTGCCCGAAAGGCTGCAGTTATTACGGAGGTTTGCAGCCGGAGGGAGATAATCTGTTGCGTCTACAGAAATGGTGGTTGTGTTGAAAAGGGCGCCATCGCTGACTGTGAGTCTGATTGTATAGTTCCCGGCTTTCTGGAATGTATAGTTTATTGATAAGCCTGTTCTGATTACATCGTCTCCGAATGTCCAATAGTATGCTAATTTATCGCCATCAGGATCATAAGAATCTCTTGCCGAAACCTGCACAGTTAATGGGATGTTTCCTGCAGTCTGCGAAGCTGTTATTTTTGCCACAGGCGCCTTGTTCACCGGGATTGAGTTGTCCAGCCTGCCCACAAGGGCCTTGTTTGTTCTGTCCGAGGCCACATAGAATATTCCTTTTGAGGTAAGCACCCAGCTGGGGGAGTCGTGCCTCCAGCCGAAGATTTTTGAGCCGGCCTCCCATGTTTTCCCGCCGTCTGTACTCGCAGTCGTATAGATGGTTCCATATGCATCGTACATGAGCCTGATTTTTCCCGGGGATTCATAACCAACAAAAACCAGGGTTGAGGAAGAAAACAATGTCTTCAGGTCTTTCCATTCATTTTCGTCTATCTTATTGCCGGTCAGTATGATATCAGGGACTTTTAACATTGCAATGCTGGCGGTCGCTTCAGGGCTTCTTTCCGGCCTGTAGTCAAAAAGGACCAAGATGGAGCTGTTGATGAAGAGAAGCCTCGGATAGTTCACGTGCTTTGGGCCGGAATAGATATTCCCCTCAAGATACCATGTCTTTCCTGAATCATTTGAAGTCCATAAACGGATGTCGCTGTCCATGTTTGCAATCTGGTCCTCTGAAGCGGCCTCGGCGACATATAAGCGTCCATCTGGACCTTCAGCAATCGAGGCGTCCCAGTGGTTGGGATAGGGGTCACTGTTGCCGGCAATAAGAACGGGCTGGTTCCAGCTCTGGCCAGAGTCTTTGGACCCCGTGAAAAAAAGGAGGCTGTGGCCAGTCACGTTGTCTGTTTCGACTTTTCCTCTCGTATATGTCAGGATGAGTTCACCATTAGCCCTTCTTGCAAGATAAGCGTCGTATCCTGATCTGGGTTCGCTCACATTGAGCTTCCAAGGCTTTGACCAGTTCTGGCCGCCGTCTGCTGATTTTGCAAGGAATATGCCGCCGGTTGTTGAATCGCCATATGAGTCGTCGTCATAGGCGCAAAGAATCTCTGAAAGCGTCTGAAGGTAAACGCAGTTGCCGTCAACATAGAATGGCCAGCCGGTAAAAGAGGGGTTGTGGGCCGCTGCTATTGTCTGGATTGGGCCAAGATCTGCCTGTACAAAGGGCGGCTGCAGGCCAAGAATTAATCCAAGCATCAATATAAGAACTGCACTTTCCCTGCAAGATATCATAGAATACTACCCTAATTTAATTACGCTTCCCCTGCTTTTAAGGCCAAGATTCAGCTAATTTATGTCAAATATTTAAATAAGTATAGAAATATAATTGACTATAATAAAACATTTAAATATAAAGAACCTATACATATCATGAACCGCTCGCCCTTCAGGATAATGGAGGAGATATTCGAGGCGCTGGAGAAAGGCAAGGCCTTGAGCATAAACGAGATATCCAAGGAGACAGGGGTGCATCACATAACTGTAAAGAGGTATATACGGATGATAGAGCTTGTGAGGAAGGAGCCTGAGGTTGAAGTGATAAGGACAAGCCACTCCATTATAGTCAGGGTGAGAAGAGAAAACAGATGATAATCAGAAGATTGCTGGCGATATAATGAATTAAATGATATAAGTATGAGGATGGAAAGAAGCTGTCTAATAAAAAGGAGAAATTATAAGTAAGTATAATATCATGCTGGTATGACAGAAGAATATCTTGGCCTAAAGGTCGGGGAGCTCACCAACAGGGAAGAGTTCGGCAGGGGAATAATCAGGATAGACAGCAGGAGCATGCAGAAGCTGGGGATAAGGGAAGGCGATGTCGTCGAGCTGAAGGGCCAGCACGCGACAGGGGCCATAGCTGTCCGGGCTTATCCTGCCGATGTCGGCCTGAATGTCATAAGGATGGACGGCCTCACCAGAAGGAATGCAGGAGCCGGCGTTGGCGAGACCCTGAAAGTGAAGAAGGCCGAGGTGAAGGAGGCGAGAAAGATCGTGCTTGCGCCAATCCAGAAAGGCGTGAGGCTGCAGGTTGACCCTGAGCCGATAAAAAGGAATCTCTACATGAGGCCGGTGACAAAGAAGGACATCATAACCCCTTATCCTGTCGTCAGGGAGAGGAGGAGCCCGTTCTTCGTCGAGGACATATTTGACATGGACGTGGAGGAGTTCTTCACCCCGATACCCGGAGAGACAAAGCTCATCGTTGTCGAGACAGAGCCTGAGGGCATAACCAGGGTCACGGATGCGACTGAGCTTGAGATAAAGCCCGAGGCTGTGGACATTTCTGAAGAGAGGGGCATGACCACAATCACATACGAGGATATCGGAGGGCTTGAAGACTCGATACTGAAGATAAGGGAGATGGTAGAGCTGCCATTGAGGCACCCCGAGCTGTTCGAGAAGCTGGGGATAGACCCTCCGAAAGGCGTTTTGCTTTATGGGGCGCCGGGGACCGGGAAAACCTTGCTTGCCAAGGCAGTCGCAAACGAGTCGGGAGCCCAGTTCTTTTCGATATCCGGGCCGGAGTTTCTGAGCAAATGGTATGGACAGAGCCTGCCTGAAGATGAGACTATACTTGTAAGGCACAACGGCATGATAGAGCACATCCCAATAGGCAGTCTGGTTGAAAAAAGGATGCAGGGCGATGTGGTGTCATTCACAAAAGACGGCAAGGTGAAATTCTCCCCGATAAAGGATTTCATAAAGCATCCTCTGAGATCGAAAATACTCGAGGTGAGGACAAAAACCGGCAGAAAGATAAGAGTTACAGATTACCATTCCCTCTTTGCATTTGATAATGGGAAAATTGCTGACGTGAAGACAAGCGATCTGAAAGCAGGGAAAAGCTATATAGCTGTCCCAAAAAAGCTGCCGACAATGGACATGGACCATTCATTCAACCTGATAGAAATGCTTAAGGGAAGCGATTTGTGGATTGCAGGCGCTAGCAGATATATTCTGCAGTCAAGGGAAAAATTGGGGAAGGCTGAGACAGCAAGAATCCTCGGGGTTTCAGAAAAATACCTGTCAGATATGATTTCCAGGGATATCCTCATTCCATTGAAAAAATTCAGATGGCTTGCTTCTAAGTGCGGGATTTCATATGATCCAAACGGGCTGAAGATTACTGGAAAATTCAAAAAGGATGCTGTTCCTGCCCTGATCGAGCTCAATGAAGGCATTGCTAGGCTGATGGGCCTGTGGCTTGCTGAAGGCGATTACAACAGGGGACATATAAGAATATCTGCGCCTGACAAGGCGATAAAGGAGGAAGTGAAAAGGATATGCAAAACTCTTGGAATCCGGGCCAGGATTTACTGGAATCACTCCAGAATAGGGAGCAAGCCCCTCAAATTGTTCTTTGAAAACCTCGGATTCAAAGGTTATTCGAATGAAAAAGCAATACCTGGCATCATGTTCACCCTCAGGAAGCCTGTCATAGCTGCTTTCCTTCAGGGCTATTTCACGGGGGACGGCTCAGTATATCCGAATCAGAGGGGCATGCTTACTGTTGAAGGGACGACATACAGCCGGAGACTTGCCGACAGCTTGCTGCATATGCTGCTACAGTTCGGAATTGTTGCAAGTGTGTATTCCAACCCTGTCGGAAAGTCTGTACGCTACAGGGTTTGCATCAGGGGTCAAGATAAACTGAAGAGATTTTCAGAAATAGGGTTCCTTGATGAAAAAAGAATGGTAAAGGAGTTCGGCAGAATGCTGAAATGGAAAAGAAGTGATCAGATACCCCTTTATGACAACCTGAGGCAGATTTTGAAAGAAAATAGGGTAGCTGAAGAATGGCAGAACAGCAGGACTATTGGCAGGGACAAGCTTAAAGAAATACTCGAAAACATTGATAGTGAGAAGGGAAAGTACAGAGAGATATGGCAGCTGGCTGAAAATGAGATATATTTTGACAGGGTTGAGGATGTCAAGGAAGTTGATTATGCCGGAAAATATGTGTATGACGTTTCGATTAACCCCACTGAAAACTTTCTTGCAGGCTTCGGAGGCATATTTGCCCACAACAGCGAGCAGAACCTCAGGAAGATATTCCAGAAGGCAGAGAAGAATGCGCCAAGCATAATTTTCATAGATGAGATAGATTCCATAGCCCCTAAAAGAGAAGAAGTGGTTGGCGAGGTGGAGAGAAGGATTGTCGCCCAGCTGCTTTGCCTGGACCCGGACACGCCTGTGTATCTGGAATCTTCAAAAAAGCCCATAAAAGAGCTTTTTGAATCAGCGGAAGGCAAAACCTTTGTTGACGAATATGGTGTGGAGAACAAAATACCAAGCAAGAAAATCTATGTGCAGGCCATTGATAACTTGGGCAGCATTTCGAAGGCCAGAGTAATAGCATTGACCAGAACTTCTGTTCCAATCAGTTACGAGGTTGAGCTCGAAAACGGAAACAAAATGAGAACAAGCGAAATCACAAAGTTCCTGGCTGTCAGGGACGGCAGGATTGAATGGGCGCAGGTGAACCAGCTTAAAGAGGGTGGCTGGCTTCTGATGCCGAAAAGGCTGAAGTTTTCGGAAAGCATTCAAAACATAGATGCATTGGCCTTAAAAGATGCGGAAAACTGGATTGCGGGGCTTGATGAAGGCTCAAAGCTTTTCAGAATATTTGGATCCAGGTTTGTAACCCTGGGACAGATTAAAGACTATTTGGCTGATGGAACACTTTCAGGAAAAGAGGCAAGATTCAGAATACTGAACTATATTAAAAGCAATGAAAAAGCCACAACAATAGATCTGAGAAGCAAAATGGGAATATCCCAAAGATGGATTGAGAGGCTTGTAAGAGAATTGGCAGACAGAGGCTGCATAAGAAAGAGTGGAATAGAACTGGAGTGGTCAGGATGCAGAATAACAGAGGAAGAGGCAAGAAGAGAGATTGCTCAGCTAGCATATAAGGCCGGCAAATTATATCCTTTTAAAAACAAATACATGATAAGGATGCCCAAGATATTGGATGAAAGGCTTGGAAAACTGCTGGGAATAATCATCTCGGATGGCCATATTAGGAAAAATAGCATAAATGTCAGCGGAGAGTGCAGCCAGGAAGCGGAGAGGCTGGGCAAGGAGATTTTTGGGATAGAGCCAAGAGTTTCATGGAGCAGAAGCATAAGGAGTGTTGACTTTGACTCCAAGGCCTTGGCTATATTATTGAATGAAATATTCGGAATACCAGTAGGAAAGAAATCTCATTCAGTGGCTGTGCCGAAGCTTATATTCAAGTCGCCTGTTTCTGTGAAAGCCGCTTTTGTGGCAGGCATTCTTGAAGGGGATGGGTCAATAGGCAATTCAGATATCAGGCTGAATTCAGCAAGCAGATATCTGGCAGGCGACCTGGCTTCTTTATTGCTTTCGATTGGCATATTGTCAAGGATAAAATCATATAATGTGTATGCTGTCAAGCCATATGGAGGATATGGGACATTCCAGAGATTCTCTGATCTTGTCAGCCCATGGATGAGTTTGGAGAGAAAAGAGAAAAGCCTGGAAAGGCTTCTGAAGAAGGCTAAAAGAGTTTCTACTATCGTTTACCCGCTAAAGGATGAGCTGTATGCGCTCAGGAAAAAATACGGAGTTAGGCTTGATGACAGCAGTTACAGGTATTTGTCGCCAAATTCAGGCTACCGGATAAATTCCAATGTGCTGGGGTATGTGATGCAGAGATTTGAAGGGCTGGATGACGAGGTTGTTCAGGAAATCAGAAGGATACAATCATCAGATGTTGTTCCTGTCAGAATAAGTTCTGTAACTGTTACAGAAGGGGGGGAGATGTTTGACATGACCACTGAATTTTCGAATTTTATAGGCGGAGAGATGCCAATGATAATTCATAATACCCTGATGGACGGCCTGAAATCGAGAGGGAAGGTGATTGTCATAGGGGCCACAAACAGGCAGAATGCCCTGGATCCTGCCCTCAGAAGGCCGGGCAGGTTTGACAGGGAAATAGAGTTGGGAATACCTGACCAGAAAGGGAGGAAGGAGATACTGCAGATACACACGAGGAACATGCCCCTCACCAAGGATGTCGACCTTGACTGGATAGCCTCTGTCAGCCATGGCTTTGTCGGGGCAGACCTTGAGGTGCTGGCAAAGGAGGCTGCGATGGCAGCCCTGAGGAGGGTTCTGCCTGAGATAAGCTGGAAGAAGACAGAGGCTTTGCCCCAGGATGTCCTTGAGAAGCTGAAAGTGACCAAAGCTGACTTCAGCCAGGCTTTGAAACTGGTGGAGCCCTCCGCCATGAGGGAAGTGCTTATTGAAATTCCTGATGTCAAGTGGAAGGATATCGGGGGCCTGGAGGGGATAAAGCAGCTTCTGCAGGAGATTGTTGTCTGGCCCATGACGCATGCAGAGGATTTCAAGAGGATAGGGATAAAGCCGCCCACTGGCGTCCTGCTATACGGGCCTCCGGGATGCGGAAAGACATTGATAGCGAAGGCCGTGGCCTCTGAGACCGGGGCGAATTTCATCTCCATCAGGGGGCCTGAGATCACAAGCAAGTGGGTCGGGGAGTCAGAAAAAAAGATAAGGGAGATATTCAGGAGAGCTAAACAGGTTGCGCCTGCAGTCATATTCTTTGACGAGATTGACGCGCTGGCCACAAGAAGGGGCATAGACAATGGCTCAAGGGCCTATGAGAACGTAGTCTCGCAGATACTGGTGGAGATGTCGGGCCTGGAGGAGCTCCATGATGTGGTTGTCATAGCAGCCACTAACCGGCCTGACATACTGGATCACGCCCTGCTGAGGCCCGGGAGATTCGAAAAGCAGCTGCTTGTCCCGCCCCCGGATGCGAAGTCCTTGCTTGAGATACTGAAGATATACACAAAGAAGATGCCTCTGGACAAGGATGTCGACATAAAGAAAATGGCCAGGCAGCTCAGAGGCTATACAGGCGCAGACATAGAGGCCCTGTGCAGGGAGGCGGGCCTGAACGCGCTGAGGAAAAATATGGGCGCTAAGGCTGTCACTAAGGAGGATTTCGAGGAGGCCATAAAGAAGGCGAGGCCGAGCCTGAACAAGAACATAATAGAATTCTACGAGAAGATACAGGAGACATTCACGATGCCAGGGAAGAGGGAGAAGAAGAAGGATGAGGAGGAAGTGAGGTACGTGGGTTAGCTTCCTGCTGCTTATGCTTTTGTTATCGGAAATGCGAGCTGCGGCGCCGGTTCGTCTAATAGTAAGATTTAAATATTAGTATAACCAATTAAAAGTATGACCCAAAATATAGTAAGTAAAATCGGCCCCAAAGGCCAAATCGTGCTCAAAAAGAAGCTGAGAGACAAGGCCGGCCTGAAAGAAGGCATGCTGGTGGAGGAGGAGCTGATGGAAGAAGGGATACTGATAAGGCCCATGGATGCAGGCAGGCTGATGAAGGGCATGGAAGAGCTGGCTAAGAAGGTGTCAAGAAAGTGGCCCAAAGATCTTGATTCAGCGGGAGCTGTCAGGAGGGAGAGGAGATGAAGGCATTATTGGACACTTCGTGCCTGGTCTCATTTTTCCTTATGGATAAGCATTATGAGGAAGCAAAAAACGTGCTGGGAAAAATAGTAAATGATGATATTGAAGGGATAATATCTGCGCTGTCTGTAGCTGAGCTTTGCGGAGTGATAAGAAGAAACACAGATGAGCAAACTGCAAAAGAAGTTAAAAGCCGGATGGATGAACTTATAGGAAAAGGCCTGATTGGCGTTGTCCCTCTTAAGGCCGCAGATGCCGGTGAGGCAGGCAATTTAGCTATTCTGACATCCCTGAAAGGCGCTGATGCTGTCATTGTGAGTGCTGCCAAATCGAACGGCTGCAAACTTCTCACATTTGATGAGGAAATCATAAAGAAGGCCAAAAATCATGTGGAATTCTTCGAAATCATTTCTTAAAACTTGACTCGCAATAGATTTCATGCCTGAAGCATATCAGAACAAGATTGCGGTTCTGTTTGATTATGATCTTACACTCACAAAAGAGAATTCAGAAGATCCTATATTCAGGGCTAACAACATCGATCCTGATTATTTCTGGAAGACTTATCTGCCTCAGTTTCGTGCAGATGCAGAGAAAGCGCTGCTGGCCTTTGAAGAGGCATATAATGGGATTGTTATGCCGCCAGATATGCAGAGGACAGGAATAGACGAGGATTTGGCATATTTAGGCGCAATGTTCGAGCTTGTGCGGGAAGGGAGAATAGCGCCTCTCAGCAGGGCAGAATTAAGAGAAGCAGGGCAGAGTGTGCTCTTGTGTGATGGCCTATGGGAAGGTCTGGTGGAAATGAGGGAAAAGATAAGGGCAAATAACAAATGGGGCAGGGAGGGGATCGATCTCGAATATTCTATTATTTCTGCCGCTCCCACAGATGTGATAGTCGGAAGCATGGGAAAATATATTACCGACTTGTGCGCCGGGATTTTTGGCAATGAGATTATTCCTGCAAAAGGCGATGACCCTGTTTATGGGAAGATAAGAAGTCACATGGGATACGTTTCCAGCACCCTGAAAACACGCTTTGCATTTAGAATTCTTAAGGGCGATCCGGATGTGCACAAAAAAGTGAAAGCTGAAAGAAAGAGAATCCATGGCTCAAACATGGTGGCGGTATATGATGGAAAAAGGGACATTCCACTCGGGGCTGTCATCGGCGATAAGGAAGGCAGAAGAATAGGAGTATATGCAGGCATAGACGAGGAGCATATAGCCGAAAATAGAAAAAATGCAGAAGAACTGCTCAGAGATGGACGAGTCGAAGCGATATTCCCTGCTGATTATAGAAGCGGTTCGGCCCTGAGAAAGCATCTTGAGGATATTTTTAGAGAACTAGCCGATAGGACCGCATCAAGGATTGAAGGCAGGAAAATAATGATACAGCTGCCTCTGACTGACAGCTCTGGCAGATTGATCTCTGACTGAGAGACAGGCCGTGTATTATGGGCTCTTTTCCTGTTCAAAGGACAGATTACTATAGAGGCGATTGCTGAATATAGAGAGAAACAGAAATGTCTATTTAACTTAATGTCATCAAATTAAAGTAATGCGGATAGAATCGCTTATTGTCTTTGCAGTTCTGGCAGTTTTCTTAGTTCCTTTATTTGCAGCAGAGACAAATTCGGCCATAACTGTGGGTGGAACAGCAGGCGTGGCAAACCAGTTCACCCTGCCGAAAACTGCGGTGAAGGTTGCTGATGATGTCTACAGCCTTGGGGAGGCCGCAGAGGATGGCGTGAAGCTGGAAGGGTATGCGTTCATCCACCGGAAAGAGCTCATCAGAACAGGCTTCATAAGCTTCAGGATCCCTTTGAAATGTTATGGGTTCCTGTCCGCTGGCTCGAAATGGAAGGTGACAGAGCCTTACATACTGAATCCTGCAAATGCCGACAATCTGAGCGACGCATTTGTGGCCGACAGGATTAATAAGAGCATGGAGGCCTGGAACAGCCAGATTGCCTTCAGGGTTTTCGGGGCCAGAATCAACGGGACGGCTGATGGCGCTGATTCCATTGCTCCGGACGGGAAGAACGAGATAATGTTCGGCAGGATAGGTGAGAAAGGGGCCATAGCTATGACCATTGTGTGGGGGATATTTTCAGGCCCTGTTTCCGGAAGGAAGCTGGTGGAATATGACATGGTTTTTGATGACGACGATTTCAAATGGGGGGATGCAGGCCAGACAAGCGAGACGAGGCTGGGGAATACTGGCATCATGGACCTGCAGAATGTCGCGACCCATGAGCTGGGGCATGCTGCAGGCATGGGCCATCCATCAGACATGTGCAGCCAGGAAACCATGTACAGGTTCACAAAATATGGGGAGACGAAGAAGAGGACGCTTTATTCAGGGGATATTGCGGGGATAAAGGCGCTGTATAAGTGATTTATTTTGCCTTTTTCCTTTTATCCGGATTTTGCCATGCTTTTGGATAGCTCACATGTATTTAAACCTTTCCAGACAACAGACTACTGGGAGGGTTACCTAAATGAAAGTTAATTACCTATCGGTTTTAGTTGCAGTAGCCCTGGTGATTTCAGCCACGGCCATATTGGCAGTCTCTGTGCAGCCGCATGGAAACGGCAAGGCGAGGGTAATAGCGCATACAGAGAAGGAAGTGTCTGATGCCCTTGCCAAAGGCTGCAAGGTTGTGAGAGACGCAAAGACATTGAAAGCATTGACATGCCCGGAGGCTGCAGCCTCTGAGCTTGGCCTTCAGGAAGATGTCAGGGTGTTTGCCTTGGACACAAAATCCAATGTGCAGATAAATGCGGATGATGTCCATCTTGTAGGCAACACAGGCGCAGGGAGGCTTGTTGCGGTGCTGGACACAGGCGTAGACTACAATCATGTGCAGCTTAGCGACAGCATAGTGAAGGGCAGGGACTTTGTGGATGACGACAATGATCCCATGGATCTCAATGGCCACGGCACCCATGTAGCTGGAATAATAACAGCCAACAGCGGCACAGCAAAAGGCGTGGCGCCCGATGCGAATGTGCTTGCAGTGAGGGTGCTTGACGCTAGCGGAAGCGGCTTCTTCAGTGACGTTGTGGCTGCCATTTATTATGTGGTTGACGGTCCAGATGGACTTGCAGGGACAGCAGATGATTTCAGCGCGGATGCCATAAGCATGAGCTTGGGCACAAGCCAGCCATACACATACAAGGGATTCTGCGACAATGTCCTGCCAGACATGACAAATGCGATAAAGTATGCAAGGGACAAGAATGTGCTTGTCGTTTCGGCTGCAGGCAATTCAGGGGGCGCGGGAGTTTCAATTCCAGGTTGCATAAGTTATTCAACAACTGTCGGAGCAGTTGACAGCACTGACAAGGTGGCAAGATTTTCAGGCAGAGGAAATGCGGTTGACATCACAGCACCTGGAGTGGGCATTTACTCAACCTGGCTCAACGGCGGCTTTGCGACAGCAAGCGGCACAAGCATGGCCACCCCAATGGTTTCGGCAACAGCAGCACTTGTGAAGGCTGTTAACCCGGCATACACGGATGAGCAGGTGGAACAGGCCTTGACAAAGACAGCGAAGGATCTTGGAAAGGCAGGCTTTGACACAAGCTATGGCTGGGGCAGGGTTGATGCGCTGGGAGCTGTGAACTACATAGCGGCATAATTTTTCTTTTTTTCTTTTCAGTTTTGTTTTTGTTTTTTGAATTAGGCCGAATTTAAAGACCGCAAGGCATATTTTTCTCATATAGCCCCGTAGTGTAGCGGCCAAGCATAGCGGGCTTTGGATTGCATGTCCAAAGTATTGAGCCTCATGGCAATGAAAGGTTGGAGGTATCGGAACCGACAAGCACAAAACAGCAGGTTCTGATGCGAGAAGATACCCGCTGACGGCGGTTCGAATCCACCCTCTTTTTCCAAAAAAGAGGGTAGGCTATCCAGAAAAAGGCATTACAAATACCGACTCAGAATTGATTGTAATGTGTTTTCTTTGGATAGGCCGGTAGCCTTTCAATAGGCTTTTCTTCCAAAGAAAAGCCCATACGGCAAAAGAAGGCATTACAGAGGCCGTATGTAATCAGAGAGGTGTAGACCCGTAGAGGGGATACCTCCCCTCTGGGGAAAGAAAGGCTTGCGGAGATAATCCGCCCGGGGCTATTAATCTTTATACATATAAATTTCTGAATTCTTTTATCATTTCATGCCCAAATGGTGATTGCAGCTCAAGTCGCCTTAAAGGTTCTAGTTTCTCTTTTGACTCAATTATTGCGACGTCTCTCATCAGCTTCCATTCATAGGAATTGCTTTGCAGACTCAACCAGTATTCAGTACAAACAGCTCTTTCCTCTTCTAGAAGATTAGCAAAAACAACGGCCTGTGATAATGCAGGATCGCCTGCCAACAGATTGTAATCTACAACTTTCTTTCCATCTATTTTTCTATGATATTTTTCTAGGGCCTCCTCAAATTCTCGTTGTAAACCTATTAAATTCATTGTCCATTTCAGAACATAGGCTGGACCCTCACCTTTATGGATGAAATATGCATGACCTATAGCCTCATGATTCATCGTACTTTGAGCCGCTGCTAAACAGATTTCGTCTATTTTTGTTTCGGGCATACTGCTGTCAAAACGAAATGTAGGTCTCATATCCTCACGAATTGTTATGTGCTTACCTTCTGGCGAAGTTTCTCCTCTTCTGCGGGACCCAGAATAAGGCCGTATTGCTATGATTACGTCAGCCATTTCATCCAAAATTTCAGAGCTGAAAAAAGACAAACCGCTAGCCGCCTTTCGGCTTTTATCGAACATTTCTCTGTATTGAGCTGGGGTAATAATAGGCATTGTATATCAAAGATGATAATAATATAAAGTCGATTTCAGCTTATAAAATGCAACGAAGCATGCTTTTTAGGAAGAATTTAAGTGCAGATCCCGTATCCGCACTGTGTGCAGTTGAAGCAGCCCTCATGATGCCTCACTGGAGCGCCGCACAGATGGCATTTCCTTTCATCCTGCGGTTGTTCAGAAAAAACAGCCTGCTCAGGCGCCTTTGTCGCCGGCGGCCTCAGCACCTGGCTTTTAATCGAGGTGTCCCTGAATACTGTAAGATCCTTGCATCCCAGCCTGTAGGCCAGCAGGTAGCTTTTCTTCATGTCATCCACAGTGGCGTCTGCCGGAAAGTTTATGGTCTTGCTGATGCTGCTGTCTGTCCATTTCTGGAAAGCGGCCAGGGCCCTGATATGATTTTCAGGGGAGATGTCCATTGCTGTGACAAAGACTTTTTTGAACTTGTCGGAAACATAGGGAAGCTTTCTTATGCTCCCTTTATTTTGCGCGATGTCGGACATGAGCTTCTCTCCCAGAAGGCCTATGCTCTTCATCCTTTTTTCAAAGGCAGGGGCCATATAATAGAATTCCCCTATATGGACGTGCTTCTCGAAGGCCAGGCTGTACAGGGGCTCTATGCCTGATGAGCAGCCTGCTATCATGCTTATGCTGCCTGTGGGGGCTATGACTGTCGTATAGCCGTTCCTTATCCCTTCTTTCTTTATTTCATCCGCAAGCTGCTGCCAGTCAAATGTCCAGTTCTTTTTGTCCTCGAATCCGGAAAAGGGCAAGATGCCTTTCGCATAGGAGCTCCTGCTGAAATATGGCATGCTCCCCCTTTCCCTGGCCAGCTGTACGCTGGCCTTCTTGGACCAGTAGCTGAAGAGCTCCATCATCCTCTCCATGAACCTGAAGCCCTCCTCTGAATCATAGGCTACGGAAAGCTCAAAAAGGGTGTCGGCAAGTCCCATTATCCCGAGCCCTGTCTTCCTTGTGTTCAGGGTCATGGCCTCTATCTCCTTCAGGGGGTATTTGTTGACGTCTATCACGTTGTCGAGGAAATGGACGGCTGTGGATACCGCCCCTTTGAGGCTTTCAAGGTCCATATCCTTTTTCCCCTCTTTGTCAGCGACAAAGGCCCGGAGATTGATGCTGCCCAGATTGCATGACTCGTTTGGATAAAGCATGGCCTCGCCGCATGGATTTGTGGACCATATGGGGCCGAGGCTCTCATAGAATGGGTTGTGCTTGTTGACGGTGTCAAGGAAGATCACTCCCGGCTCTGCGGATTCCCATGCCTGGTAGACTGCCATGTCAAAAAGCTGCTTCGGGTCTGCAGCCTTTGTCTTTTGTCCTGTCCTCGGGTTGATGAGGGGGTAAGGCTTCCCCTCTTTATAATGCTCCCAGAAATCGGGGAGGATCATCACTGATATGTTGAAGTTCCTGAGGGCCCTGTTGCCCTGTTTTGATTTTATGAACTTCTCTATGTCGGGATGGTTTATGTTAAGGATGCCCATGTTGGCTCCTCTTCTTATTCCGCCCTGCTTGACCACCTCTGTCATGGTGTCGAAAAGGCGCATGAAGCTTGCAGGTCCTGAGGCCCTGCCTCCTGTGGTTGAGATGTAGTCGCTTTCTGGCCTCAGCCTGCTGAAGTTGTAGCCCATGCCCCCTCCTGACTGGAATATTATGGCTGTCGTTTTCAGCGCTTCCATGATGCTTTCTATGGAGTCCTGGACGTCCACAACAAAACAGGCCGAGCCCATTCCGAGGGGGTTGCCGAAATTGGCTATTGCAGGGGTGTTTGGAAGGAATTTCTTGGAGGCCATAAGATTATAGAACGCTTCTATTGCCTTCTCATATTTCGAAAATTTCTTCCTCTTAAGCATTTCGAAAAACCTGCTCCACTTGGCTTTCATCCTGCCCTGAGAGGCGAGCCTGTCGTGCATCATTTTCAAGGCCTCAAGGTTCCACCTGTTGAGCCTGTATCTGCCTATCGAGGCCTTGCCTTCATGTTTCACAGGGTCGAAGAGATCTTTCGCGTGCTTTTTCTGCTTTCCTTTTATATCGAAAATGAGGGGATCGTATAAGAGGTCGGGCAAGGCCGCATGGACAGCTACCCTTGTGAACATTTGTTTCGGCCACTCAGCAAGCCTGCCGTCTTCAGTTTTTCTTAAATATCTTGCCTTTAGTACTTTTAGGGCGTTAATATCAAATCCTTTTTCAAGCTCGTCGATGGATTTTTTCTCAAGGATTCTCTCCTTCTCCTGCCTTATGGCAGTCCTTTCCTGCCTGTAGAGTATGTAGGCCTTGGCTGTCTTTGCATGGCCTTCCTTTATCAGAACCTTCTCCGCTGTATCCTGAATATCCTCGACAGAGGGCGTCTTCCTTTTGAACTTCTTTTCCAGCAAAGAAACAGCCCTAGAGGCCAGCTTTTCGGCCATCTGCCTGTCGCTCCCGCCCACGGACTGGGCAGCCCTGAATATGGCCTCTGCAATCTTCTCCCTCCTGAAGGCCACTGTCCTTCCGTCCCTTTTCCTGACGCTTTTGATGGCCATAATAGATTATATGGAAAGTTTGATAAAAAAGGTTGGGAAGGGGGAAGGGTTATTTGCCAGGCTTCCTGCTGCCCAAAGAGCTTCTTTTAGCCAGAATATAGGCCGCGGCAAGGAGCAAAATAAGGGTAAGGAGCACCAATATATTGCCAGAGGACTGGGAAATATATGTCTGCAGGATATTGGCCGCCGCCACGACAAGGATAACAAGCGGGATATACAGGCATACCCACCTGATATGGCCTCCTGATTCCCTCTTTTTTGGCCTTTTGGCGGGCATTATTGGGTATTAGGGACGTGGGTGATAAAAAGCATGAATCCTATTCTACGATAGTGATTTTGTTTATCAACACAGGCACAGCAGGCCTGTCCATAGCTCCTGTCTTCACCTTTCCGATTGCCTTCACCACTTCCATGCCTTCTGTGACCCTGCCGAAGATGGCATGCCTGCCGTCGAGCCATGGGGTGGGGGCCAAAGTGATGAAGAACTGGCTTCCCCCTGTGTTGGGCCCTGCGTTGGCCATGGAGAATATGCCTTCAGAGTCGTGCCTGAGGCCTTCCCCGAACTCGTCCTTTATAGTATAGCCCGGCCCTCCGGTTCCGTCCCCTCTTGGATCGCCTCCCTGTATCATGAAGCCGTCTATCACCCTGTGGAACATCAAGCCATTGTAGAAGCCTTTCTTGGTGAGGTTGACGAAGTTGCCTGCTGTGAGTGGCGCTTTATCCAAGAAAAGCTCGGCCTTGAAGGTGCCCATGCTGGTGTCGAAGACTGCTTTTGGGTTCCCTTTTGGCTCTGTCACGGTCTCACTTTTTGCCTTGATTTCCGCCTGCTGCTGGGGCTGGCCTATGCAGCCTGCCACCAGTACAATCAGGGTTAGGGCAAGCAGATGTCTCATATGGATAATGGGAGCTTATGTTATTATAGCTTCCATGCAGGCTGGCAATAGGAGCAGATTGTCGTATTTCTGGCATTAAGGACGCCCTCAATGGAAATATAGAACGACAAAGATTGTGAGAGACAGGACTATAGCAAAGAATATCGACATTGTTTGCCTGTCAAATGCTTTTTCGAACATGTAGTGGACCACAAAAAGGAGGCTGAAACCTGTCAGTGCTGTGGAAAGGGAAAAGAGCTTGAGCAGGCCAAGGGAAATGAGCCATGAATAGACAGACCCGCCGAGCAGGAAATCGTAAAGGGGTATAGACAGCAGATAAATAATGATGGCGGCTGTTGCCACTGACCATATGCTTGTGAAGGGCTTCAGGGCAGGGATTTTTTCGATTGTGGAGAACCTGAATTTGAACCTTGCCCCTGACCTCCTTATGGAAAGCATGAACAGCAGTTCGGGCAGGATGAATTTCATCATCTCATGCGCATATAGAGCTGCAAACTCGGCAATCATAGGGACAGAAAGCGGGCCTCTTGCATAAATGCAAAAGGTCTATTATAGTTTTATGCGAAAGCTGACATTTAAATACCGAATTCAAAATTTAGTCATGGATGATAAAAGCATAATCGACTATGCTCGAGAATATCCGATTTTCGGGGTGGGGGCCCTTTTCATAATATTAGGTTTCTTTGGAACGTCTTTGTTAGGCACCGATTTAACACTCGTGTTGTGGCTAGGGATTTTTATTGCGATTTTCGGTTTGATTTTACCTCGAATAAGGCGGTAAGGAGGAAATCTCGATGGTAAGAAAAGATCCATTTGCACTAACAGGAGATGATTTTAGTCTTGGTTTATGGTCCAAGAAGTCAACAAGAAAAAAATGTCCCCCTCACTTGAAACCAGCAATCAGACAAAGATGGTGGAGAGATAAGCTGATTGGAGAGTGTTTTTGTTGTGGAAGACCTCTTCATTTCGATGATTCAGATGCCGGCCATATAAAAGCAGCTTCCAGAGGAGGTGATTGGAGTCCAGAAAATTGTCGGCTTATTTGCAGAACTTGTAATTCGGGGATGAGAAATACGAACATGAGAACGTACATGAAAAGATATCATCCTGAAAGATTCCAAAAATACTTTCCAAAAGAGAGGAAATCAGAAAAAACCAAGAAGACCGAAACAAAAAGACGTAGAAATAGAAAATATTATCCTTTCGGGTTATCAAGTCTAGGCTTCAGAATATAGAAATTTTGTGCTATTTCACGAACACCCCGTCGTCGTCCCGCAGTCCTGGCAGACCGTGCAGCTCCCGTTCCTTATCACTCTCATGGAGCTGCATGAGCCGCACTGGGGCGCCTGTATAGCCTGTCCTTCTGATCTTTTTAAATCTGTATAGCAAAATTTACATGTGAAGAGTATGCTAAGAGAATCCAAGCTCAAGAAGCTTGCACAGGATATCACAGGCAGGCAAAATTCCACTGAGGCCTTGGAAGAGACGTTGAGGGCTTATGTGCAGCAGAGGCTTGGCCAATGCAGGCAGGAAATTGAAAGGCTGGAACACAAATATGGCCTGAAGTTTGAGGTCTTTGCCCAGAGGCTGGGCAAGAAACTGCCTCTCAGCTGGGAGCATGAGCAGGACTACATGATATGGGAAGAGGCTGTCACAAATCTCCAGTATTTTAAGAAAATGGCCGAACAGTTGAGGGTTCATGCCTGAGTCTTTTGTCCAACAGGTTCTGCGAGAAGCGCAGTCCTATGCATGGATACAGCGCATTGAGCGTCAGACTGTCGGCAAAGTTGCAAGGCTGAGATTGTTTCTAGACAAAAACCGCTTTATAGCAGTCTATTATAATGGGCAGACAGGCTCAATATCCTATGCTTATATAGAAAATGAACAGAGGCTGTTCGGGGCCAACAACATGAGAATAGGATGGCACATCCATCCCTATGGAAAAGAAGGCATCCATATCGAAAGCAGGCCAATTGCTATTGGAGAGTTCTTGCATCTGCTAGAAAAAGAATTGCAAAGGCAGAAGAAAATAGTCTGACATTTATGAGCACCCCGTCGTCGTCCCGCAGTCCTGGCAGACTGTGCAGCTCCCG
Organism: Candidatus Aenigmatarchaeota archaeon; assembly: GCA_016185435.1. Classification (GTDB taxonomy): domain Archaea; phylum Aenigmatarchaeota; class Aenigmatarchaeia; order QMZP01; family QMZP01; genus JACPNN01. The sequence continues at coordinate 43,278 of JACPNN010000023.1, read as the reverse complement.
TTTCTGATGACCCTCATGGAGCTGCATGAGCCGCACTGGTCGCCTGTGTAGCCCATGCTCTTGGCCTTCCCGGCCTCATCTGCCTGAGCCGCCTGGGGATCAAAAACAGCGGGCTGCTTTGGAAGGGCCTCTTTTATTGTGGTCTGCTCTGTCGGGATATTCTTTCCTTCTATATCGATAAATTTCTGGACCATCTCCTGGCCTGTCCTGACATGGACAAGGTCCTCCCTCCCCAGATACTCATATCCAAGCACCCTGAACACATAGTCCAGTATGGATGTGGACATCTTGATGTTGGGGTGGTGTGTGACAACTCCTGATGGCTCGAACCTCGTGAATGTGAAGCTCTCCACGAATTCCTCAAGAGGGACGCCATACTGGAGGGCTTTCGAGATGGCTATGGCGAAGCAGTTCAGCAGGCTCCTGTAGGCTGCGCCTTCCTTGTACATGTCGACGAATATCTCGCCAAGCCTGCCGTCAGGGTATTCGCCTGTCCTGATGAAGATCTTGTGGCCGCCTACTGTGGCCTCCTGGACAAAGCCGGCCCTCTTTGCAGGAAGCTTCTCCCTGACCAGCTTCTGCAGCAGCCTTTGCTCGACTGCCTCGTGCACCTCTTTCGGTCCTACGGTCTCGTCTATCTCGTCTTCCCTGAGGCTCGCCAGGCCAAGCTCATCTGACTCGTCTGATATGCTGTTCAGGGGCTGGCTCAGCTTGCTCCCGTCCCTGTAGAGAGCGACAGCCTTAAGCATGCCCTTCCATGAATCCATATAGGCCTGCTTTATGTCCTCTATGGTCGCATCATTGGGCATATTGATTGTCTTGCTTATGGCCCCTGAAATGAAAGGCTGGACTGCAGACATCATCCTTATGTGGCCTCTCCAGTGTATGAATCTTGTCCCGTATTTGCCGCATTTGCTGGCGCAGTCGAAAATGGGGTAGTGCTCCACCCTCAGGTGGGGAGCGCCTTCTATCGTCATGGCGCCGCAGACATAGTCATTCGCTTCCTGTATCTGCTGCCGTGTGAATCCCAGACCGGATAAGACGTCGAAATCGGGGTGTGAAATCTTTTCCTTTGAAAGGCCTGCTTTCTCGAGAATTTTTTCCCCTACCGTGTATTTTGTGAATGCAAACCTGATGTCAAAAGCTGTCCGGAGGCTCTTTCCGATATTTGCAAGCGTCTCTTCATCGAAGCCCCTCTGCTTGAGGGAAGCCGGGTTTATGTGGGGGCAGCCTTCAAGGGTCGCATGGCCCCTGCAGTACAGCTCTATGTCCCTGATCTCCTTTTCTGAGTAGCCGAGCCTTCTCAAGGCCAGCGGCAGGGCCTCATTGACAATCCTGAAATAGCCCCCTCCTGCAAGCTTCTTGAACTTCACAATGGCGAAGTCAGGCTCTATGCCTGTGGTGTCGCAGTCCATCACAAGGCCGATGGTGCCGGTAGGGGCTATGCATACTGCCTGGGCATTCCTGTATCCGTATTTTTCCCCCTGCAGCAGGGCCCTGTCCCAGCACTCCCTTGACGCTGCCAGGAGGTAGTCCGGGCAGAAATTGGCGTCTATGCCGGCAGGCTTTACCTCCAGGCTTTCATATCCGTTATCATTTTTGTTATCTGTATTGTATGCAGCGTTCCTGTGGTTCCTTATCACCCTCAGCATGGCCTCCCTGTTCCTCTCGAATGCAGGGAACGGGGACAGGCATTTTGCCATCTCGGCTGAGGTTGAATAGCTTTCCCCGCATACGATGGCCGTGATTGCGCCGGCTATTGCCCTTGCCCTCTCGCTGTCGTAAGGTATGCCAAGGATCATCAGCAGGCTGCCCAGATTTGCATAGCCGAGGCCGAGCGTCCTGAAATCATGGCTCTTCCTTGCCAGCTCCCTGCTGGGAAACTGGGCCATCAGCACGGAAATCTCAAGGGTTATTGTCCACAGCCTTGTGGCATGCTTTAGTCCGTTTACGTCTATGGTGCCTGTATTGTTATCAAGGAACCTTACAAGGTTGAGGCTGGCTAAATTGCAGGCTGTATCATCGAGGAAGACATATTCTGAGCAGTTGTGAACGGCAATGCCATTGGCCACAAAATGGCTTGTCTCAGGCTCTGTAAGGTCAAACACCTCTTCTTCTCCGATATATGCCAAGCTTTTCACATAATCTGTCAGGTTTTCACTGTACGTTGTAACTCTGCTGTTCATCAATGCGAGCCTTTCTGCCTTGGGGCTTTCCGGCAGGAATCCTATTTCCTTCTGGAAGATTATCCTTGAATCTTTGGAAATCCTGAGGGAGTGCATCTGCTTGACAGCATATTCTTTCGTTCCGCCTTTGCCGTCAGGCAACATCGATACTAGCTCTCCTGCGACTCTCCTGTTCTCATATATTTTTGATTTTATTCCAAAACCAAGCAGAAGCAGCTGAACCTGCTTCAGAAGCTCGAGGGAGCAGGAGTCCAGAGATACATATTGGCTTTTTTCTCCATAGTCAGCGACTGTTCCGTCAGTGGTAAAAAGGCCGCGCAAAACAGCAGCCTGAGAAGCCTTGTCCAGCTCGAAGATAGCATCTTCAAACATCTTGTTTTCAGAGCCTTCATCGAGAACTGCATATTCCTCTATCAGAGGGACAACTGCGCTGGAGCTTGTCCCGATTCTCAATGTGGTGGCAGTATTGATCACTTGGTTTTGCCTTCCAGCCCGATTATCATCCTTAACGTGGTCCAGTTTGTAGGCATTCAGGCTTGAATTTATCCTGTGAGCTACTGCCATTTCGGCCTTCCCATAAGTGATGAATAGCATCCTTTGTTTCCTCCCTATTGTCAGGCAGCCATCGCCTACGGCGCAGCCTATTGCATGGCCTATTTCTGTTGGAATATTTCTTGCCCCAAAACCTGGGCGGTGAAGGAGCAGGATATCGCCCTTCGTAAGAAGGCATGCAGGAACATCTCCTCTGTTAAGGGTAAAAACCTTGTGGTCTCCTGTCAGCCTGAGCCTGTAGCCGGATTTTGTTTTCAGCTCATAAACAGGCTTTATCCCTGTCTTGAAAATTCTTGAAGAAAAGGAATACTGGCCTTTCCCATTAACTATAAATGCCTTTTTCCCTTCAAGGTCTTTGATTCTTCTGTAGCCTTCGCTTGTAGCTACAAGCGTGCCGCCTGTGACGCACGGATTGGTCGCATTTATCCTGCCGTCATTAGGGCATGTGTGCCATTCCTGGATTGTCGTATCATACTGGACTCCGGGATCCGCGCATGACCACGCAGCATATGCTATCTTGTCCCATAGCTCCGCGGTCTTTATTGTCCTGGAGATTGTGCCGTCCGTCCTCTTCAGGAGATTCCATTCATCGCCTTTTTCCACGGCCCTGATGAAGTCATTGCTGATCCTGATGCTGTTGTTGCTGTTCTGGCCGGATACTGTGATATATGCCTCTGACTCGTAATGGGTGCCGAATTCTGGAAATTCTATTGTTGCCTTGCCCTGCTTCGCAAGCTGCAGGACCCTGTATATGTAATTGATCGGCACATTGTCCTGCAAGGCATTGATGATTGCTTTCTTCAGCGCCGGGCTTTTCCCTGCATCGGCTGTCTTCTCGCCGGAAGCGGCCGAAAGTATGCCCCTAAGGCGGGAGCTGCATATCCTGCTGCCTGCCACCATGGACGCAACCTTCTGCTCCTCCCTCATTTTCCATGTTATGAACTCCTCGATGTCAGGGTGGTCTATGTCAAGGATGACCATTTTTGCCGCCCGCCTTGTTGTCCCCCCTGACTTGACTGCGCCGGCAGCCCTGTCGAATATCTTCAGGAATGACATGACTCCGCTCGACACTCCTCCTCCTGAGAGAGGTTCTCCGGCAGCGCGAAGCGCACTGAAATTGGTTCCGACACCGCTCCCGTACTTGAAAATCCTTGCCTCCCTTGTCGCAAGATCGAATATGCCATTCTCATTGACCAGATCATCCTTCACAGAAAGGATAAAGCAGGCGTGGCACTGGGGATGCGAGTATGCGTCAGCAGAGGCTGTCAGCTGCTGGGTTTCGGGGTCAGCATACCAGTGGCCCTGGGATGGCCCGGATATGCCGTAGCTGCTATACAATCCTGTGTTGAACCACTGGGGGCTGTTTGGCGCTCCCATCTGCCTGAGAAGCATGTGCTTCATCTCGTCCTCATAGGCCTGTGCGTCTTCTTCTGTGGCAAAATAGCCGTATGTCTCTCCCCACCATCTCCAGCATTTTGCCATCCTGCTTACCACCTGTTTTATGCTTGTTTCCGATCCCAGAAGCTGCCTGCCGTCCTTGCCGATTATGGGCTTTCCCTGCCCGTCGAATAGAGGAACTCCTGCCTTCCTGAAGTATTTCTGGGCCAGTATGTCAGTCGCAACCTGGCTCCAGGATTTTGGCACCTCTATATCGTGCATCTCAAAAACTGTGCTGCCGTCAGGGTTCCTTATTATGGAAGAGCGCTTATCATATGGGATTTCATCAAGAGGGTCTGTATTTTTTGAGGTGAACGCCCGGGAAATAATCAAGCCTTTCTTCTCTGCCTTTTTTTGTTTGATGCCGTCCATAATCCGCTTCAGCTGCCGCTGATGAGCTCCCTTAAATCAGAGATGCTGACAGCCCTTCCTATTTCCTTTCTTTCCTTGTCGAAGAAGATGGCAGTGGGCAGGCTTCTGATCTCATACCTGACCGCCCTTTCCCCTGTCGCATCATCCATGATGTTCAGTATCTGGCCCTTAATCCTGGTATTGTAGAGGGCTTCCTTGAAGGGCTTGCATGTGGGGCAGAAATCAGACACAAAGGCTAGGAATGTCTTTTCCTCCTTTTCCTCTTCCACCGACAGCTTGTGTATTGCCTTTTCCATAGTCCTAGCCCTGACAGTCTCAAAATGCCAGATACAAGATATTGTGGTCAAAAAGTACAGGCCACAACTTTTAGTGTATTAAACTATTGACCATGACTATTTATAAGGTTTTTGTATCTTCAGTATATATTTTTGGAAATGGTTTTTTTATCGAGAGTTTTCCGGGCAAAAACAGTGTTATAATTTTGTTCCGCCGGAAAATTTCAGCCTAAAAATAAACTGCATTGCTCTGCTTAAAAAGTTTTGGAGGGGGGAATGCCGTTATACCACTTGGCAGATAGAACTTCGGATTAATAAAACTCCGGCCGCTATAGAAATGTATGAAATATTCGAGGCAGAGGATGGAGGAGGAGGCTGAAAAGCTGCTGTCCGGAATATCTTTTTTCAAGGGAAAAGAAATATCAGGATTCCTTTCAGAAGCCCAAAATCCTGAATTCGGCGACCTTGCATGCAGCATATGCTTCTCCATGGCCAAGGAGCTGGAGAAATCTCCTGTCAGGATTGCAGAGGAGGCTGTGAAAGGCATAAGGATCCCAAAGAAATCTTTTTTTTCCAAAGCTGAAGCCAAGGCTGGATACATAAACTTCTTTCTGAATTTTCCGGTTGCGGCGGAAGCTGTCCTGGATGAAATCAGGAAAATGGGCGGGGATTATGGCAAATCAGGCATGGGAGAAGGCAAAAAAGCAATGGTGGAGTTCAGCCAGCCCAACCCTGTCCACCCGATGCACATAGGCCACGCAAGGACCACATTTATCGGGGACAGCCTCTCAAACATCCTTGACTTTGCAGGCTACAAAGTCGTGAGGGCGAATCTGATGAACGATGTCGGCCTCCAGGTGGCCAAGCTTGTCACTGCATACGATTTATGGGCCGGAGGCAAAGAGCCTGAAGGGAAGCCTGACATTTGGCTGTGGGATTTCTATGTGAGGTTCCATGAAGAGGAAAAAAGCAATCCTGGACTGGAGGGAAAGGCCAGGAAATTCCTGATAAAGTTTGAGGTGGAAAAGGATAAAAAAGCCGCAGGTTTATGGAAAAAGGTCGTCGGCTGGTGTGTCAGGGGCTTTGAAGAGACATACAGGAATATAAATGTCGGCTTTGATGTCTGGTTCTATGAGAGCGACTTCAGGGAGGAGGGGAAAGGAATTGTGAAAAAGGCCGTTGAGGAAGGGATAGCGAAGGAAGATGACGGGGCAATTGTTGTCGATTTCGAGAAATACGGTTTGGGAAAATTCGTAATCCTCAGATCGGATGGCACCGGCCTGTACTACACAAGCGACCTTCCCCTGACCATCCATAAATTTGAAAAATACAGCCTCAGCAAATCATTTTGGATCGTAAGCTCGGAGCAGAACCTCTATTTCAGGCAGCTGTTCAAACTGCTTGAGACCTTGGGATACAAATGGGCAAAGGATTGCCGCCATATCTCCTTTGAATTGGTGAGGCTGAAGGAAGGGAAGATGAGCTCGAGGGAAGGGAAGGCCATAATGCTGGATGAGGTTTTTGGGAGGCTTGTGGATCTGGAAACAAGGCAGCTGAAAACAAGGGACTTTTCAGAAAAAGAAAGAAAAGAGATATCAAAAAAAATAGCCTTGGGAGCCCTCAGATACAATATATTGAGGACAGAGCATGAGAAGCAGATCACCTTTGACTGGGAGAGAATGCTGAGCGTGGAGGGGAATACAGGGCCCTATCTCCAGTACTCATATGCGAGGGCGAATTCCATACTGGAAAAGGGCGGGATTTCGAGAAATAATAAAATAAATTTTGATTCTTCTTTTTTCCAGGATGAAAAGGAAAAGATATTGATCAAAATCCTGATGGAATTTCCATCTGTTGCCAAATCCTCAGCGGAAAAGGCGAGGCCGCACTATGTCGCAAACTATGCGTACAGCCTTGCGACAGCTTTCAATGAATTTTACCAGAGCCTGCCGGTATTGAAGGCTGAAATTGGCGTGAAGGAGGCAAGACTATCCCTTATTATCTGCTTCATGCTGACGCTGGAAAATGCCCTCAGACTGCTTGGGATCGAAACGGTTGAGAAGATGTAAACAAATTCTTGGCCCTGCCGGCCAACAAAGAACAATGCGCATTATATAAATCTTGCCGCAAAAAAAACCCGTATGAAAGCCACCCTGGTCAGAACAGAAGACTTTAGAAAAGTTTTCAGAGGATATGAGAAGTTCGGGCCAATTCAGGAAGAAATGTACAGAGGGAACGCTGAAGGGATTATAATAATTGAAGGCCTGAAGCTTCCCGATTACAGGGAGCTGCTGGACAAGGAACTTGTTTACAACACGTCTCCTGTCTTGGCTTTCAGAAGGCAGGCGGATTTGCAGGCAGTGAAAAGCATTGGGGAGCCCGTCGGGCTGGAATTCCTGGAAGGCTTCATGAAATGCCTGATAGGGGAAAATCTGGCAGCCAGAAGGCTCCATGCGACAGACAGGAGGAGGCATCTGAGGGTTTATTCCATCGCCGAAAGACTTATGACGCTGGCCCATGAAGAGACTGACTGGTGGACGTATATCAATCCTTTGGACATCCTTGGAAGGAAAAAACCGGACTACCATGCCGGCGCAAAAAACCATCTGGAAGAACTCAGGGCCGCAGGCTTCTCAATAGCCACTTAAGCGGCTTCGGCCATAGGGAAAAGTTTATTAGCAAGCGCATTATTAATTTATTACATAATTGATAATTTGAAGAGACAAAAATGGACCAACAAACTTTCGGACCCCATATCACAGTAGATGCAGGCAGCTGCGATTTCGAGAAACTGGTAGACTACCAGTTTATTTATGATCTCCTCACCAATCTGCCGGAAAAGATAGGCATGACCAGGATGACCCTTCCCTATGTGGTCAGGTGGAAGGACAAGTGGGCCACAACTCCCGGAATAAGCGGCTTCGTCATGCTTGCGGAAAGCCACATCAGCGTCCACACCTTCCCCGAGCAGAACTATGCCTTCATAGACATCTTTTCCTGCAGGGAGTTCGACACGCAGGATGCGGTGGAGAAGCTTGTGTCCGCCTTCGGGGCCAAGGATGTCCATGTCAACATCGTCAAGAGGGGCCTCAATTTCGACAGGAGCAAGCGCTGGATACCGAAAAGGGTGGCGAAGAAGGCGAGAGTGAGGGTTTAGATGCTTGAAGAAATAGATGAGCTAATCTTGATCCAAGTCTAGGCCGAATGCCCTCTTGCCCATATCTCCTACGCCTGGTGCAACATAGTAATTTTTGTCCAGGCCTTTCCCCTTGAAACCTTCTTCCCAATGGTCATCAATTGCTCCAACCAAAATATATGAGGGTTCATTACGGCCAGCAAGAAAATCCACAAGCTCCCCTTCCAAAGCAGCCTGGCTTGAAAGGGGTGCAGTAATATGCCATCCCAGGGGATTACCTTCCACATTTTTTTTAATGGCTTCTACTGCTGTGCCTCCTGTGGCGATGATGCCTTCATCAATCTTAATTATTTTTCCATCGGCCATAATCTTGTCCCCATAAATCCATATGGGTTTTGCTGTGTCATGTTCTCTATAAATTCTGGTGAAGTATTGGGGCGGTTCCCAGCCGTTATATCTCAAAGCTCTGCGTGCTGCATCGCTAGATATTAAGCCTGTTCTCTCGATTGCTACAAGACATAGCAATCTGATATCCACATGCTTGCCTTGAAATGGGTAGTTATTGCCTGTGGTCACTGTTTCTGTTGTCATTGGCAGGAGGTTCAATTCTTTTTCCTTTTCTGTTAATTTATAGCTTATGCGCCATAAGGCGTCTCTGAAATATCCATTTGGCGTTCTTTTATCCCTCAATATAAGAAGATCGCCGGACAACTCGTTTTCAAAATGATGGATAACTGGATAGTTCATTGTTATCGAATATATCTGTCCATATTAAAAAGCTTCCATCATCGCATTACGGAAACACTACTATGATTTTTCTTTACCCGAATTTATGAGAGCGTCCAAGGCCTCCTTCAGCTTCGGCACAGTATCGAATTTTCCGATATCAGCAGGCCTCACCCACTTGGCCTCCTTGTTCTCCCAGTTTATCCTGATCTTGTCTGTCTTGCTTTCGAAAAGGAATGTATTGATCTTCCATTTTGTTTCGAGATCCTTATCCTCAGCCTCTATCTGGCTCTGTTTCAGCAGTTTGATCTCTTTCAGGGTCAGGCCTGTCTCCTCGTATATCTCCTTCAGGGCAGTCTCCAGAGGCGTTTCAAACCTCTCCACATAGCCCGACACAGAGGCCCACTTGTTCCTGTAAGTGCCGACCTTGGAGCTTCTCCTGAGGAGCAGGGCCTTGCCTTTGTGGAGGAGGAAGGCCGTTGACACTTCAAGGGTTTTGGAGAGCATGGGTTAGATTTGGAGTTTGGAATAAAAAATGCGTTATGACACATCCTTGTGCGTCTCATAAGGGAAGTATTCGTTTTGCTGCCTATAAAAGAGTGATAGGAGGCTATGCGGTTTTCAACGCATGTATAGAAGCAACTGCAGCCTTTGGCATTACCATGCTTGCCGAGAGGATTTCAATGCCGATGAGTTTCCTGTCTTTGTTGAAGTCGAGAATGATATTTTCGTTTAGCATTATCGTATCCTTAACTTCTCCTGGCTGAATCCTGCCCTTCAGATAAATGTAAGCCGCATCGGCATCTTTGTCATATGTTACTTTCATACTATCTAATACACAGTAATGATATGCTTTTGGCCATATTATGATTCTTATGTTCAAACCAAATAATTGAGACACATCCCTGTGCGTCCCATAAAGGAAGGCAATCTCAGCGCAGAAGGGAAGTATCCCTTCTACCGCCCTACTTCCCTCTGAATACTGGTTATGAGTTTAGGAAATGTCCCTGTGCGTCTCATACAAAAATGCAATCTCAGCGTCGTGCTTCTTCAGCAATTGTATCGCCAGCCTGAAGATGTCATTCGAGCTTACCTTCTTCCTGTCCTTTATCCATTTGTTGACATCTCTTGTCACAGCGGCCGCTATCTTCTCGGCCTTCTCCTTTTTCAGGTGGCCCGAAAGGCATGCGGCATAGCAGCTCGCATAGACTTTCCTCTCATCGAACTTCTCCAGATGGCCTTTCCTTTTCACCAGATGGATTTTCATAATATCGCATTCACCCCAGATTGATTGTTCCATTCGCTATCAGCATCAGCAGCCAGCCGAGATGAATCAATAGCAGGCCTGTCAGCAGGCGCATATAGCCTCTGTTCTGCTGCTTCCACTTTTTCAGGTACTGGACCTTTGTGCCTGTGTAGACCATCAGGAGGATAATTATCAGCGGGAGCACAAAAATTACATTGTAGTAGGCCAGCAAAAGGACTGCATTGAAGTTGAAGCTCTCTTTCAGGACAGTTATGACGGCCAGATAAGGCCCTCCTGTGCATGGGAGTTCCACAAGGGCCACAAACGCCCCAAGGAAAATAATTCCGGGCAGTGTTATTTTTTTCGTATAATCATGTATCTGCTTGGCCCTGTCTGGGCTTATTGCCAAACTGAATCCCTGGCCGTACCAGTAGAAGTCCTTCAGCTCTATGAGGCCCATCCCTATTATTACCGCTCCAACTGCTATCGATATGTATTCGGCTATTACGAGCGGTATGCTGCTGAAGAAATAAACCAGGCCCATGCCTGCGGTGAAATAGACGATATAGACTGCGGCTATATAGATGAGGCCAATCCTCAGTATCTGGTGCTTCATCTTTGCCGAGGCCAGAAGCGTGGATATGAGAAGGATAAGCACGCCTATTGCGCAGGGGTTTATCGAATCGATTAAGGCTGTTATGGTCACGATGCCGAGTGTCGGCAGATTTGCTTCAACCACCCTTATCCTCCTCCTTCATGTATATTTTCTGGAAGGCTTCCGAATACAATCCTGATGAAGTCCCCTGGCGGAACATTAGGATACGGCTTGATCACATATTCGTCCATCTTCCCGTTCAGCTCGCCATTGACGTACATCCTGAGCTCCCCTTTTATCCCGTCAGGGCACAGATCCCCGTTTTTATATTCCATAATAGAGCCGTCTTTCTGGGGGATGCTTATGGAATTATGTGTGAATTGACCCCCTATGGCCTCGAAGAAGTGGCCAAGGTTGACTTCTTCAGGATCTGTCACAACGCCTTCGATGTGGATCCTGTAGATTCCGTGCCTTGAGCTTTCAGCCCCTTCATTATGATGGTGAAGCGTGCCTGTACCGACCCTGTTTTCTATGTTCTTGGGCTCAGGCAGCAGGGCTTTCTGGCCGCATGTCCATATCTCGTAATCAGCGTGCCAGTGGACAGGACCGCCTGCCACAGAGGAGACGTTAAGCAGCACTGTTGCCCCTGCAAGGTATAGGGTGGAGATGGAAACGGCGATGACTATGATGATGAAAAAGGACTTTTTTGCATTCTCTGGCAGGCTGTTTCTCATGGTGATGGAAATGGCTATAAGAATGAATGTGAGAGAAGATGCGATAATAAGCAGGCTGCTGGGATCAAAAGGAATGCTTATTGCCTCCTTGATTTCTTCTGTTTCAGGGCCATGGGCAAATGAAAAAGCTGCAAGCAATGGCACGAGAATTATAGCTGTCGGAATCAGTCTCATGATGCTCTATTATATATTTGCCCGCTCCTTAATAAACAGTTACCGAAATGAAGGTATTTGGCTGCACTTCATTTTATAAGACTTGAGGAGAAATAAATCTGTATAACCTCAGAGCTTGCCTATGTCAACGCTTGAAATAAGGGATCTGCATGCAGGCATAGAGGGGAAAGAGATACTCAAAGGTATAAGCTTGGCAGTGAATCAAGGCGAGATACACGCCCTCATGGGCCCAAACGGCTCAGGGAAATCCACACTCAGCTTTGTTCTGATGGGCCATCCCGGATACAGGATTGACAGCGGAGAGGTCCTGTTGGATGGCCAAAATGTTCTTGAGATGAGTCCGGATGAGAGGGCAAAAAAAGGCCTGTTTCTGGCCTTCCAGTACCCTCAGGCTGTGCCTGGGGTGAGCCTTGTCAACTTTCTCAGGCTGGCATACAATTCAGTCAGGCGGCAGGGCAAAGACGACAAGGACACTATATCATTCCAGGATTTCAGAAAGCGTTTGAAAGAAAAAATGGAGCTTTTGAGATTCGACGAAAATTTTATCACAAGGCACCTCAATGACGGCTTTTCTGGCGGGGAGAAGAAGAGATGCGAGATATTGCAGATGGCTCTCCTTGAGCCACGGATAGCTGTCCTGGATGAGACGGATTCAGGACTGGATATAGATGCGCTGAAAATTGTTTCAGATGGCGTCAATACGATCTTCAGCCAAAACAGGGATATTGGTGTTCTGATAATAACCCACTACAATCGGATATTAAATTATATCAGGCCCAACTTCGTCCATGTGATGATGGACGGGAGGATAGTGAAGTCGGGCGGGGAGGAGCTGGCCAGGCAGCTTGAGGAGAAGGGGTACGGGTGGGTGAGGAAGGAGACGACAGGCAAAGATTTATGATGCTTAATTTCATGAATGCTGCTTACCAAATGGCTTTCATGTTTTCTTAAGGCTTCTGTATTCTTTTACAGGGCTTAGCATTGGGGGAGGGGATGTGTGACATTTATGCCAACTCCAGATATTTAAGAGATGTCCCCTAAACACTAAAGATGATTCTGGTGCTAATTCTCGTGCTTGCCATGGTCAGCGGGTGCATCAGAGTTAGCGACTCGCCAGTTTCAAATGGTTCATCTGAGAATGGGCCAAACGCACAGGTTGGGGATGCAACTCCTTCTATCACTGTGAATCAGACCGAGGATGTCGTTGTCCCTGCTCTAGCGTATTCGCTGGAGCATCTTAAGAGCGCTTATAATGTCACTCATCTGGGATGGAATAGCCATAGGGAGATTCCGGATTTGATTGTTGGCAACCTCAGCAACCCGTCGGATAGAGCACTGACTGAAATTGCCTTCGAATTCCTAGAAAAATATAGGCATGCTTATCGGATGAAAGATCCGCACAGCGAGCTAGTTGCCGTTGGGGACTACGCCTATCAAGAGGAATCCGTCTACAGAAGTGTCGTGTTATCAAGACGATTCCAAGGCGTTATTATTCCTGATAGTTACATCCGTTTCCTCATCTACAGGAATGGCGTCATCCATGAAGTGAGTGCTGTTAATTACATTCCCAATTTCCCTAACCAATCCATAATCGCGCCTGAAGAAGCTGTGGCGAACGCCCAAGCGACATTTCTCCACGAATCTCAAATGACCAGTAACATAGATCGTGTGTGGGTTAAGGTAGACTGGCGAGCCGGAACACCGCAACTTGTATATTGGATATTTCTGTATAATGAGACTTTATCGGAACGTTACTATTTCAACGCCGAGACGGGCGAGATCCGCACTTTGTACGCTGAGGATACCGGAACAGTTTCTGGTGACATCTGAGAGGAATTAGTGAAGGGGCATGACTTGCACAGGGCCCCGCATCGGGACGGAGTATGCAACTTAGCCTGGCTCTACAGAATTGCACGGTTCAAAGTCGAGAAACTTCTGAACGCTGAAGCTTTATAAATAGTGAAGTGAAAATACTTCATATGATGTTATTTGACATCGACTGAAATGATTATGATATATGCGAACTATCTGAACAGGATATTGGGAAACAGGACAAAGATAGCCCTCCTCAGGATATTTTGCAAAATGCCTGACAAGGTATGGACATCAAGGGAGCTTGCAAGGTTTATCGGAACATACAACACAACTGTGCTCGACAATCTGACAGACTTCGAGGAGATGGATCTTCTCAATATAAGCATGCATGGCCATGGGAAGGCCATAAAAGTAAATAAGGAAAGCTTTATTTTCACCGAGATTGTAAGGCCCCTGTTTGAGGCAGAAACCATGACATTAAATAGGCTGATATACGACCTGAAGGCAATGATAGACCCAAAGGATGTCAGGCTTTTCTGCCTGTTCGGCAGCATAGCGGAGCACATGGAAAAACCAGGCAGCGACATAGATATTATAATTGTCACTAGGAAGAAAGGCAAAATAGAGCGCCTGCTGGCTGAAAAAGAGGGCATGATAGCCAGGAAATATGGCAATGAGCTTTCTGTCCATATATTCAGTTCAAAGGAATTCAGATCAAAGCAAAACACGCCTTTCCTCAGGGAAGCCAGGAAAAGGCATATAGTGCTGCACGGCAGATGGGTATGAAAACTAGGCCTGTAAGCAAATACCTGTATATGAATTACCTGAAAAAGGCAGGCGAATTTTTCGAATCCGCTAAAGATGCTCATTCAAAAGGGAACTGGAATTCCTGCGTGACGAATTCTGTCCATGCAGCGATCTCTTCATCTGATTCTGTTCTGGTATTTTTTAAGGGCGTCAGAAGCGCTGGAGAAAAGCATGAGGATGTTATATCGCTGCTCAGGACATTGGACTTTGGAGAAGAAATCAGCAAAAAGATATGGCAGCTTCAAAGGCTTCTTCAGATTAAGAATGCTGCAGAGTATGAGGAAAAGATGATGTCACAGCAAGATGCAGGGAGTGCATTAAGAGATGCCGAAAGGTTTCTCGATTGGGTTAAAGAGAAGGTGGCCGCAAAATAGCCTTTTTTTGGGGCTTTCACTTATCTCCTTTCCTTTTGTATAGTATTAAAGCATGCAAACTAAGAATTAAAGGTGGATAGCATGCAGCAGCAGAAAGGCCAGAAGGAGAAGATGTTCGAGAAGGACTACAGCAGATATGGATTCCATGACGAGGTGAAGTATGTTTTTGAGACTGAGAGGGGCCTGACAGAGAAAGTAGTCAAAACAATCTCGGAAATCAAAGGGGAGCCTCAGTGGATGACGGATTTCAGGCTGAAGGCCCTGAAGGTGTTCAATTCGAAACCAATGCCCGGATGGGGGCCAAATCTTGGCGATCTGGATTTCAGAAAAATAGTCTATTACAGGAAGCCATCTGAAAGGCAGGCGAAAAGATGGGAGGATGTGCCTGAAACGATCAAGAACACATTCGAGAGGCTGGGGATACCTGAAGCTGAAAGAAAGTTTCTGGCCGGAGTGGGCGGTCAGTATGAAAGCGAGCTCGTCTATCACAATCTGAAGAAGGATCTTGAAGATAAGGGCGTGATTTTTTCTGACCTTGATACGGGCCTGAGGGAGCATGAGGAAATTGTAAGGAAATACATAAGCACAGTTATACCGATTCAGGACAACAAGTTTGCGGCCCTGAATTCGGCTGTATGGAGTGGAGGTAGTTTTGTCCATGTGCCTGAAGGCGTGCATGTGGAGATGCCTCTGCAGGCCTATTTCAGGATAAACTCGGAAAACTCGGGCCAGTTTGAAAGAACCTTGATAATTACAGAGCCAGGCAGCAGCGTCCACTATGTCGAAGGTTGTTCAGCCCCAATATATTCGACAGACAGCCTGCATTCCGCTGTTGTCGAGCTGATAGCCAAGGAAGGCTCAAGGATACAGTATACAACCATACAGAACTGGTCGACAAATGTTTACAACCTTGTTACGAAAAGAGCGCATGCCTACAGGAATGCCACTGTCTTCTGGCTGGACGGGAATTTGGGGTCCCGTATCACGATGAAGTACCCCTCCGTATTCCTTCTTGAGCCGGGGGCGAGGGGAGAAGTCTTGAGCGTGGCTTTTGCCGGCAAAGGACAGCACATAGATGCCGGGGCAAAGATTGTCCATGTTGCTCCGAATACAAGCTCTACAATTACTTCAAAATCCATAAGCAAGGACGGGGGGAGGACAACATACAGGGGCCTGCTGAAGGTTTATCCCGGGGCCAGGAATGTGAAATCGAATGTGGTATGCGATGCCCTCATATTGGATCCGCAATCGGCAAGCGACACAATACCATACATGGAGATAAATGAGAAGCAGGTGAGCATAAGCCATGAGGCAAGCGTAGGAAAGGTTTCGGATGAGCAATTATTCTACCTGATGAGCAGGGGGATAAAAGAAAGCGAAGCGATGGCCCTGATAGTGAGGGGCTTTCTGGAATCATTTGTGAAGCAATTGCCCCTGGAATATGCGGTCGAGCTGAACAGGCTGATCGAGCTGGAGATGGAAGGGAGCGTCGGGTAAATTGCCTTTAATATTGAATATCATAACTACTGATTATGAGCTTGAAAGCAGAGATAATAGAAGACATAATAAAAAGGAACAAGGAACCGGAATGGCTTGCCAAACTCAGAAGAGGCTCTTTTGAAACATTTGAATCCCTGCCCATGCCGACAATGAAGGATGAGGAATACAAGTACACTGATTTAAAGGAAATAGATCTATCAAAAATAGAGGCAGCATGGAAGCCGTCTGAAGTTAAATTTGAGTTTGACAAGGAAAATGAAACAAATGGCCTCATAGTAACCGATATGAGGGCGGCCTTGGAAAAGCACGGCCGACTTGTAGAGAAATACTTCATGAAGGCTGATACAAAACAGGACAAATTTGTTTCCCTCCAGCAGGCCTTCTGGACAAACGGCGTTTTTGTTTATGTGCCTGAAGGGATGGCCGTTGAAAGGCTTGCCTGCGAATTCAGCGGAATCTGCCGTAATCTGATAATTCTGGAGGAAAACAGCAGACTGAATTATTTTGAAAACAGGGGGAATGGCAATATATTTTCTGCAGACTTTACAGAAATATACCTGCATGACAATTCAAAATTAGATTTCGTTTTTTATCAGAATCTCCCGGAAACTGTTTTTGACTTCAGCGCAAAGGCCGCTGCATTGCAAAATGATGCCTCTGTGGACTGGATATTCGGGTTGTTTGGTGGAAAATTAAACAAATTAAAAATTGAGACATTTTTCAGAGGCAAAGGAAGCAGCAGCACAACAAATGGCGTGTTTTTCGGCCATAAAAGCCAGCATTTTGCCATAGACACAAATGCGTACCACATTGCCGAGCATACGGCGAACAACATACTTGTCAAAGGCGTTATGGCCGGCGAATCAAGCTCGGTATACAGGGGCCTGATAAAAATAGAGAAGCAGGCCCAGCAGACAGACAGCTATCTGGCCGACCACACCCTTTTATTGAGCGAAAAGGCCTTGGCCAACAGCATCCCAAGCCTGAAGATAGATGCGAATGATGTCAGGGCCACGCATGGCGCCACCGTGAGCAAGATAGATGACGAGCAGTTGTTCTATCTAATGTCAAGAGGCCTGGGAAGGAAGGAGGCCGAAATGCTTATTGTGAAAGGCTTCTTTGAAAATGTGCTGGAAAGGCTGGGGGATAAAGAAATTAAAGCTATGGTTGCTAAGGTAATAGAGGAAAGGATGCTGGAAAGGGAATGATGGTATGTATGCTGGAAAAACTGAAGCTGAAAACATTTGATGCTGAGGAGATAAGAAAGGATTTTCCCATACTGGAAAGAAGGGTTAATGGAAAACAACTGGTTTATC
Organism: Candidatus Aenigmatarchaeota archaeon; assembly: GCA_016185435.1. Classification (GTDB taxonomy): domain Archaea; phylum Aenigmatarchaeota; class Aenigmatarchaeia; order QMZP01; family QMZP01; genus JACPNN01. Next base: position 26,033 of record JACPNN010000023.1, on the reverse strand, counting down.
TTGACAGCGCCGCCACAAGCCAGAAGCCGAGGCAGGTTATTGAAGCTGAAAAGGCTTACTATTCGGAATACAATGCCAATATCCACAGGGGCGTGCATAAATTGAGCCAGGAGGCCACAGAGGCCTATGAAGGCGTGAGAGAAAAGGTTTTGAGGCTGATAAATGCGAGGGAAAAGGAGGAGATAATATACACGAGAGGGACCACAGAAGCCATCAATATAGTGACCGGCAGCGTGCTTCTGAATTCCCTGCAGAAGGGGGATGAGATTGTCTTGACAGTCATGGAGCACCATTCCAACCTTGTCCCTTGGCTGGCCATGAAGAAGAGGGGAATAGATGTTAAATTTGTGGATATAAATGATGACGGCACTTTGAAAATGGAACAGTTTGAGGTATTGATTACAAAAAAGACGAGAATTGTGGCTGTCTCCTGTGCAAGCAACCTTCTTGGAACAATCAATGATGCCAGAAAAATTGCAAAAATCGCGCATGAGAATGATGCGCTTGCCCTGCTGGACGCGGCCCAGGCTGTCCCCCACATGCCTGTCGATGTGAAGGCAATGGACTGCGATTTCCTGGCCTTTTCGGGCCACAAGATGCTTGGGCCTACAGGGACAGGGATACTTTATGGCAAAAGATATCTTCTTGAGGAGATGGAGCCTGTCCAGTTTGGGGGGGACATGATAAAGGAGGTCCATCTTACGCATGCGACATGGAACGATCTGCCATGGAAGTTCGAGGCAGGAACTCCGAATATTGCAGGAGTTATCGGTTTGGGTGTTGCTATAGATTATCTACAAAAAATAGGATTAAGTAATATCAGAATGCATGAAAAGCAGCTTATTGCGTATGCCCTTAAAACACTGAAAGAAATAAAAGGCATAAGGATATTCGGCCCGATGGATCCGGAAATAAGAGGTGGGGTGATAAGCTTCAACCTTGCTGACGTGCATCCCCATGACCTGGCCACTGTCCTCGACTATGAGGGGATAGCAGTCAGGAGCGGCCACCACTGCGCTATGCCGCTGACAGAAAGGCTTGGGGAGACGGCCACAACAAGGGCAAGCTTCTACATATACAATACAGAGGAGGAAATAGACAGGCTTGTGGAGGCCCTGGAGAAGGCGAGGAAGGTTTTTGGGGTTTAGAAAATTTTTAATAAACGAATATAAACACATCTACATATTCTTTTTATGCGATATCCAAAAGAAATTGTCAGAGACTTGTATGCATCCTTTGACGATCTTCGCAGAACAGGGCAGATCTGGAGCGAAGTAAAAAGGGGGGAACAGGGCGGGCTTGAAGAGGAAAAAAGGGAAAATAACTTCTCAGAAGCCTGGAGGAGGACTAGAGACTGCCTTTATCGTGCCTTTTCACATCGTCTGATTCTAACGCCTAAACAGAAAAGAAATCTCTATTTAGCAACGGGAAACATTGTTGCAAATTATCAGTTCTTGAAGCGGGCTGTAAATTATATCACAAGGCAAACTATAGGCGGGGATATAGGCGATTGAACTGTTTTTAATGCGCCTGTTCAATAACAAATGATGACCCTCGACCAGATGTACCAGGAAGAGATAATGGACAGGTACAGGAACCCCTCCAACAAGGGGGTTATCGAAAAGGCCGACATATATGTGAAAGAGTACAATTCCTTCTGCGGGGACCTGATTGAGATGTATCTCAAACTTAATCCTGATGGGAAAATTTCAGGAGTGAAATTCAATGGGAATGGATGCGCGATAAGCCAGGCCGCTGCAGACATGCTTGCTGATGAGATAAAGGGCAAAAGTCTGGGATATGCAGGCTCTATAGATGAGGGAAAAATGAAGGAGATGCTGGGCATTCCCCTTGGCCCCATAAGAATAAAATGCGCTCTGCTTGCGCTGAAGGCTCTTAAAATCGGTGTACAGCGGTACATAGTGAAGAAATGAAGAAACATTCTTCTCATTTATTTAAGTAAGCCGGAGCATTATGATTTATGGCCGATGAAAGGATAAGGAAAGTCGCTGACATCCTTGTAAATTACTCGACAAAGGTGAAGAAAGGGGACAGGGTCCTGATCAATTTCGACTGGCAGGCCAGGGAGCTTGCCCTTGAGTGCTATAAGCTATGCATTATCAATGGCGCTTTGCCAAAGCTGGACGCAAATGTCCCTGGGCAGGCTTATATCTATTACAAGCATGCCGCTGAGCACCAGCTGAAATCCTTTCCGAAAGTATCCTTCTATGAGGTGAAAAATACAGAGGTATGCATGTTCATAGGCGCTGATGAGAATACAAGGGAGCTCACAAATATAGACCCCAGCAAGATTTCCATGAGAAGGAAGATCACCAGGCCCATATCAGACTGGCGGGTGAACAAGACAAGGTGGATAATATTCGATTTCCCGACAAACTCGCTGGCCCAGGAAGCTGACATGTCGCTGGAGGAATTCGAGGACTTTGTCTTCAGGTCCGCCATAAAGGACTGGAAAAGGGAGGCCAGGAAAATGGAAGGGATCAAGAAGGCTCTGGATGCGACAAATATTGTCAGGATAATTGGGGAGGAAACTGATATCAGGATGTCTGTGAAGGGGAGGAATGGTGTTGTGGGGGACGGCAGCAACAATATGCCTGACGGGGAAGTGTTTACGGCCCCTCTGGAAAGGACTGTCGAAGGCAAGATATTCTTTTCATTTCCCGCAATTTATGGGGGGAGGGAAGTGGAAGGCGTGAGGCTTGAGTTTAAAAAGGGAAAGGTAATCAAGGCTACTGCAACCAAAAATCAGGACTACTTGAAAAAGATGATAGCGATGGACGCTGGTTCCAGCTATCTGGGAGAGCTCGGCTTAGGATGCAACTACACGATAACCAAATTCGTGAAAAACATACTTTTCGATGAGAAGATTGGAGGGACCATACATATGGCCCTCGGCTCTGCCTACAAGGAGTGCAAAGGAACAAATGAATCTGCCCTCCACTGGGACATGATAAAGGATCTCAGGAAGGGCGGAGAGATCTGGTTCGACAAGAGGCTTGTCCAGAAGGACGGGAAGTGGCTGATTTGATAGCAATAACATCATACTTGCGCCTGGTGCGTATTTAAACTTTAGCATTGAACTATTTCTGGTGAGAATATGAGACCTGGTGACTATGCGTTTTCAAGGGAAGGGGAAAGTGTATGTCTTGATCTTCCAGAAGCGATAGAGACTGCGCTCTATTTCGGTGATTATAGGCTTGCTTTTCATTATCTTAAACTAATGGCATTAAACTTAGAAACTTCACGGCTTCTTGTTGATTATAGTGCCAGATATCAAGAAGACTCCTCACGTGACAGAGAGATGACAAGGCATAGAGGGAGGGAGCTTGAATTTAAGTTTTGGGGAACAAAGGTTGCAGACAGGTATATGAAGCACGAGCTTAATGAGGCTAAAGCTGTTTTAAAATTTGCCGAAGCTGCTGATTTGAACTTTCTTCATTCTGGTTTGAATTCATTGGATATGATATATGCTTGCTCTCTTGTCGCTGGGTTCAAGCTGCCTCCTGAAGTGCATAATCTGCGAGTACAATATAAATTTGCGATAGGGATGAAGAAACTGGAGGAAAGCGTTCCTTCTATCCAAGAATAGAGGCATTTAAATACAGGAACGAGTTACTTGAATTATATCTGGATTGATATGGAAGACGCAGAAAGCTTCCCGAAGTGGCTGATGAAGGAGACAGGGAAAGGGGCAGGATGGCTTATCCTGATTGTTGTGCTGATAATAATCATGACCCTTATTGGAAAGGCCCTTTACGGCTTCTAGCCCTTTGTTTCTTTCTCAATCCATTTCAAAAAATCCGAGTTTCCGGCTATTATCGGCCATGCCACAATGCAGGGGGCTGTGTAGCTGTGTATCTGCTTTACCCTTTTGATCAGTTTTCCCATCAGGCTGAGCCTTGTTTTTGCAACTATTCCAACTTCAACTGAATTCTCGATTCTGTCTTTCCACCAGTAGCAGCTCCTGATTTCAGGTATAATGTTCACGCAGGCGGCAAGCCTTTCTTCCACAAGGGCCTTCTGGATTTTTTCTGCCTCTTCCATGCCGGCTGATGTGATATAGACTGAGACGAATTTTGTGCCCATAGACAGATTTCATTTGGCTGGCTTAAAAATTAGGCCTTGGCAGCCTTTATGAAAAAAGCATCTGATGTCTCCCTGAAGGCCCTTATCCTGAAGCCTGCTTCCTTCAGCTCATAATAGAATTCCTTGGCTGTGAAGGCTGAGCTGGAGGGGAAAATTCTGGAGAAAACGGTCTGCCTCCTTGGCAGATCCATGACATAGAACATGGCTCCAGCCTTAAGAACCCTGTATATTTCCCCGATTGCATGCCTGTAATCGGCCAGACAGCGGAAATTATAAATCTCAAAAGCTGCGTCAAAATAATTGTCTGGATACGGCAAAGATGCGGGGTCCCATTGGCCGAAGCTTATGTTGCTGCCATTAACCCGCTGCCTTGCAAGCCACAGCTGCTCCTTATTGTGGCCAGTGCTGCGTATCTCTGCGGACGGGAAAAGTCTCGCCAATTCAATTGTGGTTAGGCCTGCTGCCGAGCCTATCTCAAGCACCCTGCCCCCAATTGGCTGGCCTTTCAGGAAGTGCCTCACATTTCTTGCAGTGAGGATGTTACAGAGCCTGTTGTTAGATATTGCCCTTTGAAAAGCTGCCATTGACATATGAATGTAAAGAATGTAGACGAAGATATATATATTTAAGTCCAGTTATTTTTCAGAATGAAAACAATACATTTCGCAAGCAGCAACAGAGGCAAGATAGAGGAGGTGACCAAGCACCTGAAGAGCTTTGGCATAGCTGTTCATGGAAACCGCATTGAAATGCCTGAAATAAGCTCTGATGATCTGGAATCCATAGCCAAAGAAAAAGCGAAGGCGGCTTCAAATATCATCGGAAAGCCCGTGATTGTCGAGGATACAGGGCTGTATTTCGGGGCCTGCAGGGATTTCCCCGGCACGCATCCCAAGTTTGTGTTCAAGGGCATAGGCTATGAGGGCATATTCAGGCTTCTGGAGGGCAAGTCAAGAAAGGCCTGTTTCAGGACTGTGGTTGCATACTGCGAGCCCGGAAAGGAGCCCAAAACATTTGAAGGGATAAGCAGAGGAGAAATAACAGAAGGGGTCTCAGGAAAACCAGATCCAGCGCTTCCATATGACGCCGTTTTCATGCCTGAAAGCGACAATAGAACATATTCCCAGATGACAAAAGAGGAGAAGGCAAAGACATCGCACAGGGCCAAGGCCCTGGAGGCGTTTGCAAGGTGGTTCAATTCTGTCTGAAAGGCCTTCCACTATTCAGACTTTTATCCTAGAATGTCAATTTATTCCATATGCACGTCTCCCATCCCCTCATAAAAGAAGGCCTATTGGAAAGCCGGCAGTATCAGGAGGCAATACTTGCGAAGGCCGCTGAAACGAACCTCATGGTCGTGCTTCCCACTGGCCTCGGCAAGACGCCCATAGCCGTGATGCTTGTAGTACAAAGGCTGGACAAATTCCCGGAGAGTAAGGTGATGGTTCTGGCCCCAACAAAGCCCTTGGTCAGTCAGCACCATAAAACCTTCCTGAATTTTCTGAACATTCCTGCAGAGGATATGCAGGTTGTCACAGGGTCTGTTAAAGCTGAGAAAAGGAAAGATCTGTATGAAACAAAAAAACTGCTTTTCGCCACTCCTCAAACAATACGAAACGACATAGAAAATAATATATTCTCCTTTGAGAACTACAGCCTGCTTGTGATTGACGAGATACACCATGGGGTGGGGGAATATGCCTATCCCTACCTTGCAGGCGTGTACATGAAACAGTCCAAAAATCCGAGGATACTGGGCCTTACAGCTTCCCCGTCATCTGAAAACCAGAAGATAAGGGAGATATGCGAGAGCTGCCACATCGAGGAGATAGAAATCAAGACAGAAACAGATGCTGATGTCGCTCCATATGTCAAGGGGAAGAGGGTCGATTGGATTGAAGTTGAGCTGCCGCAGACATTTGTCCAGATAAGGGATATCCTCAACAATGCCCTGACTGAAAGGGTGGAGAGGCTGCAGAGGCTTGGCTTCATAAGGCGGACTAAAGCGACAAAAAGGGTTCTTCTTGATCTTCAGTCAAAAATATTCGGAAAGATAAAGGCAGGCAACAGGAGCCTTTTCAACTATCTTTCATATGCAACTGAGGCTATAAAGATTGAGCATGCCTTGACGCTGATAGAGACGCAGGGCATCAGATCACTGGAAAACTATTTCAGGAAACTCAGAACAGAGAAATCCGGTATGAGGCTGCTGGAGGACAGGAAAATGTCCAATGCGATGTTCCTCAGCAATAAGCTGGCAGAATCAGGGGCAAGCCATCCCAAAATGGCCAGGCTTCTTGAGGTCGTCAACAGGCAGCTTACAGAAAACAGGGATGCGAAAATAATTGTTTTCGCCAGCTATAGGGAGATGGTGAAGGAGATTGTTTCAGCCCTGCAGAAGCTCGATTTGGCCAGGCCGATTGAATTTGTCGGCCAGAGAGGCCTCAGCCAGAAGGAGCAGATCAGGGTTATTCGGGAATTCAGGGAAGGGAAATACAATATCCTTGTGGGCACATCGATTTCAGAAGAGGGACTGGACATACCTTCCATGGATATAGCCATTTTCTATGAGCCTGTTCCCAGTGAAATAAGGAGCATACAGAGGAGGGGCCGTGTAGGCAGGCATGCGGAAGGAAGGATAATAATTCTCATGACAAAAAATACAAGGGATGAGGCTTATTACTGGGTCGCAAAGAACAAGGAAAAGAAGATGAAAGGCCTCTTATATGGGATGCAGCAGGGAGTGAAACAGTTTGGCTTGGCCTCTCAGAATTCTGAATTTCCCGGAAAAGCTGGTAATGAAGAAAAATAAAGAAATGTCCTATCCAACAACCTCATTCGTTTCAGCGTCCACCTTCACTGTTTTATCGGCATCATATGGGATGATCCAGAGGAAGTATTCCTTCTTCTTCCCCGTGACTTCGTAAACTGGCTTCTCGTTCTCCTTCTTGATCTCGATTGCAGTTATCTTGTACAGTTGCGCCTGTTCGATGGCCTTGTCCCTTGCCTCTTCGGGAAGGTACTTTATTTCGCTGGCACCTGCAATAGTGGGCATCTCAAGCCTGTCTTCCTTTATTATAATTTTCTCCTTTGTCATGGCCTTGTCCTCTGACACTATCTGGACGATGCCCTCATAGGGCCTCTGCTCTATTTTGACGGGCTTATTTTTTATCGTGACTTCGATGGGCTCCTCGATGGAGCATTTCTCGTATTTGATAACATCGTTCGTGCAGGAGCTGTACCATCCTTCCTCCCCTGAACCGATCCTGCTGCAGACAGCGCGGCAGGAGCATTTCTCATACCTCAGCAGCTGGCCGTCAGTATACCAGCCTTCCTCCTCTGTGCCGATTTTGTCGCAGACAGGCTGAGGCTGCCTTCTTGAATATACATAAACCTTTGCAATGTCCTCGGCCCAGTTTTTGGCAGAATCTGAAATGCTTGTCCTCAGGGAAGTCCATCCTTTGTATCTGGAAGTGTCCCATTTGTATTTGCATTGTTGTATTTCTAGTGATCTGCATTCCTTTCCAGCCTCACACTGAGTCTCTGATACAGCCGTGACGCAATCGGTGAATTTTATCCTTGTAATTGGTCTTGTTCCTATTTCAGTCGGAGGTTTCATTGGATATTGTTCTGCCTTCTCTGCCTGCGGAAGATCTTTCGGTTTTGGAGGGATTATCTGAGTAGGTATGTCGTCCTGTTGAGGCATATCTGGATATTGCTTGACCTTTTCGGCAGCTGCAGGGCATGGGGGATTTTCGCATGGTGGTGTTTGATAAACAATTGTGGAAGGCGTTATTTCCAGATACATGTCTCCTAAACCTCCTTCTCCTTTGGCCGTTGCCTCAACATTCACTGTCCCTGAAACCCTCTCCCCGCTTTTCGGCCGTGTGATCTCAAGCTTTATTTTTGATCTCGCACAGTCCTGTGGGCATGTGCCCTTGTAGCATGGCTTCTGGGGGCACGGCTCCTTAACGCATACTATGACAGGGCAATCGTCTGCCTCTCCTGCCTCGCAGATGTTGTTGCCGCACACTGGCCCGCAGATGTCTTTTGTGCATTCAGAGCATTCAATGGGCAAGCCCAGAGGGCATGCCTCGCCCTTCTTCGGCTCACAGCATATATAGCTCCTGCACTTCTCAATATTGCACTTCCCCTCGCCTGACACAAAAACTTTGATGGAATAGCTGTCGCTTCCTCCCTTGCAGTCGCTTACAGTCGCCTCGACGACATATGTTCCTGGATTTTTCCATGCATGGGAAGATGTGAATGTCCGGCCACTGCTGGATGGTGGCGGCAAAGGCTTCGTATCAGGCAACTTGGCAACAGAGGTTGTTCTGGTGGCTGTCCCACTCTCAGCGGTTGCTGTGTTGGAGGTGGCCATTGGTAGAGGTGATGGTACCGTGGGTATTGTAGTCACCCAAACTGCAGGGCATGTCTGGGCCATTCCTGCCCCGTCGCCCCAGCTGACAGACCATGAGAGGCTGTCGCCGTCAGGATCCTCTGCCGCCCATGTGAAGGATCCGGATTCCCCTGTCCTGATTTTTTCGGAGATTGTTGGATATCTTGTTATTTTTGGCGGACTGTTTGCGCTGCTTTTGGCTGCACTACCGCCCCCGCCCCCTCCGCCGCCTCCAGAGGAACTTGTAGTATTCGTTTCTGTTATGGCTATCTCATTTGGGCTTATTTCCACTACTTTTCCTGTTACCGGAAACGCATAAACGTTCGTGGTGTAGGAAAATGTCAGGAGAATCAGGAGAATCAGGATTTTGCCGATATAGCTGCTTTTCATCTTTTTAATATATGGTATTGTCCATTAATAAACCGCCCAATTTGTGAGGTTCTAGCCTAAGGATCAGCGTTTTAACGCTTCCTTTCCACTTAAATTATGCTGAGCCTTCCTGGCTATTTCGAATATATAGGCCAAAAAACTTACATAGACAAGTACCCGGAAGAAATAATCACTCTGGAAGCATTGAAAGGTAAAAAACTTGTCGAGTTCGGGGCTGGAAAAGGCAATGACATGAGGTTTCTTATTGAAAAGGTCGGTTTGAGGCCGGCAGATGTCTTCTATACTGAGGCGGATTCTGCTGTTTTCGATTCTGTCTATGAGGAACTTGAAGAACTGTTCGCCCCTGATCCGGTTGAAAACAATCATCTGGACCATATACATCTCCTTGATGCCGCTCTTATCAGCTTGGCATACGAAAAGGCCCAGAGAAGCCCTTTGGGCAGGGCCATAGGGGTTATGGACGATTTTGCCCCGGAATCCTTTGACTATGTCTATGCAAACAACTTCCTCCACTGTTTAGCCCAGCCGGGAAGAAGGGAGCTGCCTTTTGAAGTCAGACACTCTGGAAGGCAGAGGGAACTTACAGGAGATTTAGCAAAAAGATGCAATATACATGTTGCCTCTCCTGAACAGAGGGTAAGGAGGGTTTTTTATGAGGCGTATAGGCTTCTCAGACAGAAGGGTGTGTTTTTCGGGAGAACGCAGCATGCTTATATAGACGAGAAGATGGTAATTGACTTGCATGAAAAAAGCAGAAGAACAGAGAATGAAGAATTCAAGCTAAGAACAGCAGAGGCACTGACCGAAGGGAAGCTTTTCGGAATGACAGAAGAGCAGATTGTTTCTTATGCTGCAGGCAGCGGCTTTTCAGGGCACAAAACAAAAACGGACCATGGAAAAAACAGCCCTGCTGGGGTGATCTATTTCAGGTTTGAGAAATGATCACATGTTGAAGTTATTGAAATCAGATAATCCCCATCATCTTCCCAGCCTTCCCGAACTTCTCCAAAGCAAAATCCAGATCCTCTTTCGTGTGCTGGGCCGTCACAATCGTCCTCACCCTGGCTTTGTCCTTGGCTACCAGAGGGAAGACTATCGGCTTTACAAATACATTTTCTTTAAACATCGCTTTGCTCAGTTCCTGGGCCCTGGCTGATTCTCCGACAATCACTGGGGTAATTGGAGTCTTGCTGTTTCCTATATTGAAGCCTAGCTTCTGAAGGCCTTCCTTGAAATATTTGGTGTTCTTCCACAGGTTCTGGAAGTGCTGCGGCTCATCCTGCACCATCCTTATGGCCTCCATGCATGCGGCCGCTACAGCAGGCGGGTGGGCCGTAGTGAAGATAAAGCTTCTGGCCTTGTTGATCAGGAAGGATTTCAGTATGGCATCTGATGCTATATATCCGCCCAGGCAGCCGAAGGCCTTGCTAAGGGTGCCCATTTCAATATCGACCCTTCCATGGAGATTGAAATGTGAAACAATCCCCCTGCCGTCCTTGCCTAATACGCCATCTCCATGGGCGTCATCCACCATTAGGATTGCATCGTATTGTTCACAGAGCTCTGCCATCTGGTCCAGAGGGGCTATATCACCGTCCATGCTGAAGACGCCGTCACTGACCACCAGCCGTCTCCTGAAATTTTTTGATTCTTCGAGAGCTTTTTTGAGACCTTCCATGTCCAGATGGGGATAGATTTTCCTTTCGGCTTTTGTCAATCTGACTCCATCAATAATGCTTCCGTGGTTCAGCTCATCGCTGATTATCACATCTCCTGCGTCCATCAGGGCCTGTATTGTCCCCCTGTTCGCAGCTATCCCTGCAGTAAAAACCAAGCTGTCTTCAGTGTGCTTGAACTTGGCAAGCATCTTCTCCAGTTGCAGATGTATTTCCATCGTGCCTGCAATCTGTCTGACGGCGCCAGCGCCGAAGCCCCACCTGTCTATGGCCTCTTTCGCCGCCTTTCTCAATCTGGGGTGATTGGCAAAGCCGAGGTAGTTGTTGGAAGAGAGCATCAGAACTTCCTTGTCTTCCATCTTCACCCAGTTCTTCTGCTCTGACTGGAGAACAGGCAGGGTGATAAACAGGTTCTGGTTCTTGAGATCCTCTATAATTTCCAGCAGAAAATTGAGCCTTTCTGTCATACTGATAGTTGTTTCATAGTTGGGTGATTTAAAAATAGGTTCTTTTGCAAGTTACCGATTTGATAGCGCTTTGGTTTTTATAGGACAAAACAATATCTCAGATAATGGCGCAGAAAATGCTTGCGGTCAGGAAGATGAAGCCTAGGCATGGGATGGAGCTTGCTTGTTAGGCCTGCCTTCAAAGGACATTACTGTAAACTGGTCGGATGATATTGTCCTGAAAGGCATTACCATAAAAGCGATATACGGCAGGCTCATGTTCCAGACATGGTCACAGACAAGCAGACTTTTGCTGGCGAAAAGGATAGACATAGGGCCTGTAATAACACACAGGCTCAGGCTGCAGGACAGGGAGAAAGGCGTTCAGGCTGCCGCCTCTGGGCTGGCGGGAAAGGTTGTGATGTTTCCGTGATATTTGGAAGGATAGCAGAAGCTGCATCTTGATTGGTTTTTGGAAAATATCACAGGGGGGTTTGTTTCTCCCTTGCTTTTTTCTCAATCTCTTCCACTTTCTTCAGCAGTTCTATGTCCAAGCCTGACATGTCCTGGATTATCTCTCCTTGAATGACTAGCCCCTCTTCCATTGGGATGACTCTTCCGAAAACCCTGACAAGCTGATTGACAGTGGCTTTTGGTTCGGAATCAAAGGTTGCAGTCACTCTTCCTGTGCCGTCATCGATTACGAGGCTTCCTGTATCCTTATGGATTACAGTGCCAAGTATCCTCACACGGACATCCTCCTGGCCTATGTCAGCTATCTTCTTCCCGATGCTGGGCAGCCTTTTCCTGATATCCTCCTCTGGCATGGCCTACTTTTGTTTCAGGGGAATAAAAAGAACAGGGATGAAACGTTTCAGGCAAAGGAAAGGCTTATATGTATCAGGATCTATTTGTATACTGAACCACCGAAAAGCTTATAAACACATAATATAAACTATATTTACCATTTGGAGGTAAAAAATAAATGCTTAATATGAAAGACGAAAAGAGGCAGTTCAATCTTACTTTATGGGACCTTGTGTGGAACAGCATAATGACTGATGAGCTGGACAGGTTCCTGTATGAGTTCAAAGGCAGCAGGACTGAAAAAAGGCAGACAGAGGATGTCTTTGATAATTAAGCATATTATATGGGAGTTCCAAATATAGGAGATTAAAATATGGCGAAAGAAACGCTCCAACAGCAGAAATGCCCCGAATGCGGGAGCAAGGAGATAAGCTATGATTACGTTAGGGGGGAGAGCGTCTGCGGCAGATGCGGCGCTGTTATTAAGGAATCAATGATTGACCTTACGCAGGAGTGGAGGGCCTTTGACGAGGACCAGAGGAGCAAGAGGGTCAGGACCGGGGCTGTTCTGACACCTACAAAGCATGATTTCGGCCTTACAACCGAGATTGGGAAGGGGAAAGGCGAGCTATTCAAGGTCTCGACCAAGAAAAGGGCCCAGTACTACAGGCTCACGAAGTGGCACAAGAGGCTCATGAAGTCAAAGGACAGGAACATCAGTTTTGCGTTTTCAGAGCTTCAGAGGCTCATATCTTATCTTCATCTCTCAAGGGCAGTCCATGAGATGGTTGCCAAGATGTATCAGGATGCGGTTGACAAGGGGCTTGTAAGGGGAAGATCGACTGAAGCTATAATTTCTTCTTTGCTGTACATTGTCTGCAAGCAAGAGGGAGCTCCAAGGACGCTGGACGAGATAGCAAAGGCTTCTGGGGTGGACAAGAAGGAGATAGGCAAGACATACAGGTACATAGCGAGGAAGATGACGCTCAGGATACTGCCTGCAAAGGCCCAGGATTATGTCCCGAGGTTCGGCAGTTTGCTTGGCCTCACTGAAAAGGTGCAGGTGAAGGCTGTTGATGTCCTTGACCAGGCAGGGAAGCATGATGTCACAAGCGGCAAGGGGCCGATAGGAGTTGCAGCCGCAGCCCTGTACATAGCGGCCGTTCTTGAGGGCGAGAGGAAGACCCAGAGGGAAGTGGCCGATATAATCGGCGTCACAGAAGTCACGATCAGGAACAGGTACAAGGAGATAGTCGAGTCCCTTGGGATAAGGGAAGAGGTAGAGGAAAAGGTCAAAGAGGAAGAGGGGTTTGAGTAATATAAAGCTGGTGATATGAAGTCACTAGAATTATGAACCTGAAAAACCATTATTCTGTAAGGATGTTTCTTTATTACGGTGAAATAGTTGGCATAGGAGCAGTTGTAAATGGGATTGTAAACGATGATTTAACGAGTTTGATAGCAGGAGTAGGGAGCTATACAACTGCTAGGTATCTTGGAAATTCATTGGATAGGGACCACTATAGCGCAGAGATCGAGGAAAAAGTCGAAGAGGAAGGGTTTGAGTAAAGCTTCTTTCTTATCTGTAGCCTTTCTTTCTCATATAACGTGTTTCTGAAGAAGCATAGCCGGAGAACCCTCCTGTGTATGCGGACTCATCCTGCATTTCGATCTTGGGCCCCCTGTATCTTTCGTCTGTTTTGGCAATGGTTTCAGGTTGCCACACTACATTAATACTCTGCTCGGCTGCGGCTTCCTCAACCCCATATGTGGAATATGTGGATGTGCTTGTAGGGAACTTCCAGAGGAGCCTTCCGTGAAGAGACAGGCAATAGAGATTGCAGTCGTAAGAGCCGAAATAGATTTTGTTTGAGCTTATGAAAGGCGTCGTGGGCTGGCCGTTAGTGGCGAATTTCCAGACAAGTTTTCCTTTGAAATCGAGGCAGTAGAGGTTGTTGTCCCAGCAGCCGAAATATATTCTTCCTTCATGTATTCTCGCCCATGTGAAATAAAGGCCTTGCAAAGGGAATTTCCATAGAAGATTTCCGTTTTCCGCATCTATTGCATAGAAATTGCCGTCCCAGCTGCCTGCATAAATGACACCATCATGGGCTACAGGATTGTATACTGGGCCGTTTGTAGCAAAGGTCCAGAGAAGCTTTGCATCTGGATTCAGGCAGTACAGATTGCCGTCAAATGAGCCGAAATATATCCTTCCTTTGTGGGTGACGACGCTTCCTGCTATCTGGTCTCTTGTGGAAAACGCATGCCTGAGCCTGCCTTTCAAAGAAATCCCATAGACATTCCCGTCTGAAGAGCCAAACCATATTGTATCATCAAGGAGTTTCGGCTCGCTCATTATGGGGCCTTTGGTGGGGAATTTCCATAGAAGCCTGCCATCCTTTGAAACAGCATAAAGGTTGCCGTCTTTGCAGCCGAAATATATAGCTTCTTCGGTTACTAGTGGAGTATATGATATCTTGTCCTCTGCAGAAAACCTAAACAACCCTTTCCCATTGAATCCGACACCATAGAGGTTGCCGTCGAAAGAAGGAAAATAAATCATTTGATCAGTAAACACAGCCTCAGCCCTTGCGCATGCAGGGCCTTTCGTAGCAAATCTCCACATTTCCTTTCCTGTTTCTGCATCAACAGCATAGAAGTTATGATCGAAGCAGCCGAAGTAAACGGTTCCATCATATACGACAACCTTCGCCAGTATGCTGCCTCCTGTTCCTATATTGTACAGCACATCCTTCTTCAGCACCTCTTTCTGATAGGCCACAGAACCTACAGTCTGCAGATCTTGGAACTGGGGAATCTGGACATTCACTGCTATTTCCACGCCCTTGCCTGTGGGGTAATGCATAATAAATCTTGAAGTTCGGATTTATAGGTTTTGTCTTTTTTTGGTGAGAAGGGCCCGATTTCTATAAATATATTCTAGAAAATATATCTTCCAGTAGGAAAAAGCCTTTATTGCCGCCTTCCAAGGGTTATAATGCGCAGGTTAGCTGAAAGTCTCTCGGTGATCACCATGTCTATGGAAGCCGTGCAGAAGAAAGGGAAGCTGGAGCGGATTCAGAGAGAGGAAGATGTGCATGTTTTCACCCCTGCAGTGAATATAAAGAAGAAAAGGAAAAAGCCCGAAGCGGAAGATGATACCATCAATTTCGAGCCCTTCTGGCCTTTCTTTGACAAGATGGCCGAGGATTATTAATTGTTTCTTACTTCAAGGCACGCGCAGAACTTGGATTCCCTCGAGAAGATGCATGCCTTATTGTCGTCTGTAAGGGCCACCATTCCTCCTGATTCCTTGAGGCTTCTGAGGGACAGGATTTTGCCTTCCACCATCTTCTGGAATGACTTCTTTGTCCTGTTGTCCTTCACCTCAGGGAATGTGTTGATGAATGTGGATGTGGCCTCCTGGAGGGCTTCTTTGCATTCTGTATCCGCAGCAGCCTCCCCTCTCTTCTTGAGCTGGTCCATCAGGTCCTGGCTGATTCCCATTTTCTCGAAGTCAGAGCTGATTGAGGGGAGGCTTTTGAATGTGAACAGGACTGCAATAAGCAGGAGGAGGGAAATGACCAGGCCCGCTGATTTCTTCCAGTCGAGGAGGAAGTTGAGCATCATGTCATTGTGGTGGTATATCTTTTCCACAGCGCCGTCTATGGCGTCTATTTCCACGACTTTTACCGAATTTCCTGCCTGGACCTTGACATACCACTTGCTTCCCGACAGCTTTGATTCTATTGCCTCGCCCTTAATCCTCCCGGAAGCTATCTTCTCTGCCTCGGCATCGGATATGGGCCCCAGGCCCTTGCCGCTTAAGGCCGCTGCCTTGAGGGCCTCAAGCTTTTTGGCCAAGGAAGGGATGGTATAGACTTTTGCGTCATGCGTCATGAGGTAGAAGGACAGGGCCAGGATGGCAGAGGATAACAGGCCTGCAAAGAAGGCGTCGAGCTTGAGCAGCTCCAGGCCCTTTGGCAATGGGAACAGGCCGGCAAGAGATGAGGTTGCCGCAAGGCAGAGGATGCCTGACAGGATCATGAGGGGCCACCTTATCCAGGCTTCCCTGTATCTCAGCCCTTTCGCCGCCATGCCTCCATAGAAGAATACGGCTATGGCATATAGGGAAAGATCAACGGCGGACATGATTTGGGGAAGGATTGATAAAAATGAGGAGAAAAAGTCTTCAAAGCCTGCCATAATGTATAATTGCTTCCTGGTGATAATATTGGTTTGTATGTCACTCAAACTGCGGCTTCTGGAATGTCGAGAGCATCGGTAGCTGCTTCTACAAAAAAATCGGATTGCAGCATATGCGCCTGTATAAGTGTGAGAAGCTGATAAGCAGGCTTGGGCAAAATCTAATTGATGTTCGAGAAGTTCATACAGTGTGTGGCCTGCGGGAAGAGATATGGCAAGGATGAGGTGGTTTTCAGATGCGAAAGCTGCGGCTCTAATCTGGAGATTATTTTTGATTACAGGAAATTGAAGAAAATAAGGAATGATATAAAATCAAGGCCCTTCTATTATTCAAGATACAGGGAGCTTTTTCCTGTCAAAAAAACAGTTTCTCTGGGAGAAGGGTTTACCCCGGTAATAAGGTCAAAAAATATAGAAAAGAAGCTTAAGCTTCCATTTGAACTCTGCTTCAAGCCCGAGCTGCTCAATCCGACAGGCAGCTTCAAGGACAGGGGAAGCAGCATAGAGGTCGCGAAGGTGGTGGAAAAGGGCTTTGGGAAGGCTATTGTGGCCTCTACAGGGAATATGGGGGCCAGCATTGCTGCCTATTCTGCTGCCGCAGGGATAAGATGCAGGGTGCTTGTCCCAAGGGATGCGAATCAGTTCAAGATGAGGCAGATATTGTCATATGGGGCACGGGCGGAAAGGATAAGGAAGGGTTATTCAGATGTCATAGAGCATGCAGAGAGGATAGCTGAGAAGAAGGGATATTTCCTGTTGGGCGACTACCTGTACAGGAGGGAAGGAACAAAATCCATTGGGCTGGAGATTTCTGAGCAGATGAAAGCTGATTATGTGTTCCTGCCTGTAGGGAATGGGATACTGATTTCTGCTTTATGGAAAGGGGTAAGGGAAGCGAATTTGCTGGGCTTGTCGAAGGCAAGGCCCAGGCTTGTGGGCATACAGGCTAAGGGTTGCTGCCCAGTTTTCAGGGCATGGAAATTTGGAAAGCTGGAAAAAATAAGGAATCCGAGGACAATAGCCGATGCAATAGAATGCGATTTTCCTCTGGACGGCCTGAATGCGCTAAAGTCCCTGAAGGAATCTGGAGGTTTTGCTGATATCGTTTCGGATAAAGAATTGCTGAAGGCGAGGGATATGCTGGCGAAGATGGAAGGGCTTTCTGTCGAGCCTTCAGCGGCTGCTGGCTTGGCAGGGCTGCTGAAGGCGAAAGAAGTGGTAAAAGAAAACAGCAGGGTCCTGTGCATACTTACCGGCCATGGGCTCAAGGAGCCGGTTTAGTCTCTCGTTTGCCAGAAGCAATTCCAATGAAGTCGTCAAATGATTCGGCAAGCAGATATGCTCTTTTCAGCCTCGAAGGATTCTCCCTGTATGCAGCAGCAAGGGCATCTATCGCTTGCTTACTGGCCTGATAGAACTTATCTTGGTATGCTGGAATCTCCCGAAAAAAAATCGCAGCTGCAACATCGGTGCTGACTTCCTCAGGTGTCTTTATCAGGTAAGACCGTCTTCCTGTCCTCCCTCTGGTTTTCCGGAAAACTAGATTAGATGTCTGCCTGTTCATCTGTCCAGAAGCCCACCTCTTTGAAACAAGCGCTTCAGCAATCATCTGCGGGTAACAGTCTTCATAATCGGAATCATATATATAGTTGGCAAGCACATGCAGCAGTATCCTTCTCTTAACCGGCTCAGGGTTGCTCCTGAAGTTGTCCCAACCTCTATATGGGACGAAATCGAATATATGGGCCGCTGATTCGAGTAAAGGAAGATATGAGAGGTCAAATGCCAGCAATTCCATGTTTGCTGCCGCTAAATCCGGAGACTTTTCCTTCTTGCCTTTTCCTAGCACATCCATTTCAAGATCCGCTTTCCTCTTCAGCAGGCTATCTTCTGTCTGCTTTAGCTTGCCATCATAAAAAGCGAGATGGTCAACTTCATGCCTCATCAGCTTTTCTGCATTGTGCACAGAGATTGAACCATGTGCCTGACCAATATTCTTTTTTATTTCTCTGACATATCTTCTGAATTGTTTTGCGCCTGAGGAGAGATATTCAAGGAAGTCCTCGAGAGATACTCCGCGGCTGACGCTTGATTCGGCAAGCCATCTTCTGGCATCTTTTGAATACTTCCTCTCCAACAGATTCTGGAATGATCTCTCAGGATTTCTGGAAAAGGCTGCCTCAAGGGTTTCCCTTTCCTTAACGCCGGGTAAAGCCTCCCTTGAAATGGTCAGATAGTTGCAAACCTTTCTTTTTGCTTCACGCGCAGCTTCCCCTTGCTCATCCGGCCTCAAATGAGTCATTACGGTGTTTATCAGAAGCACATTCCTTCCCTTACTGGACGGCTGAGCCATTGCATCAGAATCGGACTGGTACAAACCCAAAGAAATTTTGAAATTTTCAGGGACATGCAGTCCTATTTCGTCCCTTTCTTCTAAGGCCATGTCTGCCAATTTTCTCCATAATCTTTTCGCTTTCTTGGGAAAATCTATTGTCGTCTCAAGTTCCATATCCCTGTGCTTAGGAGCAAGATTTATATTCCTCTCCCTATCCCTTATGAAAATTGAACAGATATTCGATATTCTATAGCATTTTTGGACAACTATTTATTTTTCAGACCTCTGATATCCGGCTGCTCTGCAATCTGCACAACTCTGGGCCATGAGGCACAAGGCTTTCAAGAAATATATGCCAGCCTTGCCGAACGGTTCACTGGGCCTATGATGCTACAAGAATAGGAAATGCAGACAATAAAGGCTTAGGGGGACCGATCATAATTACAATGCCTGTTCATGAATATTTAAATGCATGGTTCCACTTCTATAGGATATGGCAAGGATATATTCGAGGGCGAAGGGAAAGCACGGGAGCAAGAAGCCCATCCAGAAGATAGCCACATGGGTCAAGTTTACTAATGAGGAGATTGAGGAGCTGATAGTCAAGCTGGCCAAGAAGGGATTCCAGTCGGCCAGGATAGGCGCTGTATTGAGGGACCAGTACGGCATCCCGACAACAAGGATAAAGGGCATAAAGGTGGCCAAAGTGCTGAAGAGCAGAATGCTTTATCCGCCCCTACCGGAAGACATGATGAACCTCTTCAGAAAGGCTGTCGTGCTGGATGGCCATCTGAAAAAGAACAAGAAGGACCCTATCTCAAAGAGGGGCATGGAGATAACAGAGTCGAAGATAAGGAGGCTTGCGGATTACTACATAAGAAGCAAGGCATTGCCTCCTGACTGGAAGTGGGACATTGAGAGGGCGAAGCTGATTGTGAAGTAGCCAAGTTTCAACAATATCTGCCCTGCAGTTATCAGTTATACCACAACCTTCAGGCTCTTCCTTGTCAAGGCCTGCAGAATCATACTTCCTATCTCAGACTTCTTCCTCACCCTGATGTTTCCTTTCTTGCCTATCATGAAGCTTGCGATGAATGTGCTGCTGTCGTAAAGGTCTACCTGCTTGTTTATCAGGCTGTCATCAACCTTTACGAGAAAGCTGTTGCCTGCCTCAAAGAAGTGGTATTGGACAGGCCTTTTCAGGGTTCCTTCCTTCGGCTCCACAGATATTTTCACCCCAAGCTTCTTCTCGAGCTGCTCAATGTTGGCCCCGCTCTTGCCTATCAGCCTTGCTATCGCATCACTCCTTACCCTGACTGTTATCCTGTTGTCAGATTGTATCTCTATTATAGGCTCATGATCGTAATGCCTTAGCTCCTGGAATATCCTTTCCTTGGCAAGCTCCTGTATGGGGCTTGCGGCGCCTTCATCCTTGCTGACAGGTATTATGACATTCTCCTCGCCATAGGTGTATATCTCGTATTCCAGCTCCTTTGTCTCGAAATCCCTTATCTCCACCACCGGCCTTGCAAGGTCCTGCTCGACCATGCCTGTCGGCACCTTGACTATGAGGGCCAGTTCATAAACCTTCTTGATTGCCCCGTCCTTGATGAAGATGACTGTGTCGATTATGTGGGGGATTACACCCAGTTCTATCCTTCCAACAAACCGCTGGATGGCTGATACAGCCGTTGTTGCGTGTATGACTCCTATCATGCCCACTCCAGCCAGACGCATGTCGCTGAAGACCCTGAAATCATGCGTCCGCCTTATCTCGTCGAAAATAGTATAGTCTGGCCTGACAAGCAGAAGTATTTCTGCTGTCTTCTCCCAATCGCCTTCCAGGGGGGCATATTGTGTGATCTCCGGCCCGACCTGAAGGTCCCGGGGCTGCTCAAAGGTCTTGACAATCTTGCCGTGGCTCGCTATGAATTCAGCCAAAGCTGCTGCAAAGCTTGACTTGCCTGATCCCGGGGGGCCTGATATGAGCATGCCTATCGATTTCTCCAGCAAGCCTTTTTCAAGCTCTTTGTGGAGCTTGTAATCGTCCAGGGTCACTTTGGCTATAGGCCTGACAGCTGTCAGTTCCAGGCCATCGGAGAACGGCGGCTTTGCTATGGATACCCTCAGATTGCCGAGCTGGACGACAAGGGCCCCAAGCTTGCTTATCTCAATGAAGCCGTTCTCTTCCATCCTGGCCCTCTGGACTACGTCGTTTATGATTTCTGTCGCCTCGTCTTCTGTGATTTTTTCCTTTCTCAGTTCAACGAGCTTAACTTGACCAGGTTTTCCCACCTTTGCCACAGGGACAGCATCTGCTTTCAAATGCGCTGACTGGGTCTCTGGTGTGAAGAATTTTTCAAGAAGGTTTGTCTTTCCAATGGTTTTGGGTATGTGCTCAACTTCAATGTCCTCTGCCTCTGCCACAAGGGCCTGGACATAGTCGGAGGTGAGCAATTTGGCCTGCTCCTTGTGGGCCACATCCCTTATCAGGGCGTCTATCCTTCCTTTCCTGGCCAGTTGTATCTCCTCGAATGTGGGCCTCGTGCCTGAAAATTCTATTGCTATCTTCTTTTCCCTGCCAATCTTCCTGATATTCTTGATGCTTTCCAGGCCTTTGAAGCCTATCTCCCTTCCCGTACTGGCCTGGGCCTGAAGCTCGTCAACTACAGCTTTCGGGATAATGATTCTTGAACCGTCAAGCTTGCCTTCCTTTAACAGTTCAAGCAGCTTCCCGCTAATAAGGACGCTCGTGTCTGGAACGATTTTCTTTTCGGTTGCCATAAAAAGATGTAAGATTATTGGGAGCCTTCTATAAAAAGCAGTACAAGGATTAATCGCGGGCGGATAAGGAATATGGGCTGCATTACAATCCCAGGCAGATTTATAAATCAGGTTTTCATTGTTTATGTATGTTCAAGCTGCAGCTTGCTGAGGCAGATCTTCTGAAGGACTCCATATCGATAATTTCTGAGATATTGGATGAGGCCAATCTTGTGGTGGATAAGACAGGAGTAAGCCTGCTTGCGCCTGACAGGACAATGGTCTCTGTTGTCGATTTCAAGCTGCTGCCTTTGGCCTTTGAGGACTTTCAGGTTAAGGATGCTGTCACAGTGGGCCTCAATCTTACGAATTTTGCCTCCATACTCAAGAGGGCCAAATCCGGCGACAGGATATCCCTCGAATATGCTGACAGCAAGCTTATAGTCAGGGTTAAGGGAGGGAGCACAAGGACATTTGACCTTCCTGCAATAGATGTGAAAACCGAGAAGCCTCCCATAGACCAGCTGAAGTTCGTCACAAAGGTGGAGGTTGAATCAAAGGTTCTTGAGGAAGGGATACAGGACGCAGAGATAGTGAGCGATGCAGTGTTCCTTGAGGCCCAGCCTGATGTCTTCAGGATGCATGCCAAAGGCGATGTCAGCAAGGCAGAGCTGGAGATAAGGAAAGGGGAGGAAGGCCTTCTGAGCATAAATACGGCAGAGAAGGTGAGGGCCCAGTACCCTCTTGACTACCTCAAGAAGATGATCAAGGCCAGCAGGTTTGCTGACCAGGTTGCTTTGGAATTCGGCAAGGACTACCCTCTCAAGCTGGATTTCAGGGTGCTGGACAAGATGCAGATGAGGTTCATCCTTGCGCCGAGGGTGAGCGAGGATTAGATTAGTTGTCTTTTGCTGAATTTTCCGCCATTCCTTTCATATATCAGGGGCACGGAGTTGCCTATATGCAGGCCTTTACAGGATTCAGTGTCCATCTTTTCGATATCTTTCACCATAAACCTTATGGGATTACTGTGGGATACGACAAGCACATTCTTTCCCTGATCAAGGTCTGGGATGATTTCCTGATGCAGGACAGAAAGAGCTCGTGCTTCAAGATCCTTTGATGTCTCTCCGCCTGGAGGGCCTGAGCCATAACCCCTTTCCCAGATATGCGCCTGCTCTTTTCCGTATTTCATGTCGGCATGTTCCATGCTCATGCCTTCGAGAATGCCCTGGTGCCTCTCATTGAGCTTCGGGGTTTTGATGATTGGTATTGGAGGGTGGTTCAGTTCCGAGAGTATTATATCAAGGGTATGGATTGCTCTTTGCAAGGAGGAAGTGTAGGCCTTGTCAAAC
The DNA here is from genome assembly GCA_016185435.1 of Candidatus Aenigmatarchaeota archaeon. Taxonomy (GTDB): domain Archaea; phylum Aenigmatarchaeota; class Aenigmatarchaeia; order QMZP01; family QMZP01; genus JACPNN01. Next base: position 3,546 of record JACPNN010000023.1, on the reverse strand, counting down.
CTGTAGCCAATAAGAAGCCTGGCCGCCTCCTTTGCCTCCTGCCTGCCCTCTTCTGCAAGAGGGATGTCTAACCGGCCTGCAAAACGCTTTTCCAGATTGTAAGTCGATTTCCCATGGCGCAGGAGAACCAAAATTGGCATAATCATCCTGTTTTCCTCCTGAACCCCCCGTTTATCCTTTCATAGAAGAGGGGCGCCGAGTTGTCTATTTTGATAGTCCCAAAATTTTCCGGCTTCAGCCGTTCGATGCACATGACCATGCACATTACAGGCTGCTTGTGCGAGACAACTATCACGTTCCTTCCTGAATCGAGGTCTGGAATGATCTGTAGATTCAGGAGAGGGAGGATTCGTGCCATGACATCTTTTCCGCTCTCTCCCTGGGGCGGCCCTGATTCAAAGCTTTTCGTCCACTCCTTGATCTTTTCCGGGCCGTATTTTCTCCTTGCCTCGTTCTTTTCAACTCCTCCCAGAATTCCGTTCTCCCTCTCTTTCAGATTGCCGGTTTTTAGAACAGGGATTTCCGGATTCCTGATCCCATTCAATATGATCTGAAGGGTTTCTGCTGCCCTCTGGCGATTGGACGTGTATGCCTTGTCGAACCTGTGCCCTTCAAGGAGTTTTGATGCATGGCTCGCCTGCTCCCTTCCTTTTTCAGTGAGGGGCAGATCAGCTTCGCCTGAGAACCTGTTCTGCACATTGTACTCTGACTCGCCATGGCGCACAAGGACAAGTAATGGCATAGCAACTATCATAACCTCCTGAACACGCCATTAGTTCTCTCGTAAATCATGGGCACGCAGTATCCTATCTCCAGCTTTGCGACAGAATCCGGGGCCATTCTGTCGAGGGCCATGACTATTGACCTCATGCTGTTGCCGTGGGCTGAAACCAGTATGTTCTTCCCTTTGTCAAGCTCAGGCACGATATTGCTATAGAAAAAAGGAAGGGTCCTTTTGGCCGTGTCCTCAAGGCTCTCCCCCTCTGGCGGCCTTGTGGCAAAGCTCCTCCTCCAGAGAAGGAACTGCTCTTCTCCGTATTTCTGTTTTATTTCGTCCTTGTTCATTCCCTGGAGTTTTCCATAGTGCCGCTCATTGAGTTTTTCGCTTTTGATGACCGGTATCTTGGGATGATTGGTTTCATTCAATATGATGTCAAGCGTGTGGATGGCCCTCTGCAAAACAGAGGTATAGGCTATGTCAAACCTGTAGGAGGTCAGAAGTTTTGCCGCTTCTCGAGTCTGCTGTATGCCTTCCTCACTCAGGGGAACGTCAGTCCAGCCAGTGAAGCGGTTCTCCCTGTTCCACACGGACAGGCCATGGCGTAGCATGACTAATAGGGCCATATTTCAGATAGAGTGTGGGGAATAAAAGCTTATGGCCAGATTGTGCCTAAATGTGCGGCCCATCAATTTCCTGTATATGGCCTGCTGGAGAAGAGCAGCAAAAGGCATGGCAGGGGAGATGGCTTGCGCCAGATAATTATCCGCTGGCCTTTCTCATCTGCTGCACAGCTATCCCGCCGATGATGAAAAGGAGGCCGATTACCGAGCTTGGCAGAATCGGCTCGCTCAGAAAGAAGTAGATATACACAATGGATACGAAAGGGGTCAGGTAGATCAAGTTGGAAATCTTTGCAGTGTCGCCTTTCTCAAGCGCATTGAACCAGAAAAAATAGCCCATGGCATTGACGAAAATGCCAAGCCACAAAATGGTGGCAAGCTGGACAAGAGACAGGCTCGGAATCGGATAGAAAAGCAGATTGATGACGAGGGAAAAGATGAAGGAGACAAGATAATAGACAAACAAACTGGTATACTTCTCGTAGTTGAATTTCTTGTTGAGGACGAAATAAAGGCTGACAACAAGGGCGGTGAGAAGGGCCAGCACATTCCCCAAAAGGCCTGTGAACTGGATCTGCAGGGTTCCCCGTGTAATTATGACCAAAAGCCCTGCAAAAGCCAAAAGCAGGCCGAGGAGCTTGGCTGCAGAAAGCCTTTCTTTCAGTATCGGAATGGCGAAAAGCACGACAAGAATGGGCCAAAGGTAATTTATTATGAAGGCCTCCTGCGCTGTCGAGTAGAAAATTGCCCCATACAAAAATACGAATTGCAGGAAAGCGCCCAGGAAGCCCATCCCTGACAGCAAAAAATAATCCCTCATGCTGTATTTTCTGAGCAGGGGAATTTTTCCTGTTTTGAGAATGAGCATGAAGAAAAATACGGCGGCAAAGAGAGTGGAGAACAATATAATCTGGAGGAAATTCAGAGAATCCTGCAGGCTCTTGATTACCACGGGGACGGAAGCCCAGATCAGGATTGTCGGTATTGCATAGAGGTATGCTGTGGATTGGCCGCTCATTCTGAGATATAACAGCACGCATTAAATGCTTTCGGAAAAGGATGGGAAATCATATCATGTGCGGCCCGCCGAGAAGGTATCCCACCAGAAAGCCTGCAAGGGCCGCCAATATGCCTATTATTGTTATTTCAGCGCCTGATCTGAACCAGCTTCTCTTTGTTATTATTCCCTTTACAGCGCCCATGGAGAAGAGAAAGATTATTGACAGCACAAGGCTGATTATCATGGCCTGCTTCACCTCAGCAAGGAAGAAAGGTATGAGCGGGACAAATGAGCCGAGGAAGGATGCGAACATTGTCACAAGGCCGTTCTTCAGGGGGTGGGACCATTCCTCTGGGACTGCTTTCTTCCTTCTTCCTGATGTGTACAGCTCGTTTTCTGTCTTTGAAGTCGTATAGCCTACAGCGCCCATGGATATCGATTCGGCAAAGGTGGCTGCGAGGCCTGCTATTATCACAATCGAGGGATTAAGGGTGGCTGTGGCTACGCCAAGGACTATTCCAAGGACATTGACCGTGCCGTCCTGGCCCCCAAGTATGAAGTCCTTGATGTTGTCCTTTATCAGGTCGTGCCTGCGGCGTTCTCTGGTCATTGTATAATTATTGGCCCTGTTACTAATAGGCGTTAAATCCGATTTCTGGCGCCGGGTGATTTCTACAAATCTCTTAATTTTTGCCAATTTTTTGACCAATAATCGTCTTCAATTTCATAATTCCCATTGGTGATGAGTTGTTGAAGGAGGCCCTTTATTGAAACGATACCGCCTTCTTTGCGCCTATCCACTTTGCCATCCTTGCTTTGTATATAAAAAGTCCCATCATGGCCAACTTTTAAATCTGGAAATTGTGATTTCTGATAAAGCACCAATTCTGCAATAACTTCATCTCGGTTATATTGTGCAATTTCTCATGGTGGCAGATATATTGTGGTTTTCCCTCTAGGCGTAGAAACTGCTACCGGGAAACAGCCATCCGTGTGTTGCGCTTCCTGTTCTGTGTAGATATAGTTCCATTTCATGAATTGATAATCGCTATGAGTGATAAATATCTAGGGTAAGATTATATCCCAGCCACCTGAATATAGTATATATGCCTCGCTTTTCATGTCCCAAATGTCGTTCTCGCAACTATTGGCATATCCGGCGCAACAAACTCAAGTGCAGATGGTGCAGACATGAGTTCGCAAAG
>JACPNN010000007.1 GCA_016185435.1 Candidatus Aenigmatarchaeota archaeon | reverse complement strand
CTTTGGGGACAGATTGGACACGAGGCTGAGGAGAACGACTTATGTAAGGAGCGTACTGAGGGTCATCGCTTATCAGGTTAAGATATATCTGAGAGTCAGGCTGGCTGGGAATGGCTGGTGGGTGAATAATTAGACACGCTCGGAAAATAAATGATTTATATACATCCAAGGGCAATAAAATAACATATATGGTCAGCCCCTTTGAATCTCTTTTGGGAAATCTGAACAACCTCGGGTTCTTCCAATTCCTTCTGCCGTTCCTGCTGACCATGGCGATCATTTATGGCATACTGAGGTTTTCTCTTCGCAAGATACTTGACAGGTCAGCCTCCGGGCTGGTAGCCATTGTCGTGTCATTCTTCGTCATGAATTACTCGGGGCAGGTGGGCATAGCCATAGCCGCCTTCTTCACCACCATTTTCGGCTCAGGGATAATAGTATTGACAGGCCTGCTGATGATAATCATGTTCCTTGCCATAGTCGGGATCAATGTCACGGAGGTATTTGACTGGAAAGAAGCAGGTGACAAGAAAGGCCACATATATGTGACTCTGCTTCTGTTGGCCTTCATCGGCTTCCTTGTCTTCCTTGGGGCAGGAGGGGCCGCATTCCTTAACCTCCCCCAGACCGCTCTGGGACTGCCGGGTCAGGATGCATGGGCCATAATCTTTGTCCTCATAGTCATAGCCCTTGCCATGTGGTTCCTCATGAGCCAGGAAAAGGCGCCTGGAGAGGGGGAGCAGCCTGCTGGGCCGCCCGGTAGGACCAGGTAGGCGTTAGCTGAGCAGGCCATTAATCAGCGAGAAATTGGCACCATTGAACAGGATTCGTTCTTCGTCATCAGTTCCATATTCTTGTTTTTTGCTCATATTTATTCGGTGAAATTTGCAAAGCTCTATAACTATTGGATTTTTGGTCTTTCATCATTATTGTGAACAGAACGACAAAATTATGCCCTTCCAGATCAGCTTTTATTTCTAACTATAGTACTAATTCATATGCCGATCAATGCGGTTGTTTTTGACCTTGAAGGCCCCATATCCTCCCTGACTGAAGAGAGCCTCCACCAGGTTATAAGGAGCCAGGTCGAGTACCTCAAGAACCTTGAGATAGAGACAGCCTTTTCCAGGCTCTACAGGGAGATGCTGGACTCGATGAAACTGCTGGAGGAAAAAAATCCTGCCGACTCGCCGAAGATTCACATGTTTGCCGAGCTGTGGAAAGTTGTGCTGAAGAGATTTTATGCTGTGAATGATGAAGCGGCCATCATGGGGGCGGCAAGGAATTATATGGAAGAGATGATAAAGGCAACCCCGCCTAATGAGGACGCCAAAAGGATTATAGAGAAGCTTTCCGGGGATGGCAGGAAGCTTGTCGCTTTCACCCCGAGGGAGGAGGAGTATCTTGACAGATACCTTGAGGTTTATGGCCTGGAAAGCTTTTTCGGCCTCAAGTTCTCCGGCAGCAGGACAGAGCATGTGTATCCCAACTCTGATCCTTTCCTCCTGATCCAGCAGGCCCTTGGACTCCCTTCTGTGGAGACGATAGTGGTCAGCAATTCGGCCAGATGCCTTCAGGCGGCCAATAACGCAGGGATGATAAGCTACTGGCTGATGAGAGGCCTGAAAGCAGAAAGGGCTGCCGCGGAATACAGCGAAAATGACCTCCTGTTGCTGGAGAAAATAGTGTCTGTATAGGTTCTTCTATAGACTGCATTTCTCTTGCCGATTTTATGGAAATTCACTTAAACTTGCTTGTCCAGTTCCATACAGCAGCTAGTGCCCAGCCTAAGACTGCGCCGCCCACAAACGCAGCAGCTATCAGCGCGACAGCTGTCACAATGTTAAAGGACGCTATTGTATATGGATTGCTCAGGAAATGGAGTCCAAGCTTCCAGTCTGCAAGCTGCTGGCCTGTTCCGGAGGCAACAATAATTGCCCATAGAAAGTGCAGAACTGCTGCAAAAATCCCAACAGTCATGGCCGCTCTTTTCGGGTTTATCTGATCTGCCATAATAATAATTTGCTGCGAGATTTAATAATGCGGTGCGAAAAAAAGCCTGAATCAATAGCCGGCTTTGTCAGGACTGCTCTTTTGCGTCTCCCTTTTTCATTGCCCTGATGGCATCGCTCATGCTCCGCAGGGTCTGAAGCATGGGGGTCATGCTGTCTTTCATCGCCCTCTCTACGCTCTCCATCTTAGATGACATCTCTACAAGGTTTTCCCTGTATTTGCCGATGTTCGTTTTTATGTCCTCTATCTCGCTCTTTTCAGTCCCCTTCAGCTGGTTGACCATGTTCTCTATGCTGTCTATCCTCAGCATGATCTGGTTCATCCTGCTGTTCATGTTGTTGACTTCTTTCTCAAAGTTTCGCCATTTGTCGTCGACAATGGCCTCTGCTATCTCTTCCAGCTGCTGCCTTTCCATCGTGCTCCTCTTTGCTGCGGGTTCCTGGCTCCTGAACTCGTCCGGCGGCCTGAAATTGAATGCGGGAAGCTGGGGCAGATCCTGCTCCATCCTCCTCTCATCGGAAAGGCCGAATTCATCCTCAGAATATGGCTGCCTTGGCAATGGCCTGAAAGTCTCGCCTGGCACGGGCCTTTGCTGCGGAAGTGGCTGTTGCGGAGGCGGGGGATAATGAGGCGCTTCAGGCTGCTGTGGATAGCGTTGTTGAGGCTGCTGATATGGGGGAACGGCAGCTGTCTTTACTGCCTGTTTCATCGCACGGTCTATATCGAATGGGGTGTAGCCCTCTTCTCTTAGCATCTTTATTACTTCTGCCTCTGCAAACCCCTGGGATGAGAGAGAAGTGACTCTTTCCTGGACAGGCGCTGTTGGTTTGGGATTTTTCTTGCCGAAAGGTAGATTTATCATTGTATCACTTATTATATTGTTGCAGGTGGTTAATAAAATTCAGCCGTTGCCGTCATCCATGATACTGGCCCTGCCTTTTCAGTTTCTCCTCGATCATCGTCTCCGCCTGCTCCCTTGTGATAAAATTGGACTTCAGGGGGCTGTATATCTCCACAAACTCCTCCAGCTCCTTCATCTGGGTTATCGATGCTGTCTTCTTGAGCTGCTTCACAATCTCATCTATCGCCTTTTCGACCTTCTCAAGCCTGTCGGATTGCTTCTCAAGCTCTGAGGCCATGCCTGCCAGCTGCTCTGAGACATCCTTTTTTGTTTTGAGGACAGTCTCTTCGACAGTGTTCATCTGGGCTGTCAGGCTCTCTGATCTTTGCTCAAGAACCCTAAGCCTCCTTGCATCTGTGTTTGTCCTCTCCACAAGCTCTGTTATTATTGTCCTAAGTGTTGCCTTGGCATCGGGCATATTAAATAATGCCTGTCTGTGTTTAATAGCATTGGATAAGGGCATAGCTTGTGTATTTAGTGGCTTCTGTGTAAAAAGTCGGATGCATGTGTAAAAAGTCGGTAATATAGGTATAATGGATGAATTTTATATCACCCAGCTTTTTTTATGATTTTTTGGAGCTGTATTAAAAATTCTCTTGTATCCACGAAATAATTTGGGTATGCTTTTTTCAAATCACCTATGGTATCTACTCCGACCAGAACGACATCAAATTCCTTTTTTTCTTTATTTCTTTTTTCAGCTTTAGCATAATCTTCAATTGCTTTGCCTTCCTGCCTCTTTGGATAGGCGGTAAGAGTCATTTTTTCACCTACAATATCTAATTCAAGCAAGAAAAATTGTGCTTTCGAGATAGATTTACTCGCGTATTCTTCAAAGACTCTCATTGCATTTGTCCATCCGGACATTATAGTTCTCACATTTAATTCTGCTTCTTTTTTCTTTATTTGGGAATATAGCTCTTTTTCCTCAACGGGAGTATTCGGAACGAGTGGACAGTTTTCCTCCTTAGCAAAAGCACTGCCTACCAACCTAAAAAAATTCATCCACTCTTCTTCTCCTTCATTCGATTTAATCGCCTGTCTGGTAAAGAAGTCTACTGTCTCTATGGCAGTTGCCCAAATGTGTTGCAATTTCGACCTTATTTGAACTTCGACAAGTAAGCCATTATAAATTTTCTTCCTTTCTTTATCGCTATTATATCTATAGATTAAATGAATGCTTCTATAACCATCTTTTTTGGGGTTAGCAATGTAGTCTTTCATTCCAACTTTTTTATGTTTTAAATCTCCTTTCAAATAATAATCGTTACATAGTTTCCTTGCTTGACCAACAGTTGTTAGAACTGCCCTACATCCGCCAATATCTTGCATTTGACTTAGTTTCATTGTTGGAGGACGGTCCTCATAGCTTCTTGATAATTTTTTAATAATTGCTGGAACACGTTTAAGACGTTGTGCTGTTAGTGCATCACTATCGACGCGTTTCGAGACATCCTTTAATCTGACTTTAAATACATGCATAGGATAGCTGTGAATTGCTCTCCAGTTATTCAAAATATCAAGTGCTTCGCCCCTTTCCTCATCTGTACTCGTATTGCTAATCAAAACGTCGCCTGTTTTATTGAGTTGTGATTTTGAATATCTCCCAGGTTTTTCCCATTCCATAATCTCCTTTATAGTCTTTGTATTTAAATATCATTTTGCGCGGTCAGAGATTAGAAGTTATTATCAAGCAATATTCATTTTGCGCGGTCATATTGAGAATAGTTTTAGAGTAATTTTAAATATATATTCATTTTGCGCGGTCAGAGATTAGAAGTTATTATCAAGCAATATTCATTTTGCGCGGTCTATCTCAATACGGACTCTTGCACGAAGGGCAAACTTTTGGGGCATCATCGCCTCTGGGCAGCCACTCATGATTACAACGATAGCATCTATAGCCTATCAATTGCACTTTCTCAGCCATAATTCATGTGTGATGATTGGCATCTGATTGTACATGAGGATAATCAAAAGATACTGATTTTTCAGATTTAGCTGGCAACGGAGCATATAACAATCAGCAATAAACTAAGGCTCATCAGGCATTCTGGCGGAAGCAGCTTAATAGGAAACTGCCGACAATATTTAAGTGGGTCCTGATGGTCTGCGAGTACGACTATGACGAGAACACGATGAAGATAAGGGTGAAATGCACCGGCTGCCTCTTCGGCTCATCGATAGAGGATTTCCCGATGTGCATGGCCACGACCATAGACAAGCTTCTGGAGACGAAGAAGTTCTCGAGTGTGATATTGGCCAGGGACAGGGAATACGAGTACGGGTATGAGCAGGTGAAGATGCTTGCCGAGATAGCGAAGATAGTCGAGGATATTGTAAGGGAGCAGAACTTTTCCTACAGTAAATTCAATACCGCTGAATTCAGGCACATTTACCCTGACTGGATGTCCAGGTTCAACTATATAGCATTCACCCTCCTTCTCAGGGATCCTATCGGGGCCTATGTGGAACTGAAGAGGGAGATGAGGAAGGTGGAATTTCTCATGGGAAAGGCGGAATCAGAGGCGACCAAAGCTTACCTGAAGGAATATAATGAAAGCGTGCTGGAAAAGGTCGGAAAATGGCTGTCAGAGACGAAGATGATCAGGCTCGCCTCCCCGAATGTTTATGGATACCATGTAGGCGACAGGACGCTGTACAGGCAGCTGTTCATGGCCAGCATAAGGCCTAATTTCATGTTCACACGCTACCTTACAACCCCGCCTGAAAAGGCCGAGAGCATGGACAGGTATCAGATCGGCGACATGCAGATTGAGATCTTCAAGCTCCATGGAAAGGCCGAATACATGTATTTTGCCATGCCTCCTGAATTCAAGCTGAGCGAGGAGAAATACATTGTCCTTGACACGGCAAGAAGGTATATGGTCGCGCATAAGCCCACGACAGAGGATTTTGTGAGGTCGGAGAGGATAAGGGAGATATTCTTCAATATCGGCAAGGATGTCATAAGGGACGTTTCTGATAAGCTCAGGATGCAGATTTCAGGCAATGACATTGAGCAGCTTGCCAATATCCTTACCAGGTATACGGCAGGCTATGGGGTTCTGGAGATACTCCTTGCTGACGAGAGGGTGCAGGACATCTATATCAATTCTCCGGTTGAAAGCCAGTCCATACTTGTTTTCCACCAGGACTGGGAGGAGTGCAAAACCAATCTGATACCCACAAAGGAGGATGCTGAGGCATGGGCCACACGCCTGAGGATACAGTCCGGAAGGCCTCTGGATGAGGCCAACCCTGTTCTGGACGTGGACATTGGAGTGCCTGGCGGCAGGGCGAGGTTTGCAGTCATCACCAAGAGCCTCTCCCCTGAAGGCCTGGGCTTCGCTATAAGAAGGCACCGCTTCAACCCCTGGACGCTGCCCCTGTTCGTGAAGACGAAATACATCAATCCACTGGCTGCGGGCCTCATGTCATTCCTTATAGACAATTCGGCCAGCCTGCTGATGGCCGGCGGCAGGGGTTCTGGAAAAACAAGCCTCATGGCGGCCATGATGCTGGAACTGCTGCCGAAAACAAGGATCGTGGTCATTGAAGACAGCGTAACAGGCGATTGTGAGATGCTGTACAGGAAGGGCAGGGCTATCAGAAGATCGACAGTTGCCGAAATTATAGATGAACAGATAAAGAAATATGGCCGCGCTGTTGCCGGAAGGGAGATTTCTCGCAACCCTGAAGGAATAGAGATTTATTCTATGACAAAGACGGGTAAAGTAAAGCTGGCAAAGGTGGGCAGATTCATCAGGCACGAGATAAGAAAGGACATTTTTGAAGTTGAAACAAGAACAGGGAGGAAAATAAGTGTCACAGGGGATCACTCCCTGTTTTCTGTCGGCGTGAATGGCGGAATAGAGCCCATTGAAGCACGAAGGCTGAAAAAAGGCGACTACATCTGCACAAACAGGCTGCTTCCAATATCACAGAAAGAATCTCAATTCATCAATCTTTTTGATTACATGGGAAACATTGGCATGGGATATATAGTATCAGAAAGTCTTAGGAGAATCATTTGGAATGAAAGAAAAAGACTGAGGGGAACGGGCTACAGCAAGGGAGGCATCCAGTGGTGGTATACCAAAGGCATTATTCCGGTAGGGATCGGGAAGATAATACTTGATTTCAGACATGCTGATCCGGAAGGATTTTTCTTCAAATCGTCCTCCTCAAAGAAAATACCAGTAAAGATAAATCTTACAGACAGCCTGCTGACGTTTTTTGGCCTCTGGCTTGCTGACGGATGCTATGACAGGAACTCAGTAATAATATCAGTAGATGACAAGGAGTCCAGGGGCGTTGTGAGGCATGTTGGGAAGATGTTTGGCCTGGAAACGAAAATGCATAGCGACGGCTTATCCCTGATGCTGAACTCAAAGGCCTTAAAGCTGGCTATGAAGGCTCTTGGATTTGAAGGCGATGCTTTCACAAAAAGAATTCCGGATTTCGTCTATGATCTTTCCAGTAGGCAGATAGGCTGCATGCTGAAAGGCCTCTTCAGTGGTGACGGCTGCGTATCTGACAAGGAAATAGTCATGGATTTGAGATCAGAAAAGATGATAAAGGACGTGCAGACCCTGCTGCTTTCCTTTGGCATAATAGCAAGATGCAGGACAAGGAATGGATTTTACAAGTGCCATATATCATCCCTGAAATCCCTGAGGCTATATAAGAAAGACATAGGCATTCTGCAGAAATACAAATCAGCTCGCTTGGACAGGCTTTGCTCTAAGACATCGACGCATGATTCGACAGACATTATACCGCTGCCTCTGGATATGAAAAAGAGGCTTATAGAGGCATACGGCATAGCCGGATATGATTATATTGGCAGACAGAATAACATGGGAAGGGAATTTCTGTCCAATCTTGTATCCCAAGAATTTATGGATGATGACCAGGATACTGAGGCTTTAATCCATATACAGAATGCGGGCATGCTTGCCTCATCTGATATCTTCTGGGATGAGGTAAGGGAGATCAGGAGAATGAAAGCTAAAGATTTTTATGTTTACGATTTTTCTGTTCCAGAAACCGAGAATTTTATATGCGAAAATGTGGTGGCGCACAATACGCTGGAGCTCCCGATCGACCAGCTCATCAAGCTGGAATACAATATTGAGAGCCTCAAGTCAAGGAGCGTCATCACAAGGGTGGAGACAGAAATGCCCGCGGATGAGGCCCTTAGGACGAGCCTCAGGCTGGGCGACAGCGCGATGATAGTGGGGGAGATAAGGAGCCTGGAGGCAAAGGCTCTCTGGGAGGCGATGAGGATAGGCGCCCTTTCCAATGTCGTTGCAGGGACCATCCATGGCGAGTCGGCCTATGGCGTTTTCGACAGGGTTGTGAATGACCTCGGGGTTCCTGTCACAAGCTTCAAGGCGACTGACATCATATCCGTCTCCAAGATGCTGAAGACCGCTGACGGACTGCACAGGTTCAGGAGGCTGACTGAGATAACAGAGATAAGGAAGAAATGGTCGAGCGACCCCATGAAGGAGGGGGCCTTTGTAAATCTCATGGAATATTCGGCAAAGGATGACACGCTGAAACCGACGGACACATTTGTCAACGGGGAAAGTGAGGTATTGAACAGGATAGCCAACCTTGTCAAGGAATGGAGCGGGAATTGGGAGGCCGTATGGGAGAACATAAACCTCAGGGGCAGGATGAAGCAGACTATGGTCGAGATGGCTGACAGGCTGGACAAGCCTGAGATTCTTGAGGCATACTGGATGACCCAGTCCAATTCGAGATTCCACCTGATTGCCGATGCCGTAAGGAGGGAGACAGGCTCGGCCGACCCCAAGAGGATTTATGAGCTGTGGCTGGAGTGGCTCAAGGAGGCCATTCAGAGGCCTTCGATTGGATGAATAGCATATTTAAGACAACATTCTGAACAACTAGTTATGATTGGAATAATATTGAGCTACATTGCATGGTACATGTTCATTTTTATAGCAGTGGCTTGGATGCTGATACTCTTGGAAAATGAGGGCAGGCTATCGAGAAAAATGAGGCTGAAATATTATCCCATGGTCAGCGTCATAATCCCTGCATTCAATGAGGAGGAGACCATATCGAAAACTGTCGAGTCTGTCCTTTCTGTCAATTATCCCAGGGGGTCTCTGGAGGTGATAGTAGTGGATGACGGCTCCACTGACGGGACAGGGAAAATAGCATCCCTTTACCATGAAAAAGGCCTCATAAAACTTATCTCCAGCCAGAAGAATATGGGAAAGGCTACTGCCCTGAATAAGGGCATAGAGCTTGCCAGGGGGGAGTTTATAGCGTGCATGGATGCTGATTCTGCAGTCGAAAAGGATATTATAATAAAGCTTTTGCCTTATTTCGAAGACAAAAGGATTGCATCTGTGTCACCAGCGCTCAAGGTCTGGAGGAAAACGAATTTCCTTGAAAAGATACAGTACTCGGAATATCTCCTGAATATTTTCCTCAGGAAGATGCTCGCCCTCATTGATTCTGTTTTCGTCACGCCGGGCGTGTTTTCTGTATACAGGAAGGAGGCCCTTGTAGCTGTGGGGGGATTCGATGAGGGGAACATAACAGAGGATATGGAGATAGCATTCAGGCTGCAGGATAAAGGCTACAGGCTTGAGGCGGATTTAGATGCCCTTTCTTATACTCTTTGCCCCCGGGGCCTGATGGAACTTCTGGGACAGAGGCTGAGATGGTACAGGGGCGGAATAAAGAACATGATAAAATACAGGCATATGTTCTTCGGCAGGGATTATGGCTACCTTGGCAACCTCGTGCTCCCTGTGAATTTTGCCTCTGCATTCCTTGTTTGCCTCATATTCACAAGCCTGCTGATAGAGAATATCAGCAATCTGGCGAATTTTGCATGGAATCTCTACCTGGTCAATTTTGATTTCAGTACCCTGATTTCGAGGTTTGACCTGTGGAAGGAGATAGAAGCCGCATTTTCTGTCGTGCTGACAACGCCTCTTATTCTTGGGCTGATGGCCATAACCATAAGCTCGGGATTGCTTTACATAAGCTTCCAGGCGACCAAAGACAGCGTAAGAAAAAACAAGGCTGGGTATTTCGGATACATGCTTATCCTGCCCACGCTCCTTATGGCTGTCTGGGCAGCAGCATTTGCTTCTGAAATACTCGGGATGAAGAGAAAGTGGTGAGATAATGGGCAAAAAAATCAATGTGAAAATAATAATAGCAGCCTTTGTAATCTCTACCATTCTCTTTTCTGCAGGGCTTTTTGTCGGCTACTCTGTCAACAAGGAAAGGCTTGGGGATATTGAGAGGAGGCTGGTTGACATCAAGAGCGGGATAGAGAATTTCCAGCTCCAGTTTCTTTTCCTGGACGCATTGGGAGACAAGGCTGCCTGCCCCCTGCTTTCGAACACACTGAAGAGGATAAATAACGAATCATATGAGATAGGGACCAAACTTACTTTCTTTTCTTCTTCAAGTGAAGTTGCCGACTATACTCAGTATAATGATCTGAAAAAAGAATATTCGAGAATACTTATAGGATATTGGCTTCTGGCAAATAAGCTGAATAATGCCTGCAATCTTGGCGCAAACACAATCATTTATTTTTACAGAAAAGACTGCAGGCTTTGCGACAACCAGGCCTTCATACTCACATATTTGAAGAATAAATATCAGGAAAAGGTTCTCATTTTCGCTCTTGATGCAGATCTTGATGAGCCGAGCATAGAGACGCTTAAGAAATTTTATGAAGTTGTTGAATATCCTACCCTTATCGCTAATAGCAAGGTTTATGGCGGATTTCAGGAAACAAGAAAAATAGAAGAAATCATGAACATGTCAAACTATTCGACATAAATCGCCGGCTTGAATGGCGAGGCCTTTTGGGCCTTTGATTTCGGGTCGTAGGCGGAGGCGTCATCGGCCTTCCATATCCTGATTTCGGCCTTGCTGTCCAGCGACAGCTCCCTCCTGAGGAAGGCCTTCGCTTCATCCAGTATGCTGAACTCCTCGTTTTGGCCGGCCTCGATCGGGTTAAGCGAGCCCTGGCTTTTCATCAGATGCTGCACATACAGGACAGCATGGTTCCCGTGCTTCCTTATATCAGGGTTTTTCATCAGGGCCTGCAGGACGTTCTCTTTCTTTGAGCCCTCCAGGACCTCGCTGTAGACAGTGTATTTCCATAATGGGGAGACATAGATGTGGACAGACCTTGGCTGCCTGCCTGTTATCTTTACAATCTGCCTCATGTCCTCCAATGACTGCCTGAGATATTCCTCCAGCTGCTCGGCAGAGGCATTGATTAAGCTCTCATTGTGCCGGGGAAAAGGCTCAAGGGAGATGTAGTTTCTTCTGCCGTAAAGGCTCCACAATTCTTCGCACAGATGGGGTATGACAGGGGACAATGACTTGATCCAGTCCTCTGCAAGGGCCCTGAGCATGCCATAGTTTGGCTCGTCCGCCCTCTTCAGGTAATGGGAAAAGTCGTTCAGGGTCTCGAAAAGCATGAGCTGGATATAGTCCCTCATCCTGAAATCCTCTATGTGGCCGCTGGCTTCCTTCAGCCTGCTGTTGAATCTGCTCGCCAGCCAGAGGTCCGCGTTGCCGCCGATGCCTTTTGTTTTTCCTGAGGCTATTATTTTCGCAATTTCATAAAACCTTGAGAGCTTCCTTTTGACTGTCTCGACATTCCTCTCCTGCCAGTCTATGACTGTGTCCATGTCGGCGCTGGATGTGATGTATAGCCTGTAAAGGTCGGCGGAATACTGCCTGGAAATGTCAACAAGCGGTATCACATTGCCTTTGCTCTTGCTCATTTTGTTTCCTTCCCTTACCAGGAGCTCGTTGAGGGTTATTGCCTTCGGCCATTTATCCATGGGGAAGATTGCTGCATGATTGAAGATGTAGAAGGTGAGGTGGTTGGTTACATGGGGTATCGCTGTGTGCCTAAGGTCTACAGGATACCAGTAATCGAAATCACTCTGAATTGTTTCGAGAGCTTCTTTCTTTATTCCAGTGGATTTTGATACGCCTTCTGATCTGCCCTTTTTGAGAAGCACAAAATCAAAAAACTCTTTTGTCAGGCTCTCTTCTTTTATTTTGTTATTCCTGATGTGGTGCGCCAGCATGTAGAAGGCAGGGTATATCGTGCTGTCAGAAAGGCTCTCTATTATCCATTCCATGTCCCAGGGCAGTTTTGTCCCAAGGCCCCTTCTCCTTGCGCACGCCCTCTCCTCGAGCCAGTCTATTGTGTGCAGGAAGGAGGCCCTGTATTTTTCCGGGATTATTTTCATCTCAGTCAAACACTTTTTGGCCAGGTTTTTCCATTCCTTATTGCCGTAGTCGATGAACCACTGGTCTTCTATAACCTTCACAACAACCTTCCCGCCGTCCCTGCACTCGAGGCTGAGCGTTGCTGATTCAAAGAAGTCAAAGGCCTTTGACTGGCTTTCCAGCCATCCTTTTACCTCTATTTTAGCTTTCGCAACTGCCATGCCTGAAAACTGCCTGTTTTTGCCGTTCAGGATGCCGTGATAAAACTCGTGCCTGTACAGCTCTGCATTGGCCTGGTTCAGTTTTTCCTTTTCATCCTGGGATTTTATTCCGAGTTTTTCTGTTATTGATTTGACATTGATCCTGCTTTTTTCCTCAGGGCCGAAACCGATGACATCTATTATCACGATCTTTTTCTTCAGGGCTTTATTGGCTTCCATGAGGGCGATATAGTCGTCAGGGGAGTGGGCGGGAACGCTATATACGATCCCTGTCCCGAATTCCATGTCTATAAAATCAGCGGCCAGAATCGGTATTTTCCTGTCTTCTGCCGGAACGCCTGCCTCTTTGCCTTCAAAAAAGGAGGAATCAATTGTTTTTGCCTTTTTGATTGAATGGCCCTGGTATTCCAGTTTGGCAAAAGCATTCTCCGAAAGATACCATATTTCCCCTTTGGACTCTGTCCTGACGTATCTTGCCCCTTTCCTGACCCAGATGTTTGTGACGCCGAAGATTGTTTCAGGCCTTAAGCTCGCTGCTATCAGATAGCCGTCCTCGAACGGGAACTTCACGGCGACAAGGGCGTTTATGCCTGTGTCAAGCGTATCGCCATCCTTTATATCGTCCTCGCCGACGGCGTTCTGGCAGTTGAGGCAGTACTGCACAGGATGCCTTCCCTTCTTTATCAGGCCTTTCTCCTTCAGGAGATGGAACTGCCATTCAATGAACTTGTTATAATCCTTGTCCCCGGTGGTGAAGCTCCTCCTCCAGTCTATGCTGAAACCTAAGCTCTTGAAGTCGCTGCTTATCACCTTTGAGAAGAAATCGGCCACATTCTCCGGCTCCGAGAAGCTTTTTACGGTTTCATTTATTTTCTTTTCATCTTTGACATATAATCTTACATAATCTTTATACAGCTCAATGGTTTTCCAATCCTTTTCTGCAATCCTCCTGCTCACGGCCAGTATGGGCGTGCCGGTTATGTGGAAGGCCATTGGCCAGAGCGCATTGTATCCCCTCATCCTCATGTGCCTTATCCAGACATCGGCAATTGTGTAGGTCCGTCCGTGGCCGATATGGAGGGGGCCTGAGCAATAGGGGTAGGGGATGGCCATCAGCTTCTTTTCCTTGGACTCGTCCCTGTCGGCCTCGAACACCCTGTCCTTTTCCCACTTCTGCTGCCATCTTTTCTCTATGGAATGGAAGTCGGGTTGTGATGACATAATATTACATGCCTTGTATAGATTAAAGGCTTATAGAGGCACTTAATAAAAATTTATTGCAGACGTCGTTCTCAAACAGTTTTGAAATAGAATTTCTGTTTCTTTTGAATCGGATTGGTTACAAAATCTTCTGGAAATATGACTGCAAATCATTACATTTGTATTGTTTTTGGGCGTAGTTACAAAGATCTTTTTAGTGTGGGTTTAAGTTTTTATCTGCTAATATTTAGATGGTGTGGATGATAGTAACTGGGGATGAACTTGGAGATGGTTTTCTTAAAACTTTGACAGAGAAGTTGGAAAAGCTGTACGGTGACACGGAAGCTGTTCGATTATTGCCTCTTGAATCTACGCGCTTCGGTTCAAAAGCGTGTGCTGAGGTAAAACAGAGATTTACTGACGGAAGAATTGTTGATGGGAAGCCTAGTAACGAGGAATTGAAAAAAATTGTAAGTGGGGGCGAAAAGATTCTTTATGTTGTAAGGAGAGGCTTTGGAGAGGATTGGATACCCGCTGAACTTGGTTTACATCCTGTTATTATGTTGGATAAATTTGAGGAATATGGTGCCAAAAGGGAAAATATTTGCACTTTTGTCCCGTGCCAGCCTTATAACAAACAGGATAAATCCTTTGTGACAGGAGAGGCTGTATCCGTTCGTACCTGCAGAAATCTCATTATGGAAAGATCAGGCCTATATCTCACTGTCACAGCACACGATCACTTCGGAGAGGGTTGGATAGATGAAGGCATGTACAATATCGATGTCATTCCGGGTCTTATCGATAAAATTAGGCCCTTAATCGATGGCAAAGCTGTTGTTGTTGCTCCTGATGGTAAAGCCCACCAAATAGCAAATCAAATATCACATAAATTGGAATTGCCCACTATTGTGTTGAACAAGGAAAGAGATTCACAAGGCCATGTCAAAGCCTACCATTTTCCCGATTTTTTCGATTGCGAAACAATCAGAGACAAAGGATATACAATCGCACTCTATTGTGATGATATGATTCTTACATTTAACACAGGTCTTAAATCAACTAAGCCGGCAAAGGATGCTGGTCTCACCATTTTGTATGCTACTGTGCATCCGATTCTTGTCTACAACGATGATGAACAAAGATGGGCATATGATTTACTGCAAGATGTTTCTGATACAGCCATAGCAAGCGATTCCGTCCTTTCCTCTATCAGCAAATATTCTGTAATCCCAAGGGCTGCCGAGGTCATTCACGAGCATTTTAAGCCAAGATAATTTGCACGCTTAATGAATAATCTCGAAATTTTCTAAATTGTTGTCAGTTTCCTCCCACTCCTGCCTCATCCCCGTAACCTTTGAAGAAGGCGGCCCCTTCCTGCAAAGGCCGAGAATCTTCTCTATGGCCTTCCTGTCGCCTTCGAATAGAGCCTCCACCCTCCCGTCTTCAGTATTCCTCACCCAGCCCTTGAGGCCCAGTTCGAGGGCATGATGCCTGATAAATCCCCTGAATGAAACGCCCTGGACGAGGCCTGAGATTGTCACATGGCACCTGGATTTCATAGATTTAAATTGTTTTTGGCTAAATATAAAAAATTATGACAATGAGACGGCGCCATTTTGGAAAGTATTTTGTTACACCGCATACAAGAAATGAATACAGGGTGAGAGTAAGTGATGATGCCAATAGACATGAATATTCAGGAAACGAAATAGCGAAAATTATTAGAAATGTGTTAAATGAGATAGTAGATGTTGACTCGTTGCCACGATGTGGATATTCACGAATCGCTGAAGTAAGGTTTAGGAGAAAAAAGATGGTTACCCAGCCATATTATATTGCCATTCAGAAGGACTTAACTGGTGGATGCGAATATGTTGCCGCCAGCCTTTGGACGAAGGAGATATATGAAGAAATAAAAAAAAGGCAGACAGATTTTAGAGACACATTGGCAAAACAGCATGAATGAGGATCTGTAATAATATTGTAGTTTATAGTTTTGTATGTATGGCTCCTTTTATTTCCTCTGCCTCAACATATGGCCATGCATGCAATAGTCTCCAAGGTCATGGAGGTTTCAGGGATAAAGGAGCTGAACCCTGTCCAGCAGCTTGCTGTGGAGAATGGCCTGTTTGGGGACCAGAATATGGTTGTCGCTGCGCCCACGGCCAGCGGCAAGACCCTGATAGCTGAGATGGCTGCCCTGAAGGCCGTTTCTGAAGGCAGGAAGGTTGTATATATCGTTCCATTAAAGGCCCTTGCCAGCGAGAAGTTTGAGGAATTCAGGGAAAAATATGAACCACTGGGCATCAAAACTGCGATAAGTGTAGGAGACCTTGATTCTAATGATCCGTGGCTTGAGAGGTACGACATCATAATAACAACCTCGGAGAAGATGGACAGCCTCCTCAGGCACGGGATAGATTGGGCCGGCCAGATAGGCCTGGTTGTGGTGGACGAAATACACCTGCTGAATGATGCGGACAGGGGGCCGACCTTGGAAATTGTTCTCACGAGACTGAAGGAGGTGATATCGCCAAGAATTCTCGGGCTTTCAGCGACCATAAGCAATTATGAGGAGCTGGCGGAGTGGCTGAAAGCAAAGGCTGTCAGGTCTGACTACAGGCCCGTGAAATTATACTCAGGCATCTGCCACAAGAAAAAAGTTTTCCTGTACCCTGACATAAAAAAGACACTGGATTCGGAAGACAGCCTGAAAGAGCTTATACTTGATTCCATCCAGAAGGGGAAACAGAGCCTGGTGTTCATATCCACAAGGAAAAACGCAGAGGCCGCTGCGGAGAAGATGGCCGGTCATATTGGAGAAAAACTGATGACAAATGAAAAGAGATATTTGTCTGGGTTGTCAGAAAAAATTACAGATGCCCTTGAGCAGCCCACAAGGCAGTGCAAAAAGCTGAGCGAATGCATGAAATCTGGAGTTGCCTTCCACCATGCCGGGCTGGTCGCGAAGCAGAGGTCGATTGTGGAGAAGGCCTTCAGGGAAGGAATGATAAAGGCGATTTTTGCGACTCCGACGCTTGCGGCCGGGATAAACATGCCTGCATGGAGAGTGATTATACGGGATCTGAAAAGATACAGCGGCTGGGGAGGGATGGACTATCTGCCTGTTTTAGAGGTGTGGCAAATGGCTGGCCGCGCAGGCAGGCCCAAATACGATGCAGATGGCGAGGCCATACTGATGGCGAGGGACAAGGCAGAGGCGATATTCGCATGGCAGAACTACATTCTGGGCGAGCCGGAGAAGATAACAAGCAGGCTGGGTGTAGAACCGATACTGAGGATGCATGCCCTTGGCCTGATAGCGAACCATGTGACGATGAAGAAGTCCCATCTCCACTCATTCATGAACAAGACATTCTATGCGCACCATTACAAGGACACAGCGCTGCTGGGGGAGAAAATAGAAAAGGTTCTGGACATGCTGAAGGATATGGGTTTTATAATTATTGGAGACAGGAATGAAAAAAACGGTGATTTTGTAATAGCTTCTGATATGAACAAGGATGCAAAGCTGGAGGCCACAAGGATAGGGAAGAGGGTGGCCGAATTATACATTGACCCTGTAAGCGCGCACTGGCTGTTAAGATGCCTGAAGTCCGAAAGGATAAATGGCCTAGATGATTTCGGCCTTCTTCACATAATATGCAGATGCAGGGAGCTGAAGCCTTTGCTCGGGGTTTACAGGAAGGATTCCGCATACATAAATGACATTGTCCTTTCAGAGGAAGGCAGTTTTATTGAGATGCCGAATGAATTCGACATCGAGTACGATGATTTCCTGAGGGCTGTCAAGACCGCAAGCATGCTGAAGAGGTGGTCTGGGGAGGCTAGCGAAGAATCCCTGCTCGAGGACTACAATGTCACCCCGGGGGAACTGAGGGCCAAGCTAGACATTTCTGACTGGCTCCTGTACAGCATGCAGGAGCTTGCCCTGATACTTGGCAGCGGCCATATCTCGAAAATCAGGAAGCTGAGGATAAGGCTGAAATACGGGATAAGGGAAGAGCTTCTGCCTCTCGTGAAGCTGAAGGGGATAGGAAGAATAAGGAGCAGGATGCTCTTTAATTCAGGCTTCAGATCGATTGACTCTCTCAGGAAGGCCCCGCTTGAGTCGATAGAAAGGGTTCTTGGCGGTAAGCTGGCAGAAAGCGTGAAGGAGCAGCTGGGCGGGATGAAGGAAGAAAAGGACGGCATAGAAGATTTTATTGAAAAAAGTGGAAGGGTAGAATAATATTAATCGGGGGATGTATTAGATGATATGATTGACATCAGGCTCATAAGGGAAAATAAAGATGCAGTTCTGAGGAATCTTGAGAAGAGGCATGACAGGGAGAAGATGCAATGGCTTGACATCATCGAAAGGGCTGACGGGAGCTGCAGGAAGCTTGATTTTGATGCCCAGAATCTGAGGAGAAAAAGGAATGAAGCTACTGAAAGCATTGCCAAACTCTTGAAAGCCGGAAAAGGGAAAGATGCAGAGAAAGCAAAAGAGGGGGTGAAAAGAATCAATGATGAGATAAGCCTCAAAGAAACTGAGATGGAAGGCCTGAAGGCAGAGATTGAAGGCTACCTGATGAGGCTTCCCAATATATTGCATGATTCTGTTCCGGTTGGAAAGAGCGAAGAGGATAATGTTGAGATAAGGAAATGGGGAGCTGCAAAAAAGCCTGATTTCAAGGTAAAGAGCCATGTGGATATCCTTCAGGATCTTGACCTTGCAGACATTGAGAGGGCCGGGAAAATTTCTGGGGCCAGGTTTTATTTTCTCAAGAAGGAATTGGTTCTTCTTGATCTGGCGCTTGCCAGGTTTGCGCTCGATATGCTTGTGAAAAAAGGTTTCATCCCGATGCTTGTGCCGTACATGATAAGGAAAGAGCCGTATCAGGGCGTCACAGACCTTGCTGATTTCGAGAATGTTTTGTACAAGATAGAAAATGAGGACCTCTATCTGATAGCCACAAGCGAGCATGCCATTGGCGGCATGCGCATGAATGAGATAATGCTTGAGAAAGAGCTTCCGTTGAAGTATGCGGGCTTCTCTGCTTGTTTCAGGAAGGAGGCCGGCGCGCATGGCAAGGATACGAAAGGCATATTCAGGGTGCACCAGTTCCACAAGGTGGAGCAGTTTGTTTTCAGCAAACCTGAAGAAAGTTGGAAAATTCATGAGGAATTGATAAAAAATGCAGAGGATATATTTCAGGCCCTGGGGCTGCCTTACAGGATAGTCAATGTCTGCACAGGGGATATAGGGACTGTTGCGGCCAAGAAATACGATCTTGAGGTCTGGATGCCTGCGCAGGGCAAATACAGGGAGGCAGTCAGCTGCTCCAATTGCACTGACTACCAGTCAAGAAGGCTCAATATAAGGTATGGAATAGACGGGGAAAAGGCCAAAGGCCATGTGCATACGTTAAATGCGACTGCCATGGCCACCACAAGGGCGATAGCGGCCATACTGGAGAACTTCCAGACTAGTGATGGAAAGGTGGAGATACCCAAGGCCCTGCAGCCGTATATGGGCGGGGTGAAGGTGATTGGGCGAAATTAAAGAACGGAATTAGTCAATAATTATGAAAATTTACATTGACACAGCAGATATTGATGAAATTAAAGAAGCTTATTCTACAGGAAATTTGGACGGCGTCACGACAAACAATACCTCAGCAGCTGCATATGCGAAAAAAAAGGGACGGAGAATGAGCCCAAATAATGTCAGGGATATGGCATATGAAATAGCAGATGTTTTCGAAGGTGACTGCTCTATAAGCATTGAAACTGTTGGAACTCCTGATTTCAATCCATCAAACATATCTGTCCAGCAGATTGTAGATGAGGTGGGGGTTATATATTCATGGAAACTGGATAGGAAGAAAGAGCTTTACGCTAAACTACCATCAACACGTAAGGGGTTTGATGCTGCATGGATAATAAAACAAATTTCTGGTGCAAAAATAAATGCAACCCTTGGCTTCTCCACAGAGCAGGGCGTGAATATGGCCCATGTGGGAGCTGATTATTTCAGTCCTTTTGTCGGCAGGCTTGAGAATAGAGGAGGCAATGGCATTGAAGTTGTCGAGAACACTCTGAAAATATATGAAGCAGAAAAACTTCCAACTAAGCTCCTTTTTGCCAGCGTTAGGGAAATCAACCATGTGAAGGAAGCCCATCGATTAGGATGCCACATCGTTACCATGCCTTTGAGGGTGTTTAAACAGTTCACACCAGAAGAGTTATATGAAATGAGGCAAAGAAAAGAGCCTGTGGGAGATTCTAAGCTGCCTGCAATCAAGCCTGAATATGTAGAAATTGCAGATGAGCTTGCAAGAACGTTAACAGATGAAGGATTGGCAAAATTCATTGGAGATTCAAAGGATGTTGGATATACACTTTTAGAGAGAGCGGGCCAGACCTAAGCCCTGTACCTCAGTATCCCCCCAATCCCTGCCAGCTCAAGGAACTGCTCGCCCTTCGGCGTGCCTGCCGAGATTATTTCCACCTTGGATGAGATCTGCTCTGCGGCCCTGATTATCTCGCTCATTATTTCCCTTGATTCAATTATTTTCATTTCCTTTCCGCATTTCTGGCAGATTATTTTTTCTTTTTTCTTTATTATCATTTTTTCAATCTCGTTTCCACATTCGCACCTCAATGTAACCTGGACAAAATCGAATTTTTCGGAAATCAGGAGGAGATCAAGGTTGCCTGATTTTATGGCCTCCACGACAGGCTTGACTCCGTATATTGACAGGCCGTCGCTCTTTGCAAGGCCCTCGAAAAATCTCTCCAGGATTTTTTTCTCCTTCATTATGCCGGCCTCTGCTATTATCCCCTCTGAGCGCTCGAAGGCCTCCTTGAGGCCGTAGTCGCCTGTGTAGGATGTGCTGACTATCCCTATGACCTTTGACCTGATGTCAGTAGGGAGATATTCCTCTTTCACGAAATCGTCTTTGGTGGGGCCCGGGCCCGCGATTATTATGCCCTTGATGTGCGGCATGCCCCTGAAGGTCTTTGTGGCCAGCTCTGCGATCTCCTTCATGAAATCCATTATCATGCCTTCTCTTACTCTTTCAAATCTTGCTGCAGAGTTGTGCACCAAAACTCCATTTGCTATGAAGCTCTTGCTCTTGACAGAGATATCTATCATCTCGGATGGCGAGTTTATGATGTCTATTCGGGAGATCTTCACAGGCAGGAATGGAATATCATGGGTTTTTTTGAGCTCGCTATAAAGAGCTTTATCCTTGATATTGGCCAAGACAGAATCAATGAATACCTGCTTGCTCATCATCCTTTCATCCCTGAAGAAATTACTCACTTTTGGGAAGAGCTGCAGATTGTAGCCTGCATTCTCTATCTTTCTTCTGATTACAGATCCGGGCACTATTATTTGCCTGTTGTAACTTGTTTTGGATTTGTTTTTTATGATCTTTCTCAGCATTCTGGCTTTATCAGGAGATGTGAAGCTTATGAGCCTGTCAAACAGTTGCAGAGACCTTTTATCTGAGATCTCAACTGTGAACCTGTGTTTTTTGCTGTAAATATTCCTTCTATTGTCGTACTCCAGGAAAGAGGAAATTATCCCAAATCGCAGCAGTAGAAGTTGTAGTTGCGAAATCAGATGCCTGTTGTTCATGCCGAGTCCAACCTTCTGATTTTTCGAGGCACAGCCTTCTGCATCAAACAGACCTCTGAGAAATGCTGCAGCGGCCCTGTCGTCAGCCCTGAGCACTTTTTCAGGTATGCCTGACTTCGCTTTTGCTTCAGGGAATTCCGCCTGAACAAGTTTCACAAGATGCTTGGAACAGAACCTGAGCTCATGATAATTTTTGGATTCTCTGTATTTGTAATGTATTTTCATTCCAAAGTAGTTCTCGAATCTCTTTTTGTATGCCATTGCAACAGACCTGTTTTGTTCAAAGAAAGAAATTCTATTCCTTTCAACTGTGCCGTCGCCGATGAGGTATCCGACAAACTGGGCAAATGTTTTGTCAAGCCTCTTTGGAAACTTGAGTTTCTGGCAGGGGGTTGTATGTTCCCTCAAAAATGAGCCAAAATCCAACTCTAATTCACTGCAGATTTTTTTCAGGAGCTTGGGGGAGACGTTTCTTTTTCCAAGCTCTATCAAAGAAATGGCCGTCTGCGTAATATTCAGATTTTCTGCAAGACTTCGCTGAAACAGGCCTTTGCTTTTTCTCGCCCTGAAGAGAATCTTTAGGCCGCTCTTGCTCACAGCCACAAAGTCTGAGTATTGTGCTGAATCAAGCCTGATTTGTTTCCCTTGTACGGGAATTTTTTCCGGCATTATAAGATACGCTCCTTTTTTGAGTTCAGCCGCGCTTTTCTGCTCGATATCCTCTTTTCCGGCAGTGAAAAAGACATGGTCGGCTGAAGATTCTATCTGAAGGCGGGGATTTTTGGTAACTATTCTGTATATCTTTTGCTTTTTGGTTTTCCATTTGCCTGTAATATCTGAATCGCACAAAGAAAAGTTCCTAGTATCCATTGATTTGATTTTTAGCGGATTGTGAGTGTTTTTTATTTCCTTCAGAAGGCCATCAGATAGCTGAACTATTGTATCAGGAGCCAGGCATTGCCCTCCCTTACTCGTCTTTCCCGGAACAATTGATTCAAGCCTCTTGATATTCTCGACAGCCTTCCCTTTTATCAGGCCTATGTTTGCCTCCTGCTTGTCGAAGACGAGCAGGCCATATATCTCTTTCTCGGCCACATTCTCCTTCAGGGGGTCGAGTATGAATGTCTGGCCGCAGTGGTAGAGCTTTGTCCTCACAGGCTCCGGAGGCTCAATGGCAAAAACCTGTATGTCTGCCACCCCTTCCTTATCTGAGATATTGCCTGCGAAGATGGCCATGCCGTTTGGGGGCGTTGATTTGTAGAGCTTGAGCTGCTGGAGTATCCTTTCAATTGCGCCGGTCACGTTCTTCCTGACTGTCTTGCTCTTTATGTTCTCGGAAGTGGACTGCTCGTTTCTAAGCTGCACGACTGTCTTCGTGAGCTCATTGCCTGCCGGGACATAGACCGTCACCAGTTCCGTATGCCTTCCTCTAATGCTGTCCAGTTTTTCTATGAATTCCCTCAGCTCCCTCTTCTGCTGGTCGTTCATTTTTATCACCTGAGGAATATACTTGATTTTGTTATTTATTGTTGATTAAGCTGCTTTTGACTGTGAACATATTTTATATTGGAATGTGTTTTAATCAAGAAGAAAGTAAAGATTACGAGGTATCTATTAAATCTCCTCTCACTATTTTTACCTATGAAACAGAAGCTGATGGAAATGTTTCAGCAGGATTATAAGCAATATTATGAAGTGGAGCTTTTCAGGAAGCTTGGCTTTACTAGAAAGCAATGCCCGAAGTGCCTGAAATTTTTCTGGACGATTGACCAGCAGAAAGATGTGTGCGGGGACAGCAGGTGCGTAGGATACAGCTTCATAGGGGAAAGGGTCACGAAGGATGAGCTGACTTACGGGGAGTGCTGGGACAAGATTGAAAAGTTCTTCAAAAACAACGGGCATGCAAGCATTTCCCGCTACCCTGTTGTCTGCAGGTGGTTCCCCGGCCTGTACTTCACCATAGCCGGCATTGTCGATTTCCAGAGGATGACAGATTCAACTACTGTATTTGAACTGCCCCACAATCCGTGCATACTGGCCCAGCCGTGCCTGAGGTTCAATGACATACCGAATGTCGGTATTACTGGAAGGCACTACACCAATTTTGCCATGGTACAGCAGACATCCATCCATGGCGGGAATGAAAAGGGCTACTGGAAGGATAAGTGCATAGATTTGGATTTTGAACTGCTTACAAAGGTGTTTGGAATAAGGGATAAGGAAATAACATTCCTTGAGGACGTGTGGGCCGGCCCGAATGCTTTCGGCCCGAGCCTGGAGTTTTTCGCCCATGGCCTTGAGCTTGGCAATGCAGTCTTCACCCAGTTCCTCGGGAATGCTGACAGCCGCACGGAGATGGGGAAAAAAGTGATAGACATGGGCGCGGGCCTGGAAAGGTTCGCATGGATTTCCAGGGGGACTGCAACCAGTTACGATGCCGTGTTCAGCGAAGCGATAGATTATATGAAGAAGATGGCAGGAATAAAGGATTCAGAAATTTTTGGGAAATATGCTGTGCTGGCGGGAAGGCTTGACATAGAAGATACGCCCGATGTGGCGAAGTCGAAGGAAGATATAGCAAAGGCTGCAGGGATTTCGGCAGAGGAATACAAAGAAATCATAGAGCCCATGCAGGCCATATATGCCATAGCGGACCACACAAAAACCCTTCTTCTGGCCATAGCGGACGGGGCCATGCCGTCCAATGTCTCAGGCGGCTACAATCTGAGGGTTATCCTGAGAAGGGCATTGTCCTTTATGGATGAATTCGGGTTTGATTTTGAGCTGGAAAGGGTCGCTGAAAAGCATTCAGTCCAGCTGAAAAAATTATATCCTGAGCTTGAAGAGAGCCTGGAAAGCTTCAGGAATATCCTTGGGGTTGAGAAGGGGAGGTATGGGAGAAGTGTGGAAAGGGCAAGATCAATGGTCAGGAAGGAGCTGGAAAAAGGTATTGGGACAGGGAAGATGATTGAGCTCTATACGAGCCATGGCATAACCCCGGAGATAATGGAAAAGGAGGCGAAGGCCATGAAAAGCGATTTCCAGATGCCTGCGGATTTCTATTCAAGGCTTACTGAAACCCACATGAAAGAGAGTAGCAAAGAAAATGACGCATTTGATGGTAAAATAGTCATGCTGCCAAAAACCGGGCTCCTTTTCTATGAATTCCAGAATGAAAGCGTGTTTGATGCCACTGTCCTTGACGCGTTTGAAAATGCTGTTGTTCTCGACAGGACGCTGTTCTACCCTGAAGGCGGCGGCCAGATAGCTGACACAGGGGCAATTGACGGCGCAAAGGTTACCGATGTCCAGAAAAGGCACGGGGTTGTGATGCATTTTGTCGAGAACAGGAAATTCTCTGCCGGGCAGAAAGTGAAGGGGGCTGTAGATTTCGGGAGGAGAAGGCAGATAATGCAGCACCATACAGCAGTCCATGTGATCAATGGGGCCTGCAGGCAGGTTATAGGGAAGCATATATGGCAGTCTGGGACGAGAAAGACAGAGGAGAAGGCATGGCTTGACGTCACCCATTATCTCCCGTTTTCGGATGAGGAGATAGCGGATATGGAAAGGCTGGCAAATGCCGTGGTGAGGAATGATATAGAAGTGAAAGAGCATATAATGCCGAGGATGGATGCCGAAAGGCAGTTCGGGCTCAGGATATACCAGGGAGGGGCCATACCTTCAGATACATTGAGGATAATAGAGATACCATCGCATGATGTGGAGGCCTGCGGGGGGACGCATGTCTCCAGCACAGGGGAAATAGGAAAAATAATCATAATCTCATCGGAAAGGATTGCCGATGGCGTCAACAGGCTGACGATAAAAGCGGGCGGACGAGCAGAGGCATTCCTTGGAAGCTGCCTGAAAGAGGCCATGGAAATTGAAAGCCTTCTGGAGGGCTCGGGGATTGTTGAGGTTTCGGATGAGCTTTCGAAAGAGCTTGGAAACGGGATGAAGGCCTACAGGGAGCTGCAGAGGGGCGGGAGGGTTTTTGATGTCTCGCATGCGAAAGTGAAGGAGACCATTGAAAGATTTTTGAAAGAAATAGAGCATCTAAGGACGTCAATAGAGGAAAGAAAAGTGAAAGAGGTTGAGAATGAAGTGCTGTTTAAGGCAGAGTCGCTGGAAGACGCATGCAAACATATTTTCAGCACATGGAAAAGGCTCTCAAAGGAAAAGGAGTCTGCCTATCTCGCGGCCGCCTCCAGGCTTGCAGGAGAGCTGGAAAAGAAAATTTCAGAAGGCAGGATTTTGGATATAATAGCTGCGACAAGAGAGGAGATGCTGAAGGCTGCCGGGATGCTGGCTGAAAAGAGCAGCCGGCTTACAGTCATGCTTGCCAACCAGAGCGGCGATTTCATCTGCATGAGCACGCATGAGGATGCGGGAAGCATTGCAAAAGACATCTGCTCGAAAGCAGGGGGGAAAGGCGGAGGAGGAAGAAAGCTAGCCTTTGGAAAGGTTGAGATTTCAAAGATGATCAAGGTGATGAAGGAGCTGGATAAAAATTAGATCTCCTTCAGGAGGCATTCCCTCGGCTTCAGGACCGCATTGGAGCAGTAGGCATCAAGAAGGCCGTCATCTGTCACATTCGTTATTTCTGTTATGCTGCCGCTGCCTGAGATCATTCTTATTGCGTTCTCATCGAAGGAAGCTATTTTTGAAAGGACAATGCTGGCGCTGTATTTGAGGGCGAAATTCTCCAGTATATTGGCTTCCTGCTGGCATGGCGCGCAGGGATCGGAGAAGCACTTTTCAAGACAGCTTGAGTTGAGCCTGGCCTCAATAATGACGCCGCCGGACCTCAATACTGACAGCTTTTCATTGGATGTCAGCTCCCTTTCCATAATTGTGGTTATGTTGGGCATCGTCGTCTTCTGCTGCGGGCTCTGGCCGAGAAAGGCCTGGTATGTCAGGGCGAAGCCTATTGTTGAGATGATCATTATGCCACCCAATATTACCGCTGCAGCCCTTTGAGTCAGCATAAATTATGTTTTGATTGCAAAGTTATATAAATAGGGAGCTGGAAAGAAAAGGTATGCGGCAGATAGAGTGGAAATATCTTGTCCCTTCGATGGCGCTTGGAGCAGCCTCTTTTTTTGTCTATGTGGCATTCTTTGATATCCTGATGCCGGGCCTCCCTGAAGGCAGCTACAGGCTTGCTGTCGGCCAGCTGTTTGCCATACCGTCCTTCATCCTTGCCTTCGGCCAGATAGCCATATCCGCCATTTTCCTGTACCATATAGCCGCTGCCAATGGGGCGAAGGTCGCCGGCACTTTTTCCCGTTCAGTTTTTGTGGCCTCTGTGCTGACATTCCTGTTCTCCCTGACTTATGTGATATTTCCGCATTTCGGGCCTTTCTATTACATTGTGTTTGCCGCGGAAAAGGCCCCTGCAAATGTGCTTCCGATTGAAATTGCATGGACGCTGGCCGCTCTTCTTATAGGCTCTTTGGCCTATGAGCGCATTTACAAATTGGGCTTCAGGGAGTCGCTTTTCTATATAGCGCTTGTATACGTGTTCATCAGTGTGGCAGCGAGCTGATTTTTGTGTGAATAGGTGAATATGTAAGTCATTTGCCGTACTGCCCCTTCTTAAATTTATTAACCCCCAATTATACTTAGGGTTCTATGTCTGTCGGGATAGTCGGTTATGGGGCCTATGTACCGCGCTTCAGGATAACGTCTAGGGAGATAGCAAGGGTGTGGGGCCAGGATCCGAAAACAATGCAGGAAGGCCTGCTTATAGAGGAGAAGAGCGTGCCTGATATTGATGAGGATACGATAACGATAAGCATCGAAGCGAGCAAAAATGCGTTCCTGAGGGCGGGGATCAGGCCGAAGGAGATAGGGGCTGTCTATATCGGCTCGGAAAGCCATCCATATGCGGTGAAGCCATCAGGCACAGTGGTGGCCGAAGCATTGGGCATAGGGCCTGAGGTAAGCGTTGTTGATACTGAATTCGCGTGCAGGGCCGGGACGACGTCGATGTTCATCTGCTGCGGCCTTGTGAAGGCAGGGTATATTAATTATGGCCTTGCCATTGGCGCTGACACCAGCCAGGGCATGCCCGGAGACGCCCTGGAATATTCAGCCGCAGCTGGGGGCGCAGCATTCATAATAGGCGGGAAAAATGTCATAGCGACTATCGATGGCTGGTTCAGCTTTGTCACTGATACTGCTGATTTCTGGAGGAGGGACGGCCAGGAATACCCGAGGCATGCGGCCAGATTCACTGGCGAGCCGTCTTACTTCAGGCATGTGATGGAAGCATGCAAGGGCCTTATGGGGAAGACAGGGTTAAAGCCCTCTGATTTTAGCTATGCGGTGTTCCATACGCCCAATGGAAAATTCCCCCTGAAGGCGGGCAAGTCATTGGGCTTTACAGGCGAGCAGTTGAAGGACAATCTTCTTGTGTCGAAGATTGGAAATACCTATTCCGGGGCCAGCCCTTTGGTGCTGAGCTGTGTTCTTGATAAGGCCAAGCCTGGGGAGAAAATAATGGTTACTTCATATGGCTCAGGGGCAGGATCTGATTCTTTCTGCCTTACAGTGACAGAGGACATAAAGAGCAAACAGGATAAGGCACGAAAAACCATGGACTATGTCGCTGACAGGGAAGAGATTGATTATGCCCGATACGTGAGGCTGAGGGGGAAGATCAAGCAATGAAAGTCGCAGTAGTCGGTGTTGGCCAGACAAGGATGGGGGAGATATGGGAGAAGAGCCTCAGGGACCTGAGTCTAGAGGCCGGATCCTTGGCCCTGCAGGACGCAGGCCTGGAAGGGAAGGATATAGAGGCGCTTTTCATAGGGAACATGTCTGCAGGAAGGTTTATCGGCCAGGAGCATCTGGGGGCCCTGATGACAGAGCAAGCTGGCTTGCTGCCCATACCGGCAACCAGATGCGAGGCCGCATGCGCTTCCGGGGCCCTGGCATTCAGGAAGGCTCTCTTTTCCATACTTTCCGGCCACCATGAAATCGTTATGGTTGGGGGCGCTGAAAAGATGACTGACCTCTCCACAGGACAGGCTGTAGCGACCCTGGCCTCGGCTGGCGATCAGGAGTGGGAGAGCCATATAGGCCTTACTTTTGCCGGACTATATGCCCTTATGGCGCGCTATTACATGGAAAAATACGGGCTGACAAGGGAGGAGCTTGCGCTTGTCCCTGTAAAGAATCACATGCATGCGATGAAGAACCCGTATGCCCAGTACAGATATGAGATTACAGTGGAGGATGTCATCAATTCGCCCATGATATCGGACCCCCTGAGGCTGCTTGACTGCTCCCCCATTTCTGACGGGGCAGCGGCGATTATAATTGCAGGCGAAAAGGTTGCGAAAAAATTCAGCAGCCCTGTCTGGTTCATTGGAGGCGGCCATGCAAGCGATACAGTCTCCCTCCATGGAAGGAAAAGCCTTTCCAGCCTGAGCGCGGCAATAAAAGCCGCTGAGATTGCATACAGGCAGGCGGGCGTGAAGCCCAAGGATATAGACATGGCTGAAGTCCATGACTGCTTCAGCATAGCGGAGATTATGGCATATGAGGACCTTGGCTTTGCGCCTAAAGGGAAAGGGAAGGAGCTTCTGATAAGCGGCGAGACTAAAATAGGGGGGAGGATGCCTGTCAATACTGATGGCGGCCTGAAAGTCGGCCATCCTGTCGGGGCTACGGGAATAAAGCAGATCATAGAAATAGTAAGGCAGCTGAGGGGCAAGGCCTGCAATCAGGTCAGGGATGCGAAAATTGGCCTGGCCCATAATGTGGGCGGCTCAGGGGCGACTGCCATTGTCAATATATTCTCCCGGGAGGGGGGATGATATGCACACGTCCAGCGTGCCGCTTTACTGGAGGCTGCAGAAATCCAAGTACGGATTGTTCGGGACAAAATGCCTGAGCTGCAATACGCATTTCTATCCGCCCAAGCCTCTCTGTTCTGAATGCAGGAGAAAGGGCAGGGTAGTCGAGCACCAGTTTTCTGGTAAAGGCAAGATACTTACATTCACCATCATAAGGACAGCCCCTGAAGGCTTTGAAAAACAGGCGCCTTATGCCATAGGCATAATAGAGCTGGATGAAGGGGCCAAGATAGCGGGGCAGATTGTCGGCCCGTTTGAAAGGCTCGCCACGGGCAAGAGGGTGAGGCCTGTCTTCAGGAAGATATACGAGGATAGCGATGACGGGATAATACATTATGGGATGAAGTTTGTGATTGATGGCAAGTCATGATAATCCCGTCTTCTGGCTCAGGGTTTTATTTCAGGCGGACAAGATCTAAGATGAAATACTATTATATAGAGACTGACGGCCATGTATTTCTGGTGGAAAGGGATGTCAGGCTTTGCTTTCCGATTTCGAAAGAGGAGATTGATTTTAAAATAAAAATTATAAGAAAGCTTGCCTTCTCGGATATTGATGTATTTTTCTGCGAGCCGCTGCTCAGCTACCATCCTGAGAAATGGCCCCTGAAGGATGACATACTCATGATGGACAATGTTGATGGGATTGTGAAAAGGTCAATAGTCCATTCCTATGTCAGGCATGTGGCGCATGCTGTCATTCTTATTGGGGGAAAGGTTGTGATGGTTTTTGCCAATAGGGGGCTGACAAAGGGCATTTGGAATCTGCCTGGCGGCTTCATAAGGTATGGGGAGACGCCGGAAGAGTCTCTTGTGAGGGAAGTAAAAGAAGAGACGGGATTGGATGCGAAGGTGAAGAAATTGCTGGGAGTGCATACGGAAACATTCATGGACGGCTTCTATGTGATGTCTTTGCTTTATCTCTGCTCGGCCGGAGGGAAGTTAAAGGCCAGCAAAAAGGAGATTGAGAAGATAAGCCTTTTCGATATTGGAGAAGCCATAAAGAAGACTGGGAGCCCATTTTCCAGGGCGGCTTTGGGGAAATTGGGGAAAGGATGAAATGGCTATCCTATGTCCGCAAAGGGGAAGTCCATGTCAAGCCTGCTCATCTTTTTTTCATTGAATTTTGCAAAAAGGCTGTCAATATCCCTGTCAGCCATGGATTTCAGGGCCTCTCTTGCGACCAGGCCAAGGGCTATGTTTATGCCCAGTTTTGTTTTCCATTGGCCCTCATAGCTTTTCAGAACTCTTTCTGAAAAATCGTTCCTATCGAATGCCGTCTTTATCACGTTTTTTGCTATCTTGGCGCAATTGAAGGCATAAAGGACGCCTCCCCCGGACCATGGCTTTGTTATCCCTGCTGCATCGCCTATGAGCAGGCATCTGTCGAAATAGCTTTTGCAGGGGCCTATGGGGATGAAGGCTGCATGCTTTTTGTAATCCCTTAACCTGAAGAAGCTTTCAAGCATATTGTAGTTGATATTCCTTCCAAGGGCTCCATATTCTGTCCTTTTTCCTCGAGGTATTTTCCAGAAGAAGCCGTCAGAAATCAGCTTTTTATTGAACCAAAGATCGACATTTTTTGAACAATCCTGCTGATTCGTTATTGCTATGATGCCGTTGACGATCTCTTTTGGCGATGTTTTGAAATGCCTCCTGACTGCTGAATTTGCTCCGTCTGCGCCTATAACCATCCTGGATTCAAAAATTCCTTTATCAGTAAGAAGCTTGACATGATTTCCTATTTTTATTTTCTCCACTCTTGTGTCGAATTTCAGGGGGCATGACAATCCGGATGCCAGATGCCTGTCAAAAAGATCCCTGTTCATTACATAGGCCGCTGTCTTCCCTTTGGTCACTTTGACCTCTGTGCTGTTTGGGGAGTGTAATACTGCGCCTTCTACTGCATGTTCTATCCAGCTCTCATTTATATCGACAAATTTTTCTATATTGGCGCTATACAGGCCTGAACATGCCTTTCCTCCGGCCTGCTTGTGCTCTTCTATGACAACCACATCAAATTCCTTCTCGAGGAGGCTGGCCAGATATAGGCCTGAAGCTCCAGCCCCGACTATTGCTATGTCGTGCATATGCTCAATTATCGCTGTAATGTGAATTTATTAATCTATGCAGCTTTAGCTATGTATGTTCCAGAACATAAAGCTGCCGATAAGCTACAAGCAGGCCATGGTCATACCCCTGTTTCTTGTGCTCTTTTCCATAGGGGTGCTGGCAAACAGCTACCTGACAACAGGGGAGATTGTCACCAGGAGCTTTGAGCTGAAGGGAGGGGTTCTGATAAGCATTGCCACGGCTGAGCCTGTGGACATACAGGGGCTTGAAAGCCAGCTGAAGCAGAAGTTTGGCGGCCTCAGCATCAGGGAGATAAAAGGCTTGTCCGGCTCAAGCATTGTGATACAGGGAAGTGAAAATATAGATTCGAATGCCCTGATTGCCGAACTCGGGCAGAAGGGATTCGACACAAAGACTGCATCTGTGCAGAAGATAGGGGCGGCGCTGGGCGCAAGCTTCTGGCAGCAGGCGCAGATGGCTGTTGGCATATCCTTTGTTCTGATGTTCATAATCGTGTTTGTCATCTTCAGGCAACTGGTGCCATCCTTAAATGTCATATTTGCCGCAGCGGCAGACATAATTGTTACCCTTGCTTTCATGCAGCTCCTTGGAATAGAACTGTCTTTGCCGAGCCTTGGTGCTTTGTTGATGCTCCTTGGATATTCGATAGATACTGACATTGTATTGGCAACCAGGGTGTTCAAGGTGGAGAAGGGAAATATAACCGAAAAAATTAGGTCGGCCTTCATAACAGGGATGACAATGACTCTGACAGCCCTGGCAGCCCTGATTGCCCTTTATTTCGTAAGCGCAAGCCCTGTCATAACAAGCATAGCAAGCGTGATGATAATAGGCCTCTGCGCAGACATAGTCCACACATGGCTCCAGAATGCTAGCCTTCTCAGATGGAGCCTGGAGAGGAAGGGATTGACATGATGCTGAAAAATAAGGTTGTTATAGTGACAGGAGCAAGCAAAGGGATAGGGAAGGCAATAGCACTGGCATTCTCAAAGGAAGGCGCAATGCTGGCTGTGTGTTCAAGGAATCTGGCAGAGCTGAATGGGAAGGGTTTAAAAAATTCCGATGTTCTCCAGATTCAGGCTGATATTTCAAAGGCTGAGGACTGCCGAAAAGTGGTATCGCAAGCTATAGAAAGATTTGGAAGAATAGACATACTGGTCAATAATGCAGGCATGTACATAGGGGGAAAAACAGAATCGACAGAGGAGGAGAATATTGAAAGTCTGATTGATACCAATGCCAAGGGCACAATATTCATGACAAGGGCATGCCTTCCTTATATGATCAGGCAGAATTCAGGACATATTATAAATATATCCTCAGTTTCAGGTTTGACAGGCATGAAGAATGAGGCTGCTTATTCTGCAAGCAAGTTCGCTGTCACGGGCTTCAGCCTTGCCCTCCAGAAGGATGTCAGGGAACATGGGATTAAGGTGTCTTATATCTGCCCAGGGGCCACCCACACATTCGATGCGAAGTATCCGGAGAGGCTGCTCAAGCCGGAAGATGTGGCTGAAGCAGTTCTTTTTGCTGCTTCAAGGCCTGGAAACGTTCTGGTAAACTCTTTGACAATAACGCCCTTGGAGAGCGATTTCGGGAAGGTGATATGATGCTTCAATACTGGCGTGTCTGGCTGCTTGTAGTGATGGTTTTGGGGGCAGTATTTGCTGTGGGCATGAAGGCGTACCCCTATGGAAGGGACGGCGTCGTAGTCATACAGATAGCGAATGAGAGCGCTGCAAAGGACAT
Source organism: Candidatus Aenigmatarchaeota archaeon (assembly GCA_016185435.1). Lineage (GTDB taxonomy): Archaea > Aenigmatarchaeota > Aenigmatarchaeia > QMZP01 > QMZP01 > JACPNN01. The sequence continues at coordinate 76,384 of JACPNN010000007.1, read as the reverse complement.
TGTTGGCCTGGGGAGCCAGATTACAGAGGTCAACGGCGAGAAGATAAGGAATGCCGCTGATTGGGAAAAGGCTGTCCAGAAACTGAAAGGCAGCATCAATATTGTTGCTGACGGGAAGCCTTATGCGCTAGCTTTCAACAATACGCCGGGAATATTTGTAGGCGAGATAGAGAGGACAAACCTGAATTTTGGGATTGATATACAGGGAGGGGTAAGGATATTGCTCTCGCCTGTCGGAAATGTCACTGAAGATACCGTTACGCAGGCGATACAGGTTCTGCAGACCAGAGCAAATATCTATGGCCTGAGGGAGATAAACTTCTATCCTGTGTATGCCGACAGGCCTCTGATACATGTTGAGTCTGCAGGTGTGGGGACTGATTTTGTCGAGAATCTGCTTGCCAAGCAGGGCATGTTTGAGGCAAAGGTCACCAAGCCTGTGAAGATAGGGGCCAATAATACGGCCAGGCTGCAGGTGGGAAGCAAAACCTATGATGTGCCTGTCACCGCCAATGGTACGCTGATTGTGGAAGGCAGAGAGGTTGAGCAGGGGGGCAGGTTCACTTTTGACGGGATCGTATTCGAATACATGAACAAGAGCTCTGGAAAGCTCCTGCTTTATGCGAAGGTGTATGAGGGCAAGGATATAGAGATCGTTTATACGGATGCCCAGAGATCCTCCATAGCGCCTGTGAATGGAGGGTTTGAGTTCCAGTTCGGAATAGCTGTTTCCAATGATGGGGCGCAGAAGTTCCTTTCTGCACTGAAGGGCGTGGACAAGATTTTTGATGTTAACTCAGGGCAGGAGTATCTGGAAAGCAATATCATACTTTATCTCGACGGCAAAGAAGTCTCCAGCCTGAGGATAGGCGCCAGTCTGGCTGACAAGCCCGCGCAGGAAGTGAGCATACAGGGATTCGAGACCACACAGGAAGGTGCGGTGAAGGAGAGATTGAGACTGCAGACAATACTCAGAAGCGGTGCGCTGCCGACAAGCCTTGAGATTGTGTCCATAGATGTCATCAGCCCCACCCTTGGAAAGGCGTTCATACAGTCTGCGCTTATAGCGGGCATAGCAGCCATAATTCTTGTGAGCGGGATAATATTCCTGAGGTACAGGAATGTGAAAATAGCCGTCCCCATGATTCTGGTGAGCCTTTCAGAGGTTGCCATAATACTGGGCGCTGCTGCTTCAGGCGATGCGTACATCTGGGGGGCAGTGCTTGTCATATCATTTGCCGTCATAACAGCCGCGTTCCTGAAGAGGCATGCTGACCTTTCGGCTTATACCATACTTATTGTCCCGCTTGCAGGCATGATAAGCTGGACTGTGGACCTGGCCTCGGTTGCAGGGACCATAGCGGCCATAGGTACAGGCATAAACCACCAGATAATCATAGCCGATGAGGCTCTGAGAGGCGTTAAGAAGGAAGAAAAGGTGCTGGACATCAAGGACAGGATAAAGCTTGCGTTTTTCATAATTATCGGCGCTGCAATGACAAATATCGGTTCTATGATACCGCTGGCATTCATAGGCGCTGGCCTGCTGAGGGGCTTTGCGATCACAACAATAGTGGGAGTTGCGGCCGGCTTCCTTGTGACGAGGCCTGCCTATGGGACGATTGTGGAGAAGTTTGTCAGGAAGTGAGATCAATAGCCGCTGGAATTGCCGTTATTTTGCCGTTTTATTGCCGCTTTTTGTCTGATTTCTGCAGCTTTTTGCCGTTACATTGCCGTTAGATTTCCGGATGCTGTTGATTCCTGTCATTGTTTTGCCTGGTTTTTGCCGGATTCGCTGACTCGCATTTAGGATCTATGCGGGTACATAATATATTCCGCGGCCCCTGCCCGTCTTCTTTGCCATTCCCTTTCTTACGAGAAGCTCAAGGTCATATCTCGCAGACCTGTCAGACACCTTGTTCAGCCTCTGGTAATCGTCATTGGCTATCCGCCCATATTTTGCCATGTAGTTAAGGGCATTCCTCTGCCTCTCGTTCATCCATTCCGGATAGCTGCTCCCGGTTCCAAACACGAGGTCTGGGCCCGCCCCGGCTGAAATGCCTGTCTCCTTCCTCATCACGCTCCTGTATATGGCATTCAGCGCGTCGATTCCGCCGAAGCCTGCAATCACCAGCACTTTCGGGTTGCCGCTCTCGACGAGTATGGCGGCCACTGCGCTTACAAAGAGGGCGCTCAGGATGGTTATTGTTGCCTTCCTGTTGTTCCATCCGAAGGAGTAGTTCCTTAAGTAGCTTATTATGATGCGGAGTATGCCTCCCACGAGGCCCCATGCGAGAATCCCGATGGTTGGCGCCATAGTATTTTCTTGGGCCTGCCGGCTTATATTGAAAGGTGCAGATGAGGCATGCAAGCACAGTGCAAATGATGCAACGATTTTAACCTTCCGAAAGAATAATCTAATTGATAGTCGAATGGCCAATGAAATCCTGAACATCCTGATAAAGTTCCTTGGGATAAACTGCAGCATGGTCAACTGCTACCAGTACCCTTCGGATCTGCATGCCCTTTTCTTTGTCATATTCCTGCCGATGGTGACGATGATATTTTTCGTGTTTGTCGTGATTGATACCTTCATAAAGAATATGCTCGGCGGCCAGAGCCATGCGGGCTTCAAGCTTCTTTTTTCAGTGGTCATATTCATGTTCATCGTCCTGCAGGGCTATTTCACATTCTTCGCTGCCTTGGGGACATTCTACATAGGGGCAGTATTGATAGGGGCTGCCCTGTTTTTCATCTTCAGGCACTTTGGGAGCGGCCCAGGAAGAGGAGGCGAAGAGGCCGGAGGAGGACGGGGTCAGGGCATGCTGCCTTCCATAGGCGGCTATGTTGGAAAGCGCATTGGAGGAAAACTCAGCGGGGTGGAAAGGAACACAGAAATGGAGGTTAATCAATATCTGAATCTTATTGATGGCAATGTGGCTGCAATGGAAAATGCAAAGAGAAATAAAGATTTCAATGCTGTAGGGGAGCTGTATAGGAGTATAATAGAACTGAAGACCGGCGCTACAAGAGAAATCGAAAACTTGGAGAATCTGAAAAGGGTTGGAGGATTCGATGCAAGGCTAGTAGACAGGAAAATCCATGATTACAGAGAAAAATTAAGATCGCTTACAGAAAAAGCGGCAAGAATTCAGAGAGGCACATGAGTTGGAAAATTGGCTGGGGCTCAGTCAGTCAGATCAAGCCTTCTGGAGCCTCTTGCGCTGGCCGTCGCATATGCGTATCTGGGGCTGCCATATGCTCCTTTCATGATGTCTCTGAACCTGTAAATCTCTCCTGCATCATTAATGCCCCCTTCAAGTGTTGGGTAAATTCTGTTCATCTTTCTCTGAAGACCTCTTCTGCTTAACCCATACACAATCGTAGGCAAACCACCGTGCATGGCAGCGGTTGTGCCGGGAGGGTGTCCGCTTTGTCCAGCAGGTGCTGCTTCCTGTTTAGCGACATCCCCTGAAATATACCCGACGTGGAGCCACCATCTTAATGGGTTCTCGTCACCGGGTTTTATGTTTAGATATTTACCGATAAAACTTGAAGCGATCCAGTCGGCAATAGGATGCTGGATGAATGTCTGATAAAACCAGTAAATTTGAAGCCCAGGTGTGGTAGCTGGAAAATTGCCATCCACTTCTCTAATTCCTCTTTGGACAAGCTGCCCTGTTGCACGATCCAGTGCTATCTGATATTCGATGTTCTTGGTTTTAAGGCTTGGACCTTCTTCAAGCGTATTGATGTCGTAAATGCCTCTGACTGCTTCCTTAGGGAGTTGAACTGCCATACTATGAAGCACCTCCCTCTGTATTGTATGATAATCTTAATATATCGGCCCCGAACACTTCCTTCACCCTGTTCCTAAGATTTGAGCAGTATATCCCTACCTTTTCTGCAAAGCTGTCACCCTCGACGAATCTGCGACCATGAGTAGCAAGTGCCCCATGATATGCAGTCTGCAAATTCCTATCACCTTTTCTTGCTCCATCTTCCATTTTTATCAGAAGCATAGCCTCATGTTTCTCTTCAACGAATTTATCGCCGATTGCTTCTTTCCAAAGCTGCTCCACAGCTTCGTGCAAATGGAAGTATAAATCAAGCCCCTTTTCCAGATATTCGCCTTTCTTGTTTCTCAGGACATTAAGCCTTGAAGAAAAGTATTGATAAAGGGTTCCAAGCACATCCTTCGGTCTCTTAGGAAGATAGATGTCATCTCCTTCCCATCTCGCTATTGCTCCCTGTGCTTCCAGCTCCTCGTTTGGCCTTCTTTGAACTTTGGTTTCACGTGCCATGACCTTTTTGTAGGCCTTTTCGAAAATATCTGAGAAGGCTTGATATTCAGGAGAATTCTTGTCGATTCCTGTACTCCCGACCTCAGAATAATGATATGGCACAGGTTTTTTTCCGTTTGTCCCCTGAGGATTGAAAATATCTTCAATCAGGCGATAAATGCCAAGGGAAGGATCGAATCCTCTCTGTATGGCAGCTCTATTTGTGCCTGCAGTGTGGGAGCCAAGAGTTCTGTATTCAGGCCTAACTTCCTCATCATAGAGGCTTTCTGCCTTCGTACCAGAAGGGATAGTTATATTAGTCATAATTTCACTACTAATTAGTTATAATCTCTATTTAAATACTTTTCGGTACTCTTTTTTTCTGGTATTGTGGCCACTATGGATATCGGTATAACAGTGTTATATCACAATCAGGGAGCTTATAAATCTACTTATGCATCTTCCCCCAATATTCATTATGCCCTTCATTGAAGCCCCTTTCCTCGAGGACTTCCTTCTGCCTTTCCTGTTCGCCCTTGCAGTATCCTTCGGCACCCTCCAGGTGGGAGGCTTCATTAAACACAAGCCTGCCAACCTTTTAATAGCAATGATAATAGCCTTCTTTGCAGCAAATGACACAGGCGTGGCTCAATTCCTGAAAGCAATCCTCCCTTCAGCGGCCCTCTTCTTCATGGCCTTCTTCTTCATAGGCTTTGTTTTTTCTTTTGTAAAGGGCAAGCATGAGAAAGATTTCACATTGATAGCCGTTATTTTTGCCCTGCTTCTGCTGTTCCTGATCAGCGGCCAGAATCTGCTTGAAAAAACGTTCGATGAAAGCTTTATAGCCGTCCTTGCCGTTGTGCTGATGGCCCTGATATTGTATACGGCCTACAATAAGGGAGCCGGGCAGGAGCAGCCAAAACAATAGTGCTCACTTCTTCGCCTCTCTCTTGAACTCTTTTTCAAATGCCTCGGCCTCTTCTGCCACCTTTTTTGCGGCCTCAAGAAGTATTTTTTTCGGGTTCTTGCCGTAGACGACTATCTTTGGCTGGGTCAGATAGGGGTGTTCGAGCATATATGTGGCCTGCAAAGCCCCGGCCTGCCAGCACTTCTCTCTTAAAATGTTCAGAAATGTGTGGCTTTCCTCTTTTATCTCTATCTTCAGCTTGTCATCCTTCCTTTCAAGCACTTGCAGCTCCATGTGTCAATAATTGTCGTATGCTATTTAAATACAAATTTGTGCATTTTTTTCTCATTGCGGTCAATTGTTAAATAGTAAAGAATATAAATACAATGATTTATAATTATTTATGAATACTATAACCGTTGAACAATTGATAGACTCAATACTCAGAAATGAACAAGTCGAAGGACTGAGTTTCGATTGGATTGAAGGATTAAAGAATCCAGACTCAATTGGCCAAAAAATTGCAGCTTTTGCCACATCTGGCGGCGGTTGGTTGGCTATAGGGCTGTCAAAAAATAAAGCCGTTATCGGAATCGGTGATGAGCAGGTACTAATAACCAGAATCGGAGAAGTGCTAAGAAACTGCAGTCCTATTCCTTACGTTGATGATCCAAAATTTCTAGAAAAAGACTCCAAAACGATAGCCATTTACAAAATCACAGGCCTAGGAGGCACAATCTGCGAATATAAAGGAATTCCGTATCATCGCGTCCAAGACTCCATCAAGAAAATGACTACGGCAGAAGTGAGACAAAACTTATTGCGCCACGGTCTATTGTCATGGGAGCAGAGGCCAAGCACAGCCCCTGTAAATTTCATAGACAAAGAGGAGTTGGACTTCTATTTGAAGAAAATCAACGAAAGAAACCCATTGGAAGCAAAAACTGCGGAAAACTTCCTCAAAATGAATAAAGCTATGACAGATGACAGCAAATGGCTAACAAACCTTGGCCTAATAACAATAAGCAAGAACCCAGCTGATTATCTACCACAGTGCAAAATACAACTTGTCCGATTCAGAAGCGACAAACCAACTGATAGAATTGCATCATATCTTGCAGAACTGCCAGCAAGAAAGCTTATCTCTAGCTGCTTGAATTTCCTAAAACTGAATCTACCTGTCAAAGAGCATTATGAAGGCATAAACAGGATAGAGGAGCCAATTATTCCTGAGCTTGTGTTAAGAGAAGCTTTAGTAAATATGGTTGTCCACAGGGATTATAATGACCCACAGGAGTCGCTGATACGCATTTTTGACAATAGGGTAGAGTTTCAAAACTCTGGCGCTCCAGATAAAGATGAATTGGAAAAAATACTCTCACAAGGAATTCCTATTCATAAGAATCAAGGAATTTACAATTTTTTGAGACCTGTTCACCAAGCTGAAGCCGCAGGCCAAGGAATTCCTATTATGAAGCGTGAATTGCAGTCTGTTGGACTCAATCCACCAGAAATAACAAGCTTATCAAACATTTTCCATCTGACAATAAGATTCGAAGAAAGAACACCAGAAACACTTGAGGAAGTAATCTTGTTTTACGGAAGGGAGAAAAAGAGCCTGACGACATCAGATGTAATGAGAATATACAATTTAAGCAGACCCACTGCGATAAAGATATTAAACGCTCTTGTATCAAAAGGTTTAGCTAATCATTATGGAAAAAGGAGAAACAGCAAATATATTTTCAGATAGCTGGCTGCACATTATACTATAAAAAAGAGGAGTGCGGGGGGCAGGAATTCCGTTTTGGGTTCTTGTTTCAGCTTTTGTATTGTGTTTCTTTTGGGTAGACCATACTATCTTTGTATTGCGTTTTCTTTGCCGTATGGGCTTTCTTTTCTGAAAAGAAAGCCTATCGAACCTGCGAAGGCACTAAGCCACGGGATTTCTTATTTCATTGCATTGCGCTCAACACTCAAGAGCTTTCTTTTCCGCAGACGCTGTGCTTCTATTTGCGTTCTTTTGGGTAAAGCCTTTTCTTGTGCAAAAAGAAAAGGCTTTTTTGAGTCCCGCGCCGTTGGCCGCTGCCAGCCTTTTCCGTGAACGCTTTGTGGCTTGTATCACGGCAAAAGGTTCTTGGCTACCCCCGCGCGTATACTTTTATTGCCGGCCTGCCAATTTAAAGTGATGGGGATATTTGATTTCATCTCTCCCGGCTTCATGTGGGGGTGGAGGGTCAAGGGCCTCAGGAGGAAATGGGACAGGCTGAGGGAGAAGGCCCTGAACAAAAAGAGGCCCCTGAGGGACAGGCTACTCGAAAAACTCGACACGATAGAGAACAACCTCCGCACCATTGAGGAGACAAGCCTCAACCGTGTGACAGCTGCCAGGATAGCGAAGGAAGTTGAGATTGACATGGAGGAGATAAAGGAGATCCTGAGAGCCAGGGAATCCGAGATGCAGGATTTTGAGAAGGGGAAATACCAGGAAAAGAATAAGAGCCAGTGATATCCGGAAACTATATCTCGAAACTGGCCTCCTTGACTGTATTCAATATCAGCCTCGTATGCGTCCTTGTCACATTCGGTATGGTCTGCAGGTACTTGACAAACTCGTCCAGCTGCCTTCTGTTCTGGAATTTGGCCACAATGGCCACGTCAAAATTGCCTGTGACATCATAAACAGAGAAGACATTCCTCCTGGCCGCGATGAGGTTTTCCACATCGAACAGCTTGCCCTTGCTCACCCTCACTTCTATCAGGGCCTCAAGGTCATACCCGAGGGAAGGGTAATCCATGACGACGCTGTAGCCTTTTATTATTCCGCCCTTCTCCAGCCTTCTCACCCTGTTCATCACGGTCACCACGCTGACCCCTGCCTTCTGGCTGATCTTCCTGTAGCTCAGTCTTCCATCCTTGGCCAGCATGTTTATGATGTTTTTGTCTGTTTTGTCTATGGGTTCCGCATGCATATTTTCCTTATAAGAATTTTAATTTAGTTTGCCATTTATCATTATTATCTTAACAAATATTTATATTTATCTTCTATTTATATACTTTAATTAACTTTTTCTACCGAAAATGATATTAATATCAAAAAACAAGGATTAATTGCCCAGGATAACGGGAACATGGGATCCGCGCCGGATGGCGGCAAGCCCTTGGAGCTAATCCACTAGGATATTTGGCCGCCTCGCCTGGATCCCATCGGGGTTCCTTTTTGCTCTTATCCGAAAAGAATCTCTCATTTGAGCTGTCAAGTCTTTCGGATACGCATTACATAGGTTCATTAACTTTCCCATGAAAATCTCTTATGAACATCCGTACTGCATTGACAGTTATTGTTACCTTGATAGCAATATGGCAATTCTTTGCTGCCCAAACAATTGATGACAAAATGACCTTGTTTATTGGTGTAGTTATGCTAATCGGTTTCATAATCTATTCAGAAACCAGCAAAAAAATAGACAGATTAGAGAAACACCTGGAACAAATTAAAGCCCAGCTTCACTATCATGAATTAGACAAGCGAGTTACTATGCTGGAAGATAGGGAATGGTGGAGATATGACAGACGGTGAAAGGGATATTATCTTTTGGATATTGCTGATAATTGTGGTTTTTTTCATCCTGAAGTCTGCAAGAATAATTCCCTAGTTTAATCCCTCTCAATAACCGGCAGATTTTACAGTTCACTCTCATTTACAGTTTCTCGACATCCTCAGGATTCAATATTACCTTCCCGAAAAGCCTGAAATCTTCCCATATCCTCGGGCATGCGCAGTTGATTATGCAGTCTATTTCCATGCCCATTATCTTCTCCTTCGTCAGCATGTCGGCCACAATTATTGTCACGCTCTTGCCCTTGGCCTCCAGTTTCTTCTTGGCATGCCTGGCAAGGTTTGCGTACATCTGGCCGGGCTTGGAAGAGATATAGATTGCAAAACTCTTCATGTCCCTGGCCTTTTCGATATGCCACGCCTTTATCCTTCTCAGCTTCTCTCCTTCTTTTGTGTAATCGATTATTTTGTTATATTCGACATCAAGGGCCAGGACAGGCTTGGGCGTTTTGACTGCCAGGCCGAGGGGATGGAACTTTCCGGAGCCAAGATAAAGGAAGCAGTCGACCTCCTTCTCGAAAGGCAGGGCCGCAGAGTAGTCGCATCCGAGAACTTGGGCTATTGTCCCTGCCCTTGCATGGCCGCCTGTATAGATTTTTATTTTGTTTTTCTCCAATATTGCTTTTGCCTTCTCAATTGAAGATAAAAACTGGCTCGTTGTTATAAGGCAGATTTTTTTGTACTTCTTCAGCTCCTCCATATTATTTTTCAGAAGTCTGGTTGGATCATACTCTATTTTGAAAGGTTCATAAACAACAGGAATGGCAGGCTTGACGCCGAAATCCGTGTGGCCGATATGGAGCAGGGCGTCGCAGCCCAGGGCCTTGGCTTCCATGTCCCTTATGTCGCATGCGCCAAAGCAGGGCTCGACAGAGACAAGCACCTCAAAGCCTTCTCTCTCCAGCTGTTTTGAGAAACCTATCAGGGACATCTTCAGGCCTTCCGGGGCCTGTATCATTACTTTTTTTGCCCCCAAGGATTTCAGCTTCCCTATCGACTCTTCTGATATGCGGTGCATATGCCAAATACTCCCTGACTGAATTTAAATATGCGCCAATTGTTATATGGTATGGAAGAGATCTTCGACTCGCTTCTCAGGGGGAAGATAAAGCTTTACGAGCTCGAGAACGTCATCTGGCAGAGGATATACTCAGGCGACAAAAGGAAGTGGCACCAGGCCAATAAGGACGCCGCCTTTTTGAGGCTGAAGTTCCTGAAGGAAAAGACAGGCACCAGCCTTGATGACGTGGAAAGGTGCTATGTGGAAGTATCTTCAAGCGAGAAGCTCACGACAGGAATAGAGCAGCAGATAGGCGGCGCAGCAACCCCATTGGGCATAGGAGGGCCGCTTATGATAACTGGCGATTATGCGAAAGGCGAATTCTATCTCCCCCTGGCAACAAATGAGGCCGCGCTTATCGCAGGCATCAACAGGGGCTGCAAAGCCATAAACCTGTCCGGCGGGATAAAGGCGAAGGTGACAAGGGACTGCATGGCACGCGCGCCTCTGATTGAGGCAGAGAGCATAATAGAGGCTGCTGAAATAGCAGAAAGACTGAAGGCTGACAGGAAATTTTCTGAGGAAATCAGGAAGGCATGCGAGGCGGAGTCAAAAGTGACAAAGCTGCTTGAGATTCAGCCGTTCCAGCTTGGCCGCTATGTGCATGTGAGATTCGTCTTCAATACAGGCGATGCGATGGGCATGAACTCTGCGACAAAATATTCCGCAAATGGCGTGAAGGTTATCCTCAAGGAATTCCCGGAAGCAAGGCTGATCACGCTTACAGCGAATATGTGCTCGGACAAAAAGGCGACGCACTCCAATGTCCTTCTTGGAAGGGGGAAGACAGTGCACACAGAGGTTGCCATCGGGCCTGAAACAATAAGAAAGGTGTTCGGCATAGATCCTGAAAAAATAGTGAGGCTGAACAATCTCAAGAATTACCAGGGCTCTGCCTTTGCGGGCACGGTGACGGGCTTCAATGCCAATGCGGCCAATACGGTCGCCGCCCTGTTCATAGCGACAGGCCAGGACTGCGCCCAGATAGTTGAATCAAGCTCATGCTTTACGCATGCGGAGATGGAAAACAATAATCTGGTTTTTGGCGTCACAATGCCCTGCCTGGAAGTGGCCGCCACAGGGGGCGGGACTGACTTCGGCACGGCGAAAGAATGTCTGCAGCTGCTTGGCTGCCATGGCCCTTCAAAAACAACTGCAGGCAGCCATTCAAAAAGGCTTGCAGCGATAATAGCCTCTGCGGTGACGGCCCAGGAGCTCAACCTCCTGTCAAGCGAGACCAACTTGTTCGAGCTTGCCGAGAGCCACATCAGGCTTGCCAGGGGAAAATGAAAACCGCAAATAATTATTGAAAACAATAACACACTTTCTCATGAATTTAAATCTGAAAAGCCACATTAAAGTGGCTATGAAACTGCCCCCCATATTTTTGTTTTCTGTCGCTGCACTGCTGATTGTGTCCAATCCAGCAGCCGCCTTTATGGCTGTCTCCATCGGGCCGAAAAGCCAGACGGTTCTTGAGGGGCAGCAGGCCGTCTACAAGCTGAAGGTTTTTGGCGAATCAGACACAGAAAAGAAATTCAGGATATCTGTAGACGGCCCTCATCTCGAATGGAGGCAGCCGACACAGCTGCTGATAGAGGCCAGGCCGCAGAGGGAAGAGACAGCTGACATAATATTCGTCCCAAATAAGGCAGGAAACTACACCTATTCCGTCGTGATATCTGATGTCTTTTTCCCGGAGGACAAGGCAAAGGTCGGCTTTGAAATGAGTGTCCTTCCCCGGCCTCCTGAGCTTGAAGCAGGCCGCCTGGAGCTTAAGGAGGATGGCAATTTGCTTCACGTCTCCTTCGATGTCAGGTCGAGGAACAGGGACGTCTTCCCGCTGATGATTTCTATAAAAGACAATGATGGGATTATTGTCAGGCAGCTTTTTTCGGACGAGCCGACGGCAACTTCTTCTGTCTCAAAGACTGTCTCAACGGAAGGGCTGGCTGCAGGGATTTACAACGTTGAGGTGGGGCTGGACAGCATCGTCATGAAGGACAGCTTCCTTGTCGAGCCGATACACAATATTGTCACAAGGGCGGAAACAGTCAAAGGCCCGTCCTATGATGAGGTTGTCATAACCGTGTCGAACAACGGGAACATTGCCGAAAAGAACTACATGCTGGAGAGCAGCATAAGCAGGGACCTGGCGACAGGCTTTGTCACCAAGCCCCTGTCATGCGCTGATGCTGAAAAGTCAAAGGACTGCATCTTCCTCCTGGGCGACATTAGGCCCGGGCAGGAGAGGAAAGTGGTTTACAGGCTTGAATACTGGCCTTCCACGGCAAGGTTCGTGACAGGCGTTATTGTCCTGAGCGCCATAGCCATAGGCCTTTTCCTGGAATATTCAAGGCCGAAAGTGAGGAAGAAATATGTTACAAAGGATAAGAGGGAGCATAACATAATTGTCGAGGTCAGGAATCCTGTGAGGCGCCTGAAAAACGTCATTGTGAGGGACTTTGTCTCTCCGCTGGCCTCTGTGACGGATTTCGGCAACCTGAAGCCGGTTGTGAAGCGCTCCGATGCAGGGACTGAGCTCATCTGGCGCCTCGGGGATCTCACCCCAAAGGACCACAGGGTGATCAGCTATACCATAAGGCCCATTGTCCTCGGGAGCCTGAAGATGCCGAGGGCATATATCCGCTATGGGGATGAGAAAGGCACGAAGAAGGTTTACTCGTCAAGGATCCTGATTGAGTGAATGGCGGCATTGATTTTTTTGATTTTTTGCGGGATGGTTTCAGGCCGGCTGCAGAAGCCATAAAAATTTGACAAAGCTTCGCTTTTTTGGCCATGTCTCGGTATTTGTGGCAGGGATGGTTCGTGTAATAGTTGTTCTACGAAATTTTCGGGGCTCGGCTTCTATTTATATTCTCCTCAAACAAAAAATAGATATTATGGATAAAGTTGAAAGGGTAGAAATTTATATAACTTTCCTTGGGATTTTTACAATAGTAGCGTTAATCGGTATTGCGCTTTTAAATTTTGCATATTCTATACGTCCTGAAAGTTCTATATCAGAAAACCTTAGTTTTGTCATAATATTTGTTGTTGGAATAATAGGAATAATTGTGTGGTATAGAAAATACAGAAAAATTAAATAAGATTTGCCTCGCCCCGAAAACTCTGCGCTCGCTGCCGCTCGCTTTCGCTCGGTCGTAGAACACGGGCTTTACGGTTCGCCCGTAATGTACCTGTAGCTCACCCAAAGTTGTGCTACGCAAAACCTTCGTAAAGCCCGAAACGTTATGTGCAATCGGGCTACGGCGGACTTTCTCGGCTTTCAATCCAGAGCTTCCTCTATCTTTGTGATAAACTCTTCGGCATCTTCAAGGGCAGTTTTTGCGTTCTCCCTTGAGATTGCCGAGGTGGCATCATATTGGGCGGTTTCTCTTTTGGTTTTTGTTTCAATAAGTTTGGTTATCAGCTCTTCGGTGATGGAATACGCTTTTGAAAGTTTCTGAATATGCCTGGCTTCAAGGGTTCTGCCGTTCCGCACATAATGATATTCAAGAACCGCTATTGTCGCAGCATGGCTTTTTGACTTGAGTCCCAGCTTCGCCAGGGCAGCCAATGCTGAGACGTACATTGAATAATACGAGACGATAGTCGTCCATTCGTACGTTTCAAAGCCGTAAGCAAGATTCAGAGATTTTTTCAACTCGTCTTTCTCGGATATATTGAAAAGAAGATTGGCGACAGCGAAGTTTTTTCTTGATTTTGCCAGGAACGGCTTTTCGAGCTTTATATAGTCCTGATTCTTGAAGAGCTGCTCTTTGAGCAGATGCCTGTCAATTTTCCTCTTGAGAAATTCAACTCTATTCATGAGACCAGCCTCCAGAACATTTCAGAGCCATAAAGAGAGATTCCGTATTCTCTTGCTTCCTTTCCAACATTCAGTTCTTCTGATTCCAGCATTCTTTTGAATTCGTTTATATCCGTAATTAATGGGCTTACTTTAAGGTTATGCGAATACTGGTAACTCGCACTTTCACGCTCTATCCCTTCCCTTAATTTCCTATTCTTCAAATCACTTACTATGAACAATAAATCAATGTCTGATGCCTTTGCTGCAGTTCCACTGGCATGACTTCCGAATAAAACAACAGAGTGGATGTCTGAAATAAAATCCTTGGTTAATTTTGAGATCAGGCTTTCGACAACAGCCCTGATTTTTTGGTTTTTCTTATATATCTCTTCCTTTTTCAGCTCATCTGCTTCTTCAAGAAGATGCCTGCATTTGGCATTGCCGAGATTCAGGAAGCACTGCTTTGCATTGCCCACCTTTACAATTTTCACTATCCCTTCCTTTTCCATTGAATTGATGTGGTTATAGGCAGGGCGATAGCCGATGTTCAGTTTTTTTGATATCCCAAGTATTGTTAAGCCTTTGTCCAATTCGATCCTCATTAAACGCACGATTTTCAGCAAAGTTTGTTGCCTCAAATTAATCACTTAATGAATAGTATTATTCACTTTGGTATATAAGCTTTCCGGCGGGCGGGCTACGGCGGATTTCTTCATCGCTTCGCGACAAATTCTGACAATGATAACGGTTCGCAGGGTCGGCTTCGCCTAAAACGCCAAGCGTTTTCCCCTGCTCCCCCAAATAATTTTCACCTCGGGCCTCAGGGCTGCCGAGTCTCGTGGGAAATTCAACTTCGTCAAATTCCGATGTTAAACTCAATCCGATTTTGCCTTCCCCGAGAGTCTGAGCATATCTATGTTTGTGAGAACTTTAGCTTTGCGCTGTTCCAGAAAATGTTGATCATGAGCCCATATGCCGTACGCATTGCTCGCAAGACAGGCCGCTAGATGCGGTATGTCATCTGGATCGCTTATATCGTTTTTGCATTGATCAATAAAATCCTCATATTCCGAAAGTGGGATAATTGTTACATGCTCGAAAATTAGTGCAAGCAAAAGTTCGAATTCTTCTTTTGTTAATTTTGTTTTCTTTAGCAATTCGTCTTCGTGTTGTCTTATTTCTGTGATTGTGTAGTCTGGTGTCACGAATTCGAAATTCTCATCGAAGAGTATGTTCCTTGTTGTACCTGCTTTTACCAAGGCTGCTATTATTCTATTTGTGTCGGCAAGAATTCTCATTTAACCAGACCATGCCGTTTTGCGATTCCATGCTTTATTTTGTGCCCTATCTCCTCTGCATCTTGCTCTGTTAATTCGCTTTTTGCCAGAAGTTTGTCCATGAGCTCTAATTTTCTCGCCTTTTCCCACATGGCCTGCCTTGCTACTTCTGTCCATTTGATCTCTTTGTGCTTCAGCATTATCTGGTGAAGATCTTCTGGAACAGCCAGGGTTAAATTGGTCATACAAATCACCTCACATATTTATGTTAGTTATTTATTCTACATATTCATATACTTAACGGCGAAATCGGACTCTTCGCCTCTTCGAGGCTCATACATGGAGCAATAACAAAAAGTCCCGCCTGAGAGACTTGAACTCTCAACACTGCGGTCACTGCATGTCATCCTTTTTCAAGTCAAATGACCGCTCTGTGGCCTGGCTTTTAAGCCATACAGCCGCATGCTCTGCCATTGAGCTAAGGCGGGGATATGATATTCTTGTTGAGCTGCCTATTTTATGCTTTATCTCATTGGCCGCAGGGCTATAAATAAGCTCTTTTCTAGTCTATGCCCAGCAGCTTCCTGAAGAACATGTTGGCGGGGATGACGAGAAGGAAGTACCAGCCGAACCAGTGGATGTTCTGCCCTACATATGGTATGACGGGGTTGTATGCGTGCATCTGCATGAAGACTGTCCTGTTATTGATCACCTCGAAGGCCCATGACGAGGAGTCCAGTTTTACTGCTTCGCCTGCAGCCTTTTTTTCCTCGCTGAATGCGCCGTCAGAATTGGCGTCAATTATGATAGAATATGTGCCGTTGTCTTTGAAAAGAATGGAATCATATGCATTGCCCCTGTATTCCAGCCTGACCGGATAGCCCTCCATGCCCCCAATGGTTTTGTTTTCCCCTATCTGGGCCTGTATGCCCCCAAAATTGTGGAAAACCATGAAGCTGGAGATGCCGTAGAGGGATGACAGAAAGCCGAATGCTATGAAGAAGATGAGCACGGAGATAACAAGGGGCTTTGTGGTGAAGGAAAGGTATCTCTTGTTGGCCTTCATCATCTCGTCCAAGAACTTGTTCACCTCATCCGTCTTCTTTGCCTTCTGGGCTTCCTCCATCTTTTTCCTGTAGAAATCTATGTCCGCCTTTGCTGCCTTGAAGGCCTTTATGTCAACCAGGAATTTGTACGGGAGGACGCTTATGAAGGCCAGCAGAAGGCTCAGGAGCGTCAGCTCCTGGAATGGCGTCAGGATCATAGGAAGGCCTCTTTCAGCGTCTCATAGAATTCCTTTATGACAAGGTTGATATTGCCTTTCCTCACCCTGATGAACCTGAGGCTGCAGCTGAAATGGGCGGCCGCATATGCCCTGTTCAGCTCCTGCCACTCTCTGATCTCAGGCCTCTCTGTCTCCAGCTCGAACAGGACGACCATCTCTTTTTCGATCGTCTTTACCGTGGGGTGCATTGAAAGCCCGTATGAGTCCCCATATCTCGAGAAGATATTCGAAATGAGAAGGATATTCTTCTTCATGTCTATCTGTTTTTCAAGCCTGTCATGGATAAGCGTTATCTGGGGAAGCTTTTGCGAATACCTCGAGAGGACAATGGAGGCTATGCTGTCCTTCTCTGTGTGAGGCACGCCAGCTATGACGACTATCGGCATTCAGTTAATATATATCGGTTATCTAAATAATTTCTTCCAAGGCCTGTTATCTGGATTCAGCTCTCGACAAACCTTCTCAGGGCGGGATGCAGGTCTTCCATGTGCTTTGCGGCGATCTCCTCATAAAGCTGGTAGACTATCATTGTCGCCAGCAGGAGGCCTGTCCCCGTGCCGACAGCGCTAGTCAGGTCTGCAAAGGCAGCTATGAATCCCACTGTCGCCCCGCCCAGCACTGCCAGGGCCGGGATATACCTGTCAAGCACGCTCTCGATAATCCTTACATCCCGCCTGTAGCCCGGTATCTGCATGCCTATGGAATGTATCTGGCCTGCCACGCTCTTGGAGTCCATGCCTGCGGATATCATCCAGAAATAGGCGAAGACAACGCTGCCCGCCATGAGGAAAAGCGTGTAAGTGAATGCCCTTGCGACGTCTAGGGCATTGGCGTCCCAGGACGCTATTATATCGAGCGATGTCAGACCAAGGTATCTGACAAGCCCGAACCAGAACAGGATGCCGATAACGATTGCGATCAGGCCGATCTTCAGCGCAGAGCGCCTTGCCACATAAGCTATAGCTATTCCTGCCAGGGCGAAGGCCGCCATGCTGATCACAAGGCCGCTTATGGCCGGGTTGTTGGAGGGCAGCGTGAGGTAAAATATTATTCCTGTAGCTGTATTTGTTGCCGGGTCATATGAGCCGAGCCATGACAGGCCTGAGTTCTTCAGCATGCTGCCAAGGAGCTGTATATTGGCCAGCAAAGCCGCTATAAGGATCACAGGGATGTTGGACGTGTAGAGGAACTTGAGGGGCCATCGCCTTCCGAAGCCTCTCACCATGCCGAACGCAAGGGGTATCTCCACTTTCACTGAATTTATGTAGATAACGATGAAGAAGACAAGAACAGTTGCGAATAGCGGGAGCAGCGAGAGGAACGCGTTTGTAGGGTTGCCTGCTATGAGGCTTGAAACTGCATTCGGTATTATGCCTTCTGCAGGGTTGCCTTCTGTGGGAAAGGTGCCTGCCCTGGTGAACGGGTTAAGGGACTGGACAAGCAGGTTCTTGCTCACTCCGGTCACTATGAAGAGGCTTATGCCTGAGCCGAAGCCCCATTTGCTTATCAGCTCGTCCATGAAGATGACGAGAACGCCGCCCAGGGCGAGCTGGCCTATGACCAGCATCTCATTCCCGCCTGTGGCCTTTATTGTGCCGAAGCTGACGAAGATTATGGCCTCTATGAAGGAAAAGGCAACGCCAAGGATCTTCTGCGTGCCCTGGAAAAGCATCCTTCCGCCCTCTGATTTCAGGTCCCAGGGTATGAGCTTGCTTCCTATGAGCAGCTGCAGTATGATGCTTGATGTCACCACAGGCCCTATGCCCAGGCTCATCAGGCTGCCGAAGCTGCTTCCAAGAAGTATCTCCACTATCCTCAGCCTCTGGGACGCTTCCTTGTCGACGCCGAATACCTGAATCTGGGCCATTATCACGTAGATGAGCAGTATGATAAGTGTCCACCTGATCTTTTCCCTGAACGTGAGCCTCTGGACAGGCCTTGATATGGCAGGCAGCCTCTTGAGAACAGCCTCATAACTCTCTTGAAGTGGCATAATAAGTCAATATTTGGCCGATTGCTATTTATATGGATATTGATTACCTCATGACTCAATAACTGCACGGCACTTTTGATGAAGTGATATTGAAATTCCTTAAAACAGAACAAACATGAAGCCGCATAAGCTTGGGAATCAATCTATTTTCCATCTGTGCAAACTTCTCTGGATAATCCGCCCTTCTCCCCATTGACATAGTAACTGACTGATTTCTCATAAGATATTCGCATTCTTTCGCCAATTCATGATTGCTCATGTTTTCGATGGCTTTAAGCCCATTGGGTACGAATTCATCCAACTGGAAATTTGTCTGATACAGGGCGAATGTGCACAGGCACTCATCCCTTTCCTCATTCTCGACTAGTTGGCAGACATTAACAGAGAACGGAGAGGTTGAGTTAGTCAATATAGACACAATGTTCTTTGATGTTGTTATTCCTATATCTGCCTTACCATGCAATATGCACCCTTTTTCATCTATATTATGATTGATGTCCACATAGGCATAAAACTCATTATCAATTTTTCTGATTTTGATGTACTCTTCATAGACATAACCCCTCCACATTTCAGTTGTATTGAATCTTAAGATAGGAGGATCTGAATATGGAAAACAAGATCCTCTAACCCATTTCGCATCTGGAGACAATTGTAAAGAAGCAGCGCTTATTTCATAGCGCTCAGGAGTTAGAATTACACTCTCAGTGGGTATTAGATAGTAATGTCTTTCCGTACTGACATTTCTTTCCAGGATTAGATAATCTTGGTTCATGCTTAAATCCCAATCAAGGCTTCTGATTGCTTTTACTGTCCATATCCTCACTTTTTCGCCATCGATGTTCTCCAAGTTTGAATAGCATTTCTCAATACTCTTTACATGCGGAATCATTGAAACAATTTCTTTAGGACAAGGCTGAATTGTGGGTTGACGCAGAAAAAAATATGACCCTACAATGATAAGCATAAACAAAAAAATCCATCTATAATGCATATAACATATTGCAAATTCGGAATAAAATATCAATACGCCTTAGAGAAATAAGCTACATGTAGTGCTTTCTTTCCGCACCTAAAGCATGGGCCTTTTGCCTTCTCGTCGAATGGCATAACCATCAATGTCACAGTCGTCTTTTCCTTGACGGCCTCTTCGCACCCTTCCTGGCCGCACCATTCTGCCTTTGCCATCTTCCTTCTCATACACATCACAGACCAAAAACGACCAAATTATTTTTATTTTTGGCATTTATGAAAACATAAAGTGGTTGAAAATATATGTTGAAATTTATTCCAAAATCAGCATCCTGCGAGCATAAAGTATTTAAATAGAGAATATAATATTTTATTGTAGAGGCCGACTGACATTTATTAAATAAAAAATCGCCCCAAATAATAAGTCAAATATTGGCCGCCTGCTATTTAAATGAGTTTTCTGGCAGTGTTTTGATTCGAAACGCCTAAACAAATTGACCTCTTATTCCGCCTTCACTGCCCTGCCGCCGGCCTTCAGGATTTTCTCTTCTGCCCTCTTTGTGAAGCGCTTTGCTTTTATTGTGAGGGGTAATGTGATAGTGCCTGAAGCGAGAACCTTCTGGTATCCGTAATCCTCTGAATTTATCTCCTTTATGCCGTGCCTGTTTGCCAGCATCTCTATGTCCCTAAGGCCTATGGCCCTGTCTTTCTCTTCAAGCTTCCTTCTTCCGAGGCCCTTGAATCCGTGCTTGCCGGGCCTGCCTTCCTTTTTAAGGTAATGGAGAAACTTCTGCCCGAACCGTCCTGCTCTGCCTTTGCCTCCCTTGCTTCCCTTCCCCCTGTGCTTCTTCTTGAATCCGTAGCCGTGCGTCTTGCTTCCCCGCATCTTCCTTGACTTTGCCCTTTTTGCGGCCATTATATCATCCTCCCCAGCAGCTCATTTATTTTCTCTCCCCTGTAGCCAAGGTCGCCTTTCGGGTAAAGAGCCTTTATCGACTTCAGACCCTTTGAAGGCGGTGAAAGTCTGAAAACAGGCTTTATGCCAAGGTCTTCAAATTTTCCAGGGGACCCGAGTTTCTTGATTATGCCTTCCTTGTCAGCAGCCTTCAGCCTCTTTTTGAAAAGGAAGGCAAGCGTTTTTCCGTCAATCTCCCCGTAGGTTATGAAGTTTGAAATCTTCTTCAGCATCCCCAGGGTTGATTCTGTCTCCGGCAGTACGACGCAGCTGTTCACTCTATGGAGGTTGAGCATCCTGAGCGTCATCTCCATTTCCTCTGACATGCCTACATGGCCCCTCAGCCTGACAGCGGCATAGAGTTTTTCCATATCACAGCCTCTTTGTCCTGCTCATGTTCTTCAGGGCCTGGAAGATGGCAGTAATAAGATTGAGCCTCGTCTGTGTCTGGCCTTCCGTGGCAACCCAGATGTCCTTCAGGCCTGCAAGCCTTAGTATCTTCTTCACCTCATTGCTTGCCACCAGGCCCACGCCTTTCGGGGCAGGCATTAAAGTCGCTGTCACGCTTCCTGCCTTCCCCTTTGTCCTGAAGGGTATGGAATGGTCTCCTCCGCAGGAGCATTCCCAGCTGCCGCATCCTTTCCTGACCCTGATCACATTGAGTTTGGCCGCCAGCAGGGCCTTTTCTATGGCAGTCCTGTGCTCCTTTGAGCTGGCCACGCCCAGGCCCACTATCCCCTTCTCGTCGCCGACAACTATCATGGCCGTGAGCTTGTATCTCCTGCCTGACTTGTGCATCCTTGCTGTCCTCCTTGTCGCCGTCCTTCTTATCCCTCCGCCTTTGCCCGGGCTGCCCCCGATGTATATCACCTCGTTAAGCATGTCAGGAACGAGGGAATCCACTATCTCAGGCTCAAGGATGACAAAGCCTTTCTCCAGGATGGAATCCAGGCTGGTCAGCTCCCCTTTGGCCACCTTTGCCCCCAGCTCTGTCCTAGGGCTCCAGTTGAGTTGTTGCATATCAGTCCCAAATACGTTTACCCTCAATAGCAATAAGAATGTGCTGGAAAGTTTATATCCTTTATGACCGCCTAATCCTGCGGCTTGTATCTCCTCCTTCTTTCAACCTTTTCAAGCTGCCTGAGGACAGCATCTTTTCCGCTGGCATATGCGCCTGCAAACCCTTTCCAGAACAAAGGGAATATTGAGGGCTTCGATGCTCTCATCGTCTCATATAGCACAAAGATGTCGCTTGCCTTATCCTCTACCCTTGAGCTGGCTTTTGCCAGGCCGAAATCGATAAGGCGGATGCCATTGGAAACTATCATATTTGATGCAGTCAGGTCGCCGTGTATCAGGCCAAAGCTGTGCAGCCTGCTTATTTCCGTGCCTGCCTGCCGGCCTAAGCTTTCTGCGTTCTTTTCATTTATTATCTCCCTGACAAGAGGGCCTTCTATGCGCTCCATGACTATCGAGAAATCAGATGAGGATATCACCTTCGGCACACTGATGCCGGCCCTTATCGCCTTTATCAGGATGCCTGCCTCCATCCTTGTCCTGGCCTTTCTCAGGGACTCGTCCAGCCTTGGAATCCTGTAGCCCTTTTTCACCCTCTCCTTGACAACCGCCTGCCTTCCCTCGAAGCTGGCAAGGAATATTATTGCTTCCGCCCCTCTCCTGATGACTTTCCCTCCCATGCTTTTCCTTCCTGATATGCTATTTAAGACTTGCATGAGAAGATTAATGATGCGCGCTTGCAGGGAGACGGGCTGACATGGAAAACAGGGCTAAAGAGGTAAAGGAGCAGGGGATGACAGTCAAAAAATCAGATGACCTTTCGGAATGGTACAACGAGGTTGTCGTCAAGGCAGAGCTTGCGGACCATTCAGGGGCCAAAGGCTTCATGTTCATAAGGCCTTACGGGTATGCTGTCTGGGAAAACATTCAGGGCATACTTGACTCGAAGCTGAAGAAGCTGGGCCATAAGAATGCATACTCCCCTGCCCTGATACCTGAGCGGCTGCTTTCGAAGGAGGCGGAGCATGTGAAGGGCTTTGCTCCAGAGGCGTATGTTGTGACGCATGCCGGCAGCGAGAAGCTTGCGGAAAGGTATGTGCTGAGGCCAACAAGCGAGACCATAATATATGAGAGCTATGCGAAATGGATAAGGAGCCACAGGCAGCTGCCTTTGCTCTGGAACTTCTGGAATTCGGTATTCAGGGCTGAGATAAAGATGACCAAGCTTTTCCTCAGGACTTCTGAATTCCTCTGGCAGGAGGGCCATACAGTGCATGCGACAGAAGAGGATTGCGACAGGGAGGTCATGCTCATCCTTGACGCATACAGGGACCTGATAGAAAACTATCTTGCAATCCCTGTGGTCAGCGGGAAGAAAAGCGAAAGGGAAAAGTTCGCAGGGGCCCTCTACACGACAACCTTGGAGGCCCTGATGCCTGACGGCAGGGCCCTGCAGATGGGGACCAGCCACAACCTTGGCCAGAACTTCTCGAAGGCTTTCAGCATAACCTTCCTTGATGCGGACAAACAAAGGAAGCATGCATGGCAGGCAAGCTGGGGCGTCTCCACAAGGATGATAGGGGCCCTTATAATGGTCCATGGAGATGACAAAGGACTCATATTGCCGCCAAGGATTGCGCCTGTCCAGATTGTGATAATACCCATCCTTTTCGAAAAGTCAAAGGATGCCGTATTGAAGAAAGCGAAGGAAATGAAAAAGGCCTTGGAATCTTCCTTCAGGGTAGAGCTCGATGACAGGGAGGATTACACGCCTGGCTGGAAGTTCAACGAGCATGAGCTTAGGGGTGTGCCTTTGAGGATAGAGATAGGGCCGAAAGACATTGAAAAGAATCAGGCGGTGGCTGTAAGGAGGGACACATCGGAAAAGATTGTTCTGAGAGAAAACCTGATGGAAAAGGAAATAAAAAAATTGCTGGAGGAAATCCAGAAGGGCCTTTATGCAAAGGCAAAGAATTTCCTGGAACAGAATGTGAAAAATGCCTCTGATCTCGAGGAGGTTTCGAAACATATAGGGAAAAGGATGGTGGCAAGGGTTAATTGGTGCGGCGATGGGAAATGTGAGGAGGCAGTGAAGGAAAAAGCAGCGGCAACGTTAAGGGTGATACGTTTCGATGAGACAGCCGGGAACAGCAGATGCTTCTGCTGCGGTAAAAAGGCCCTGCATGTGGCGTATTTTTCGAAGGCTTATTGAATTTTGATTTTTAACCCAAATCCCTAATCAACAGAGAATATGGAAGATCTCGAAAGGTTCAGGGGAATGATAAAGGAAAGGATAGGCCTGGGCGTGCATGCGACATACCAAGGGAATATCCCATACCATGTCTACAACTGGTTCTATTACAAGGAGGCGTTCAGCAGGAACCTTGTACTGGAGGTCATTAAGGATTTCGGCCTCGAAAAAGGGATAGTTCTTGATCCGTTCTGCGGCTCCGGGACAACTCTTCTGGCCTGCAAAGAGCTTGGAATCAGTTCCATAGGGTTTGACATCCAGCCTTCTGCCGTGAATGCCAGCAATGCGAAAGTATTGGATTACGATGTGCCTGAAGTCAGAAAGATATTGAAGGACATATTATCAAAAGATGTGAAGGATGCCGGCATATCAGAAAACAGCTTCGCGAAAAAGGCTTTCTCTGAATATTCCTGGAGGCAGCTATCGTTCTATATGGCAGAGATAGATATGCTGCCTTCTAACCTCAGTCCGTTCTTCAGGCTCGCCTTGACAAGGGCCGCAATAAGGGCGAGCTCCTGTTTCAGGGACGGGGCCGTGATTAAATTCGGGAAAAGGAAACAGGCGAATGTGAAGAGATTGTTCAGGATGGAGGCTGGAAGGATGCTGAAGGGGTATAGGATATTTGGAAAAATTTCAAAAGGCGGATACTGCAAAGCCTTTTTTGGGAGCTCTTTGCGCATGCCGTTGAAATCAGGAACCATAGATGCGGTCATAACATCCCCGCCGTATGTGAACCAGGATGATTATCTTACTGCATACGCTGTGGAGAATCTGATGGCCGGGAAGAATATTGCTAAAGATTTCATGGAGAGCAAGGCATACGGTCCAGAGCTGAAAGGCCTGCCTGTCCCGGAGGCGTGCCTGAAATACTTTTCGCTTATTCTCGAATCCCTCAGGGAAATATTCAGGGTCTGCAGAAGAGGGGCAAAAGTTGCCATAGTCATGGGCAATGGCCATGTGGAAAAAAGGGTGGTGGAAAGCGATGTGATTGCAGCCCTGCTTGCTGAAAAGGCAGGGTTCTCTGCCAGAGGGATATATGTCCTGAACAGGAGGTTCGCACTTGTCGGCAGGACAAGAAAGGCAGGCGTGCTGAGGGAGAGCCTTGTGCTGCTGGAAAAAGGATAGGCGTTGGATGCTGTTTGTTATTATATGGCATTGGCTCGCGCGCTTCTTTTCAGTTCCGGAGGTAAATTATCTAAAAAGGGCGAAAAATCTTAGGAGATAATTTCCAGCTAACTAGGAAAAGTATCATGGACACCCCTACAGTTAAAATCAAAGATAAAATAAATCCAATTTTAGTTACACTCTGGAAGAATGTGAAAATATCAGTGCTGAGCAGAGATATGAAGATACCAGTTACCCGTAACTGCATCTCGGACACGGTTCTAGGGTTCTTATAAACTGCAGGTCTGAAAGTTTTTGTCGCTTTGAATAGGTAAAAATATGCCAGGAAAATAAGGCGTGGCATAAAAATAGCCAGTAATATGATGTATATCATGTATCCAAAAGTTTGCTCTGAAATTACAGTAGCGAAAATCTTCTTGGTTACAGCTACAGATAGGAAACTTCCTATTATTCCTGCTGCCGTCAGCAATACAAGTTCTGGATGAATTGAATTTTCATTTGTCATAAATCCAATATCTATAATGGCCAGATAATCTATTCCACTTCCGCCCCGGTGTTGCCTGACTATTGGCGTATTGCATGTGGTTTATCTGTATGGCTATAAGGTATCTGAACTTTTGTTTGCAGATTCTCTATCTGTTCGAAGGACTTTCGGAGTAAAATTTCTTCTAATTTTAATAATGCTTTTATTTTTTCACTGTTCATGTTAAGCGAATATAGTTGCACTCTGCCAATTCTTCTTGTGGGCCTAACTAATCCTTCTTTTATCAATTTCAGGAACACTTTATATAAAGTTGGCCGTGAAATGTCACAACCATCTGCTATTTCCTTTTTTGTGTAGTCTATGCCTTTGCCTTCTATAAGGAAATCTAAAATTCTGTTTTCTTTTGTGTCTCCAATTACTTCAAGCAGCATTGATTTGTCCATACGTTCTCCTTTACTACTACTATCACTACTATTCACCATAAGCTATATAAATCTTTACTTTCATGTAAATTTATGGATAATGACGAAATAAGGGCAAGAATTTTATATGCTTTGGCAAGAAAGCGCAAATGGGGCGAGAGCCACACGGCTTATGAGAATATGCTGAAGCAGTTCAAATCGGAATTGCTGGGCAGAGAAGGCATGAAATTGGCAGGAAATATGGCCGAAGATCTAATCAGGGAAGGGCTCATAGGTAAAAAATCTACAGGTGCAGGGCTGCATGTTTCCTTAAATCCAAGAAGATCCCAAGAAATAAAGAGGCTGATTAAGGAAAAGTTAGATGCCGATATCTGAGCTTGCATGCCTAGAGTTCCACTGAAGTCTTGCCTGTCCCCACTGTAGCTGCGTTGTGGGCAGCTTTCAGGTCCTTCATTATGCCCTGGAATTTCTTTTCCGCCACAAGCCTTTTGAGAGGCTCCCTGAGGCTCTTTCCCGCCTGCCTCTTGGCCTTCCATATATGGCTGTTCAGCAGCATGAACTCTTCGGCTGAAAAGGGTATTTTCGCTGCCTTTCCTTTCGTCTCCGGAAAGGGCTCGGAATGGATATCCGAGCCGTGCAATTGTTTGTAAATGGATTGTGTTATGAATGGCAGTATGGGGGCAAGCAGTTTAAGTGTGATATCGAGGCAGTATGAGAGTGTATAAATTGCCGCCTCCTGTTCCTCTTTTGTGAAGCTGCCGTCGCTGTTGTAAGCCCTTGTCTTGACAGCCTCCACATAATGGCTCGCGAAGAAATCCCAGATGAAGCTCTTGATCCTTGCCGCAGGCAGGTGGAACTCGTATTTTGAGTAATTTTTCCCTGCATCTGCCGCCAGCCTGTCGGCCTCGTTTATGGCCAGCATGTCAAGCTGCGTGAGATTTCTTGCTTCTTTCACTGTCCTGAAAGCTGATATGAACCTTGCGAGGTTCCAGAGCTTTGTCAGGGTCTTGGACTCGCCCGTGATCCTTTCAAAGGAGCATTTGAAGTCGGATCTTGCGAGATTCCCTTCGACGGCGCACCAGAGCCTAAATGGTTCAGCCCCGAACCTGTCCAGGATTGAGTTGGGATCTATAACATTGCCCATGCTCTTGCTCATCTTCCTGCCTTTGTCGTCAAGCACGTGATAATGTATCCAGATGTCCTTGAATATGCCTTTGCCTGTGAGAAGATAGCATTTGAGAAGCGTGTAATAGAGCCATGTCCTGACTATCTCCTTTCCCTGGGGCCTCAGGGAGCATGGGCTGCAGGAATCGAAAAACTGCCTGTCTGAATAGTATTTCAGGATGTAAAGGGGGGAGATGCTTGAATCGAACCATGTGTCAAACACCCTTGTCTCGCCGGTAAATTCTTCCGAGCCGCAGCTGCATTTTTCTTCCAGCCTTTCCTTCCACGGCCTGTAATACTTCCCTCCTTTCGGTACGGCAGGCTTCCTGCACCTGGAGCAGTACCATAAAGGCACTTCTGTCGCATAATAGCGCCTCCTTGAAATCGGCCAGTCAATTGTTATGGAATCTATCCAGTCCAGAAGGAGCTTCCTGCTTTCCTTCGAATAGAAAGCAGTGCCTTTTGCGATTCCCTTTATTTTGTCTTTCAGCTCGACCTGCCTGAGATAGAGTTCAGGAAGCTCTATGAATTCTATCTCATCCCTGCTCCTCTCGCATATGGGCGTGTTCTGAAGAACCTTTTTTTGTTCGAGAAGTAAACTCCTCTTCTTCAGCTCTTCAATTATGGATTTCCTTGCCTGCTTTACACTCAATCCCTTCAAAAATCCTGATTTTTCATTCAGCCTGCCGTCCGGGTTTATAGCTATGATGGGTTCAAGTGACATTTCCCTGAAAAAGCGTATGTCATTGAGATCGCCGAAGGAGCACATCATTACCAGGCCTGTCCCCTTCTCCATGTCTGCCATCGGATGCTTTTTTATCGGGACTTCCTTTCCATAGATGGGCGTTATTGCCGTCTTCTCGTCCAGCCCTTTCCATCTGCTGTCCTTCGGGTTGAATATTATCATCGCGCAGCTGCAGAGGAGCTCCGGCCTTGTTGTCCCTATAAGGATCTCCTTGCCTGACCCTTTCACTGAAAACTTTATTATATTGAAGTCCGCTTCCCCTTCCCTGTAGGAAACTTCAGCGTCAGCTATCGTTGTCCTGCATCCCGGGCAGAAGCTGTTCACCCTTTTTGCCTCGTATATCAGGCCGGCGTTCCATAAGTCGATAAAGCTCTGCTGGGTTTGCCTGCGGTATTCCTCGCTGTCGGTGTAATAGATGTCGCCCGGCCTGCTCCCGTGGTCCCAGCTGTTGAAGCTGATCCCGAGCCTCATGTAGCTCTCTATGCTCGCTTTGCTGGATTCCTCCAGCACAAGCCTGCACATCTCAAGGAATTTCTCCCTCTCTGTGTCTGCCATCCTCACCCCGAACCTTTTTTCTGCAGCTATCTCAATCGGAAGGCCGTTCCTGTCAAGGCCGAGAGGGAAAAGGACCTCATAGCCTGCCATGCGCCTGAACCTGGCAAAGAAATCCATCAGGACATAGCTTGTCGCATGGCCTATGTGGATGGGCGTATTGACATAGGGAGGGGGCGTGTCTATCGAGAATATAGGCCTGCCGCTCTTTCTGTTGAAGGAATAGGAATGCTTCCTTATCCACTCTTCATATATGGGCTTTTCAAGCGACTTGTCCCATCTTGAAGCTTCTATCCTGGGTTGCATAGCTGTCGATTCTTTTATGTGCGCTGGATATTAATGGGTTGCGGAAGTCCATTGCTCAAGTATATATAGCCGGCAGGCAAATAATCAACGCATGTCGAAACAGAGGGCTTACAAAAGGGGCTGGAAGCACACAAAGAAAAGGGGGAGAGAGACTGTCACCAATTGCAGCTTTTGCGGCAGGAGGGTGCCCAGATACAAGACCTTTTCTGTCACAAGGGGTTTCAGGATAACAGACCCTGTCCTGAGAAAGGAGCTGGGCCAGAGCGCAATGTCATTCGCATGGCAGAAGATGTCAGCCTGCCCAAGCTGCGCGAGGCACAGGCGGATAGTGAGAAGCAAGTAGCAGATATTTTTGGGATATTGCTTTTTGATAAATGTAATTATCATTCCATTCTTAATTTGCTGGCAATGCAGCATCTGAAGGGCCGGAGAACTTAACTATGCCAGCCCAATTATTAAAGGATGACAGTAGGCCTAAGACACCTTTCTGTGCAGACTTTTGGCAGGCTGGCCGGGGAGCATCAGCAGAGATTCCTTTACATCAAAAAGAAGCTTTTGCAGGCCAACATGGAATATACCCTGCATGAATGGCTTTCCATGGCCTTTTTCTTTTCCTTTGTAGCAGGCATAATAGGCCTTGCCATTTCTTTGTTTGTTTCGCTCCTGGTTTCTCTTCCATTGGCTGAAGCGCTTTTCTATTCCATATTGCTGTCTGCGGCATTCTTCTGCATTTCCTTCGCCTCTTTTTACCTCTATCCCGGCCAGATGTCGAAGAGCGTGGAGCAGTCTGTGGAATCAGAGATGCCCTTCGTTCTCCAGCACATGGCTTCGATAGCGTCTGCAGGCATCACTCTGGAGAACATGTTCCATCTGCTTTCGAATTTTGACGAATACAAGGTCACATCAAAATACTCGAGGATGGTGGTGAGAAACATAAAAAGCCTGGGGATGAGCTCTTCAAAGGCGATGGGCCACATAATATCCATAACGCCTTCGCAGCGCTTCAGGCAGCTGCTTATAGGCATGCAGTCTATTATTGAGAAGGGCGGCAGCCTGAATGAATATCTTTCCGGGATGGCGGAGAAGGGCATTTTTGAGTACAGGCTGAAGAAGGAGGAATACTCGAACCTCCTGTCCATGTACGCGGAAGTCTACACCGCTTTGCTTATCGCGGCCCCGTTGATCATGGTCATAGTCCTTTCGCTGACAAGCGCGACGGGAGAGGCATTCATAGGTATGGGCATAGGCGAGCTGCTGTTCCTGCTTACATTCCTTGTGATTCCTCTGCTGAACGCAGGTTTCATACTTTTCATACACTTCACAAGGCCTGAATAGCTGCTGACCCTTTTCCGCCAAGAATCTGGATATAATTACGTCAGAATTCCCTCTCAACAAGGAAGTCTGCAAAGCTCTTCAGGATTGTTTTCTGCTCTGAATCCTCAAGGGCCTTGTCGGCATGCTTCCATGCATCCATTACAAGCTTTCTTGAGAAGGCCTTTGCATATTCTATGGAGCCGCATTTTTTCAGGATGGATATCGCCTCATCGGTCAGTTTTTTATCGCTGGTGTGCAGCTTCAGTATGGACTTCAGCCTTTCCCCTTCCTCCTGGCCTGCATTGTCCAGGGCATGGATGACCATAAGCGTTATCTTGCCTTCGTGGATGTCATTGCCGTACGCCTTGCCGAACTTTTCCCTGCCGTCTCCTGATGATGTTATGTCAAGGACATCGTCCTGTATCTGGAATGCTATGCCTATCGATTCCGCAAACCTTGCTAGCATGTCTTCCTGCTCTTTCGTTCCGCCGCAAAGGGCGACGGCAAGCCTGGCCGCAAGCCTTGAGAGGGTGCCTGTCTTGAAGGCGCACATCTGAAGGTAATGGCTTTCTGTTATCCTGAAGCCGTTCCCTTTATGCCAGTATATGTCCATTGCCTGGCCCGCATGGATGTTTATCATCTCCTGCATATAGATGCCAAACGCCCTTTCAAGCCTTCTGCCTCCCACATGCTTCTCCTTGAGTATGAGCAGGGGGAGGAAATACATGAAATTGCCTGCATTGACAGCTATGTCTACGCCGTATATGCTGTGCGTTGTCGGCTTGCCCCTCCTCATGCTGCTGCTGTCCTCCACGTCGTCTACCATTATGCTGCCGTTATGGAGGAGCTCGACGAAAACAGAGAAGTCTGTGGCTTCCTTTTCCTCCATTCCCAGGGACTCTGCTATCAGGAGGAAGAGGGCGGGCCTCCATCTTTTCCCTCCCCTTGACAGGAAATCGGATATGGGCTTTGCCAGGGCGTTTTCCATGGCCCGTTTGTCAATCTCGTATCTTGTCCTGCCGAATACCCTTGCCAGATACCCTTCGTCTGCCTTTTCCGGTATGTATTGCTTCAGCCTTTCGTCTATGGGCTTCTTTTTTTCCTCAAGATAGGAAAGAATATCGGCCATAATATAACCATGCCATCGTCAATTGCCTTATACAATAAATTCGATTCTGGATTTATAGCCTTTGGCCGGTTGATAAAATTATGGCAGTTGGTCATTTTTGGATTCCTGCTGCCTCAGGGAATCAGCCTGTCATGAAAACATATAAGGCGATAGAACGCATTATAAATTGATATGATCAAACGTGTGGCTACAGGCATCCCCGGGCTGGACAGGCTCATGGAAGGCGGCCTTGTGGAGAATTCAGTCACGCTGCTGACAGGGGAGACAGGCACGGGCAAGACGATCTTTGCGTCCCAGTACATCTATGGGGGCCTCCTTAACAACGAGCCGGGCATGTTCATAACCCTAGAGGAGACGCCTGAGGACATTAAAAACGACGCTGCAATATTCGGCTGGGACTTCGACAAGTTTGAGAAGAAAGGCCTTTTCAAAATCATATACCATGATCCTGTGCAGGTGAACAACATTGATTCTGTCATTATAGGCGAGCTTAATACGCTCAAGGCCAAGAGGCTCGTGATAGACTCGACCTCCCTTGTAGCCCTGAACATAGAAAATCCGGCCCAGATAAGGAGGAGGCTTTTCCATATCATAAGCAGCATAAAGAGGAACAGGACAACGGCCATTGTTACCAGCGAGATACCTGAGGGGAGCAAGGCCCTGAGCAGGTTCGGGGTGGAGGAGTTCGTGGTGGATGGCGTGGTTGTCCTGCATTATCTGGGGATAGGGGAAGTCTCGGCAAGGAGCCTGACAATAAGGAAGATGAGGCGGACCAGCCACGGGAATGACGTCTATCCTCTGGAGATAGCCAAAAGCGGCCTTGTTGTGAAGAAGAGCGAGATATAGGGAATTCTGGTTTTTAGCTTCTCTTACCAACTGTTATACATTGATTTCATCCGATATACTGGAAAATATTTTTTGGAATATTCCAGATAAACAATATAAGATTATCAGGATTATTCTAAATATGGTGAGCTTATTCGCTAAGAAGGATCACAAGATAAGCAGCTCAACGCTAAAAGTGCTCAGGGCCATAAACAGCAGGTGGCCTGCAAACTCGAATGACATAGCAAGGGAGCTTGGAGAGGACGGCAATGCCAAGGCCGTGTCGGCGAAATACCTCTATCATCTAAAGAAGCTTGAGCGCCTTGACCTCATACAGATGAAGAGAATGGGGAACACGTATGTGGCGTGGCCGACGGATATCGAGAAGCTGAGGGTTATACATGAGATGGTGAGGGGATAGCATGGGCATAACAAAAGAACTCTTGGAAAAAATACAGGGCATAGCAGACGGTAATCTGACATCCTTTGTTGTGTTTGGTTCCAGGGCTTCGGGCAGAGAGAGGTTTGATTCTGATCTCGACGTCATGCTCATTTTCAAAAGTTTCACGCAGGACATAAAAAAAATAGAAACATTGATTTCCGATATTGAATATGATATATCATCCGAATACGGCATATCAATATCCTCTATTCAGTATTCGGAAAAAGAACTGAAAATTGGGGTGGAAAGAAGGGACAGGCTGCTTCTCGGCATGATAACAGGGTATAAAGTGATATACGACAGAAATCGCTTCTTCTGTTTCCAGATGGAAAGGCTCAAGACATCCCTGAAGAAGCAGGGGGCCAAGTATATTGAAAAGGAGCGTGTATGGAAAATACCAAGGCTGAAGATAAGGGCATAAGTGCCGATCTGGATATGATTAGAGGCTTCTGGATAGAAGCAGAGGATGATCTGGATGCTGCTGAAAGGCTTCTGATTGAAGGGAAATACAGCAAAGTGATGTATCTGTGCGCACAATTTTTAGAGAAACTGATGAAAATATGCCTCACTTGTGAAGGTGTCATAGACATAAAATCGCATGGGATTACAGGCCTGTTCGGAAAATATGTGATTGCGGCTTCTCCTAAAAGATGGAAGGATAGACTTGAAAAGATAGGAAGGCAGATAAAGCTGATTGAAAGGCAATATCCAAAATTCAGGTATCCGCTAAGAAAGGGGGAAGATGTCTGGATTCCTTCCCTAGAATACACTAAGCAGGATGCATATGATGCATTGGAAATTTCCAAAAAGGCCAAGCAGATCTTCCTGGAATTTCTGAAGGGCGCCAGATCTCTGGATCTGAAAAAATTAGGGAAAGGGGGTAAAAATGGCTGATTTATACGCCGGCAAACATAATATTATCAGTTCGCCTCCAAAATTGCCGGCGGCAATAGGCAGCAGGTGGCCTGCGAACTCGAATGACATAGCAAAGGAGCTGGGGGAGGACGGGAATGCCAAGGCAGCTTCAGCGAAATACCTCTATCATTTCAAGAAGCTTGAGCGCCTTGACCTCATACAGATGAAAAGGATGGGGAACACGTATGTTGCGTGGCCGACTGACATTGAGAAGCTGAGGGTTATACATGAGATGGTGAGGGGGTGAACAACCACGTCAATGACGTCTACCCGCTTGACATAACCAAGAACGGTATCATAGTCACGAAGAGCGAAGTTTAAGCTTGGTTGCTTTAGGACTTTATGTCATGGTTGTGTATGCTCAGGCATCGATAAGAATAGTTCGCAAAATTACAGTCTTCTTATAGTGAACTCGCTATATATAAAATAGGTAGTATGCAGACTCTGTCCCTCTCAAGAAGCATGACGATAGAGGATATCGTGTTGATAGCCGAGGGACGAGCCAAGCTGGCACTTTCCTCTGATTCGCAAAAAAAAATAACCAAGTCAAGAAAACTGCTTGAAGAGCATATAAGCAAAAAGAAGATAATCTATGGGGTCACTACCGGCTTCGGTCCGCTGTGCATGAATATCGTATCCAACCATGCGACTGAGCAGCTCCAGAAGAACCTCATCCGAAGCCATTCCTCTGGTGCCGGCAACGCTTTCTCTGAAATCGAAGTCCGGGCCATGATGTCGGTTACGGCCAATTCTCTTGCGAGAGGCTTTTCCGGAATAAAGGTAGAAACCTTACAGTCTTTCATCGATGTCATGAATGCAGGCATCGTGCCGGTTGTCCCGCAACTCGGATCAGTTGGGGCCAGCGGCGACCTTAACCCCCTTTCTCACATTGCTCTGACCCTCATGGGCGAGGGAAAGGCAACATACAAGGGCAAGATTATCAGCTCTGAAGAAGCTCTGTCTGCCGCCGGCATAGATAAAGTGCAACTGAGCCACAAGGAGGGCCTTGCCCTCATCAACAGCACTGCCACCATGACCGGCCTTGCCGCCCTGGCTGTCCACCGTGCCGAAAAAATGCTGAAAGTCATTGTGGCTGCAAGCGCTTTGGCGGTCGAATCCCTGTCTGGCATATCTGATGCATTTGACGAGCGGCTGCACAAGCTGCGACCGCATGAAGGCCAGATAATCGTCGCTAAACAGATCTCCCAGTTCCTCAAAGACAGCCGGCTGGTTGTGACCTATCCCGACATTGAAAAGAAGATACAGAAGTCCATGAACATGACCAATAGCGATGTCACCACGATCGGCATATCCGTCCAGGACCCATACTCGCTGCGCTGCGTCCCGCAGATACTGGCTGGGGTGCATGACATAATCAAATATGTCAGGGGCGTGGTGGAGACAGAGATGAATTCGGTGCTCGACAACCCGATCGTCGACGCTTCCGGCGACATGCTCCACGGCGGCAATTTCCACGGCCAGCCGATCGCGATGGTTATGGATTTCCTTTCCATCGGCCTGGCAGAGATAGGCATACTGTCGGAACGGCAGACAGCCCTGGTGCTTAACCAGCACACCAACAACGGCCTTCCGCCGTTCCTCAATAAGGATAAGGCGGGGCTGAACAGCGGGCTGATGGGCATGCAATATTTGGCCACAGCATGTACGGCCGAAAACCTGTCTCTGTGCTTTCCGGTATCGCTGCAATCAATAACGACGAATGCGTATAATCAGGACGTTGTGAGCATGGGAACCATAGCCGCACGCAAGGCTCATACAATATCTTCCAACTTGGAGAAGATACTGGCGGTGGAGATGATTTGCATGGCCCAAGCCATAGACATCCGCGGGTCGGAGAGGTTAGGGGCCGGCACCAGACAGATTTACCGGAAGATAAGGCAGACCACCAAGCCGATAGATGAAGACCGGCCGATGTATCAGGACATTGAGAATGTCGTGCAAATCCTGCCTGGAATCGCTGACATGTAGCGGCTAGGACAGCGCGAAAATGGCTATTAGCAACAGGTTCTGGAAGATTGTCGATTTGACGCCGCGCATGAAAGCATCCATGAATTTCTTCTCCTTCAATGGCTGTATGGACCAATAGAACACCGCGGCAAGCAGAATGCCTGCCAGTCTGGTCTGCTCCAGAGCAAGGTACAATAAAGGAAGCAATGGCAGGATGTGCATGAGCCTTATTGAATTCCTTTCCCCCAGCTGGATGGCCAACGTCTTTATCCCTTTCTTGGAATCGCCCTTCACGTCAGGCAGGTCCTTGGAAAAGGCGACCAGAAAAGCTATCATGGACTGTATGGCGATGACTTGATAGATGATAATGCCGTCCATCCCTGCCAAAAGGCCGCCACCGAGCACAGCAGCCGAATGCCCGATAACGACAGTTAGCGTATTTAGCAAACCGCGCGATTTGAGGTGGACAGGCTTGACCGAATAAATTATTCCGAGGGTAGCCAGCGCGGCTGTCAGAATGAGCATTTCCGTATCCAGTGCAGTTGCGCCAATTAGGCCGGCGGCGAAGCATAGTACGGTGAAGACCTTCAGCTCATGCCGCTTGATTTCGCCCCTGACCAGCGGCCGGTCAGGCTTGTTTATTCGGTCTATCTCTTCATCGGCAAGCGCGTTGATAGCATAGATGCCGAAATATGCCAACATCAGAGAGACGGTGCCAATGGCTATGCGCACCCAGTCAGCATTGACAGTCCCGGCTATGGCTATGCCGGTAGCTATGTTTATGAGGTATATGATCTGTATCTCCGGCCTGACGGTCTTGATGAGAGCTGTTAGCATATCAGCCACCTATCGACACTGTCGCGTCCCATGTCGTCTTCTTCTTGAAGCTTATGCCGACCTTTGCGCCCTTGAAGAAGCATGAGGCCATACCGGAAATCAGGCCTTCGAAATATTTGTTGGTATCCGACGAGAAATATTCAGACCACGGGAAGCCCGACACATAAATCTTGACGCTTTCCGACGGTATGATTGTGGGCATCCCGAAACCGAAGGCGGATATGTGTTCAGCGATGAACCTGGCCTCCTTTTCTTTGTTAACTTCGCTCTGCGCCAGGTCGTTGCCTATCTTGTAGGCACTGTCGAACACGATTTTCTGCCCGGCCTTTCCGAAGCTCTCCAGAATTTTCCTCTCGAGTATCTGCAATGAGCTCAGTTCCATGGGGAACAGCCTCTCGCCTTTGTAGAGGAACTTGCCGACATCGTAGATCACTTTCTTGCTGTCGAGAAGATTCTGCATGCTTACCGCGTAGTTGCTGCGTCTTTCGATGGTCTTGTTCATGGACGCATATTCCTTCGGCACAGCTATCTTCTCCTCCCTTTCCGTTTTATAGACGTTCTTGAATTCCTTGCTGAGCAGGCTATGCGGGCCATAGACGGCCGAGCAGTTCTTGTCCCCCCGGCCTTCGCACGATACCTGTATGCCCTCTATCGTCGCATCGTCGCATATGCTCCGCCAATAGCCGGTGACGACGCCCTCAGTGAAGAAAGCCCCGCTGCCGCTCTTTGGGCATATGATGAATTTTTTTATGTTCAAGCTGAATCTTTTCTTGTCCCAATCCACCTCATCTTTCAGCTCTTCAGCGAACACGGTCTCAAAGGTCTTTATGAAGAAATAGAATGTCTGCGCCCTGTTGTCGTCGCTGATGTTCGGAACCTTTTCCAGATTGCAATAGCGTCGCCCGAAATCCCTGCCGCTCTGGTATAATACATTCTTTGCTCTGCCCCCGAATTCAGAAGTAAGCTGTCTTTCAAGGTCTGCGAAGACAGACTCAACTAGTATTACGTTTCTCAAGGGAAATTTGACTTTTGAAAGGAAGGTGAATGCTTCTTGAATAAAACCAGGCGTATCGAAAGTAACGAGTCTAGGAACCAGTGTTTTTCTTATTAGCCAATCGGTTACTTTGTCGATCTTCATATAATTATAATATGATAAATGTGAATAATAACTACTCACTCAAGAAAAATCCTCCATTTCGCAAACTCATCTCGATTAAGAATTGAGTGATCATAGAATTAAAACGATTCCAAAAAGTAAAGTTTTCTGGTAATGGTGGTAATAGGCTGTTATTTATGATTCGCTTGCAGGTATTTTCTCCCATTCTGTAAATAACAATAAACAATGGTATGGGACTGGTAATAGCTACTTTGACGTCTCTAATCCTAGCTTGCTCAAGTATAACGTTCCATTCACTGAAGGAAAATGATGCCTTCAAAGAATTTATATAATTTTTATCGTTTTCAGGAATCCCTGAACCCGTATACTTCACCACCATCTTTACAAGTTCTTCCGTAGGCGGACGTACAAAATCCATCAACAGAATGCTGCCGTTGATTGTCGTAAGATTGTTCATCAATCTTATCATATCGATAACATGTGACGCGCTTCGGAACTGATGTGTAACCCAAAGCGATGTACTAAGATCTGCGCTATTTCTCTTAACAAATTCTATTTTAGTGCAATCGGCTTTGAGAACAGAAATCTTAGTATCCAGATTAGCTGACGCAATATTTTCGCTTGCTATATCAATCATCGGCTTACTAAGATCGCTACCGAGAAATCTGATCTTTTTATTTATTTTCCCCATCGTTCTTGCCATCATGATCAATAGATTTCCAGGTCCAGATCCGAAATCGGCCACTAATAATTCCGATAAGTTGTTATGCGGTCTTTCGGGTAACAAATAACATGCAATCTTCGTGAAAACTCGATATACAGGTATCATGCTAAGACTACCTGCAAGATTATAGGCCCGTGTCTCTGATTCGGTATCCATTACCGTTTTTTCTGGGACTCTGCGAAAACTCTTTGTGCTATTCAAGATAAATCTTCTCTGTATTTTGAAAAAATCAATGGGATTCATCATCTACACCTCAATTTGCACAAAACAAATGACTCTCTCAGCTGCTCGATGCTGATATTTCAAGCAACTTTTGATTTTTCCTGCTCAATTGTCCGCTTTTTTCTATTGCCTGCCTTCGCAGCTTGGCGGCCAATTTGCTGTTCAGGCTAATCATTACATTGATTTCGGCTTGTTTGTAAAGTATTGTCTCGTATAAACTTGATAACCTCGCATCAGAGAGCACATTTGCGCTTGAGTAGGTTAAATCGAAAACCTTTTCGATATCTTCGGGTATATAGACGTCTATTATAAAATTCCCTATGACAATGCGGTCAAAATCTAATTTTGTTTCTACACCAAAATAGACTTTGACATCCTTTCCAACTTCAGTGTAATATGCGGCCAGAAGGTTATCAATAGATGTGTTTCCCCTAATGAACAAAATACCTGTTGCTTTTTTCATGAACTCCCTGAATTGTTGCTGCTCGTCTTCCGTTCCAATAAAAGAGAACCACATGTGATTCAAATATCCTAAAGATATATCTTCTCCCATCACCTGACGGCATCTTTCAGAGCTCAGAAATTCCAAAAAATATCTGTACATCTCCATAACTGTGTTGAAAGTTAAGTTAGAATGATCTTTGAATAGAACCTCCATGGCTGTTATTGTTTGACTGTAGACACTCTTCATTTTGTTGGCAAACTGGTTGATTGTTTCAACCCATGAAAGGCTGATTGTGTATTCTTTTCCTTGTCTAATGAGAACACCAGCTTCTGTCATTTCTTTCAGAGTCTTATGCACCGCTTGATAGCTCACATGATGGCCATTGATTCTCACCCTATTGTAAATCTTCTTTGCTGTCAGTGATCTCTCTACACTGAGTATATCTATTATAGCATTCCTGACACTCTTCCTCCCTTCAGTTTGTGGTATGTTTACTGTTAGTGCCATTTTTTTCACCGAAATATCTTAAAGCATTGTCTCGTATTCTGTCAGCTATTTTCTTGTTTCTATTGACAATTACGTGAATTTCGGTTTCCTTGTATAAGATAGTATCATATAATTTTTTTAGTTTTGCGTCAGAAAGTACATTAGAACTTGTGTAACTCCAATCGAAAATATAGGTTATTTCCTTTGGGAAATATACATCAATTATAAAATCTGCTATTACGACTCTGTCGAAATTCAGTTTTATATCGGTATTAGTGTATACTTTAACGTTTTTCCCAATCTCCATGTAATATGTCGCAAGCAGCTTGTCTATGGCTGAATTGCCTCCGACAAAAATGCTGCCTTGTGTAAATGACATGAATTGCCTGAATTGTTCCTGCTCTCTTTCTGAGCCAACAAAAGCATACCATGCATGTTTCATATATGCTAACGATACCGATGATGCAATAGAATTTTTTATTGCACCTAAAGAACAAAGATCTAGGATAAATCGATACAAGCCCATGACAGTACTGAAAGTTAAATTCGTGCGATCTTTCAACAGAATATCTACAGCAACTGCAGAACCCTTATATACGTTTTTGATATTGCTTGTCAACTGATCGATTTTTTCAATCCAAGACAGGCTGATCTTATATTCTTTGTTCTGTCTGATTAGCTTGCCGTCCGCTGTCATTTCTTGCAATGTCTTGTACACAGCCTGATAGCTTACATTGTGGCCATTTTGCCTCACTTTATTGTAAATCTTCTTTGCAGTAAGGGGCCATTCTGATGTAAGAATGCTTATGATAGTGTCTCTCATGCGTCCTTTTCCTCCAATCTCCGGAATAGTTATGTTGATGGCCATTTTCTCACCGAAGTTTGCCAGAACCTGTTTGAGGTGTTGAGCCAACTTTCTGTTTTTGTTTCTGATTACCAGTATGGCTATTTTTATCTTTTTTGTCAGCCTGACCGAAATGCTTCAATGTGTCTATTTTTATCTTCTCTGCCAGTTCAGGGCTTTTATTCAGCAGCAAAATAATCTTTGTTTTCTCAAAAAACAGCGCCTCAGAGAAATGTTTTATTGCTTTTGGCTCAATTTTCTCAATTTTCTGGTAAAGAATGTCGATTTTCTTTTGAAGATCCTTGTCAAAGAAGACCTGAGCTACATAGTCGGCGCAGACAAAAGAATCGCATTCACTTGCACAGTCAACACCAAATTTACCATATCCCTTCCTATTATGGCTGGTGTAAAAATCAAATATCATCCTGTCTGCTGTTGTATCTCCTCTGCACACCAGATATCCGTCTTTGAATGCTTTCACCATCCTGACAAAGGCTTTATACCTTTCCCCTGAAAAGGCAAATGGCCACCAGAAATGCCTCCATTGGGAATACAGGGTGTTGCTTCCTGCAAACCGCGTAAAAAATTCTATCATGAAATCAAAAAATTCAAACAAATTTTCAAAGGTTACAGAAGTTATCTCTCCTGTAAACAGCTTTTCTACAGGAGGTTTTGATTTATCTGTATAGCAATTTTCTAATCTGCTGCCAAATTCTTTCACTTCCCTTATCCATCCCAAATCAAGTTTGTATTCATGATTTTCTTTTTCCAAAACCTGCTCTTCCATCAGTTCTTTCAAAACCTTATGAACAGCCTGATAGCTCACTTCAAGCCCCTTCTGTCTCACTTTGTGATATATACTCTTTGCTGTTAGCGGCCAGTCGGCAGCCAGTATATTTATGACGGCATCTTTGACATTTGCGCTTCCTTCTGCTTGTGGAATGATTATGTTGATAGCCATTTTCTCACCGCAGTTTTTCAAAAACACTTTGAGTTCCCTTGTCCACATTCAGCTGCTGCTTGTGGCCATCTGTATGGCTGTTTTCTCTTTTGTCTGTCGTTTCGAAATGCTTCAGTGTTTCCTTCTTGATTTGCCCGGCTAGGGAAGAATTCCTGTTCACAAGCAACGTTATGCTTGTCTTCTCGAAGAACAGAGTCTCAAGCAGCTTGTTGAGTGAGTCAGATTTGGTCTCCTTCATTATCCTATAGGCATAGTCTATCTTCTTCCTGCACTCGTCAGTAAAGAATATCTGTGCTATATAGTCGCCGGATACAAAGATATCGCAGTCCTTCGCGCAATCAACATAGTATTTTATCCTCGCATTGGGTATGAAGCTGTTATAATGATCAAAAATCAGCCTATCCGCTGGAGTGTCGTGCCTGCATATAATTGTGGCACTATTGTAGCTATTGACCATATTCTTAAACCTGATATACATTTCGCCAACGAAAGAGAGAGACCACCAGAGATGATAAAAATGTACGTAGATGTCGTTTCTGTTTTGGGAAAAGCGCGCAAGGAAATCAATCATAAAATCAAAGAATTCGAAGAGGTTGTCAAAAGTTGCTGTTGTCTCTTTACCGGTGAAGAACTGCTCAACAACAGGCTTTGACTTGTCTGTATAATGGTTTTCTATCTTGTTGGTGAACTCCTTAACCTGCTTTATCCACAACAGATCCAGCTTGTATTCCCCGCTTTCCTTTTCGAGTATGCCGTTTGTTATAAGTTCCTGCAAGTTCTTGTGCACAGCCTGATAACTCACGTGATGGCCATTCTGCCTCACTCTGTTGTATATCTTCTTTGCAGAAAGCGGCCACTCATTCGAAAGTATGTAGATGATGCTGTCCCTGACTGTCCTAGGCTGCCCTGCGGGAGGCAATTGAAGGGCTGGCATCCATTGTAGCTTTTGGAAATAGGCTTTTTAAACCTTTTGGTTGATTTTGGTTAAATCTGATGTATTTACCTCCTTCTGAGAACGCTTCAGAGGGGGTGAGAAAATGAGAAAGATCGAACTGGAGATAAGCGAAGGTGTTAGAATTGGTGATAGGAGTGACAGGAGTTACTTAAGCGACATGATGGAATACGGCTCATCGAGAATGTATGACCAGCCGCCGCCAAGGCCGCCTCAGTGCAGCCCATGCCCAAGGCCGTGCAGCCCCAATTGCGGACCGACAAGATGCAGAAAAAGCGACATTGAATATAAAGAGTAGCAGATATGATGCCAGAAAT
This sequence comes from Candidatus Aenigmatarchaeota archaeon, assembly GCA_016185435.1. Lineage (GTDB taxonomy): Archaea > Aenigmatarchaeota > Aenigmatarchaeia > QMZP01 > QMZP01 > JACPNN01. The sequence continues at coordinate 34,655 of JACPNN010000007.1, read as the reverse complement.
TTCGTTCAGATGCAGTTACTGGCTTCAGAGCGAGATTATTGGGAATAGAGGCGACTTCGATGCTTTAGAGCGATTCACAGAGGAATTCGGCAGATATTTTCAAGGATATTCAGCGGATGTGCTGAAATGGATAGAGAAATATACAGGGTTTGGCTGGCCTGAAGGGTTGAGCTCCATAAATGTCTGGATATTCGATGGATATCAGCCTTCTGTCAGCTACCCTCTTTTGTTGAACTGCCATTCTTTCGACAAGATGATGACCTTGCATGCTCTGGTGCATGAACTTGCTCATGTATTGACATTCCCCATACTTGAAGTAGCGCACCCGTCTCCGCATTTCGTTGCAAGGGAGATGGAAGCCATAGCAGAAATCGTGGCAAAAAAAGTCTCGATTCGTATTTTCGGCGCCGAGGCTGTGCAAAGAATGTACGAAAAAGATGTGGTCGCCGGGACCGCCTACAAGTTTGTTCTTGACCGCATGAAAAATCTTGAGAGTAAATGGGATCTTGAAAAGATGCCGCTGTCGAAGTGGTTTGGCGGAAATAAAATCTATAGGGTCCGTAACTATGTACAAGTTGACAAAGCCGAAGATACCTGAATATTTTGGTATTTTTGAAGTGGAAGAAAGGAAGCTTAAATTCAAGTCTCCTGAAAGGGAGGTTTTGATAGAAGGGAGATCTGTGCCTGTCTTGAAAAAACTTCTGAAGTTCCTTAATGGCAGGTTTTCGCTTAAGGATATAGGGAACAGAAGTGGGATTTCGGCAGACACTGTCGGCGGAATATGCAGAATATTGTCTGAAAAGGGGCTGATAGTGAATTTGCCCCTTAAATCTGATACTGAACGGGTTTCATGTAAGGAAGTTTATTTCTCCAGATTCGGCAATTGGTCTGAAATTAATGCAAAGGTAGAAAATTCTTCAGTATGTGTTGTTGGTTCAGGATCTATGGCCATGAATGTTATCGAAGAGATGGTTTCTTTCGGTCTTAAAAGGATCAGAACAAATGTAGAGGCAGCGGCAAACAAAAAATTCAGAAATGCCGGAAAAGGGCATGCAAGAATTGAATATTACGATGTCAGAGATGACAAGAAATGGAAATATTTTTTGTCAAAATCGCAGTTGCTTTTGCTTTGCGAGGATTCGCATAACCCTGCTCTGACTAAAAACATAAACAAAATATGCGCTGAAAATGGCAATGAATGGCTTAGCTGCAGAATAGTGAATGGAATGGGGGAGATAGGCCCGACAGTCATTCCAGGTATAACTTCCTGCTATCTATGTTATGTTTATAGGAGTATATCCAATGCAGAAAAATTGAAGGAATATGTAATTTATGACGAGTATGAGAAAAGGAATCCTGAAATCCTAGGGCATCTTCCGGTTTTCCATAAAATAGTGGCGCAGTTCACTGCCATCGAAGCTGTAAAAATATTGAGCAAGTACGCAGAACCGCAATCATATAACAGTGTTATTTCTATTGACTTCGAGAAAACCGAGATTGACAAGATGCCTGTTTTAAGGGTTCCAAATTGTGAAGGGTGCAGAAAATATGGAATTTAAACATGATTTTGGAGTTAGGGAAAAGCCCATGGATGAAACATTGCAGGCGGCAAGGAAAATAATTCATCCAAAAACAGGGATAGTAAAAAATCTTGGTCGAATCCTTTTCTTCAATGACGAGCCGAAAATTTGCACTTTCGTTGCCAACCTTTGTGATACATCAGTGTTTTCTGACTGTTACAAGCAAGACGAAATAACTGGAGGAGTGTCGTTCGACAGCAAAATAGCAGAATTAAGAGCTCTGGCAGAGGCCATGGAACGGTATTGCTCTGCCATATATAAGGAAAAGGATTTTGTGATTGCTGCACACAAGGATATAGAAAGGGATGCTGTGAATCCGGTCGAGTTCAGAAAATTCAGTGTGAAACAGCTGTCAAGACCGCAATTTAAAATTTGCAGATTTGACGAAAAAACTGAGTTTAGATGGACTGAAGCTTACTCATTTTTCAAAAGAAAGAATATAATGGTGCCGGCTCAGTTGGTTTATGTGCCATACAGTTTTAGGAAGGAAAGGATAATCAGATTGCCGATATCTACAGGCAGCGCCTGTGGTATCACATATTCCGGAGCTATTTACAGAGGCCTTTGTGAGGTTGTCGAAAGGGATGCCTTTATGATTTATTATCTGAACAAAATGCCTGCTGCGGAGGTGGATCTGGAGGCAAGTGAAAACGATGCCATAGGCAAGCTGGTTTCTGCTTACAGGAGATACAGGCTTGAGATACGTGTCTTTGACATTACCACTGACATACAAATACCGGTTTTTCTTGGTATTTTGGTCGATAGAACAGGAAAGGGGCCGGCAATAACAGTAGGCGCAAAGGCAGGCTTAGATGCTGAAAAGACTATTATAGGCGCTATGGAAGAAGCCTATCTCACAAGGCCATGGATAAGAGAGCTCCTTCTGAAACCTGATGAGAGGATTTCAGAAAGAAATGAATTGCTGGATGACATAGATAAAAGAGGGATTTTCTGGTCTAAGAGGAATATGATAAAACATCTCGATTTTCTGCTGAAATCTAAAGAAACAAAGAGTGTAAATGAATACAAGAAAGTGGGTAAGAAAAACATGCTCGAAGTTTGCTTTTCTTTTCTGAAAAAAATGGATGTTTTCTTCAGAGATTTGACGACGCCAGAAATAAGAGAAATAGGATTCAAGGTTGTGAAGATTCTGATTCCTCAGATGCATCCATTGCACCTGAATGAGGAATATAAATATCTTGGGGGTGAGAGGCTGTACAGCGTGCCTGAAACACTGGGATTTCATAGAAAGAGGGGGGGTGAGCTAAACAGAATTCCGCACCCATTCTTATAACTATGAAAAATGACAGAATCCTAGGAATTCCGCTTTCAGTGATGCTGAATGAGAATACAAAGGTGAAAAGATTCGATGAAAATTTGTCCACAATACCATCATCTTGGCTGAAAATACACTATAAAATTTATCCCAGAATGGAAAGGCTATATTTGGATAAAAAGGAAAAAACCACAACTTTTCCCAGGGATATTTTCAAAAAAAGGCGTTCAGTGAGGAATTTTGACAGCAAATTATTAAGAAAAGGGCAGTTATCGGCCATACTCCTCTATTCTGCCGGGATAACCTACAAATCCGGCACGTGGGACTCTGCCCTAAGGGCATATCCATCGGCAGGTGCCCGCTATCCATTGGAAATTTATCCGATAATATTAAAATCGAAGGAAATTGGGAGTGGTGCATATCATTACAATGTCAAGGAAAATAGTATTGAGCTTCTATTGGAAGGGAATTTCGGCAACATCATATTTCAGTTGGTAGGAAAACAGGAGATGATAAAAACCGCTTCAGCAGTCATAGTGATAACCTGCATTTTTGATAGAGTTCAAAGCAAATATGGTGAAAGGGGTTATAGGTATGCCTTTCTGGAGGCTGGCCATCTGGCCCAAAACATTTACCTCATTTCGCCTCTGTTAGGTCTTGGTTGCTGCGGTATAGGCGGTTTTTTAGATGACAGGATAAATAGCCTTTTGGATATAGATGGGATGAATGAGTCGGCTATTTATTTGCTTGCGCTTGGTGGTTATGGAAGAGAGTAATGTGCCAGAAATAAGCATTGGATGGAGCCCAGCACTACAGTTATATATTCTTAAAAGTAGATATGATGAGAAAAGGCTTGACAGATTTTGCCAGAAATTCGAAGAATATTGGGGCTCGTATAAAGGAAAAATTTTAGCCGAAATAGTAAAATGTACGGGATATGAATGGAAAACAAGAAAACTAGAAGTCTTTATTTTTGAAGGGTATAATGAAAGCATCCCAGCTCCATTGTTGATAAATATATATGACGAGGATAAGGATTTTGTTTTATTTCAACTTATAAGGATGCTGATTCATAATATTTTTCTTGATAATAATATTTATACTTTTTTTAGTAAAGATGAGGCTGGTAGGGTAGAGATAGAGGCTGTTATATATTTGAGTGCAAAACGTATATCTGCTAGTATCCTGCCAGAAAAAGAAGTCAAACGTCTTTGCAAAAAAGCAGAATTTGGAGGGTGGCAGAAATATATCTGGGAGCGTGTAAGGGAAGTGGGAAAAAAGTGGGATATCTCTAAAAAGAATTTGAAAGAGTGGTTAATAGAGAAGGGGTAATTGAATATTTTCGCTGATTTCAAAGGAATTGTAGTTGGCTTCGGCCTATAGAACATCGAAAAAATAATAGAGTTAAATTCACTCAGTAGTTTTGATAACATTCCATTGAATTCTCATCTTAAACCTTCTGGTTGATTTTAGCTAAACTCAATGTATTTACCATTCGATAGATTAAACACAAACACTATGACCAGAATCAGGTATCTTGGGGACATTGTAGGAAGGCAAATATGCGCTTAGAGCCTTTTGGTAATGAAATCGAAGGTAACATATGAAAACTTGCCTTATCACAGGTGCAAGCGGTTTTATAGGAAATTATATGGTCAATAACCTTCAAAAAAAGTATAGAACCATAGCAGTTAGCAACAAAAACAAATGCCATGCTGTTTCTGATGTAGAGAATGTGAAGATAGATTTGGCAACACCTGCCATTGAAAAAATAAGGGGCTACTGTCCTGACATAATAATACATTGTGCAGGAATGACCGATCTCAGGGAATGTGAAAAGGAAAGGAAAAAGGCTTATAAAATCAACTACTTGTCTGTAGAAAAATTGGTGCAAATGGCTGAAGAGATGTCTTCGTATTTTATCTTCATATCTACTGATCAGGTATTTGACGGAAAAAGAGGTTATTATAAAGAGGATGATGTATCTAACCCCGTCAATTTTTATGGCAGGACAAAGCTTGACGCTGAAGGGATAATAAAAGAGCATAATGTACGGTATTTGATATGTAGGACATCATCTGTGTACGGACTTCCATATGGAAACAGAGACAATTTTGTGAAATTTCTTATAGAGCATCTCGAAAGGGGCGATAGAGTGAGTCTATATTCCGATCTGTATTCGTCGCCGACATACGTGAAGGAGCTTTGTGGAATTATAGAAATGCTTATAGAAAAGAAAAAAAGAGGTGTGTTTCATGCAGTTGGTGGCCAAAGATTGAGCCGCTATGAGTTGGGGATATTAATTTGTCAGGCATTAGGCTTTCAGACATCGCTAATAGAGATGTCTGCTTATATTTCAGAAGGTTTTGACAGGCCACTGGATAGTTCTCTGAGAAGGAGTGAAATGCCTTCAGGAATCGAAGACTGTGGCATCCACTACTATTTGAATGATATGGTGAGATTATGAGGGTGGTGGAAAGCAAAAATATCTATATAGATGGTAGAGGAAAAATTCAAAGCTTTGATCTGAAAGCTTGGAAGGAAGCCAATTATGTAGCTACAAAAAAAGGTACAACCAGAGGAAACCATTACCATATGAAAACAAGAGAGAAATTTCTTGTTATGGAAGGCAGTATAGAAGTTTTGATAGAGAATGTGATGTCAGGGAGAAGACAGAAGCGACGTTTCAGCGAAGGTAATGTTTTTGAAATCAAACCCTATGAATATCATGTCATAAAAGCGGTGACTGATTGCAAATGGATTAGTTTTCTCTCGATAAAATACAACAAAAATAAGCCTGATGTATGGTGACCTCATGGGAATAATGAAAAGAATTAATCAAGAAACGTTGTTTGAAAGGAACTGGAACAGGTTTAAAGGATTTGCTTCAGAAAACAAAGTAGAGAAGATTAGCGAAAGTGTCTTTTCGAGGAAAGATAACCCGCCTTATTTGGCAATCCAAATAGATGTGAACCAAAAACTATGGAAGCCTATACAGCAGATTCAGGCTGATTTAGAGACAATTGAACATCGGCATAAGTTTTATCATCCCCTCTACTTTCACATAACAGTTAAGCATATAGGATGGGATAATGGCTATGACAGGGAAAGGATTAAGGAATCTGTTCTGACGTCATTAGAGAAATTTGAGCCATTCAATATTAATTTAAAGGGGCTGAACATCTTTCCAGCATGTGTGTTTGTTCAGGTTTTCAATAAGAATGGCAGCATACATAAAATTCATGAAAGCCTTTGTGGAGGTCTGCGGAAATTTTGTGACATGCAGATTATAGAAGGTTCAAATTACATCCCACATGTTGCTATTTTGTCATTCGACTCTGATACGAATCAGATTTTTTTGGAAGCCATCGAGAAATACAGGTGCTATGAAATAGGTGAATTTTTTGTAAGAAGGGTACATATGGTCGAAGCATTCTCTTTTCGTAATGTTGGCTGTTATAAAAAGATATTTTCAGTGGATTTAAAAGGGAAGATATGACTAGTCCTTTGGGAATAGGCAATGAATTTGTAGAAAATCTTTTCAGGGAAGATCTTGAGATAGAGAATATACGATCCCTATATTTATATGGTAGTGGAAGCGTTAACCAGTTTGTTCCAGGAAAAAGCGATATTGACTTATGGATGATTATAAGGGTTCATAAGGGCCATTATGATATGGATTTTGTGCGCAGATTATATGATGCCCATAAGGGGTTTGTTTCGAATCTTGGAGAAAGAGTAGATTTGATAATATATGGCGAGGATGAGTTGCCGCAAAAAAATAGTATTGGTTATAGTCTGCTTCAATCTCTCTTCATTTTAGATTATAAAAAATCGGCCATATTGCTTTTAGGCAGCGACATTCTGAGATTTATTCCGGAAATTGACCAGAAATACGCCAGCATTGTTTTGGCCAATCACATGAAAAGAGGATTGAGGCAGAGATTGAGTAATGCAGGATACTTAAGCTCATCTGCAGTTGTCAGGAGATTAATCGGGGATAGAAATGAAGGCACAGTCTATGTAACAGAAGATGTCTCAGCTGATATAAATTCTATAGAGAACTTTGCTGAATATTCTGCCATCATGGCTGCAAAATGTCGGCTTGCGTATGCAGGAATTCTGAAAGTAGGCAAAGAGGAGATAGTTGAGGAATATACTAAAAAGTTCAGTGATGAAAAGCAGACAGAAGTCATGAAAGATATTTTAAGGCGAAGACAAGGTATACCTATAGGTAGCGATTTTGCTCATAGTTGCCTTGATTTTGTCGAATATGTGTCTCATAGTCTAGAAAATGTGTTTGGGCAGGAAAGGGCGTCTTATGAACCTGCATGATCTTAGTTTAATAGTGCCGTTAGGTCCTGGGCGAGAAAGGCACATAAACATTTTATTAGACAGCATTTATAAAGCCAAAAAAAGCGAAAAATTAAGAGAAATTGTAATTGTTTGTGACAATAGTGTACTTGAAAAAAAAATTAGTAAAAGACTCAAGATAGTGATATATAAATCAAAAAAGCACATAAACATCCCAGAGGCAAGAAATGTTGGTATTGAAATGTCTTCAGGCAAATATTTGCTTTTTATAGATTCAGATTGTATAATCCCCAGCAATTATCTAAATTTCATAGAAACTTTTGAAGACGGCATATATGTGGGTGATTTTCGTGTTCTTTCTGGAGCAAATAAATGGGCAAAAATGCAATTAACTCAAGACAAAAATACGTTCTTGAGATATGTAGTTGGCACTAATTCTGTTGTATTGGGCTGCCATTTCGTGATGCCGCGTAATCTGTTTAATATTGTAGGAAAGTTTGATGAGGATGTAGCAATATCCGATGAAAGGGAATGGGGCGACAAAGCTATTGCAAAAGGGTACAGAATAACCTATGTGCCAAACTTGTTTGTTTACCACCAGTATTCAGGCAGTTTGAAAAGTATTATTAGAAGAAGATTTTGGCATGGTACGGGGTACCATATATTTGGTTCAAAAAAATTCCACAGTAGTGGAAAGAAAGATTTGAAATACTGGCTTAAAGAATATGCGGCATCTTTGAAATATGCTGCAAGGTTAGATTTTTTTGGAATTTACAGAATCATATCTGTGACTTTCTTTATGATTGGCTATTATTATGGTCTATTCCTGAGGGATTGGAAATGATAAAAATTGCTGTTATAGGAAATAATGGGGAGATAGGCGAAGATTTATCCAGGGCTGCTGAGGAAATAGGAAAGGAGGTAGCGATCCATAATTGCGTATTGCTTTGCGGTGGCCTTGGAGGAGTCATGAAAGCTGCGGCCAAAGGGGCCAAAGCCAGTAGAGGGTTAACAATTGGAATTATTCCAAATTATCTCGAGCCGCTGGCAAATGAGTATATAGATATAACGATTTCTGGGTTGGATTTCGGCTTAAGAAACAACATACTGGTACAGTCAGCAGATTGTATCATTGCAATAGGAGGTGGTGCAGGAACATTAAATGAGATAAGTATGGCATATTTGTCCGACAAGCCCGTTATCATAATAAAAGGGTATGGTGGATGGGTGGATAAGCTCGGAGATGATTTTATAGATGAAAGAAAAATAAGAAAACTGATTGTAGCATTTTCACCGAAAGAGGCTGTAGAAAAAGCTTTAGAGGCATATGAAACCGCCGTTCGAGCTTGATCCTCCTGTTAACGATAGTAGATATCCATATCCTGTCTATGATGGTGGTAGAAAATTCTACGAGCAAACAAGAATGATTGGAGACTGGGGCATAGGAAAAGATGATGGAATAGTAGCTGATATCGGATGTGGTCCCATCCCCTTTCCATATGCAAATCTTCTCATTGACAAGAATGTTGATAATGATGAAAGGTGGGGTCATGGCATACCCAACGATGGGAGGGAAATAATTTACGCTGATTTGGAGGTTGGTCTACCGTTTCCCGATAAGCATGTTGATTTTTTATATTGCAGCCATGTTTTGGAACACTTGAATGATCCGGTACAAGGATGTAGAGAAATAATAAGGGTAGCAAAAAGAGGTTTCATTGAAGTGCCTACGATAGTGTACGAGATGCTTTTTGGGGGGGATGAAAGTTTGCACGAATGGGTTGCTGAATATTTTTATCCCACAGAAATGCTTATTTTTAGAAAGCTTTCTCCTCAGGAAAGAGAGGCGATAAAGAAAAGAAAAGAAGATGGGGAGAGGTTTATCAAAAGACTGCAATTGCCGGGGGGCGATAGGTATTGCGGAGAATATTTTGAACATCAAGACCTGTTTACAGTTTGTTTCATCTGGAAAGATAATTTTAAATTTGCAGTTTATAGCTGAAATAACAGATTATTTAAACCTTCCGGTTGATTTCCAGTAAACGCTATATATTTACCCTCTCATGCTGAAAACTTAAGCATTTAGCTGGGATTGTGAGGAGGGGACAGGTATGGACGGGGATGACATTGTTTTTGAGGTTGTGGGAAAATGCTTCTGCAGCGGCAAGATCATAGAAAGCAGGGGCAAGGACAGGATAAGGTTCTGTGACAAGTGCGACAGGGATTATAAGGTGCACTGACAGCGAAATCGCAAATATTGCTTGGAGCCTCTATATTGTGTTTAATTACCTCTTTAGCCCATAATAAGCATGGGCTGCTACATCATTATCAGGGGCCCTGCAGGGGTCGGAAAAACAACAGTAGCCAAAAAGCTGGCCTCAAGGCTCTCTGCATGCATTGTATTCTTAGACGAAATAATGGCAAATCATAGACTCGACACCGTAATTGGGGATGGCATCAGCGCTGAAAACTTCATAAGAGGAAATGAAATCATTCTGAAAGAAGTGAAAAGCATCCTCGAAAAGGATGGGACTGTGATCATAGATGCCTGCTTTTACCGGAAAGGCCACATTGATCATCTTATAAAGAGCCTTCCTTACAGGCATTTCATCTTCACCCTGAAAGCTTCTGTCAGGGAATGCATAAAGAGGAATGAAGGAAGAATAAAGCCAATGTCAAAACAGGATATTATCGATGTGCACAAACTTGTTTCTGGCCATGAGGTTGGGATCCCGATAGACACGGAGGAAAAGACAGCAGATGATGTGGCTGAAGGAATACTTGCGTATATCCAAAAATAAAGGTTGCCTGGCATTGCAATCGATGCTGTATAGATATATGATTTTCAGGCCTTTGAAGGCATCTCATTCGGATATCTGATTTCTTGCCTGCCAAAGCTCCTTTTATAGGAAAAAACAAGGAATATATGATGGCCATGGCCTTTGCCTATTGGGTTTCCGCTGTGTTTGCAGGCGCAGGCGTCTTGTTCTACCTGATGGGCCGCAGGTGGAGCTCAGGGATTTCAAGGCCCAGGATGGGAAGACTCCCGGCTGTGTCTGTCATTATCCCCTGCTACAATTCCTCAGGGACGGTAGGGAAATGCATTGATTCCGCTATGGAAGCGGACTATCCAGAAAAGGAGATAATTGTGGTGAATGACTCAGATGACGATACTCCACTTATATGCAGGAAGCATGGAGTAAGGTGCATACAGAATGAGAAGAGGGTCGGAAAGGCAAAGGCGCTGAATATGGCCATGAAGCATGCGAGAGGCAGCATAATCTTCCTGCTGGATGCCGACACAGTAATCGGGAAAGAAGCAATAAGGAAGTGCGTGCAGTGGTTTGCAAATAGAAGGGTGGCCGCTGTCCAGCCAAGATATGCGCCCCAAAACGCAGGCATCATAGCGCGTCTTATCGCGATTGAGGATTATTTCAACATGGCCTTCTTCAAAAGCAGCATGTTCCTTGGCACCCTTATGAGCTTCAGGGGTTGTTCAGCCGCAGTCAGGAAAAGCTGTATCAGGGAGGTGGGCGGCTGGAAGGAGACTATTGCCGAGGACCTGGACATGTCTGCAAGGCTTGTCAGAAGGGGCTACATAATACAATACGAGCCTGAAGCAGAAGCGAAAACCATGGAGCCTGGAAGCTTAAGGGCTCTGGCAAAGCAGAAGGCAAGGTGGGGCAAGGCCGCAATCTTTGCTTTCCTTGCGCACAGGAGCCTCTATCTGGGAAATCCGCAGTTCTATATCTACCTTTTCCCGTACATGATGGGCCTGCTTGCCCTGTCCGGTTTCCTTTTGCAGCCCCACCTTTATGTTCCTGCTTTTGCGGCAAATGCCCTCGCCAGCCTTGCTGTAAACGTATTCATCCCATTAGGTCTTGCAGGGGCAGTCCATGTGGCCGTCCTCATCCACCCGGAGAAAAGGAGGATGAGGGAGATGATGCTGCTTGCCCCGTACATAATATTTTACCTTCCTTTCATCACGTTTTTCTATGTGAAAGGCATAGCGTCTGGACTGCTTGACAAGAGAAAAGGAAAGGATGAGCTTAGTCTTAAGGACTGGTAGCTGCGCCAGCAAAATAAAAGCCTGCAACCTCAATAATCAGAGTATGAAACAGGCAAACTACAGGCTGACAGAAGAAGGGAGAAGCTATCTTGCCAGCGGCCTCCCTGAAATGAGGCTGATGAAGCTGCTTGAAAAGGGAAGGAAGAAAGTGGAAGAGCTTTCCGTATCAATGGAAGGCAAGGAGCTCTCCATAGCGATGCAGCATGCAAGGGCGAGGGATCTGATATCAATCAGGGACGGCTTTGTTGAAATGGTTTCCAAGCATGCCGATTTCCCTGAGCATGCATGGCTGAAGAAGCTTGCTGAAGGGAAGGGGATAGAAGAGAAAGGCTATGGCATCCTTCTCAAAAGAAGGCTCATAGAAGAGATAAAGGCTGATGATTATGAAAAGGCAAGGCGATTTGCAGGCAGGGAAATAGCTGCCGTCGATTCTTCCCTGCTGAAGACAGGCCTGTGGAGACAAACCATTCTCAGGCCCTACAACATCCGGATAGCGGGAAAGGCGCAATACCCTGGCAGGCCCCATATAATCAGCCATTTCATGGAGAGGGTCAGGAACATATTTCTGGATCTCGGCTTTTCTGAGGCCTCAGGGCCCCTGATAGAATCAGGCTTCTGGAACTTCGATGCGCTGTTCCAGCCCCAGGACCACCCTGCAAGGGACATGGCAGACACATTTTACATGGCCATGCCTGAAAGATGCTCCCTCCCCGGCAAAAAGATTGTCGGGAAGGTTAAGGAGGCCCATGAAAAAGGCGTTGGCGGCAGCAGGGGATGGAGGTATGTATGGGATGAGGAAGTGTCCATGCAGGCTGTATTGAGGACGCATACGACAGCTGTCTCGGCAAGGATGCTTTCCAAGGTGAAGCCTCCTGCGAAGGTGTTCTGCATAGGCAGGGTGTTCAGGAATGAGACCATTGACTACAAGCATCTGGTGGAGCTTACGCAGATTGAGGGTATAGTGGTTGATGAGAATGCGGCATTCGGCCATCTGCTTGGCTACCTGAAGGAATTCTATCGCAGGATGGGCTTTGAAAGGATAAGGTTCAGGCCTGCTTACTTCCCCTACACTGAAATGTCTGTCGAGCCTGAGGTCTGGATTCCTGAAAGGCAGGAGTGGATGGAGCTGGGAGGAGCAGGCATCTTCAGGCCTGAAGTCACGATTCCTCTTGGCGTGGCCTGCCCTGTCCTCGCATTCGGCCTCGGGCTGGAAAGGCTTGTCATGGTAAGGACAGGGATAAAGGACATCAGGGAGTTCTATTACCGCAATGACCTTGAAATATTGAGGAATGCTGTGCTATGGCCGTAGTGGAATTTGATCTCGATGATCTTGGGCGCCTTGCAGGCAGGAAACTGAAAAAGGAGGATCTGGAAAGGCTGGAGATGATGGGCTTCCCCCTGGAGAGACTTGAGGAAAAGAAGGTTTCGTATGAGGTTTTCCCGAACAGGCCTGACATGCTGAGCATAGAGGGCTTCGCAAGGGCTGCGAGGTCATTTCTTGGGGCAGAAACAGGCATGGGAAATTACAGGGCCGGGAAAAGCGGCGTGAAGCTGCATGTGGATAAGAGCGTCGCCTCTGTGAGGCCGTATATAGCTGCGGCCATCCTGAAGGGCGGCAAATTAAACGAATCTGCCCTTGAAGGCCTTATACAACTGCAGGAGAAGCTGCATGACACCTTCGGCAGGAAAAGGAAGAAGGTTGCCATAGGCATACATGACATGAGCAGGGTTGAGGGGCCTTTCTCTTACAGGGCTGTTTCCAGGGATGCCGTCAGGTTTGTTCCATTGGGGATGAGCAGGGAGATGACTCCGGCAGAGATACTCGGGCAGCACCAGAAGGGAATAGAGTACTCGCACCTTATCAGGGACAAAGTTCCTCTGCTTGCCGACAGTAAGGGAAGGGTTCTCAGCATGCCGCCTGTGATAAATGGGGAATTGACAAGGCTGACGGCCGGTTCAAGGGAACTGCTGATCGATGTCACTGGAACGCAGCTCCATCCCATACTCGATGTCCTCAATATTATTTCTGCTGCCCTGTGCGACAGGGGATTTTCAGCCTATTCTTTGGAAATAGTTTATGGCAGGGATAAAATAACAACTCCTGACCTGTCTCCGGCCAGAATGAAGGTTGATATTGGGTATGCTGAAAGGCTGCTCGGGCTTGATCTGGAGGAAAAGGATGTTTCAGCGCTTCTTTTGAAAATGGGCATTGGATATGAGAAAGGATATGCTGTAATCCCGCCTTACAGGGTTGACATCCTCCACCAGATTGATCTCGTGGAAGAGATGGCGATTGCCTATGGATATATGAATTTCAGGACGGCCATACCGCCCATACCTTCAACTGCCTCCAGGCAGGATGAGAATGACTTCAGGCTTGCGGCCTGCGGGGCCATGCAGGGGCTGGGCTTCCAGGAAATACTGTCCATGGTGCTTTCCAATAGCGAGTCCTTCAGGAAGTCCGGGGTGGATGTGAAAAGCGCGGGGATAAAGAACAGCGTGTCATCTGAATGCACAATTGTAAGAACGAGACTTCTGCCCGGCATCCTTAAGTCATTGGCCCAGAACAAGGGCAGGAGCTATCCGCAGCATGTCTTTGAGGCAGGGGATGTGGTTGTCCTTGATAGCGGCGCGGAAACAGGGGCGAGGGAGATAAGGAATATTGCAGCGGCCATTGCCGGAACAAATGCCGGATATGAGTCGATAGCGCCTGTCCTGAAGGCCTTTCTGGCGTCGTTTGGGATTGAATACAGGCTGGAGGAATTGAAGGACAAGGCCTTCATAGAGGGCAGGGCGGCTTCAGTGCTTGTCAATGGAAAGGATATAGGCAGCATTGGGGAGGTTTCTCTGGAGGTTCTTGAGAACTGGGGGATAGAAATGCCTGTTGCCTTGTTCGAGATCTCACTAGAGGCTGTTTATGGGATATTGAAAAGGGGCAGGCAATAGAGGTCATTTGCCTTTCAGTTTGAGTATCGCCTGGGCCAAGTCGCCGTCAGCATCCTTCAGCGCCTGTTCGGCCTCTTCCCTTGTGCAGCCTGCCTGATCAATTATCAGGGACAGGTCGTCTTCCCTGCTTTTTCCAGAGTCTTCCCTTTTTTCTTCTCTGGCCTTGCCTGTTATCTGGAAGCTCTCCTGGCCCATCATCCTTACCTTCGCCACATTCGGCTCTTCGATGACTATGTCCCTGTCCGATGTCCTTATTATCACGACTTCGGCTTCTATGCTTTCGGTCTGCATGCCCATCTGCTTGGCCAGCCTTTCCATCTGCCTTGGGTCTATTTTCATGGTAATTCCTTGTGGCTAAATTTTGTTCAGGGGATATAAAAGCCAGAGAATGATTTGGTTGAAACAAATAGATATTGTGATGCGTGCCGAGGATTTATCAGGCAAATTTAACAATTTCCACTGTATTGATTTTATAATAAAACTGCATACAGTAGTGGGTTGCATAAGGCTTGAAATGAAGAAATGTACAACATCAAGAAAAGAAATGTAGTGGGTATCACTTGGATTCTCTCAAAATGCATTTTAATACAGATTTTAATACTAACATATGTCGATTCCTTCAGAGACCGTCATAAACATATCAGTACCATTTTTAGTTGGTCAAGCTTTCTTGTATCAATACCTGTTTAACAAATTTTTTGTAATTCGTTTGAGAAAACTGAATGACGAGATAGAGAAGGAAGTTGGTAAGCGCTTTGATATTTTTGTCTCAGAATTGGCGAAACTGAAGAATAGAAGAGCTTCTATTGACGAAAAAATTGAGACTATAAAGAAGGAAACGGAGACATTGAATGTGGCCAAGGAACTGAAAGAAAAGTTTGACTATGTTTTTAGAAATACTAGGTGGGCATTTCTCCTATTTTTATTAACAGTAATTCTTTCGATGATATATTTGAGTGGTGATAAACAATATCAGTGGAATGTATTTGCTGACTATACTTTATATGCGGCCGTGATAGGGAACGCATACTTGAGCTGGAAACTTTTTGAGCTCAATTCGATTCTCGTTAGCTATGAAACTGGAAAGCCCATTAAGGAAATCATAGAGAGAATGAAAGAAGAGAAGCAAACAAATAGCGTTGCTGATACTTCTAAATAGGAATCATTTTCAAGAACCTCTTTATTACTATGACAGACGCTATAGATGCTCGCTGAGTACTTACCGAGGAACATGTAAGATGATTCCTTCTCATAAAATTTTATTCCCTTCCTATAAAAATCCCTGAAATATATGGAATCTGGATGGAATCCCTAAAGCAGACTGACCCTGAGATACACGAGGCAGTGCTGAACGAAACCAACAGGATAAACGAAGGCCTCGAGCTCATACCGAGCGAGAATTTTGTCAGCAGGGCAGTGATGCAGGCGCTGGGCAGCATCTTCAACAACAAGTACTCGGAAGGCTATCCAGGGAAAAGATATTATGGGGGGAACAAGTATACAGACGTGGTGGAAAACCTTGCGATAGAGCGGGCAAAGAAGCTCTTTGGCGCAGAGCACGCCAATGTCCAGCCCTATTCAGGCTCTCCTGCAAACACTGCGGTCTATTTTGCCCTGCTTAATTTTGGCGACACGCTGATGGGCATGAACCTCGCCCAGGGAGGCCATCTTACTCATGGCCATCCTGTGAACTTCTCAGGAAGGGCGTACAGGCCTGTGCAGTATGGCGTCGATCCTCAAACACACCTTATAGATTATGATGCTGTCAGAAGTCTGGCAGAGAAAGAAAAACCGAAAATAATCATTTCAGGCGCGACCGCCTATCCGAGGAAATTCGACTTTGAGGAATTCCATAAAATTGCCCAAGATGTCGGGGCCATAAGCATGGCCGACATAGCCCATCTTGCAGGCCTTGTCATAGGCGATGCGCATCCTTCGCCTTTTCCTTTCACTGATGTCGTGACGACGACGACGCACAAGACGCTGAGAGGCCCGAGAGGCGCCATGATCATGTGCAAAAAGCAGTTTGCTGAGGCCATCGACAAGGCCGTCTTCCCGGGACTTCAGGGAGGGCCGCATGAGCACAGGATAGCTGCTACTGCTGTCTGCCTCAAGGAGGCTATGGAGCCGGGGTTCAGGGATTATGCGAAGCAGATTGTGAAGAATGCGAAGGTGATGGCAGAGGAGCTCATGGGGCTGGGATTCAAGCTCATCACAGACGGAACAGACAACCATCTAATGCTTGTCGATCTCAGAAACAAAAATATCACGGGCAGAGAGGCTGAAGCGGCCCTTGACAAGGCAGGGATAACAGTCAACAAGAACATGATACCTTATGACCCGAGGAAGCCTTTCGACCCCTCCGGCATAAGGCTTGGGACGCCGGCGATAACCACAAGGGGCATGAAGGAGCAGGAGTGCAGGGAGATCGCAGGCCTCATTTCAAAGGCTGTCGATAACTGTAAAGATGATGCGGCCCTGGAGGGGATAAAGGGTGATGTTAAGGAGCTGTGCAAAGGGTTTCCGGTTTATTGATTGGGTTGTGCTGTTATTTTATTAAACTCAATCCGCCTCCACCAGCCACGATGTAGAAATGTTTATAAATCGTGACTTCTGCTATCAAATATGAATAAACTGTTATTTCTCCCTTTGTTTGCTGTTGTTATAGTTAGCGGTTGTACGCAACCAGCTACTGGAGGCGTAACTGCCGAAAAGGCGTCTCAAACACAATATGTGCCAACAGTAACGCCAAACTGTAAGGATGCACAAGTACCCTATCAGGAGCAAGAAGAATATACAAAAACAGAATACTATTCTGAGACAGTGCCATATACTGATAGAGAGTGTGAAAGCAAGAAACTGGTTTATTCAATAACGGATTTTGCGATAAAGAGTCAGATATGCAACAAAAAAATTGAGGAGTGTATAAAATATTTACCCATCATCGGAACATGTACCGAAAAGATAAATTATTGTATTGATAGACAAGTAGTTTGTTCTGTTAAAGTTAATAACTTTGATGATGAGCCTGGTACTTGGACTGTAAGATTTGATTTCTATAAAGATGGTAGTAATAATATCATTGGTTCAGACACGAGAAATATTTTTGTCTACCCACATGATACAACAGAAGCGGGTGGACTTACAAGTATTACCGAAAAAGAACTTTTAACAACCACTTACACCTGCACTCGTGTTGTGACAGTTGAGCCAACAAAGCAAGTATGTAGAGATGTAACGAAATACAAACAAGTTCAAAAAGAAAAACAAGTAACTGCATATAGACCTGTAACCAAATATAGAACTGAACAAAAGTGTGATTGATGAGTTCTGGAGTGATGATATGAAGTTAGGATATCTGGGAGTAATTTTAATCCTAATCGGCATAGTAATTATTAGTGGTTGTACAAATCCAATAGACCCCAAAGAGCAAGCAAAAGAAAGGGCAAGGCAGACGTTTAATGACTGCAACCAACGCTGCGGAGAAGGTATATTAAGTCCTATATGTAAAGAGAAATGCACTTATGATTATAATCAAAGATTGTCAGATATAGAAAGAGGTAATTACTAACGAATAAATTTAGCTGCCGGACTACAGTGCTTAGAAAGTGTCTATGTAAATGCCCAATGTGGAATCCTGCGGCAATGGCGCACGAGGCCTCCGTGATCCCACAGGCATGTGGTGGAAGCATAAAAGCTGACGCAGGGAATATTAATTATGGCCTCTCTTGACGGCTTCTTCAGGCCGGAGTCGGTTGCTGTTATAGGCGCGAGCAGGGACCCGAGAAAGCCTGGCCATGTCATCTTCAGGAACTTCCTTGAGGGGAATTTCAAGGGGAAGGTCTATCCTGTCAATCCGAATGCTGAGGTCTTGATCGGCAGGAAGTGCTATCCCAGCGTGACGGACATAGAGGGAAGGATTGACCTGGCCGTCATCGTTGTCCCTGCGGAAGCTGCGATAAAGGCCATGGAAGACTGCGGGAAGAAAGGTATTAAAAATGTGGTTGTGAATGCAGGCGGATTCAGAGAAACAGGCAACAGCCAGCTGGAAGAACAGCTTATAAAAGCGGCAAAAAAACACGGCATAAAGTTCATAGGGCCGAACACGCTTGGCATTTTTGATGCGCATTCAGGCGTCGATACGCTTTTCAACCCGAAGTACAAGCTTGAGAGGCCTCAGGCCGGGGGCATATCCTTTATCAGCCAGTCAGGGGCCATCATGTCTGTTGTGCTGGACTGGATGTCGATGAAAGGTTATAAGGCGAGTAAATTCATCTCCTACGGCAATGCCGCTGACATAGATGAGAGCGAGCTCTTGGAGTATCTTGCCTCTGACAGCCGCACGAAGGTTATCTGCATGTATATTGAAGGGGCCAGGAATGGCAGGAAGTTCTTTGATGCCGCGAAAAGGGTTTCTGGAAGGAAGCCGATAATAGCGCTCAAGGGGGGGAAGACAGAGGAAGGAGGAAAAGCTGTCTCAAGCCATACAGGCAGCCTGGCTGGCCAGGCAGCCATTTATTCGGCCGCATTCAGGCAGGCCGGGATAATAGAGGCTGATGATATCGAGCAGCTCTTCGACTTCGCACGGATGGTTTCTTCCCAGCCCGCAGCGAAGGGGAACAGGGTCCAGATAATAACTGATGGCGGCGGCTTTGGAATCCTGTTTGCCGACAATATGGCGAGGAATGGACTGCAGCTGGCCATGATGGAAAGCGGAAGGCTTGAAGATCTCAGGAAGCGCCTGCCTGAGCATGCTGTCGTGGGCAGCATAATCGACCTGACCGGCGATGTGAATGCGGAGAGGTATGGGATGTGCATAAGCGCTGCCATGGATGATGGGCTGGTTGACATGATTGTCGTCATTGCCCTGTTCCAGGTCCCTGCGCTGACAGGAGAGATAGTCGAGGTTGTGGCAGAGGCTGCCAGGGAAAGGAAAAAGCCCATAGCCTTCATAGCGGCTGGAGGCAGGTTCACTGAGGTGCTGAAGAAGAGCCTTGAGGATTACGGCGTCCCGACATTCAGCTATCCTGAAAGGGCTGCCGCCGCACTGAAGGCCCTTAATGAGTATTCGATGCTGTCCCGGTGACTGGAGACTGTTTATTGGGTAGATAGTGATCCGTGGCCTGCCGGCCCGAAGCCTCTAAGTATTTCTTCGGAAGGGATCAATACGCCGACGAGAAAATGAAGAGCCAGAAGATGAGGGCGACAAACAGGGCAAACAAGGCCGCTGCTATCATGATAAAAATGGCTGCCTTGTTCTTGTTCTTTCTGGAGAGGTGCGTGACCGCAAAGACTGTCATCACGAGCGCTACGGAGAGCAGAAATCCGAGGCCGAATACCGATATCAGCAGGAAAGTTGGGTCCAAGACTGCCATTATTTTATATTGGCCTGCCGGCTTAAAAATGATGCTGCTGGTTTTTTGCGGCTGTCAGATAAAATCGACGTGCTTGGTCTGCAGGTTTATCACGGCCGGCCCGCATACCACGAGGGTGCCCTTGTAGACAAGCTTCTCGCTTGTTCTTGACATGATCCACACTATGTCAGGCTCTTCTCTCAGGATAAAACAATCGCTGCCGGCCTTTATCTGGGACTTGTCGAGCATGAGGTGGCGTTTTTTCAGCAGCTCTGCCGCCTTCCTGATGCCTATCTCGGATGGGGGCTGGTAAGCGACAATGTACATGCTTTCTCCGTCCTTCTTCACCCTGATGTGGGCGGGGTTGGGGATGAGCTTGCATGCATCCGCAGGCTCGAATGAAAACCTGATATCGGCCGCTGCCTGCTGGCCGGCCTCGAGGAAAGCTATGGACATGCTCAGCGACTTTATCTTCCTCAGGATGGGGATGTCAGGGTAGATTACTTCTGACGCGAAAATCCTGTTCTCCCTTACCGCACCCTTGACAGCTATGACGTCGTCAATGTCAGGCCTTTCCTTGCTGATGACCTGTATGCTTGCTGTCGTGTCCTCGATCACAAAGCCGTTCGGAAACAGCTCTGAAACCATGCCGATGGCGGCGGTGTCGCCGAAGACGTTGCCGAGCCTGTTTATCGAGACTGCATCCACTCTGTTCTTCAGCAGATCCCTG
Organism: Candidatus Aenigmatarchaeota archaeon; assembly: GCA_016185435.1. GTDB lineage: Archaea > Aenigmatarchaeota > Aenigmatarchaeia > QMZP01 > QMZP01 > JACPNN01. Next base: position 14,386 of record JACPNN010000007.1, on the reverse strand, counting down.
ATTCCCTCATATTTGCTCTTATAGAATGATGCCATATCTGCTGGTTCCAGCTTCCCCCTGATTTCGTTTTTCTGTATCGACACCTCGTAAGGCTTTTTTGAGCTGAATACAGGCGCATTCACGGCTTTTGCCTCGCTGATTGCCTCTTCCAGATTTTCGTTTTCAAGGGATGCTAGCAGCTGGGGCGATATCAGTATGCCCTCATCCAGAAAGCGCCTGACGATTTCGTGTTTTTGCATAGGTTTAGATTATGCAGCATTCCTTGAGGACGCTCTTGACTTTCAAGAGCATGCCATCCTGCAGTGGGATGCGTATTTCCCTTGTCCTGCCGTGCCTGCCTTTTGAGACCACCTTTGTGCTGATTATGCCCAGCATGTCAAGTTCTGCTATGAGGTCTGAAAACCTACGCTGCGTCAGCACTTTCAGGCCGATGGAGATGCATATCTTCTCGTATGCGTCGAATATGTCGCCTGTCTGTATGTCTTTCCGGCCTTTGTCGGCAAGCTGTATTGCGGCCGCCAGCACTGCCAGGCTTTGCTTTGGAAGGCTCTTTGTTATCTCTATGACTTTGTCAGAGTCGAGCTTGCTCTCGGCCATGTCGACATGGTCTATTCTTACCACGCTGCTGCTTTCCCTTTCGGCCAGCTCTGACGCTATCCTCAAGAGATCCAGCGCCTTTCTCGCGTCTCCGTGCTCCTGTGCCGCTAAGGCTGCGCACTTTTCCACTGCGCCCTGCTGGACAGACCCTTCATTGAAGGCCAGCCTGGCCCTCTGGTACAGGATGTCTGCAAGCTGGCTGGAATTGTAGGGGGGGAATATTATCTCTTCTTCGGAAAGGCTTGACTTGACTCTCGGGTCCATGTTCTCCATGAAGGATATGTTGTTGGAGATTCCTATGATGGTAAGCTTTGATTTCTGCAGGCTCTGGTTCAGCCGGGTGAGGTTGTACAGGATCCCGTCCCCTATTTTGGCTACAAGGGAGTCGATTTCATCTAGCACGAGCATGACATGCATGCCGCTGCTGTCCAGCGCCGAGAAGAATATGTTGTAAACCTCGTCTGTGGGCAGGCCCGTTGGCGGCACCTGCCTCCCCAAACCCTTTGACAGCTCGGCCAGGAGCCTGTATTCAGTGTCTGTGACACCCTTCATCTTGCAGTTGACATAGAGCACCTTGATTCTGCTGTTCAGCTTCCCGAGCTCCTGCGAGACCTGTTTGGCTGTCATGGTCTTGCCCGTGCCTGTCTTGCCGTAAAGGAAGCAGTTCGATGTTGAATGGCCTCTCAGGGCGGGCCCGAGGATGTTTGCCATTGTCTTGAATTCCTTTTCCCTGTGCAGGGTTTGTGGCGGAATATAGGAATGGCTCAGCACTTCTTTCTGCCTGAATATGCCTTTTTGTTTTGCGTCTGTGTATGGGGTGAAAATGTCGTTTAGTGTTATTTGAACCATGGTTTCATTTGGAAACCCGCAATAAATAGATTTCTTCTGGAAACCCCGACGACACCATGATTTCTTCTGGAAAACAAAAACAAAACAAAAAACATATATATAAATATAACACTGTTATATAATATATAATATAATAAAAAAAAAGGTACTTTCCAAACGAAACAGGGGTGTCTCCTTCAAAATCTCAGAAGAAAAACTCATTTAGCAATATATAACAGTGCTATTTTCGTGCCATCAGCACAAACTCAAAATTCAATTTTTTTCAGCCTCGCCACGACATCCCCCACCCCATGGAGCCTGCAGATAGCCAAAGGTATCCTCTCCACCTCGGCAATCCTCCTGGCAACTTCATCGACAGTATCAAGGCCATGGAGAACAACAAAAGCAGGCTTGAGGTTTGTTATCTTGATGGCCACCATGGGCGACTTGCCGGTGGAAACCTTGGTGAAAATAATGGCCCTCTGGCTCGTCTTGCCGTACAGCTTGATCAGTTCATAGAAGGAAAACTCCATGATAGCCCTCGGCGCGTCAACCAGTGTATAGCCATAAATCTCCTTGGGGGCATCCTGCTGACCGCTTATGATCTCCGCGCTTATGTGCCTGGAAAAATCCGCAAGCGTGATCCCTTTTGAAAATTCCCTGATGTCGAGAATGGCACTGTCGGTATTGCCGGCCATCTGCAGTTTCCCGAAGGTGGTGATTACAACCCCTCCCCTCCTGAGGTCTATCTCCAGAAGCGTGTCTATATACCTCCTTATTATGGAAATTCCAGGGCTTTTCCTCCTCCCGGACTCATAATCGCTGACAACGCTCGGGGTGATTCTCAGCTCCTCTGCCAGTCTTTTCTGGCTGATTTCGAAGATATTCCTCCATTTCCTCATCACCTTTTCAGGGGATTTCGACAAAACTATTTCTGCCGCCATATCCTTGGCCAACCTTTCCCTCATCAGGGATATGCTCATTTTGCTGTTCATGACACTATTTTAATCGCAGGCGTTAAATTAAAGCATGAACAGGTACAGGAAAGGCGCCATGGCAGAATATGAGTGGATGAACTTCCTGATTTACAAGGGCTTTGCAACCATCAGGGCACCGTCTTCCGGCAACAAAAACTGCCCTGTCGATGTGGTGGCGATGAAGAACGGCCTGGTCTTGGCATTCGAGATCAAAAATCACGCAAAAATGCCGCGCCTTCCAGAGCAGAGACTGAGCTTGCTGGAAGGATGGTGCTCAAAGGCAGGGGCGATAGGACTTCTAGCATGGAGGCGCAAAGGGGAGTGGCTTTTCCTGTCGGCAAAAGACGCCATGGCGAGAAGGTATGATATAGAGAACTGGCTCGGTATAGAAAGGCTTTTGGAGGCCATTGATTTCAAATGATATAACAGCGTTATATGTAGCTTCAGCGAACAACAAAAACTAAATAAAAGATAATAAAAAAAGAAATCCTATACGCTTCCTTTACTTTTCCTTTGTGACCTGGTAGATTTCCTTAAGGGCAACCACCAGAGCAGCTGTCGCAACAAACACGTTGAATGCGTCAACAGCTGTTGAAAGGCCCGCTATCCCAAGGGTTTTTGCACTATTGCCTACCAGCATCAGTGCTATCGCCCCCAAAAGGAAATTCTGGATTTCCTTACCCGTAATGTTAAGGAACCCCACGATCAACCCCAGAACCGCTAACACCCAAAGGCCTGCTGTCTGGTTCTGCAACCAGAAATTCTGACCCACAAGGGTCAAAATGCCTGCAATCACTGCTATCGCTAGTCCCAATAGGAAAGCTCCTCTTCCTATTTCTTCGTTTTTCATAAGAGTTAATTTGATAGTGTATATATAAGCTTTTCGCCCATCGGATAACACTGTTATATCCACATTTTCTGAATTTCCCCTGAAAATCCATCCGATTCCAACCCATCAAATAGCCAACAATGACACGCATTTAAACAGTCTTCCAGTAAATATGTGTATGAGAATACTCGTAATAGCTGACGTGCACGGCCAGTACAAAAAGCTCCGTAAGCTTGTAAGCAAAATAAAAGAGCCTTTTGACATGGTTGTCACCCCGGGCGACATAACAGACATGTATTCACTGCCGTCAGAGTTCACCCAGCTGGATATAGCGAATCTGGTTGTCCAGTGCCTCCTTTCCATGGGCAAGCCCCTGCTAGCCGTTCCCGGAAACCACGACCCGTATGAGATACTCGACATTTTTGAGGAATATGGGGTGAACCTCCATGCAGCCGCAAGGAAAATGAACGGCATTATGTTCATGGGCTATGGAGGCGCAGCGACGCCCTTCAATACGCACTTCGAGCCTGGCGAAGAGGAGATCAAAAAACACCTGTTTGGCCTGTCATCAAACGTCAAGGAAGACTTCATCCTCATAGTCCACAACCCCCCAAAAGGAACAAAGGTAGACGCTACAGCAGACGGCAAGCATGTGGGTTCAGAAGTTATAAGGAATTTCATACTCGAAAAGAAGCCCCTGCTTGCCATTTCAGCCCATATACATGAGGCCGCTGGAACAGACAGGCTAGGGGAAACGACGCTTTTTTACCCGGGCGTCTGCCACGAAGGAAATTACGGCATCGTGGAAATCACGGGAAAGGAAGTGAAGTGTGAAATAAAGAAAATCGATATTAAATAACAGCGTTATACACAATCTTATTATCCTGAAAACCAATATCCAGAATCCCGCACCTTTTCGATATGAAAGAACAGACAATAAAGCACCTCTCCATATTCTGCTCACTGGCAGGGCTGGCAATGCTTTACCTGTCCCTGGATTTCATCCAGCCAAAGGCAGCCTCCATAGACTCCCTGTCGATCAGCGATATAGGAAAGGGTGTCAAGGTATGCGGCAACATAACAGAAAAGTCTGTGAAAAACAACCATATTTTCATGAAGCTCACCAACGGGTCCGGGAGAATCAGCATAGTCGTTTTCAACCAGACGGCAGCATCAATCAGGGACAAAGGATACAATATCTACAATATCACCCCATACACCAGCCTGTGCTTTCTGGGCAATGTGGCCGAATATCCAAAAGGTTCTGGGGCGCTGGAAATTATTGTAAAGAGGGTGGAGTGATGCTGCTCGAGCTGGTTATTATAACGCTATTCGGAGTGCTCTTAGGCATTGTGACAGGCCTCACGCCAGGGATCCATGTGAACACAGTGGCTGTGATCCTGATGCCTCTGGCCTTCGTCACAAATCCCTATTATGTGGCTGCAATCATAATCTCTGTCGCCATAACCCACACGATATTCGATTTCATACCATCCATACTCCTGGGCGCCCCGGAGGCAGACACTGCGCTTTCTGTTTTGCCCGGCCACAGGCTGCTTCTTGAAGGCAAGGGCTATGAAGCCGTCTACCTGACCGCAATCGGCAGCATAGGAAGCATGCTGCTGTCCCTTTTCCTGTTCCCCCTCCTGCTTATTGCAATACCATCTGTCTATTCTTCCATATCAGGGCACATCCATTTCATCCTGCTCTTCCTTTCCTCGCTGATGATATTGACAGAGAAGGGGAAGGCCAAGATATATGCATTAGCCATCTTTTTGCTTTCAGGCACGCTCGGCATGCTCACCCTGAATTCCTTCATGGTTCCACAGGAAACAGTCCTATTCCCTGTCTTTTCCGGGCTGTTCGGGGCAAGCGGCATGCTGATAAGTCTCCAAAGGAAATCAACCATCCCGGAACAGAAAAAGGCCTCTGTCCCCGTTAAAACATCAGTGGCTGTTTCAGGCTCGGCAAAGGGTTTTTTCAGCGGCCTCATACTTGGAATATTGCCAGGGCTTGGCGCAGCCCAGGCGACAGTCCTCAGCCATTTCCTGACAAAAAAAGGCAATGACAGGGAATTCCTCATATCAATGGGTGCTGTCAGCACATCTGTAACCCTTTTCTCACTCCTTTCCCTTTACACGATCAATAAGGCAAGGTCCGGCGCGGCCGTAGCAATACAGAACATAATGGACTTCGGCTATGGCGAGCTCCTCCTGACAGTCTCAGTAAGCCTTGTGTCACTGGGCCTGTCGGCCATCATCCTGCTGGCATTTCTTGGAAAGATGATCAGTGCATTATCTTCAATGAACTATTCAAAACTCACAAAGCTCGTGCTCATATTCCTCATATTCTTGGTGCTCCTCTTCACAGGGCTTCCAGGACTTCTTATCATGGCAACTTCGACATCCATAGGCCTCCTTGCTCCCCTGTACGGCATTAAAAGGAGCATGAATATGGGAGTCCTTATGCTGCCCCTGATGATTTTCTATGCAGGGCTGTAAAAATCCCATATCCAATAAAGGAGACCCGTGAACTTCATGTGCAACTAATCAACTATCCAAGTATAATTATATGGCCTCAGAGCATCGAAAACCAAAAGGCGTAAGGGTTCATCCGGATTTCCATATGAAATCCAACCCCTATTTCCAGTGGAATCATATCCATTCATTCATCTCCCTTCATCTCTTCTGCAATGCTTAATGGCATAAGGGCCTCTTTAAGTATGGCCTGCCTTTCTGGCATTGAAAAACCGACAACAGCTTCAAACTGCTGGAGGTTTGCCTTCCCATGAATTTCCATTATCGTGTTCCCAAGCGACTGGTAGAGAAGGGCTTTTATGCCTTCCTGATTCAGCAATATTTTTATTCTTTCAATCCCATTTTTATTAACAGAGCTTATTCTTATCGATCTGCTCTTTTTCACCTTCCCTGTCCCTTTCTCCCTGAAAATCCTCACATGCATATTGCCCCGCCCGTCAAAGAAGCCCTTTAAAAATCCCTTCCCAAACGCCTCATCCCTGAAAGCTGCTTCAGGGACCTGCCACCTGTCCCTTCCTGTCCTCAGCCCCCATTTCTCTGCAAGCAGTTTCACATGCTTCTTGCCCCATAACTTCACAGTCGTCGTTTGTCTCAAAGACCCTTTATAATGTCTCTTATTCAGGCCCATCTTCGGCAGCTTTTTCGAGAACCCTGCCAGATTCTCATAAAACATCTTTGCAAACCCCTCATCCCCTGTTTCCAGGGCTATGCAGTAATTGCTGTATTTTTTATTCCAGACTATGAAGCCCCGGGAGCACAGGGCACCGCACACATACCCGGCACCATATGAATCTTCCATAAGACCCTTTATAATATGAATCCACATCTAATAAAGGAGACCCGTGAACTTCATGTGCAACTGCCAGAATCCTTTCCAGTAATCATAAAGTCTACTGCTATCGATTATCACAAGAAAACAGGAAATTAAAATGCCCATCCATGAAATTCATAATTGGAATACCCCAATTTCTCATGGAACTCAGTCATTCTCAAGGACAGCTGCCTTTGCAGGGCCTTCAGATGTTGAAAAGAGCAATTCTGAGCCGCATTCGCAGACGCCTATCAAGGGGATCCTCGAATAGGATTTGCTGCATCCAGTGCAGACAAACCCTGTGACCTTTGAAATGCTTACCTCGTCCCTTATCTCCTGCTTCATTTTGGCCTGATTTCTGATCACGTCCAGCAGGCCAACCTGCCTGCCGCTGCCAAGCAGCTCGTTCTTCGACACGCCCATAGCCCCGAAAAGCCTTTCCAAAGGCGGAAGAAGCTGGTTCTCAATATAATAATGGCTGTCTATCTGCAGCCCCTTCTCAAGGACGTATGCAGGATCCTCTGCCCTCTTCGAAAGCATCTGCATGCCCTTCACGATGACATAGCCTATCCTGTCCCCTATTCCCGGCACATCAGCAGAGTTCCGAGATTGCATCTTTTTAACAACCTCTATATGAGGCTGCACTCCTGCATAATTCCTCGGCATTTTGGTCATTGTTTTTGTGATGACAAGGTTCTGCAGAGGTATTTCGCCTTTCAGCAGCTTTTCCACAACTTTTCTGAAATACTCAACAGCCTTCTTTTTATCATTCTCCTTCAGCACAATATTGAGCTCATCCATCACAGCCACGCCCACAAGGTCGCACCAGTCCCTTCTTACAGTCTCTATCCCTTTCGTCTCTATGCTCTCAACCCACCCATCGCCAGTCTTGACGAATTTCCAGGCAGCATACCTTTTTTTGCTCAGCGGAAGGAACCTTTTGAAAATTTTTTCAAACTCAAGCTCTATGCCCGCAGGAAGCCTTGTATTGACTTTGTCTGTGATGGACTTCGTCACTGCCGCGATATCATCAAATTCCTCTTTATCATGTATCCTCACAAAAACAGAATCAGTATCCCCGTACACCACCTTGTAATCAAATTCCTTTTCAATGACAGCCTTCGTATCGAGTATGATTTTCCTGCCGCACGATGTTATGGCATTCGCTATGGCAAGGTTATAAAGCCTGCTCTTTGTGTAGCCGAAGTACCCATAGAAGGCATTCGCGAGGATCTTCAGCGCCCATTGCTTCGCATTCAACAGCCTCCTCGTCTCTGCATCCCTGCAGTTTTTCAGCTCTTTCTTGACAGTCTGCCTCGCATCCGTAAGCTCTTTGAGTATCCTTGGGATTATGCCCATCATGATTTCTGATTTCAGAAATCGCGAGCCTGAAGGGGTCTCGAGTGAATTCTCCTTATCCTCTGTAAGCGTGGTGGGGCATATATTGAAGCTCTGTATTATGGACGGGTACATGCTCCTGAAATCAAGGACAGCCACATTTGAATGCAGCCCCTTGGCAGGCTCAAGGACCTCTCCTCCCGTAAGGCCGGTCTCTTCAAGGTGCTTCGGCTTTGAGGGGAACATATATCCCTCCTCGTTGAACTCCCGCAGCAGGTAATTCTCAATCCTCGCTGTTTCTCCGCCATTGAGAGTATCCTGCAGCAGTATGCCTGAAACCTTTGAAAGAGCAATGTATTTCTCCAGCAGGTTAAGCTCGAGAAGCAGGTTCAAGGCAAGTTTTGAATCCTTCAAGCAATAGTTTGCCAGCCTCTCATATTCCTCCTGGCTGCCTTTCCAGAGTTTCTCTATTTCAGATTTCCTGACGCTGTCCTTCTTCTGTTTCAGCAGCCTTTCTGCGACAAAATCCAGGCCATACCTCTGCAGGCTGAAATCCTTTTTCACAATCTCATAGCTGTCAACCATCACCCTTCCCGGTATGGTAACCTTATACCTTATTCCAACCTTTTTTGCGCCTGCCGGCTTTTGCATGCACCTGCCGAATAATGCCTTTATACCATTCTTCGACATCCTCTCCAGAATATAAGGAAGGTCAAAGTTATTCCCATTGAAGGCCGTGACGACATCAGGGTCGAAATCATTGACTATATCTATAAAATTCTCAAGCATCTCAGCCTCTGACTCAAAACTCAGGATGTTTTTCCCCTGCCTCGTGCTCAGCAGCATCCCATCTTTTCCTTTATGCTCTTCGCTAAATACAACAGATATCATCAGTACAGGATCCTTTGAAGCCTCAGGAACGCCGCCGGTTCCTGATACGCATTCGATGTCAAAGGCAAGATATCTCAGCTGGGCATCCTTGTCTTTCCTGGCAATTTTGATTTCACCAATCTTCACTTTTCTGTCCACCTTCACGCTGTCGGTCCCTATGCCGTTCGTATCCGGCACGCTTATCCAGTCAAAGCCTGCCAGCCCCCTGTCCGCCATAAACCTGTACTTGAAAAGTATGTCAGCCTCAAAAACCTCTATGCCGCCCTGCATCAGCCTCTCCCTTATTTCCGGGACCTTCACAGGGTTAAAAAGCGTCACCTTGAAAACATCTGTCTCATTTCTATTGCCCACAATCTTCCTTTTCATCCTCTCAATTTTATAGACATCCGGTTCCTCCTTCAATCGCTTTTCATCACAGCCGTATGCATAGAAATAAGGGAGGAAGCCCTCATGGAAGACGCACACGGATTTCCCATCATCGCCTCTTCCAAAAAACCTGATTACAGGCCTCCCATTGACAAGCATGTAGTCTGTGTCAAGAATCTGGACATCCATGTGGAAGATTTTGTCGGCATGGGAATAAATACTGCCAAAAGCGGCAATCAGAGCCATTCCTTTGCTTCATGAGCAAGCCGGCATGGAGCAACTGATATGATTCAGGCGTAATTCGCATAAGCCAAAACTATCCACGAAGTTATTAAACACAGCTGACCAATTATCTCAGGCAAGCGTGGCTCTGGCCATAAGGAACGGCTCTATGAAGCCCATGAGGATAGGAAACACTGTATTCGATTTCAAAAAAACATACATCTGCGGCGTCCTTAATGTGACTCCGGACTCCTTCTCCGACGGGGGCCTGTTCATGGAGGAAAAAAAGGCCATAGAACATGCGAAGCAGCTTGTGGCCGACGGGGCTGACATAATCGATATTGGAGGCGAGTCAAGCAGGCCGGGAAGCGAGCCTGTTTCTGCCGAGGAAGAGCTAAGGAGGGTGAAGCCTGTAATACAGTCAATAAGAAAACAGGCAGATGTCCCCATCTCCATAGACACATGCAAGCCAGAGGTGGCAGAGGAATGCATATCCCTCGGGGCAGACGTCGTCAATGACATAACAGGGCTGGCCAGCGAAGTGATGGCTGATGTGGTCTCGCGCCACGGCGTCGCTGCTGTACTCATGCATATGAAGGGCAGGCCAAGGGACATGCAGCTCAGCCCTGCCTACGAAAACGTCATAAAAGAGATATTTGATTTTTTCGAAGTAAGGCTGGAAAAGGCAAGCGAATTAGGCATAGATAAAATCATAATTGACCCGGGCCTTGGCTTCGGGAAGACAGCAGGGCACAACATTTCCATCATCAGAAACCTTCACGCATTCACAAAGCTCGGGAGGCCTGTGATGGTGGGCCCCTCAAGGAAATCCTTCATCGGAAGCATTGCCGGAGGCGCGCCTTCAGAAAGGCTTGAAGGGACAATAGCGTCCTGCGCAATATCGGTCATCAATGGCGCGAACATTGTGAGGGTGCATGATGTGAAGGAATGCAAGAAAGCTGTGGCAATAGCCGATGCAGTGGCGAGGGCGGCATGATGGGCAAAATCATCGTCAGGAACCTGAAGCTGGAATGCAATATAGGCGTAACAGCAGAAGAAAGAAAAGAAAAGCAGCCTGTGTCTGTGGACATCATGATATACGCAGACATCTCAATTGCAGCCAGGTCCAATTCCATCAAAGATGCCATTGATTATTCAAGGCTATCAACGGACATTAAAAACCTGGCTGAAGGCAGGGAATTCATCCTGCTCGAATATTTTTCTGTTTTCATCGCTGAATACATCCTTTCAAACTGCAACTGCGAAAAGGTCAGGGTGAAGGCAAGGAAAATGAGGGCTCTGGACAGCGCAGATTATGCGGCCATAGAAGCCTCTCTTGAAAAAGCCTAGCGCGCAATTATCTGAAAGGAACTGCCGGCAATGAAAGTCCACATAGGTCTGGGATCGAATATTGGCGACAGGGGGAAAAACATAAAGGCCGCCATCAGGCTCATAGGCAGGAAATGCGTTGTCGGAAAAGTGTCCCGACTATACGAAACAGAGCCCATGTATTATGAGAACCAGCCATGGTTCTATAACGCGGCCCTGCAGGCAGAGACAAGCCTTTCGGCATTGAAGCTTCTCGATTTCTTGTCAGGGATTGAAAAGAGTTTGGGAAGAAAGAAGGGGCTGAGATACGGGCCAAGAGCGATAGATCTGGACATACTTTTCTATGGCGATGAGATAGTGGACAGGAAAAACCTGAAGATACCGCACCCGATGCTTCATGAAAGGCTTTTTGTCCTGCTGCCTCTCGCAGAGATCAGCCCTGATCTTGTGCATCCTGCATCAGGCCTTCGGATACAGGACCTTCTGGAGAAATGCAGCGGCAAACAGATCGTCAGGCTTTTGCCGCAGAATTACACGGAAATGGTAAGCTATCTTTTCAGCCTGCAGCGGTTCAAGGACGCGTATTCCTTGGGTATGATGAGGCAGGCAGTCAAAATGCTGGGAAGTCCGCAGGAAAAAATAAAATGCATACACATCGCAGGCACCAACGGGAAAGGAAGCACATCAGTGATGACAGCTTCCATCCTTCAATCTCACGGCTACAAGACAGGGCTGTATATGAGCCCGCATCTGATTGATTTCAGGGAAAGGATATCAATAAACGGCAGGCAGATAGGCAGAGGCGAGGCATGGAAGCTCTTCAGAAAAATACAGTCGCTGAACCTCAGCCTGACGTTTTTCGAGTTCATCACTGCAATGGCCTTTGAATATTTCTCGCAGCAGAAGGTCGATTTTGCCGTGATAGAGGCAGGGCTGGGCGGCAGGCTCGATGCGACAAATGTTGCCATGCCGCTGGTTTCCGTAATAACCAATGTTTCCCTTGAGCATGAAGGCATACTGGGTAGGACAATAGAGAAGATTGCATGGGAAAAGGCAGGGATAATAAAGGATGGCAGGCCTGTGATAACAGCCTGCAGTGGAAAGGCATTGGAAGTCATATGCAAGGCGGCTGGAAAAACAAAGTCCGAGATCTTCGGGCCAGCCAATATCAGAGGCATCTCATTTAGGGATTGCGCAGCAGGTTTTTTTTACAGAGGCCGCAATATTACGCTCCGGATGAAAGGCAGCTACCAGCTTAATAATGCAGGGCTTGCGATAAGGGTCATTGAAGTATTAAAGAGCAGGTTTGGCCTGAAAACAAACATTGGAAAAATAAAGGAAGGCCTGGAAAATTCCTTCATCCCGGGAAGGTTTGAGGTCTGTGAAATGGCCGGCAGGAGAATAATATTCGACGGCGCGCACAATCCAGTTGCTGTATCAGCTTTATTGAACTCAATAAAGGGTTTCAGGTTCAAAAGGCTCATTTCTGTCGTAAGCATAATGAAGGACAAGAACTGCAGGAAGATGTTAAGTCTTCTTGAAAAGGAATCAGGCCTGATTGTATTGACGAAGGCCAATTCTTACAGGGCATGCAATCCAGAGAGTCTTGCTTCATGCATAACCTCAAAGGAGAAAATCAAGATCGAGGTGGATTTTATGGAAGCCCTTGCCTTTGCGAAAAAACAAGCAGCAGAGGAAGACCTGATACTTGTCACAGGAAGCTTTTATCTTGTAGGCAACATCAAGGCCGGCCTTGCAGGCATTGTATCCGAATACCCAAAAGAGATGCCGGCCATAGGGAATACCTGAATGCATGCTGAATCCAAAGCAGCTATATCGGCCCTGAACCATCTCATTCAGTGAAAATTGTATTGTTATATCTTAATAGTAGTCAACAATCGAAAGATTTAAATATGTGTTGTTATAACTCTATGTAAGGTGAATTGAAATGTCAAATTATGTTGCACGCAAAAAGAATTTAGAAGATGGAAATACTCTCAGACAAGAGACTTGGACAACGGATAGTTCTCTAGGAGGAAAAAGAATGTATAATGTTGATTTAGTCAGTGGTCATTTTGTACATCGGTTTCCAACAGATTACCTTGTAGCTCTGAGGGAAGAGGAAGTTAACAACATATATGATTCTATTAGGTCAAGAGCAGATTTCGAAAGAATAATTGCTGAACAAAAGGCAAGGAGAGAGTAAGACACCCGCCCGTTATTTCTAATAATTTCCCAAATCGCAGATTTGGACTATTGCGAGCCAACAAGAATTGGACTTAACACCAATTAATATCAAGACATCCAAAAATATTGAACCGCCTCTGTAGCTCAGCGGTCAGAGCACCAGACTCATAACGCATCGTTATGAGTGTTGAGCGCATGCTGTGAGATATCTGGGGGTCGCGAGTTCGATCCTCGCCAGAGGCACTGGATGAAGAGCATTATCTTTGGAAGGAATCCCATAGTGGAAGCCCTGAGGGCAGGAAGAATGATAGAGGAAATCTTTCTTTTCAGATCAATCGAGAAGGACAGCAGGGTTTCAGAGATTCTGGATCTGTGCAGGAAAAGCAAAACCAGATACACATTCACAGAAAGGAAGAGCCTTGACAGGATGGCAGGGACTGACAAGCATCAGGGAGTAGTTGCATCTGTCGAGCCAATCACTTACGCCTCTGTCAATGACCTTTTCCTGTCGGCCTCGCAGAGAAAGGAAAAGCCTTTCTTTGTCATGCTTGACAGGATTGAGGACCCCTATAACCTCGGCTCTATAATAAGGAATGCGGATGCGGCAGGCTGCCACGGGCTGATAATCCCCAGGAGGCATGCCTCCCCTCTGACAGAAACAGCTGTCAAGGCATCTTCGGGTGCCATTGAATACGTTCCTGTATGCCAGGTCAACAATCTGATACACACCCTTGAAGAGCTTAAGAAACAGGGCCTGTGGATTTTCGGCCTTGATTCCGGCGGCCAGAAAATATTTACAGGGCCTGACTATTCAATACCGGTTTGCCTTGTGATAGGCTCGGAGGGGGAAGGCATCTCGCCTGTAATCAGGAAGAAATGCGACCATCTGGTCAGGATTCCCATGAAAGGCAGGCTATCCTCCCTGAATGCCGCAGTCGCGGCAGGCATAGTGATGTTCGAGGTGCTGAGGCAGAGGCAGACGGGATCAGCCTGATATATGCTCTTGCCTATTCTCATCCGTTTCTTATTTCTTTCACGGATGATTCATATCAAAGAAATGCCAGAAGGCGTAGCCTGCGTAGAATCGCTGTCGGGAACGGGTTTGAAAAAATGTGCGCCGTAGAATTGAAATCCCCCATAATTATTCCTTATTGCAATGGAATGTTTAACGCCTTCTGCATCTTCCAGCACATGATTAGCCTCAACCAGATAAATTTTTCCAATGCTCACGCTCCAAAATCTTTGGTCGGCATCTGCCACTTTTTCAGGGTCAGGAGTTACATAATCCTTGCCGTTGTATGCAAGCAATGAAGCCATAGGTATATTCTTCCGGGAGCGTGTCTAAAAATTATCCCTCGACAACAATATTAAGAGGGTGATTAGGATGGGGAGTAGAATGAGCCTACTCCCAAGATGGTATTCATCTTTGGGAGATATAAACTTAATCCTGCCGATTTTGCTGGGAGTGGTGCCG
>JACPNN010000006.1 GCA_016185435.1 Candidatus Aenigmatarchaeota archaeon | reverse complement strand
TTTGGGGACAGATTGGACACGAGGCTGAGGAGAACAACTTATGTGAGGAGCGTACTGAGGGTCATCGCTTATCAGGTTAAGATATATCTGAGAGTCAGGCTGGCTGGGAATGGCTGGTGGGTGAATAATTAGACACGCTCCCTGTGATGATATCAAATTTATTTCCCTCATCTCTGCTTCCCCAAAAGGGCCTATGGAAATCCTCCTCAGGGACGAGAGGTGGGAATTGCATCCCAGCTTCTCCCCCAGCTGCGCCGCAAAGCGCCTGACATAAAAGCCTGACTGGCAATGGATCTCGACATGAACCTTCCTGCCTTTCACCCCGATAAGGGCCAGAGAATAGACATTCCTTGCCCTTTTCTTCCTTGAAACAGCAGATCTTTTTGGCGGGATTTGAATGTTTTCACCAATAAAACTCACCAAAACTTTCCTTATGCTGCCTTCATCCCTGTCATCATGGATGGAAACTGCGGCATGGTACACCTTGTCGAGAGAAGAGAGAGGCTGCAGGAGCTTCACCCCTTTATCGACTGCGACAATAAGCATGCCTGACGCATTCTTATCAAGGCTTCCCGCATGGCCGCTCTTTTCCGCTTTCAGGCATCTTCTCACCATCCCTGCAGCCGCCCCTGACGTCACTCCAACCGGCTTGTCGACTATAAAAATCCCATCCATATGACGCGTTGCAAAGTCAATTTAAATACTTTCTCCATCAGATATTGATTATGGTCAAGCAGAGATTCCCGGAGGCCGATAACAGGCTCTTCAACCGCGTGTTTATCTGCATGAAGTGCGGCGCCAGATTAAGGGCAGACCTCATCAAGGTGAAGGCAGGCAAGGTCAAGTGCAGGAAATGCAAGGCCAAACAGCTGAGACCCATAAGAAAGGGCGGGAAATAAATTGCTTCTGTTTAATTCCTTTAGGAATAATCCATTAGGAAGGCATTAATACAGATTCACCAATAGAAGCTTATGAATGTCGGTTTCCATGCCTCAGGCATATTCCCCAGAAGCGAGAAGCTTATACAGGCCACCAGGGATTTTGCTCACAAAAGGTGCTCAAAGGAAGATGTCCGGAAGGCCTTTGAGGCGGATGCAAGAGAGCTGGTAGAAATGCAGAGGAAGGAAGGGTTCAGCTTTATAACTGACGGAATGCTCCTGTGGGATGACATCTTCAGGCCTTTTTCCGAGAGCCTCGGAGGCGTGAAGGCGGGAGGAGTGACAAGATATTTTGAAAACAACACCTTTTTCAGGCAGCCTGTAATAACAGGCAGGCTGGCCCTGAACGGGCCTTTTATCCAGAAGTATCTGTTCAAGGAATGGGTGAAAGGAGATTTTCCAAAAATAATCAACCTCCCCGGACCATACACCTTTTCAGTCCTGTCCGAGGACAGCTATTACCATGACAGGCAGAAACTGATGCAGGAGTTTTCAGTGATATTGAACGCTGTCGCAAAGGAACTGGAAAAGTTAGGCATAAACTACATAAGGTTCTCCGAGCCTGCGCTGGCATATGCGGAAACAAGGCCAGGCGAAAACAGGCGGAAGGGCATTATTGAAAACTACCGGATGATGTTTGACGGGGTGAAAGCCGGAACTTCCCTCAACCTCTTTTTTGGCGATATAACCCATATAATCGATTTCATCCCAGAACTGCCCTTTTCCGGCCTGGACATAGATTTTACAGAAACCTCTATCAGGAATCTCGGCATAAGCCTGAAATCCGTTTCCTTGGGCTGCATAGATTCGAGGTCCAGCTTTCTTGAGGACCCCGAAAACATTGCCAGGCAGGCCAGAGCTTTTGCCGAATCAGTGAACCCTGAAAGGCTTTATCTCACGCCAAACTGCGACCTCGAATTCCTGCCCTATTCCATCGCCGCCAAAAAAATGTCCATATTGAAGGAGGCAGCCCGCCTGCTGGCAAATCCATGAAGCTCTTTCAGACGCAGGAAATAGGCAGCCTGGCCAAGCCCAACTGGAGGGTGAAGAAGATTCAGAATAACGCTTTGGCAGAGCATGACTATCAGGACATCAGGAAATGGTCTGAAATATTGGGAATAAACAGCGCCGCTCTTGCAGAGCTTCTGAAAAAGGAGCTGACCCCGGAATCACGAAAAAGAATAACAGAGTTTTCGTCCCTCTTTGCCATAAAGCTCTGCGAGAAGGCAGGACTGGATATCGTTTTCAGCGGGGAGCAGTTCAGGACAGAGATGTACCAGGAAGCCATAGAAAACATAAATGGGTTTGTGTTTCACGGGCACACAAGGAGCTTTGACAGCAAGTATTACAAGAAGGCTGCTGTGGTATCCCCTCCCGCCCTGAAGAAAAATTACCATCTGGAAGAATTTCTTTTTACCAAGAACAATGCATCAAAACCCATCAAGCTGCCCCTGACAGGCGCCTACACGCTTGCCGACTGGTCCTTCAATGAGTTCTACACAAGGAAGTTTTCAGCCTCGTCTGATCCAAAGGAGGCAAGATACAGAGCCAAATCGGCATTCGCCCTCGATCTGGCAAAGAATGTCATGCAGCCTCTGTTCAAAGGCCTTATAGACGCAGGATGCAGCTTCATTCAGGTGGATGAGCCTGCTGCTGCCACCCACGCAAACGAAATACCAATACTTGCGGAATCCTTCAATGAATCTGTAAAGGGCCTGGACTGCAAATTCAGCATGCATATCTGCTTTTCGGACTACAGGCGCCTGTTTCCGCACATCCTTGAGATGAAGAAATGCTCCCAATTTGCCCTGGAATTCGCCAACAGGGATGACGAGAGAAGGAAAGGCTATGCGTCTCTGGAGTTATTCAATGAGTACAATGACAACAGGGAGATCGGCCTCGGGGTCATTGATGTCCATAACAATTTCATAGAGCCCCGGGAGCTTGTACGGGACAGGATACTTTATGCGGCAAGAATCCTTGATCCGGAAAGGATATTTGTGAACCCTGACTGCGGGCTCAGGACAAGGAGCTGGGACATAGCATTCAGCAAGCTCAGAAATATGGCTGAGGGGGCCGGACTGGCCAGGATGTCTTATGAAGGAAAGCTTTAGGGAGAAAGTCCTGGGCAACGGGCATGCGGCGCTTTTCGAGGTTGTCCCCCCTGTAAAGGGCAGAGGTCTTGTTCAAGCATCAAAAGAAATAGCTGATATTCTGGAAGGCATAAATGTCGATGCCATCAATATACCGGAAATCAGGAATGAAAGCAGGAACGGGCCAAGGAATATCGCCTACATGGAAAAAGAGGACCCCGTATCCTATGGCTCCGCGCTTCAGTCCTGCGGCTTTGAAGCCGTGATAAACAGATGCACTGTCTACGAAAGCCCGGAGGAGCAAAGGCTGTGGATCGGGCATGCCCTGAAAAAAGGGATGGGAAACATTGTGGCAGTCGGAGGCGAAAGCGGCAAAAAAACCTACCCCGGCCCTTCAGTAACAGAGTTCTGTGACATTGCCCGTCATTTCAGCCCGGAAATCCTGCTTGGCGGGATAACAATACCTACAAGACTTGACGAGCCTGAGAGGCTTTTGAAAAAATCAGGCCACGGCATTGAATTTTTTGTAAGCCAGGTTCTTTATGAATCCCGGTCATTCAAAAACCTGCTGAAGGATTACCATTTGCTGTGCAAAAGGAAGAGCACAAAGGCTAAAAGGCTTTTCATCAGCCTGGCGCCAGTCTCGTCGGACAAGGACATATATTTTCTGAAATGGCTGGGAGTTGAAATACCGCACCATGCCGAGCAGAGGCTTGCAGCCGCACATGATAAGGCCCGGGAAAGCATGGAAATCTGCCAGGAGATCCTGGAGGATATCCTCGATTTCGGCTCGCGGCTTGAAATGCCGCTGGGCATCAATGTGGAGCATATAATGGCATACAACACTTCACTGGCAGCCAAGATGCTCAGGAAGCTGGCAGCTGTATATAGGCAGTTTTAACTTCAGGCCGTCCAGCTGCAGCTTGCGGCAGACTGGCTACATGAAGTTACTGTGCAAATCAAGGACAATGATAAAAAAAGCTTTTCCAAAAGAGCACATGACAAATATTATGCACAATCGCCGAGACTCACAAAATTTACAAGTCTAGAAAACCGGGAAGATATCCATTACTTTTTGTTTTTCTGAGAGGATAGCACTCTTCTATTATCTTTTGTTCTAATTGAAGTGCTTCTTCATCTGTTATTTGTATGATATTTGGAAACTTATGTTTTTTTATTCCAGGGAAATGCTTGTATGTAGTGAGAGCTGCTAGGGCGTCTCGTGCATAAACATAAAGGTCTACAGTTGTGTTTACTCCGTGGCCAAATACAGCATCTATGCGATACCATTTTCTATTTCCCATAGAATAGTGTTAAAATTGTGAGAATATAAAAGTTCGGCTCGGCGACTTTCTCCTCGCCACACTCGTCGAACCCTTTGAGGCACATAACACGGATTTTGAAGCTCGCTCTGTAATGTACCTGTAGCTCGACCCAAATTTCGAGCCAAAGGCTCAAAACTTCTCACAATCCGGTAGAGATAAAATGCATAAAAAATGAACAACAGAGCCTCAGACAGCTAAAAGAAGACAAATATTCAACATGAATTGCATCCAAAAGGCCTTCAGCAGCACAATTTATTTCAGATTCAGGACATGGCTTTATTTACTTCCAATGGAAATTAGATATATGCTGGAAAAACCGGTCACGGATAGCAAGACTTTGCCCGCCTTTTCGGTCAGGGAGCCAAAGCTTATCGTGGACGTTCCTCCAGTCGCTTCCATAAAGGCTGTCGACATAAAATATCCCCTTCTTCTCAAGCTCGCGTATGCCCATATAGAATGGAAAAGTGGAAAAAAACAGCTTGTTTACAGCGTTGTCGAGCCCCGCCTGACAGAGGCGGAAAAGAACAAGCTTGAGGCCATAAAAACCAGGCTGGCCGAAAAAATAGATGTAAGCTCCTCAGTATTCAGGGATACAAAACAATCAATCGACTATCTGAAGGAGAAACTTACTGATATAGTCGAAGATGAGAGCATAACCTTTATCGGAAACGAGTATAGGAAAATAATGTACTACATCTTCAGGGATTTTGTCGGGCTGAATGAGATAGAGCCTATTATGCATGATCCCAATGTCGAGGATATAGGATGCCCAGGCATAGGGCTTCCTGTGTACATTGTCCACAGGAGATTCGGCTCTCTGGAAACAAACATATATTTTCATGATGCCGAGTATGCGAACAATTTTGTCATAAAGCTTGCGGAAAAATGCGGCAAATACGTTTCCTACGCCCTGCCATTGCTTGACGGCTCCCTGCCGGACGGGAGCAGGGTGCAGGCCAGCCTGGCAAAGGACGTGACCACAAGAGGACCCACATTCTCCATCCGGCGCTTCAGGAAGAATCCGTTTTCACCGACAGATCTCATTAAAATGGGCACATCATCGACAAAGATGATGGCATACCTCTGGCTTGCCATCGAGCATGGAACAAGCATGCTTATCTGCGGAGGCTCGTCGACAGGCAAAACAGCCCTCCTGAACAGCATCAGCATTTTCATACGGCCTGAGAAAAAAGTGATAAGCATAGAGGACACGAGGGAGATAAACATCCCGCATAAAAACTGGATCCCTGCTGTCACGAGGACAGGCTTCGGGCTTCTCGAATCCGGCGGAAAAAGATATGGGGAGATAACGCTTTTCGACCTCCTCAAGGAGAGCTTCAGAATGAAGCCTGACTACGCAATTGTCGGCGAGATAAGAGGAGAGGAGGCCTATGTGATGTTCCAAGGCATGGCCAGCGGCCATTCCTCCCTCGGAACCATGCATGCGGCAAGCGTGGATGACATAATCAAAAGGCTTACGACCCCTCCAATAGAGCTCTCGCCGACTCTGATAGAGGCCCTTGACTATGTGATCATAATGACGAATGCCAAGGAAAAGGGCGAGTCTGCCAGAAGGGTGAAGAATATTTTTGAAATCCAGTCAGTGGACAGCGAAACAAGCAAGGCGCATACAATCAAACTGTTTTACTGGATACCGGCAACAGACGAGTTCAGGGACTCAATCCAGCAGTCTGAGGTCGTCAGAAGGATATCATTCAAAACCGGCATTTCATACAATGCCCTCATGAAGGAAATTGATGACAGGGAAAAGGTTCTTTCATGGCTGTATGAGAATGAGACCTTTGATTTATTCGCAGTAGCCAGTGCGATCAACCTTTATTACAAGGATAAGGACTCAATAATGCGATTAGTGCTGAACAAAATACCTATAAGGAGCACGGAGGCGAAACGAATCCTGGAGGCGGCTTAATTACCTTTTCCTGAGATCAAAGAAACCCAGGGATTCCTCGCTTGCGTCCCTGCCAGGCCTCATAGCGTTTATCTGCCTTCTGTCCGCCCATCTGTAATCTGTATGCTGCTGGCTTAACCTTATGGCTCCGCCCCTTGTTTTTGAATAGAAATGCAGGACAACCATGTGGTCAGCCCCTGAAATGCTTTCCGCCATGCCGACCTGCTCCGCAGCCTTAAGCTTGATGTTCGTCTGCTCCCTCGCAAGCCTTATAGCAGTGTTTTTTATCTTTTCGCCCTGCCTTGTCCTGCCGGATGGAAATTCCCATATCCCAGGCCTTGTCTGGTCTGCGCCCCTCCTGAGAAGCAGGAATTTTTTGCTTTTCTCAATGCACACAGAAATAACCAAATCGGCTTCGCCAATCATACTGATATATATTTGGCATTTCTGATATAAATTGCCTGCCAAAGGCCGGCATTGCCGGGGATTGGTTTAAATAAGAAGCCTGCAAGATAAAATATGAAAGCAGACATAATAGAGGTGGCGAAGAGAAGGGGGTTCTTCTGGAAGTCCTCGGACATTTACCAGGGAATCTCAGGATTCTATGATTACGGCCCGATTGGCTCTCTTCTCAAAAGGCGCTTTGAGAGCTTATGGAGGAGATATTTTCTTGGCCTGGATGACAACTTCCATGAGATAGAATCAAGCCTCATTATGCCTGAAAATGTCTTTGCCGCCTCAGGCCACCTGCAGAGTTTTGTCGACCCGATAGTAAGATGCAGCAAGTGCGGCCATGCGGAAAGGGCCGACCATATACTTGAAGACATCCTGAAAGAAAGCTTTGAAGGCCTGAAGGCAGGGGAGATGATGGCCATCATAAAAAAACATGGGATAAAGTGCAGCAAATGCAAAGGAGCCTTTTCTGAAGTCGGCACGCTCAACATGATGTTTCCCATCAATGTCGGGACCGGAAACGATGTAAAGAAGGCCTACCTTATACCTGAAACAGCCCAGGGGGCATATGTCAACTTCAAGGCATGCTTCGACGTCATGAGGCGCAGGCTGCCATTGGGCCTGGCGATAGTAGGCAGGGCATTCAGGAACGAGATAAGCCCCAGGCAGGGCCTGATAAGGATGAGAGAGTTTACCCAGGCCGAGCTGCAGATATTCTTTGATCCCGAAATGATCGGCTCGCATGAAAGGTTCGATTCCATTGCAAATTACAAACTGAAGCTGTTTCCCGTGAAAAACAGGGGAAATCAGAAAACAGAGGAAATCCAGGCAAAGGAAGCCCTGTCATTCCTCCCAAAATTCTACGTCTATCATATGGCCAGGGTGCAGCAGTTCTATCTTGACATCCTCAGGCTGCCGAAGGAGAAGTTCCGCTTCAGGGAGCTTGCCGAGGAAGAGAGGGCGTTCTACAACAAATATCACTGGGACATTGAAATATTCCTTGAAAGCACAGGATGGAAAGAAATAGCAGGCCTCCATTACAGGACCGATCACGATCTCGCCGGCCATGAAAAAACAAGCAAAACCAGCATGCATGTCAATATCGACGGCAAGGGCATATTGCCGCATGTCCTGGAGATAAGCATGGGAGTGGACAGGAATATCTATATGCTTCTGGAGCTTGGATATGAGGAAGAGAAGGAGAGGACTGTAATAAGGTTTCCCCGCCTCCTGAGCCCCATGGACGCCGGAGTGTTTCCTCTGGTAAACAAGGACGGCCTCCCTGAAAAGGCAGCAGAAATAAAGAGCCTGCTGGAGGCCGCCGGCTTCAAGGCATTTTACGACGATGGAGGGAGCATAGGAAGGAGATACAGGAGAATTGATGAGATTGGAGTGCCTGCGGGCATAACCATTGACCATGATACCCTGAAGAGCAATACAGTGACCCTGAGGGACAGGGACACAATGAGGCAGATAAGGGTGAATATCAGGGACCTAAGCCTGACTATGAAGCATTTCCTTGAGGGTGAAGACATGGGAAAGCTTGGAACCATCGTAGAAACCAAACAAGGATAATGATACATGTTTAGCTCATGGAAAGCGATAGACTGCGATCATTATTGCGAAAGCATAAAATCATAACCTAAAATCCAATGAAATCAGAAAGCGATATCATCAGGCTGCAAAAATGATTTTTCAGTTGTTTGATCCTGTACCGACAAAATTCATAAAAACCAATAGAAAGCGAGCCTGTTAAAGGCGCTAAACACATACGGATAATATATTACACTTTGTTTTTAATTATTCAACATCATCTGCAATACAATCAAAACAGACGAAATACGTGACCTGTGGACTGAAGTCCTCATACTCATCCCCGCAATCAACACACACCATTGCCATAACAATCACTTTCCATCCCCAGGCCAGACAAAAAGATAATTAAGAGTATGCAGCTAAAGTATAAAAATTTTACCTGAACCAGCCAAAAAACATGTCAGACAGGGTCTCCTTGTACTGCATATTCGCGAGCCTTGCCGCAACAGCCTTAATCTGCCTTGACACTTTTGCCCTTGGCCGATGGAGCACAACAGGCATTCGCGCCGCAATAGCCTCTTTCACCCTTCTGTCTTCCTGCACTATGCCGAAAAACGGCAGCTCCAGCAATTCCTGGATTTCCCTGCGGCTTATTTCGTGCTTCTCCATCCTGACACGGTTCAGGATGTAGCCCAATCTCCTCACTTCATACTGCTGGGCAATCTTCGAAAGCTTTAGCGCATCTGTAATGGCCGGCATTTCAGGGTTCGTGACAATTAGCACCTCATCTGCAGCCTGCAAAGCAGCTGAGGCCTCTCTTCCCAGCCCGGCAGCGCTGTCAAGGAGAACGATATCCGCAAGAGAGGCGGCCTTATATGCAGCATCAATTATGTCGTTCTGTTTCGGCACCATCACATGCTCGACAGATATGCTTGCAGGTATGATGCCAAAACCGGCATTGTGGTAATATATTGCATCCTTCAATCTTGCCCTTTTCTTGAGCACATCCTGAAGGGTGACAGGGTAAAAGGGCATGCCCAGATGAAGCCCCAGATTGGCAGTCGTCAGGTTTGTGTCAATCACAATGACGGATTTCCCGAACTGAGCAAGGGCAGCGGCAATGCTGGCGCAGAGTGTCGTTTTTCCCACCCCGCCCTTGCCGCTTGCCATCGCTATAATTCTGGACATATACAAACTATTGCCTCCCTCCTTAAAAACGCTCCCGGTGGGATTTTCAGCACACCCCTTTCTTTCCCCAGAGGGGATGTATCCCCTCTACGGGTCTACACCCCTCTGAATACATACGGCATCTGTAATCCCTTTCTTTGCCGTACGGGCTTTCTTTTGGAAAGAAAGCCTGTAATCGAACCCACGGCCTACTGCTTTCCCGCAATTGCCATATGCAACCATAGGAGGCAGCCGCTCTATCCTACTGAGCTACGGGAGCATCTGGGCATGAAACATATGGACGGCTGTTTCGTCACCAATCGGATATTGAAGCAGGCCGCTGAGACTGAAACAGGTTGCAACCTGTTTCGATAACCTATTGCCTGCTTCGTCACCTATGATATGTTTCTATCCCCGATTAACTATTAAAATCACATTCTTTTTATATACAAGATGAATTCCAAGATGGCTGCTGCTCTGGTGGCTATCTCATTGGCTGTTTTCCTTTACACCGCATCTTTCTACAAGCCCACCGGCTCCATAATCAAACAGGAAACACTTGCTCCGGATGCAAGGGATACCGTTAACATGCCTGCCAACCGAACAAATACAGGCCCATCAGCGGCGCCTGAAAACAAAAGCGGGCTTAATGCAACAGCAATCACTCCTGGATTACAGCCTCCTGCAGAACCCGTCAGGAGCAGCTCGAACGCTTCTGGCAAGTGCTCAGCCATAAACTGCCCGAAATCGGTTATTGTATGCCCTGACGGCACAAGGTCCAGCTGCCGCAACTTCTGCCTTCCTGACTCAGGCGCATGCACAGACTGCAAGCCCGAATGCATTGACAGCGGCCCAAAGGCCACAACAGCAGCAGATGATAAATCACAGCCACCATGCACAGAAAACTGGCAATGCAGCCCGTGGGGAGAGTGCAAAGACGGTAACAGGAAAAGGGAATGCTCTGATGCGAACAGCTGCGGGACCAGCAATGCAAAACCGCTTCTCATGGAGCAATGCCAGCAAAAGGAGCAACCGGCTTCAATCAGGATTATTTCGATACAGGCTGATGCCCCCGGCGACGACAGGAAAAAGGAGAGCTGGAACGGCGAATGGGTTCTTATAGAGGGCTTTGCTTCAGACATGACAGGATATACCCTGTCCGATTCCTCAAGCCACGCCTTCGCCTTCCCTGACGGCTTCGCGCTTGCAGGCAGGGCGAAGATATATTCAGGGGACGGAAACAACACAAAAGACGAGCTGTACTGGAACGGCGGAAGAAGGCCCATATGGAACAATGATGGAGATAAGGCAACAATAAAGGACAGGGAAGGAAAGGTTGTTGCCGAGTACGAGTATTAGGATTATGGCCGCCTCAATCAAGCCTGCATCCCTCGCACATCCACCTGCCGGAAACATTCACAAGGCTGTCTGAATAGTCTTCGCACTCCTCGCAGATTCCTGATATTTCCTCGTACGGATTTGCAACCCTGCCTATCCTTGCCTTGAGTTTTTCCGAAAGTACATTGATAAGCTCCGGAGATGTCAGAAGCAATTCCTTGTCAGTCACTATTCCGACAAGCTTGTCCCCTGAAACTATCGGGACCCTTTTGATACCTGCCTTCACCATCATCCTGGTTACTTTTAATAAATCATCCTCCGGGCCGGCAGTCAAAAATTTTTTCTCCCCCCTTCCTGACATCTTTGTTTTCTTTATGTCCAGCCCTTTCGCGACAGCATGGGTTATATCCTCTGTAGTCACTATTCCCACAGCTTTGTTTTTTTCAACAAGCACAACAGAGCCTATCCTGTTGTTTGTCATTATCTTGGCAGCATCCGAAAGGGTCACGCTAGTGGAGGCCGTTACAACATGCTTCTTCATTATTTCCTTTATCTTGACCATACTGCATTATTAATTTGCAGGTACATAATAAATAAGTATGCTTGACTGGCGCATTCTGGCTGCTAGCTTTGTAGCTTTTGCTCTTCTGTCACTGATATTTGTCGGAGGCCTGGGAGAGATATTCTCGGACATATCCTCAGGCTTCAGCAACTGGATAGGTTCCGATACGCTCACAGGCCTGTTCACAAAACCGCAGAGCAGCCAGACACCAATAACAATATCTATTTATCATCAGTCCCTCGGCTTCCGACCGCTTTCAGCAGTCAATATATCATCCGAGGACTTTTCGGCCGAAAATTTCAACGGGCAGATAAACATCAGTTTCCCCAAATCCTCAATCGAGCTTCAATCCTCCCAGAACCAGCTTAGAATTACAATTCCCCTTTCCAAACCCCTTCAGATCACACACCTCTACATTTCTGACCTGAAGGTCTCCGATGCCGCTTTCGATATTGAGAGGCAAATAAAAGCCGATAGCGGCAATCTTGCCATGAAAGGCTTTGCCGGCACAGCAGCCATAGACGGAACAGGCATAACTTTCCAGGGGAACATAACATCAGTTCAGGCAGTGGTTAATGGCAAAAAATGGGAGCTCAAATAAGAGCGGATAATAATTTAAGCCGATCAAGGAGACTTATTCTTATTTCCAGAGTATACAAGATTATTGATCAGATGCTTTCAGGTTAATTGGATATAAATATGCAACGCAATCAATAGATAAGCCCTGCCCAGGTAGCTCAGCAGGTAGAGCACATGGCTGTTAACCATGTGGTCGCAGGTTCGAGCCCTGCCCTGGGCGTTTAATCCCCCAATCCCATCAGGCCAAACTGCAGCATCAAACATATCTTCCAGCAGCTTAATTATAATTATGGCAAAGGGGCAGGTATTTTCTCTGGACTTTATTTTTTCAGTCACTGTGTTTTTTTCGGCGATCATAATAATACTCTTCGTGCTTACCAATGCCAGCCAGCAGGCTTATGAAAGGATAGAGCTGAACGATATGGAACTGAGGGCAACAAAAACAGCGGACTTGCTTGTCAGATTCAAAGGCAATCCGGAAAACTGGACATCAGCCAATGTGAAATCAATAGGCCTTGCGGAACAGGAAAACATCCTTTCACAGGCCAAGATCTCCAATTTTCTGATGCTGAATTACAACACAACAAAGTCTATACTGGCTGTTGGAAATAACGAATTCTTCTTCACCCTCCTTGACAGTGAAAGCCTTCCGCTGATCCATTTGCCGGCAAACCTGTCCACGATCGCCGCCGGATGGAATTTTGAGGAATCCGGGGGCGACACAGCGTATGACATTTCTCCAAACAGCAACAATGGGGCTCTCAATTGCACTGCCCCCTGCTCGCCGCCGCAAAGGGTGAAAGGATATGCATTCAATGGAATTGAATTTGACGGCGCTGACGATTATATCAGTGTGAATGACAGCCCGACCCTCAGCCCTGACCATCTTAGCATAGAGCTCTGGATGAAAGTCAGGAAATATCCTGTCTCTGAAGCATATCCGCTCTCCAAATACGGCGGAATCTACAATGGCTGGATAATCAGGCTGAACAGCGGAGGAGCCTCTTCCATAAGCTTCGCACAGCAGCCTTCAGCAGAAGCGTACACGGGCTTTTCGAATTTATCTATCGATAAGTGGTATCATCTTGCAGCAACTTATGACGGCGCAGCTATCAGAACATATAAGAATGGTGCCTTGCTGGATGCACAGGCATTTGCCGGCGGGTATACGCCCACTGCAAGCAGCCTGATGCTTGGCAGGGCGAGCTGGAACAATAGCGGATATTTCAACGGGACAATAGACGAAGTGAGGCTGTATAACAGGACCCTTTCCGATTCCGAAGTAATGGAGCATTACACAGGAGGGTACGGCAGATTCTATTCCAGTGCCATAAAAATTGTGCCCACAGAGAGATATGTGCTGCTCAATGGCACCCTGGCAAGGATGAAATTTGTTCTTTGGAGATAGGTTCAGCCTTTTATATCCCTGAGGGCAAAAATACTCGAATCCGGGGCGGTAGCTCAGTCCGGGAGAGCAATCGGCTGAAGACCGATGTGTCGGGGGTTCAAATCCCTCTCGCCCCATAGCATCCGGTTGCTGAACATGCCAAATTTGAAAACGTCATTTATGTAATTTCGGTTTCTATCGCCTCTGAATCCTTTTCCTTTTTATGTCCTGCGTGTCCTGCCTGGGCCTGTACTTCGGATATACTTTTTTTGAGTTTTTCGCCAGGCGGGTTATATAGCCTGCAATAGAGTTTCTTACCCTCTTCGAGCGGATCTGCAGCACTTCTCCTAAAGCCTTCTTGTTTTCATCAAACTTTTCGCTAAACTTGCCTTTATTTTTGGAAAAAATCTCATTCGTCAGGACTTTTATCGCTGTTGCCTTAATGCTCCCCATACCTATCAGGATACTACTTAATGTGAGCAGAAATATAAAGGTTATGATGTGAAAAAGCTGTTGGACAAAAGTAATCTGTATCTATCCCATCCACATCAAATTATGCCAGATACCCTTGCCCATCAAAGCCAAGTCAATCCTGTCTTCTCTTTTCTGCCAGATTTTCCATCCGCACAACCTCTTGTCATCAGAGAACCCGCCCTCAGAATTGTTTCTCTTGCAGTATTCCTTCAGATAGGAGAAATGGTCATATACAAACTCCTTAAATTCTGTTCTGAAATTCTTAGTGTCTATGAGAAAAATGATATTAATGGACATATAAAATGGGAAAAATAATTATGCATATTGATTAATTTTATGCTGATTTTTTATCTTATCAAGCCTCTGCTGTGCAGTTTTGCAATATTCAGAAGAAATATCAATGTGGATAAAATTTCTTCCAGTTTTATGAGAAACTACTGCAACTGTTCCTGTCCCACCAAACATATCCAAAACAGCATTTCCTTTATAAGAATAGAATTTAATAAGGCGGTAAATTAATTCTTCTGGAAATGGAGCAGGATGTCCGTTTCTCTGAGTCTCTGGTGATATATACCATACACCATCAGTAAATTTCATAAATTCTTCTTTAGAAATATCAGCATTTTTTTCATCTCCTTGTAATCCCGGTTTATCTTTTGAGAATATTAAAATATATTCCCATGAAGGCACTATATGTGGGTTTGCTGGGCTTTTGAAACTCCCCCAAGCTGTTCGTTTAAGCATGGTTTGCTTATACCATATTATTTCTGTTCTAAATATCATGTTAATTTCTCTTAATTGATTTGTAAAATCATGGTGTATTGGTGTGAAATCCTTAATACCTGTGGGAGCGATATTCATGGCAAATCTGCCACCAGAGACAAGAACCCTTTTGGTTTCTCTCCATACATTCATTAACCAATCAAGATATTCCTTATAATTCATTTTATCATTATGATTATCGTAATTCTTTCCGACATTATAAGGCGGTGATGTTATCGCAAGATGTATAGAATTTGAAGGTATTCTTTTCATTTCTTCTAACACATCGCCACAGATTATTCTGTTTAATTCCATAAGTATCACTTCTTATCAGGATTTTTATCCTTTCGTGGCCTATCCCGATAAGGGCTTTTGCACTGAGGACATACTTTTGGCGGTAAATATGGACGCAAAACAACAAAGAGGCTTCGCCATGCCCTTAAAATAACAATTTCCCCTAAGCCACATTAAGGCGGCATATCCTCTGTGCCATTCCATCCCTTAAAGTCAGCCGTACTCTCTCCAGCTGTGCCTGCATCTTGTGCAGCGGTAAAAGACTGTCGGCGGCTCGTCAGCAGACCTCATCTGCCTTACCCACCAGGCAGCTTCAGTATGGGAGCATTTCGGGCATGGAGCCTTTGTAGTCGGCAGGGTTTCTTCGCTTCTGTCAACCACAACCACATCATCAAGAGGCTTTTTCTGCTGCTTTTCTATAATGGCCATGTGCTTGAAATGCTGCTTCTTGTTCCCGCATTTTCTGCACACTAGAATTTGCTTTCCCTTGTCTTCTTTCATCACGAGCACTGAGCCGCACTTATTGCAAAAATCCATACCTGAATTATATAACATTCCTTTCTGCCGGGCATGTATTTAAATGTGTTTCAGCTTCTCCCCCAGATTAGTGGCCTTCCATAATATATAAAGGGCCGCAGCAATGGCCAGCGACAATAAAATGTTGGGCCAAACCACCTCTGCGGCAAATATCTTTATCCATCCCAGATAAGGGACTATGAAAATCGCTTTGCCATGAATCTGGCCGGGCTGTATACTTTTCTCGCAGGCCAGCTGCCCCCTGTTCGCGTCTCCCTGCGTCTGGAAGCTTCCATCACTGTTAATCGAAATTATCCGGTGCACTATGGGGACTTTGGCCTGCCCCTGGCCGCACGGGACCGAAGGCGTGAAGACAATCACATCCCCTTCTTTAAAATCTGCTTTGCCATATCCGCTGAGGATAAGCAAGTCGCCCATGTCAAAGCCTCCCGAAAGAGGCGATGATTTAAAGGCGTCATCTGGTATAATGGCATTCATATTCTGGCATCTGGCAGCATTTTTTGTGGCCTCCTGCTCGAGCATCACAAAGAATTTTGAGGCGGCGTCCATCTGATGCACCATAGAGCAGCTTTGGACGGCCACTATGGGCAAATCCGTGTCAAGCGCTATGCCCAGGCCAAAATTGAGGGAGAGGGCAAACAATATGCCGACCACTATATAGCCTGCTGTCGAAGGAAGCCCGTCACCTGTTTTCATATGAATGCAATTTGTGTTGATATATGGCGGCCGTCAAATATAAATCGGAAGAGTGCTGATTAAGGCATCGTCCCCCAATGGGAATAAGTCCATGGAAGGCTATGCCCTGTGCCTTCTTCTGAACCCCTCAGCTTTTGACATGTCAGCCTTTCTCCCCCTCTTTTTCATTATTTCCTTTTCAAGCACCTCAAAGAACCTCGAAACCGCATCCTGGGCATTCCATGAATACACGCTTGAATGGAAAAACCCAAGGCCGCATGAAAGCCTGCCTTTCAGCGAATATTTTGTTCCGCCGCCCTCCTTATGATGCCTCTCCACATGCACGGATATGTAGTCCAGCTTTGATATTTTTTCAAGCTTCCTTGAATATGAAACAGCATATCTCCCGATAATATCCCTTGTCTCACTTTCCTCCTCCAGCCCGGACACGCTTATCTTAATTCCTCCCGGCTTTTCTACCAGAAGAGAGAGCAGGGCCTTTGGCGTTATTATTCCTATCGGCCTGCGCCCATCATCTGAAACAATTACAGAGCCCGCCGCTTTCCTTCCGATCATCTCTATTACATTCGGAATGCTCTCATCCATGTCCACAATCGCGGCATTCCTTTCGAACATGGATGTGATGGCAAAAGATCTTATCCGCTCTTTTTCAACAAGCAGCTCTTTCGGCCTCTCCTTACTTATATCTGCGGAAAGAAGGTGCAGGCTTTCCAGAAGCCCTTCTATCTTATCGCCTCTTGTCACCACAAGCCTCGAAATATTTCTCCCCAGGAGAATCTTGATGGCAGATGCAGCAGGCCTGTCATATTCAATCGTTATCGGCGGCTTCATGACATCAGACGCTTTTTTGCCTTTGAACATCCTGTGCCCTTTAAGCGCATTCAGTATGGAAATGGCGTCAGCTTCCATGAAATCATCCCTGTGGCAAATCGGTATTGCCTTATAGTCGTTGACAATCATCGAGTTTATGCAATATTCAATGTCCGCTTCCGCTGCGAAAAGGGGGACTTTCACGGCAAGCTTCCCTATTTTTATCCTGTCAGGATTTACCATACTCCTTTTCAGAAGCGCATTGGAAAAAACCATGCCCTCATAACCGCCCTGCTTGACAACAATGGCATCCGGCCTTTTCCTCAGGATCATCTGGCCTACCGCATGCCTCAGGCTGTCATCATAATTGAGCACAATGGAAGGCCTGGCCGCCTCCACAATTTTCATACCAGAATATGGAAAAGGCTGCCTTATATAACTGCATTCCGGCCATTCGCATGCTGCTCAACCGGCGGCCATCAGCGCAATTATCGAAAAAAGAAGCTGGAGCAGGAAGATAGAGGCCACGACATCCATCTCCCTTGCCTTCCTGCCGAATATTGCAGGGAAATACCTCAATACAGCATGGGCCAGGGAATAAACTTTCTTTGAAGGCGCAGAAAGGCAATTGTTCTCATCGGGCCTCCCGAATGTTTCAGCCCTGAACCTCGATCTTGCCTTCAGGGCAAACTCGATGAAAAAAGGCGCGAAGAGTATGATTGCTGTTTTTTCCATGTTCCCGAGAATGGCAATTATCGCAATAAGCGCCCCGCAAAAATATGTCAGGCTGTCCCCCGGGAAAACTTTTGCCGGATATCTGTTGTAAAAGAGAAAGCCGAGCAAGGCCGCAACCCCTGAAAAGGCAAGGACAGCAACCCACAGCGAATTGTCCCTCAGCGCAACAATCCCCATGGTCGAAAGAATTATTGCCCCCAGCCCGCCTTCGAGCATGTTATAGCCGGCCAGCATATTGAACCCATTTGCAGCGCCAACTATCCCTGCGGGAATCACAAGAAGCGGGTACAGAATGCCCAAATCTGTATGGCCTATTATCGGGAGGGATACAGAGCTTTCCCCGGCGTTCACAACTATGAGCGGTATTGCAATCGGGATTGTCAGCAAAGGTTTTTGCCATTGCCTGAGGCCTATTTTCCAGCCCAGTATGTCATCCACAAAGCCTATCATCCCCGCAAGCAGAATCGAAATCAGCATGGAAAATATGAAAACAAGATGATTTTCAGCGGGTAAAACGAATGTCTTGAAGAAAATATACAGAAGGATGGAAAAAGTGAAGCTGATTATGACAGCAATGCCGCCTGATTCTGCTACAGGCTTTTCCTGCCTGTACTTGTTCATATCCTTCGCCACTAAGCCTGCTCTTCTCGCAATCAATATCCAGAAACCGGTCAGAAACAGGGAAAGAGCAAAGGCTGCGGAAAATGTACTTAAGGAGGCGAAAGTCTCTATATTTATGTCTGACATGGATTATATAACCGCCCTTGAAATTTAAAAATCAGATGCAATGTTAGGCTATGGTCACCATACCTTCGGCGAAATTTGAAGCACTGCCAAAAAAGATGGCAGACAACTGGCATATAATAGCCGCAATTATCCTGTTGCTATTTGCATTCTGGGTAAGAAGCTTTCCTTCGCGCTTCGGGGAACTGCAGGGACTGGACGACTTTTACATATACAGGATGAGCGAATACTACCTGAACCACAATTTCAGGCTCCCCGATATCGATATCATGAGGAATGCGCCTTACGGGGTTGAGCCTAAATTTGACCCTCCAATGACGTATTATCTGCCTGCAATAATTTATTCCATATTCTCTTCCCTGGGCCTCAAGCTAAACTATCTCCATTGGGCAATCCTCTG
This sequence comes from Candidatus Aenigmatarchaeota archaeon, assembly GCA_016185435.1. Lineage (GTDB taxonomy): Archaea > Aenigmatarchaeota > Aenigmatarchaeia > QMZP01 > QMZP01 > JACPNN01. Next base: position 34,358 of record JACPNN010000006.1, on the reverse strand, counting down.
GCCTGCCATTGGCGGGGCCATAGCAGTCTTTATTATCTTCTTTATCGGGAAGGAGATCTTCAGGAGCAGGCTTGCCGGAATGTTCGCTTCCCTGATTGCAGCAGCGTCAGCGGCTTTCATAAACAGGACTGCAGCAGGCAACTTCGAGAAGGAAGGCACCGCAGTCATTTTCTGGATGCTCTGCATTTATTTTTTCGTCAGGGCATACAGGAGCGGCGACTGGAGGAAAAGCATGGTTTACGGCGCTCTGGCAGGGCTGAATCTGGCAGTCATGCACCTTGCATGGGGCGGCGCGGATTTCGTTTTGCTGCTCCTTTCAGCCTTCACATTTTTGCTGGCGATAATTGATAAAGCATCAAGGGAGCTGGCTGCAGGCTTTGGCATTATGGTAGCTGCGGCTATAATCCTTACGAATCTCACGCTGAACAAGATCCAGCCAACAGAAACAGGCGGCCTTTTTGCCCTGGCGACAATCTTCATTTTAATCGCCAGATTTGCCGCAGAGAAGTACAATCTTGTAAAAAGAGAATATCTGCCATATCTTGCTGTATCAATCATGATCGCAGGCACAGTAGCCCTTTCAGCCCTCAGCTTATTCATCGATGTGCCTAATCCAGTAATGAAGGTTTTCGGGCTGATATCCTACAGGCCCGGTGTAGAACTGTCCACGGTAGCTGAAAGCCAGCCAGGAAGCCTGGACGAGGTTGCCAACAGGAACAGCCTCTCTTTTGCAAAGAACTCATTCAATTATATTGATTTTCTCAGCAAATCCCCGCCCCTTCTCTCAATTTTAGGGCCAATATTCGACTTTCTGGCGCCCGTCCTTTCCCCATGGACCCTTGTATTCCCCGGGCTGCTTATTATGGCCTACATATTTTTCAGGAAAAGGGATTACCTCCTGTTCCTTCCTGCCATATGGCTTTTGTCATCTGCATACAGCGTCCTCATATTCATAAGGCTTATAATATTCACCGGCCCGGCCGCTGCCCTTGTGGCAGGCTTCTTCATCGCATGGATTGTCAAAACCTTGGTCAATTATTCCCAAAAATCTGAAGCAAGAAATCAGTATCTCCGCCTGGCGCCTGTATTTTCAGCCCTCCTGCTTTCATTTCTGGCAATAACAATCAATGCCGCGAACGGCTACGCATACGGCCACATGGAAGGGCCGTCAGTCTGCATCCCTGGCCTGCTGCAGGGCGGCGAGAAATGCATAAAAGTTGGCGAGAAAGGCGAGTACATATTTGCCAAAAACCAGCCATGGTACGAGGCCTTTGAATTCATGGCTAAGCAAACGCCAGCGAATTCCAATTTCCTCAGCTGGTGGGACTTCGGCTACTGGTTCCAGACAAGAGGGGAGAGGCCAAGCGTGACAGACGGCGGCTGGGGCTTCAGGGAAGAGGTGGCTGACTGGTTCGCGGCCAGCCCGTCAGAATGGGCCAATTTCACATGGCTGAAGGAAAGGAATGTAAGCTATATCTTTATGGATTACACGCTTCCGGGAAAGTACGGGGCAATATCCAAGATATCAAGCAGGGGGACGCAGATAGTGGGCATGATGTCTTTCCAGAGGACAAACCAGTTTTCCAGGGATAACACCACAATAATCGAATTCTCCGCAGGGCCTTTTGGTGACGGCCTGTACAGGCACATCTGGCTTCCTATCACAGGAGACAGCTTCAGGGGGCCGATAAGATTCCTGGCTTCCAAAGGCGACGGCCAGTACATACCGCAGGGGACAATCACAGATGTCTGCACAAACAGCGGCATCATACATGTTTCCAATGAGTCGGCAAACGGCTGCGTCGCTTTATCGGACATAGGGGTGTTTCTCGTCCCGTCTGTCGCGGAAAACACTGTATTCTCGAGCCTCATGTTCATGGACGGCCATGGCCTGCCTGTCGAGAAGGTTTATGAGTCAAGCGCCGTGCCCGGCGCTTTTCCGAGAAGCATGATAAAAATATTCAGGATTCTTAATTAGATTCCTGCTGAAGATTCCTATCCCGAAAACACCCTCACGTCATTCGACTGGAAAACAGCATCAAAATCCTTCAGCCTTTCCATATCATTCCTTTTTTCCTCCTGGCTGCTGTAGACATATCCGTCAAAAAGGACGCAGATATTTTTTTCATCCCGGCCGAGCTCTGAAAGCTGGTAGGCCCTCTGGCGCGTAAACCAGAAGACATAGGGATATTCCCCATACACCTTTTTGCCTGAGCAGTTTTCGGAAAGGAAGTGGCCTGCCTTTTCCATGGAGATGAATCTCTCCGCACTAGGATAGCTGAAGGAGCCGTAAAGGAAAGCAGCCACTCCGCCTGCAATTATTAATGCGGCAAGCACCGGGACATGCCAGCTTTTCACTCCCGGATGCCTGAAATTGCCAAAAAAGTATGCAGCCGCTATTGTCATTGGCGGTATTACCGGCATAATGTACCTCTCCCTTTTGACCTCAATGGCTGACATCCCCACAATGAAGACTAATATCAAAAGCGCGGCCAGGAAAAGAAAAAGCCTGCTGCTTTCTGTTCTTTTCTTCCAGATCATGTAGAGGCCGATGAGCGAAAAAGGCAAAAGGGCAGCCAGCTGGAGGTGCAGTGTGAAAAGATAGAACAAGTCAACTGATTTTGAAAAGCCAACCTGCTCCAGGCTCCAGCTTGCAGGGCCTAACGCAGATCCAAACCTGCCCGTATTCAGAAATATCCAGGGAGACATTATCAATAAGCCAAGAACAGCCCCTATCCACAGGTTCTTGTCTGCAAGCCAGTCCCGCTTTTTAACCAGCAGGAATAAGCAAAAAAACAGCCAGAAAAGGACAGAGGTGTATTTTACCATGAACAGAAGCGGGAGAAGCATGACAGCCGGGATGAGATACCTGCTGTCCCTTAGCGAAAGCCACAATGCCAGGACAAACAAAATCTCAAGGAAAAGCAGCAGTGGCTCAACAAGCGCTTTGGTGGAAAAGAACCAGTGGGAAGGGTTGACGGCAAGAAATAATGATGAATACAACCCAACTTTCTCCCCATATATTTTCTTGCCCAGAAAATAAATGGCTGCAACGCCCCCTATCCCAAGGAATGCTGACAAAAGCCTGCCCGATTCTATGGCAGAGCCCGACACAAGCAGCCACAATGAGAGCAAAAAGGGCCATAAAGGCGGCCTCCAGCCATCCCTTCCAGGATCCGAGACATAGCCGTATCCAGCGCCTTCATTGAGGCTCCTTGCTATCCCCATGTAAGAGAGCTCATCATAAATTATCCCCTGGCTGAAAAATACGCTGGCAATCCTTGCCAGGCAGATGACTGCGACAGATGCCAACAATATCCTTTTTTCCCTGTGTTTCATATCCACATAATGAGGGAAAGGCAGATAAATGTTTCGGCATAAATAGCTGTATCCTGTATAATGACTATGAAAGTTGCCATCTATCACCCCTGGATACATCTGAAGGGCGGCGGGGAAAGGATACTTCTCGAGCTGCTAAAAAAATCCAGGCATGACATCACCCTTTTCACAAGCCACTACAGGCAAGAAAACACGTATGAGGATTTCAAAAAATTCAAAATCATCCAATTGACAAGATTGCCCATCATCGGAGAGCTGTTCAGGGGGCTGTCATTCGGCCTGCACCTCATCTTGTGCAAGCTGGATCTCTCGCCATTCGATGCCTTTGTTGTCTCTTCTGCCGGCATAGGCGAGCTTATAACCATAAGAAACCATTCCAAGCCTGCCTTATGCATCTGCCTTACCCCTCTGAGAGCAGCCCATGATACAGCCATATACAGGCACAAGCTTAAGGAGAAAAATCCAATTTCCAGGCAAATCTACAGGCTGTCCATCTTTTTTTACAAGCTGCTGGAAAAGGCCGCATGGAAGCATTTCAGCAGCGCCATATGCATAAGCAAAAATGTGAGGAGGCGGGTTTTGGACGGGCAATTGATTGGAAATAAAAATATAACCGTATCTTATCCCGGGGCGGATTTTCTGAAAAAGGGCATTGATGGCGAATTCAGGAACTATTTTTTGTATCCGAGCAGATTCGCCTATTACAAGAGGCATGAGCTTGCAATAGACGCCTTCAAGCTGTTCAAGGCGCGAGACAGCGGCAACTTCAAACTCATATTGGCCGGCGGATTGTCAGGCAGGAACAGGAAGCATTTCAATTTCATCGAATCCCTTGCGAAAGGAAATGACAATATCGAGATAAGAACAAATGTTTCAGACAAGGAAATGAAGGCCCTGTACGAAAGCTGCTATTGCGTCCTGTTCTGCGGCATGAACGAGGACTGGGGTATGATACCGGTTGAAGCAGGCCTGTACAAGAAACCGGTCATCAGCGTCGCGGAGGGAGGCCCGCTGGAGAGCATCATTGACGGCAGGACAGGATTTCTTGTCCCTGCCAGGCCGCGGCCATTCGCTGCGGCCATGGAAAAAATAGCCAGGGATGTTTCCTTGGCAAAGAAAATGGGCGGGGAGAATTTCCATAACGTGAAGAGGTTTGACTGGAAAAAATTTGTGGGAGATTTCGACAGGGAAGTGGAGAAGATAGCCAAGAGAAATAAGGCCGCATAGGCGCTCATCAAAACAGGCGCGCAGATGATTGATTTAGAACCGTTTCTTTTACAGACAGGTCTTGAACGAATTAAATGCTAAATATTTTAGAGTCTCTAATCTTATCTAATGCTTTTTTTATTGTTTGCTCATCAAACCATGGTTTTCTATTTTTTACATATTGAATTATTTTTTCATCGGATATTTTTTCACCTCTATTCACTATGTATAATATAGAAGAATAGAGTTCCATCATATTGGTGTCACTTGTGTCACTTAAATCGCTGCCAAAATTTTCTCTAACTTCTTCTATTTTTTTTTGGCAGTATTCCGGTATTCTATATCCAACATCGATATATGACTGAGAATTATTTGATAGCATAAATCCATCGCTGGCTAGAAGAGAAGAATAAGGGCCTCTTAAATGCCATCCAAATTTGTAATCAAGGTTGATTCCAGCAGAGATTATAATATACGTAATCTTTTGAAGTTTTAATCTATCATTGAAGGAAGACATGTCTATATCTTTTTTTGCGATAAGTTTGAATATTGAATACAATAGATTTAACCTCTCTTTCTCTTCCATCAATTTATAATTTGCTCTTAGCATTTATAAAAACTCCTTCAAACTATCGAGACTTTCTCTTATCGTGTCTATATTCTTCAGTACAATGTTTATTTCTTCTTTTGATATTTTTGAATTTTGACTGATTAAGTTGTTAGTTTTACTGCAAAAATCTTCCAAACCGATTAGTTTATCGAATGTTTCTTTTGCTTCAAATGGTATAGGGTGCTGCATGAGGAAATTGCTTAGGCTTTTCGGATCGAACTTATCATTGCTTTTATTTGGCGATAATCCTGCCAGCCAATCTGATATTCTGTTAATTTCCATTTTAACACCTTCTATAAGTCCTATCACTCTCTGTTTTTCAAGATCACTGAATACTTTTCCTGCACCTCTCAATGCCCATACCATTTCTTGCAGATCATCTTCTCTTTTTATCTCAAACTCACCTTCTTTAAAGTCGTCCTTATCGAAAAAATTCTCGACAATGTCTATGCTATCTATTTTTATGAAATCCTTCATTCTCTCTTTCCAAATATCTAAATTTTTTTTTATTTCTTCAGCATGATCTAGCTTGCAAATAATTTCAACTAAATTTCTATCTTTACGATTTCTAACAAAACCTATTTTTCCTTTAGACATTTCCTTAATTTTTTCTCTAAGATTAACGCCCTGAATATCCCTCCCTCTTATTTTTATTCTTCTCAAATCTGAATTATTCATTGTTTAATTTTAGCAGAAAATTTTAAATCCTACTGTCTCTATAAAAGAAGAAAATTATCGTATAACCCTCCTCAACTCAAACAGATAGCCAATATCAAACCCTCCTGACAGCAATTTTTCCCTTTGAAAGGGAGATGAGCATGTAATCTTCCGCAGCAATGGTGCCGGGGAAAACCTTCTTCGCCTCGTCAAGAAGCGGCTTTGTGCTTGCGTAACGCCTGGAGAAATGGGTCAATATAAGCAGCTTAGCATTGGCCTTTTTTGCTATCTGGGCCGCATCCTTGGCCCCTGCATGCATCCTGTTTTCCTGCATCTCCTCAAATGTCGCTTCATGTATAAGGAGGTCGCAATCCTTTGCCAGCCTTTCCAGATTCCTGCACGGGGCGGTGTCCCCGCTGTACACTATCTTTATGCCGCTTTTCAGAATTCCAACATCCTCAAGTCTTATGGTTTTCGGGCCAAGCTTTATCTCTCCCTTTTCCTTCAGTTTTCCCACAAGCCTGCCCTCCTTCAGGCCATAGAGCCTTGTTGCCTTATCTATGTCCACGTTCCATTTGTCAGATTCCCTGAAGCAGTAAGCTACGGCAGGCACGCTGTGCTCGACAGGCGTTGAAAGGATCTCATACTCATCAGTCTTCAGGACAGAATGGATGCCATCGCCTTCTGCCGGCACATCCTCTGGCACTATATCGAATCCCACGCCCCAGTAATCCAGATCAAGTATGTCAGAGATAAACCTTTCAGCATCAGGGCCGTAAATATGCAGCTCTTCTTTCCTGTTCTCCATGTTCATCGTCTGGAGCAGACCTATCAGGCCTGCCCAATGGTCTGCGTGCCAGTGGGTTATGAAGATGCTTCTTATCCTCATGAAACTCAGGCCGGCAGATATCAACTGCCTCTGGGTCCCCTCGCCGCAATCGAAGAGGAAGTGTTCACCCTCGTGCCTCAGCCATATGGCAGGGTGGTTCCTGTATTTTGTGGGTATGCCCGAACCGGTGCCGAGGAATACCAGGTCTGTCATACAACTATTTTCCGCCCATTGCTTAAATTGGACTGATGCCGGATAGACCCATATATTCCCGGGATATAAAATAACCATATGATAATCGCAATAACAGGCACCCCATGTGCCGGCAAAACAGCAGTTTCAAAGGAATTGGCTGAACTGCTCCATATAAAAGCCATAAGCCTGAACCTTCTGGCAGGAAGGGAAAACCTTTTTTCAAGCTATGACAGGAGGAGAAAGTGCAAAGTGGTCGATATGGAAAAACTAAAAAAGGAAATCAGGAAAATCAGTAAGACTGAGAAAAACCTTATTATAGAATCTCATTACTCCCACTGCCTGAACCCTGACATTGTTATAATTTTGAGATGCAGCACAAAGGCACTGATAGAGCGGATGAAAAAAAGAGGATGGCCTAAAAAGAAGATAGAGGAGAACATAGAGGCGGAAATAATGGAGATGGCCAAATTCGAGGCCGTTCAGGCAGGGCTGGAAGTTTATGAATTCGACGGGACAGACAGGAGGCCGAAGGAAATTGCCACCGGCATAGCAAAGCTTCTGAGGGAAAAAGGCTGCTTATAACACACAATCGGTTTCAGCTGTGCGATAATTACAGGCCCTGCACGCCTTTTAAATACAGATATGCAAATAATCTTTGCATGTTCAAGACAATAGCGCTCTTCGGGACCATGACAGGGATACTGCTTGGAATAGGGTGGCTTCTCGCCCAGGGGACAGGGCTGGCAATAGCCCTGATTCTTGCGCTCATCATAAACGGCTTCAGCTACTGGTACAGCGATAAGATGGTCCTTAAATGGTATTCTGCCAAACCATATGACGAAAAGAGGATAAACAAGATTCTGGAAAAGATGGCATTCAATGCAAAGATACCCAAGCCGCAGCTATATGTAATCGACAACCCTGTGCCCAATGCCCTCGCCACAGGAAGGGATGTCAGCCATGCGTCTGTGGCGGTCACCAAAGGCATACTCGAACTGGAGGACGATGAGATTGAAGGCGTGCTGGCCCATGAAATTTCGCATATCAAGAACAAGGATGTCCTTGTGGCCACAATTGCAGCCACCCTCGGGGGCGCCATAGCTTTCATATCCCAGATGGCCTATTTCGGCATGTTTTCAGGGGGCAACAGGGAAAGAGGAGGAGGAATAGCAGGGCTTATACTAATCGTCTTTCTGGCCCCACTGGCAGCAACAATAGTGAGGCTTGCCATAAGCAGGCAGAGGGAGTATATGGCCGACTATACAGGAGCCCTCCTCACAAGAAAGCCCAGATCTCTGGCCAATGCCCTCAGAAAAATATCGCAGCATTCCCAGGAAGCTTCTATGAACGGAAATCTGGCCACATCCCATTTGTGGATAGTGAACCCTTTCAGAGGAGAATGGTTTGTCGGGCTGTTCAACACGCACCCTCCGGTAGAGAGAAGGATAGAGAGGCTTATGGAGATGGTTTAGATTCTGTAAACCTTCCAGCTTTAGCTGGGAAACCGCTGACAAAAAAATCACTGTGTACGACAACCTGCGCCAAAAAAGTTCATTAAAGCTTCCCACCCTTTATGGTGGGGAGGATGTCAGAAACTCCTTCGCTGTCACAATTTTTATCCAGCGGAACTCCTTCAGGGCGAGCAGGTCGGGGTCGCCTGTGACTATATAATTTGCCTGTCCGTCAAAAGCGCACTCTATTATCTTGTTGTCGCTTTTGTCCCTTACCACATCAAATTTGCTTGATGGCTGGACAACATGAGAATATGTGAGCAGAATGTCCATTAACTCCTGAATCGCTTCTTCCGGAAGCTGGAATTTGTTTCTCAGCTTCTCGGCCACTTCATCCAGGATTTCGGGAGAAATGACTATCTTGAACTCTCCAAGTATGCCTCTCCTTACAACTTCATACGGCTTGCCTTTCCAGAAGATTGAGGAGATGATTATGTTCGTGTCCAGAACTGCCCTAGTCATCCTCTAGCACGTCTTTTTCCTTTATGCCCTTCTTCCTGGCAAAGGTTCTTCCGAAAGAGGCAAGCTTCTCGAAATCCTTTGCCGTAGGCAGCTCTATTCTTTTGAATAGAATAGTGTCTCCCCTGCCGTAAACTGCGAATTTTGTCCCTGTCTCTATGCCCATTTCTTCCCTTATTTCCTGCGGTATCACTACCTGGCCTTTTGGCGAGGTTGTGGTCAACTGAACTTCCTTTTCTTTCATTGTATCACCTGTACAACTATTTTACTTTCTTACTTAAATACTTAACGTTTTGCAAGGAGGCCAAAGCCTGCCAAGGCCAACTGCTCTTTTGAAAATCAACAGCAGAGCACCCCTATTTGCTGATTGCCTTGCTTATGCCAGAAGAAGAAAGAAAAGAGTGCAAAATAGCAGGAATTGCAATTCCAATCAAAGCGCCGCCAAGAATATCGGAAAAGGTGTGCACCCCCAAAGCAACCCTTGAGACTGATATAAGCAGCGGTATAGACAGCAGAACCAGATTCTCATTTTTTCTATAGACGCAAAGAATTGAAGCAGCCGCCGCAAAGCCCACGCTTGCATGCCCGGACGGGAAGCTGTACCCTTCAGGGCAGTAGATATTGCAATCGCTGATGCCGGAAGAGCACGGAATGCATGGCCTTTCAACCGCAAACACATTCTTGAGCATCTCAGTGGCTATGGCTGCTGAAAAAATAGCAAGGGGAAAGAGGATAAGAAAATATCTTTTTCCCTTTTCCATTTTTTCCCCAAAAAGCAGCACGAGCATCAGGGACAATGCAGACAGGACAAAAAAGGTTTCAGGGGAGCCTGCCTCAGTCACCAAACCCCAGAAACCTTCCATAACTATAATTAGCCCCTCTATTAATCTTGCTTGCCGGCTTTGATCTCGGCAACCAGCAGCTTCTCCTCATCAGTCAGCAGGCCCTCAATTTTTCCCAATCTAATAATATCCTCAGGAGAAAGATAAACATGCAGCACATCATTTTCATGAACATCCCTTCCAAAAACAGCATCCGAAACTGATATCGCGATCTTCATGCCCGTCTTTGCCTCCTGTATATTTTCCCCTGCCTGCTGCATTTCCTTGACCTTGCCCACTATCACGCCCTTCTTCGACAGGGTGCAGCCTGACCTGAGGCTTCCAGCTATTATCTCAACGCCGAATATTGCAGGCTTGGATTGCCTGAAAACATAGCCGCGCAGCACTTTAAGCTTTGCAGGTCTCACTATATTTTTCAGCCACTCAGCCTCTTTCAATGCCTTCTGCCTGATTTCCCACTCCTTGTATTCCTCAATCAGTTTGTAAATCACATCACTTCCGAATATCTTCACCTTGTTGTCAGCGGCAATCTTCTGAATTTCATCATCGCATCTGACGCAGAATGAAAATATCACAGGCCTGGAGAGCTTGCTTGACTCCAGAACATCATATTTATTTATCCTCCCGACCTCTGCCTTTCTTATCGGAACCAGAGGCCGGAGGCTTTTTATCAGGGCTTCAAGGCTCCCCAAGGTGTCCGCTTTCAGGATAACGCCGTCTTTGGAGGTGGCTATTTCGACTTCCTCCACCTCTGCTTTCACATCCCTGACCGCCTGCTCAACCTCCTTTTTGCTCGAGACAATCCTGACAGGCATGCCTGCGACGGCTCCTCCTAGGCCCGGGCCGGCAATCTTTACCCCTGCAGCTGCTGTAGCTGATTCTATCTGTTCAAATTCCTTCTCCGCCCTCATGTCATTCAAAGCCTTTGGCTCAAGCAGGGCCTTGATTTTTGAAACTATAGGCGTTTTCCCGCCCATTGCCAGATAATCGCCCCTCTTCACCGTGCCCTCATATATTATCACATCCAGAGTTATCCCCAAACCCTTGTATTCCTTCACTTCAAGTATCGTTCCTTTTCCTCCTCCTCCCTTTGCCTCCAGCCTTCCCTGAAGGTAGCGCTGGCTGATTCCGGCAAGCATCATGAGCAGATCTGAAATGCCTTCCCTTGTATGGCTTGATACAGGTATGAAGGCAACCCTTTTTGTGAAATCCGATATCCTGTCATACCTGTCCCCCTCAAAACCCCTTTCGCTGAGCTGGCCGACCAGCGTATATAGCATGCCCTCTAATCTTTCCTGGGCTTTGGGGCTCTGCAGCTCGAAGCTTTCCAGGAAGCTCGCATCATAGTTTGCAGTCCAGCCTGCGATCTTATCTATCTTTGTGGCCGCAACGACAAATGGCGTCTTAAACTGCTTCAGGATATTAAGGCTTTCGTCTGTCTGCGGCATGAAACCCTCAAAAATGTCAATCACAAGAATTGCCAAATCAGCTATCGAACCACCTCTCTTCCTCAGCGTTGTGAAGGCCTCGTGCCCCGGCGAATCGATAAACAACAAACCAGGAACTATCATCTCAATATTGAACTTCTCCAGCAGCTTTTTGGAGATCTTTCCGATGACATCAGAAGGCACATAGCTTGCCGAAATATGCTGGGTTATCGCCCCTGGCTCTGATTTCGCTATGGCAGTTCCCCTGACGGAATCCAGAAGCGATGTTTTGCCGTGGTCCACATGGCCTAGGACGGATATTATGGGCGACCTTATGTTTTTCATATTCACTAAATGCTTTGAAATCGGCATTTATATCCTGAAATAAAAGAAATTTGTTACTCTTTCAAAGTCAATATGAAAGATATTTAAAGTTTTAATCTATTATTTACTACCTGATGATTATGAATAAAATTATATTATATCCTTTCGCAGCACTGCTGATAATAGCAAGCTCTATTGCGCTCCATGAGGCAGTCCATATAATCCAGCTTTCAGGCCAGCATATAGACGAGGTCTGCCTTCTGGGCTACAAAGAGACCGAAAGCGTTCAGGCTTTGGGGTGGGTGAAAGCCGGCCTGAAAACAAGCTATCATGCCGCTTCAATGGAATCAGAAGCCAGCCTTATCCAGATGCTGTATGTTGCTACTGCTACCTTCCTGTTCATCTGGAAAACAAAGGAAGCCAGAAAAGATTACACAATAAATGCCTCCTGATCCGAAAGCACAGTCATGCCGTTTTCATCTATTTTATATGGATGCAGTTTTTCAGAGTGCTGGCTCCCTCTCAGCTTCCACAGCTGCATGGCCCTCAAAAAACTGCTCTGGAATCTTTCGTAATACATGACTATCACGGCATCCGAGACAAACTCTTCAACGCCATACCTGCTGATGCCCTTGCTGCCGTATACAATTTCCGATACCAGCATCGAGGTGCATTCCAGCCTCCTTAATATCATGGCCACATTGAATATAAGGCGCCTCAGCTCTGCCTTATCCCTCACATACAGCCCCAGGGCGGAAATGGAGTCTATAGCAATCCTCTTGGCGCCGATTTCCTTTATAGTCGACTCCAGGATGTTTAGAACATCTTCAACGTTGTAGGGATCATACTTGATGAAACTGAACTTCCCTGCCTTTTCCAGTTTGTCCAGGTCCCACCCAAAACTTTTCACATTCTCCTTCAGGTAATAATCAGGCTCCTCGAAGCTCAGATAGACGCCATTCTCCTTGAACATCGTGACGCCATTGTAAATGAACTGCGTGCACATGATAGTCTTTCCAGTGCCGCTGGTGCCTGTCACAAGAACAAGCTGGTTTTTGGGGATGCCTCCGTTGAGGAGGTCATCTAGGCCGGGAATGCCTGTCTTTACACGCTCCATATTATATGAATTCTGTCAAACTCCACATAAATAACTGCTACCCTCCGAATGCCTGCAGACAGGGCTGATAGTAGAAGTCTCTGATCCCTTCCGGAAACCAGAATCAGCCCTATCCGAAAAGGCTTCCAAGGCCTGCCACTGCCTGCTCCTGAGCCTGCTCGTCTTTCTTTTCCTCTTCCTTCTTTGCCTCAGCTACCGGTGCTGCTGGCGCTGCTTGTGCCATTACTGCCTGTTTCATGGCTTCGTCTATATTGACGCCTTCCAGGGCAGCAACCAAAGCCTTTATTTTGGCCCCGTCCGGAGTTGCACCTGCAGCCTGCATTATCTTCTTTATGTTTTCCTCGCTGACAGGCTGTTTGATGCTGTGCAAGATCAGGCTTGCGTATACGAGTTCCATATCTTTGCCTCCTTTTTTTAAGCTATCGTCAGTCTTTATATCCTTGCCGCCTTGGAGACGGCTTCGGCCTGCTTTTCAGCCTTTGCCAGCAGCATGCCAATTATTTCCTTTTCATAGAGTTCAGCACTGACTGCCAGGGATAATGCCTCTTTATTCGCTTTTCCGAGGAAGTAGGCCATATTGTCTTTTGTGAAATATTCTGAATGCACGCTGAGATTGAACGCCTGCAGGTATGCGTGCCTGACTTCTTCCAGATATGCTTCCTGAGGCTTAAACAGCACATCCTTTGCGTATATCTGCCTATTCTCCCATGCAGCGACCACATTGAGCCCTATCTCCATCGGCTTTATGCTCAGCTTTGCCAGAACATTTGCAATGGCCTCATTTATTGCCTCCCCCTTCCTCGCAACAATGGTATCCTTCAGAATCTTGATCTTTCCTGCCTCGACCCCGGCAGGAATCTTGGCCCTCTGAAGCTCTCCGATAGCCGGGCCCGCAGGCAGGTCTGTCAATCCCTCCCCGACAGAGATGTCGCCGGGGGCTATGTCCCCTGCCTTCGCCAAGGCCTTTGATTTTGACGACTCTATTATCCTCGCAAGCCTGAAGGGGTTCTCATTGCTGAACAGCAAAGCCGGCATCTGGCCTATATTTTTTTCCAGCCTGTCCATGCCCCTGTCCTTGTGCTTTTCCAGGGCAAGCAGTATCAGATTCTTCTTGTACATCCTTATGACAGCCTTCCCTTTCAGCTTGCGCCTTATCTCCTGCAGCTGCCTTGCTGGCAGGCCTTTCATATCCACTACGCCCACGGCTGAATATCCCGCCAGATCTTCAGCCAGCTTCTTCAAAGCCTCTTTCTTCAGTTCAGACACCATATCACTTGACCTCCAGCCTCACAGGCCTGCCCATCGTGAGCTTCAGGAGCATATTCCTTATGTTCTGCCTCCCTTTCGGGAGCCTGTCCCTGACAGCTGCATATACCGCCTCAAGGTTTCTCAGAATCTGCTCGTCTGCCATCGATTCCGAGGCCACAGGAACCTGGATCACAGGCGCCTCTTTCAGCGAAACCCTCACTGACTTCCTCGCAGCCTCTATGAAAGGCTGCAGCCTGACTTTTGGGGGTATAGGCTTTGGAAGCTTATTTCTGGGCCCAAGGACTGTTCCCAGGGTTTTCCCTATCAAAGGCATAAGCGTCGTTTCAGCGAGGAAGATGTCATGCTCCTTGGCCAGCCTTTTTATCTCCTTCTTGTTGCCGGCAAGCTTCTCAATTTCCGTCTTGGTGAAGGATGTATATCCAAGCGCTTTTGCCTCCTCAATAATATTATCGCCAAAGAATGCCATCCTGGGCTCCTTCCCCCTCCCTTCAGGGAGCTGCACCTCAATGTTCCACCTGTTCTCAGGCTTTTTGAGGTCTATGCTCTTAAGGTTGACAATAAGGTCGAATGTCTGTGAGAAATTCCTCTTCATGGAGCTCTGCCTGGCCAGCCTTATGGAATCAATATAGTTGACAGATTTCTTCTCTTTCTCTATCTCTTTTGCCATATTCTTACCTCCCGCCGAAGCGGTATGACGGTATCATCCCAGAGGGATACTTATGGTATTGGAGGGAAAGGTATTTAAATGGGTTTCCCGTATGAAGCTTATATTCATTCAAAAATATCTTTCAAATGGCTGTACTGACTTATGATAAAACTAGATATCGCCACCAAGCTGAGGGAATACAGGAGGGTTTTGCAGATAGCAAGGAAGCCCGACAAGGAGGAATTCCTTGTGTCCGCAAAGATCTCATCAATAGGCATAATTGTAATAGGCGGCATAGGCTTCATCATCTTCATGGCCTTTATATTCATTGGGATATGATGGCTATGAGTTTTTATTTTAACCGGCTCAATATGGTAGTATGCTTTATTCTCTGAGAACTACGACAGGCAGAGAGGACATTGTAGTCGATCTTATATCCACAAGGATAAGGGCAGAGCATATCAATGTGAAATCCGTCTTCCACCCCGGAGAGATAAAGGGATACATATTTCTCGAAGGCGATCTCGGAGCCGTGCAGAAGGCCATAGCAGGGATGATGCACATAAAAGGCCTGATAGACAAGCCGATAAAGATAGACGAGGTCAAGCACTTCCTTGACTACAAGAAGGAGAGGATACATGTTGAGATCGGGGACATAATCGAGATAATCGGGGGGCCATTCAAAGGGGAAAAGGGAAGGGTATCAAGGCAGAGCAAGACAAAGGACGAGATAACAGTAGAGCTGCTCGAGGCCGCCACCCCGATTCCGGTGACAATAGCCCTTGAGTTCGTGAAGGTCGTCAAGAAGGCCACGGAGGGAAAGAAGGCTGAGGCTGTTCAATAGGACCTGTTTTATCAATTTTCAAACACCAAGTAAGGCTTGATTTTGGCTTAAATACCTATCGCCCAAATTATAATACATTCTGATCGCTATGGCAGAAAAGAAAGAAGTCAAGGTGCTGATAGAAGCCGGCAAAGCCACGCCGGCCCCGCCTTTAGGCCCCACTCTGGCCCCGCTGAAGGTCAATATCGGCCAGCTGATATCAGAGATAAACGAGAAGACCAGACACCTTGCCGGCATGCAGGTCCCTGTGACAATACTTGTAGACGCCAAGACGAAGAAATGGGAGATAGAGATTGGAACACCGCCAGCCGCAGCCCTTATCAGGAAGGAGATCGGGGCAGAGAAAGGCGCTGGCCTGGCGGGCCTGATAAGGATCGGGGACCTCAGCACGGAGCAGGCGAAAAAAATATCCATGATGAAGTTCGGCTCTGACGAGGAGCCATATGTAAAGCAGATAGTTGGCACAGCCAGAAGCATGGGCGTGACGGTTGGAAAGGGCGCCATAACAGAGGCTGAAAGCAAACAGTACGAGCAGATAATAAAGGCAAAAGAGGCCGAGAAAGAGGCGAAAAAAGCTGCCGCAGCAACAAAGGCAGCTACGACTGCCGCGCCAGCGGCCGCAGCCTAATTTTCAGGCAGGCATATTCCCCCAAGGCTTCAAAGGTTTATAAGGCTTAGGAATCAAAATCGTTAGTATTATGCAACGGGCTTTGATAACAGGCATAACAGGCTTTGTGGGATCCCACCTTGCCGAGCTGCTCTTAAAGGAAGGCATAGAAGTCTATGGCACAGTCAGGTGGAGGAGCAAGACAGACAATATCGACCACATAAAGGATAAGATAACCCTGATCGAGGCTGATCTGAGGGATGCGCATTCCACAGAGAGCGCCATAGAAAAAGCCGAGCCTGACTACATATTTCATCTCGCAGCCCAGAGCTTTGTGCCGACAAGCTGGCACGCGCCTGAAGAAACCCTTGTAACCAACATAATAGGCAGCCTTAATGTCCTCGAGGCTGTGAGGAAATCCAAGACAAATACGATTATTCAGGTAGCTGGAAGCAGCGAAGAATACGGGCTAGTGCAGAAGAACGAGGTTCCCATCAAGGAAACAAATGAATTGAGGCCGCTATCGCCTTATGGGGTATCCAAAGTCGCCCAGGACAGGCTGACAATACAGTATTGCATGTCATACGGCATGAAAGCAATCGTCACAAGAGCCTTCAACCACACAGGCCCCAGAAGAGGCGAGGTTTTCGTCACTTCAAATTTTGCCAGGCAGATTGCAGAGATAGAGAAGAAAAAAAAGGAGCCTGCCATATATGTCGGGAACCTTGATGCTGAAAGGGATTTCACTGATGTGAGGGATATCGTCAAGGCATATCTCCTGGCAGTCCAGAAATGCAAATACGGGGAAGTTTACAACATATGCTGCGGAAAAAGCAGGAAGATAAAATCAGTTCTCGATACCCTGCTGAAACTGAGCAGGGCAAAGGATATCCAGGTGAAAACAGATCCAAAAAGGCTGAGGCCTTCTGACGTTCCAATACTTCTCGGAGACTGCTCCAAATTCGAGAAAGCCACGGGCTGGAAGCCTGAAATACCATTCGACAAGACGATGGAGGATCTGCTGGACTGGTGGAGAGAGAGAATATGATTGCCCTGTTTATTGCAGCATTTTCAGCGCTTCATGAATGCAACCGATGACATCGGAAGCGAGCAATGATTCCCCATATCTCTTTCCTGCAATCTCCCCGGCAAGGCCGTTCAGATATGCCGCACTGCAGGCTGCATCAAAAGGTTTGGCATGCCTTGCCAGAAGAGCGCCTGCAATGCCTGCAAGCACGTCGCCTGTCCCGGCCTTCGCCATCTGAGGGCAGCCTGTTTTGTTAATTGCTACCCTTCTGCCATCCGATATCACATCTATATGCCCTTTCAGGAGGATGGTGCAGCCATGCTTTTCTGCATATCCAGATACAATATCTATCCTCTGCCTGATCTCATTTTCCGCCTTTTCACCAGCCAGCGCAAAAAACTCATTTGAATGGGGAGTAAGCAGGCACCTTTCATTCAGAATTCCTGCATCACGCGCAACCGCATGTATGGCATCCGCATCTATGACAAAGGGCAGGGATGTTTTTCCCAAAATTTTCCTGACAGCTTCCTGTGTCTCCTTTTTCCTTCCCAGGCCATTCCCAATGACCGCAGCATCATATTTTTCCAGAAAGCTGAGAATGAAACCGGCATGCTTGGCTTTCAAAAAACTGCCTTTCAGCGGGTATGACATCATATTTGGCGAGAGGGAAGAGCAGATATTGGAAGACCTCTCAGGCGCAAGGATATATGACCAGTCAGCCCCCGCCTTCATTGCAGATAAAGAAACAAGAGCAGGGGCAGTCGGATAATAATCGCTTCCGCCTATGCACAGCAGCCTCCCGAAATCGCCTTTCTTGCCCCATTCCGGCCTGGGAGCATAAAGCCTGGCCGCATCCTTTGCAGAAACTATCTTCATAAGAAGGTTTGGTTATGCGGGGAATAAAAACCCCTGCCGCTCATCAGCCAGCATCTATCTGCGCCCTCTGGAGCTTCCCGCTGTAGTCTATATATACCGCTTTTATCTCTGAAAACTCATTTATCCCCTCTATACCAGCTTCTCTCGTCCCATTGCCTGTCTCCTTCATCCCGCCGAAGGGAAGATGGACCTCAGCGCCTATGGTGCTGGCGTTCACATATGTTATGCCTGCCTCTATGTTCTGTATGGCTGCAAATGCCCATTCCACATTGTTTGTGTAGATGGCCGAGCTCAGCCCATACCTGACAGAATTCATAATATCAATGGCATGGTCAATATTTTTTGCCTCAATAATGCCCACAACGGGCCCAAATATCTCCTCCTGGGCTATCCTCATGTCAGCCGCCACATCCGAAAATAATGTCGGCCTGTAGAAGAATCCCTGCCTGTTTATAATCTCTCCGCCCGCCAGAAGCCTTGCCCCCTCATCCCTGCCTATTGCCACATACCCGTGAACCTTTTCCACTGCATGCCTGTTGATCAAAGGCCCGACATCAGTTGTTTTCAATTTTCCATCACCAACTCTCAGTCTCCTGACCCTTGACAGAAGCTTCCTTTCCACTTTCCCAGCAATCTTTTCATGTGCAATCACCCTGCTACAAGCAGTACATCTCTGCCCTGTCGTTCCATAGCCTCCCCAGATTATGCCGTCAATCGCCAGCTCCAAATCAGCATCAGGCATCACAATGATGCCATTCTTGCCTCCAAGCTCCAGACCCACCCTCTTTATGCCCGCATTTTTTGCAATCCATTCCCCTGTCTCCCTGCTTCCAGTGAAGCTGACGCCCCTGACTTTCCTATTCGTCACAATCTCCTTTCCCACCCCATCAGGAGTTCCCGTGACAAGGTTGAGCACGCCTTTCGGAACCCCTGCCTTCTCAAGAATTCTGACAAACTCTGTCGCACACAAAGGCGTGTCGCTTGACGGCTTCAGGACAACCGCATTGCCACATATGAGCGCAGGCATTATTTTCCAGGCAGGGATTGCAACCGGGAAATTCCAGGGGGTTATGAGGCCCACAACACCGAGCGGCATCCTTATCGTCATGGCAAACTTGCTTCTCAGCTCGCTGGTCGTCGTATGGCCGAACAGCCTTCTGCCTTCGGCTGCCATGTATTCAGCCACATCTATTGCCTCCTGGACATCGCCCCTTGCCTCGGCCAAAACCTTGCCCATCTCCAGCGTCACCAGGCCTGCCAGCCTTTCCTTGTTTTCCCTAAGAAGCCGGGAAGCCCTCAGCAGAATTTCCCCCCTTTTGGGAGGCGGCATTTTTCTCCATCCGTCAAAAGAATTTTCAGCAGACTCTATAGCTTTTCTGGTGTCTTCCCTGGAACCCTTCTGGAAGCTGCCGATAGTTTTCCCGGTAGCAGGGTTAAGGCTTTCAAAGGTTTCGCCGGACTCCGATTCTGTCCATTTCCCTGCAATATAGATTTTATATTCAGCTACCATTATTACAAAATACCTTTTTTTGACTTATATGTCTGCCTAACTGGTTACCAGACAAAAATATCCAGCGAAACAATGGTGTTGTTCTGGGAAAGCGCATACCGCCTTATGTTGGCAGATGTCGCAGGCCTCTGTTTACCTCCGCACTCCATGACATTTTTTCTGTCATCATCTATGCTTATGTAGAAATCTTTGGCGTTTTTCCCTGCCATGCCCTGCGTTGTCAGGCCGAGCAGCAGCTGGACATATGTGTAATTGTTTTCACACAATTCCCTGAACCGGCCAAGCTTGCCATAGTCAATCACATTCCTTCCGGCTACAAGTCCGGGAGAGTAAGTTCCGTTATCCCACATGCCTTCCGACAAAAGCATCTCTGATACCCTTACAGCCTTTGACTCCAGGCTGTCTGCCACAGCCGAGAGGCTGTATCTGCTGACATTGGTGTTCAGAAGGCTTATAATGAAGAAGAGGATGCCGAAGAAAATCAGCGCTGCGATTACAAATTCTAGCAGCATCTGGCCCTTGGCATTTTTCATATCCTTCAATATAAATTTCAGCGGCCATATTTAATTATGCCACCCTCCTGCAGGCATCTAATCTTGTTAATAATGCCAGTAATCCTGATATCAGGCTGTCTCGATTCAGGCGTCTGCGTCCCCGGCCTGACGGCATGCGAAACACAATACACAGACGATGTCATCGTCATCAAAAGCCTTGAGGCTATCCCTTCTGAAATCGCCCCTGAACAGACGACCAAAATAATAGCATATGTGGAAAACAGGCTAAACGCCCCAGTCAAAGGCATCCATGTGGAGCTGTTTGACTACTGCCCCGGCCTGCTGAATCTTGAAGGCTCAGCGTCCCAGGGGCCATATGACCTTCTGGGCAAGGAAGTCAAGGAAGCAAGCTGGACATTGAAGGCCCAGGACACTGTGAGGCTTGAGACAACGTGTCCCAAAGACGGGGTGAAGATAAGGGTGCTTTATCCCTACAAGACCTCATCAAGGACAACCATAAGCTTCATAGATGAGAATGAGTACCAAAGGAGGCTTGAAGAGGGCAGGTTCAGAAAGCAGGCATCAGATGTCGTATTGGGCGAAGGCCCCCTGAAGCCGCGTGTGATAGTTGATGATGTGCAGCCGGTTCCTGCCGGAATTGGAAATACCATTCTTACGTTCAACATAAAAAACAGTGGCCAGGGCTTTCCAAAGGACACAGCCATACCAGTCAAAGGCAATATCAAGATTGAGTCATCAGACGGCAATGGCCTCGCCACTGCTCTCTATACCTGCATATCAAAGGAGGGCGAAGAAGAAAGAATAATAAAATTCATACAAAAGGAGACCCCTAATTTTGCATGCGCCATAAAGGTTCCTGAGGCCCAGGGCAGGATAGAGTTCACTGAATTCATAACAGTGACCCTGGACTACATTTATGAATTCAGGAGCAGCGTGATAGTGAAAGTCAAGCCTAAGATGTAAGTGCAAATACAATCCTGCAACGGCCATTTTTCAAAGATATAAATGGGCGCCTGACCTATAATATAAAGTAGGTTGCGATGCCAGAACAAAGAAAATCAAGAAGGATGCTCATCTTACCTATTCTTGCAATAGTATTAATCTCAGGCTGCCTTGGGCCCTCAGACAAGGCCACTCCAGGCGCAGGGGTCGTCATTAATGCCTTTGATTCCGATTTCGATACAGTCGATTCAGGGCAAAGGGTCTCCTTCGATGTCCGCGTTGAGAATACAGGCAGAAGGCCTGCAGAAAACGTGATAGCGAAGATATCAGGAATAGACCCGGCTTTGTGGCAGCTTTCGCCATCAGCGGCGCCCCTGGGAAGGCTCGTGCCTGTGGACATCGAGCAGAACACCCCAGGAGGGGCCAAAACAGCAAGATTCAAGGGAGTTGCCCAAAACCTGCAGAGAGGCAGCGAGTTTACATTCCACCCGAGAGCGCTTGTTGAATATGATTACACGACAAAAATCGTCAAGTCAATAGAGCTCGTAGACCTTGACGAGCTGAGGAGGCTGAAGCTGCAGGGAAGGGGCCTGAATGTCGGCACCAAAGACACAACCGGAGGACCCCTTTCTGTCGAAATAAAGGCCGCTGACATCGCAACATCAGGCAATGACGACACATTTTCGCTTTCAATAGAAATAACAAACACCCAGTGGGAGCAGGGCGGCACGCTGGTTGACAGCAATCCGGGAGATGACAGGGATTTCCCTGTCCAGATGAGGCTGAGGCTTCCCAGCCAGCTCTCATTGACCAATTCAGGCGCCGCTTTTGACGAGTGCACATCAGGGGCAGTTGACCTTTGGAGAGGGAAAAGCGCACAGATAACATGCGAAGTAAGGGCCGGCTCAAACCCCAATCCGGGGTCAAGGACAACGGTCCTGGTTGAAATAGAGCTGTCTTACAAGTACAGGGCTGAGAAAGAGGCTTCAATAAGGGTTCTGGGCAAAGGACAGTAGGAAAAGAGAGAAAGCAATTATTTCTACTGCAGATACAATATATATGATGGGAAGAGAAATCCTTGTGCTAATACTGCCCGCCCTTCTGCTGTCAGGCTGCATACAGCCTTCAGAATCCGGCTCATCGGGCCTGATAATAGATGTTTTCGAATCCGATGAGCAGATAGTGCTGTCAGGAGAAGATATCCAACTCCAGCTCAAGATTACCAACACAGGAAGCGTTCCCGGAAGAATAAGAAGCGTGCAGATGCTGAATATTAACCCTGATGAATGGCATGTGAGGCAGGGCAGTTGTTCCAGCCTGGCCGAAAGCGTTATAGCGCCCGGCTCATTCAGAAGCTGCTCCATAACTTACAGGGCGCCTGCTGTGCCTGAAGGCCTTGCAACTGTCTATAAACCCGTAATACGGGTTGAATACACATATTACTCGACAGCGGCAAGGTCAATCAATATAGCCCCTGCCTCTGAAATGCGGAGGATAAAGGCTGTGGAAAGCCTGCAGTCAAGCTCGACTTCAACCTCCGGGCCCGTGGCCCTTTCAGTGGAGGCCAAGAACCCGCTGAGCATTTCCAATGGCCAGGTCAGCTTTCCGATAAAGGTTTCTGTGGACAACACAGGAGGGGGAACTGTCTGCAGGACCTCATGCTATGATAAGAGCAGCTGGCAGCAGGTAAGCGTATATCTGAGGCTGGACAGCACAATGAGATCTGACTGCGGCACCACCCTGGAGCTTGACCTGACAAAGGGCAGAAACAACCAGTTTGTCTGCCTGCTGACAACAACTGCTAGCGAAAACCTTGTCGAAAGGGTTATTGAGGTCAGGGCTGACTACAACTATCTTGTCGAGAAAGGCCTTGTAGTGAAGATAAGCAACAGAAAGTTTGAGAGCTGATTAGGAACGTCAAAAGTCAGAAATGCTTCTCTGAACCTTATCTGCTTTCTGCCTTTTCTGCGGCAAGGCTTCTTTCCTTCTGATATCAGGCAGGCCGTAAAGGCCGTCATAGCCCGGCCTGAAGCTCACCCTGCCTTCCCTGACATCAGTTATGGCCTTTGCCACATGCCCGTCTGCTGCATTTTTCAGGGATTCCAAATCCGCATCCAATAAAACCCGGTATTCAGTCCCAAAGGACTTTATGAGCTGAGAGTATGTCTCCCACGCCTTCTTTGAAAACGGCTGGCAACCCTTGGCATGCGCTATAATTTCAGACAGGGGTATGAGGGATTTGAAATACAATGACCCTTCATGCCTAAAACCCTCTTCCCTGGAAGCCAGTTCCTCTATCCTGTTCAATACGCCCAGAGTCATCTTCCTTTTGCATTTAGGGCATATGCCGTTCAATTTTTCTGATTCCTCAGGCTTCAGGCACACGCCACAATCCCTATGCCCGTCGTAATGGTATTTTCCCTCTTCGGGGAAAAACTCTATCGTGCCTGTAAACGCTTTTCTGTCCCTTTCCCTTATCGCTTCCACAATCCTGTGATAGGTCGGCCTTTCAATATCAAAGATGCAGGCCTCCCTGCCCAGTCTCCAGGGATAATGGGAATGTGCATCCGAAAAAGAAACAAGGGAAATGCCATCCAAATCCTCAACCCTCCAGTTCATCGAAGGCGTGCTGCTGAGTCCTGTCTCAACAGCAAAGATATTTTTTGAGCGGTCCCCAAAGCACTCTTCCAGCGAATCAAAGCCTGAAAGCGATCCAAACAGCCCGAAATGGGGCGTCCATACATGGGCGGGGATTACAGCTATATCCCTGGATATGGAAAAGAGGCCGTCGACAAGCTCCATGCAGTCAAAGCCAAAGATCGGCCTGCCGTCATAATCAAGCCTGCCTTTCTTCAAAAGCCAGTCATTTATCTGCCCGGCTGTCTCGAAACCCGGAGCAAGGATGATATTGTGTATTCTCCTTACCTTCCCGCCCTGCTTGTATATGTTGGATATCTCCACCTGCAGCATGAAACTGAAGCCTGTCCCTGATTTCAGTATGCCGTCCTCTTCCGTCAGCTCTTTTCTGAGCTCCGAGAACCATACGGGGTGAGTGAAATCGCCTGTCCCGAGCATATCTACGCCTTTCATTCTCGAGTAGCGTTCAAGATTCTTGAGGGTAATATCCTTGCTGCAGCCCCTGCTAAATCTGGAATGTATATGCAGATCGGCAATCAGCCTCATAGGCCAGATATTGTTTCCAAGGTTTATAATAGAATCAGGCAAAAGTCATAGCCTAAAGCGCTTCTTTTTTTTCTGATTCTTCATCCTCTCTTTATACCTCTTCTCATATGTGTCAATCCACTTGAAGGCCTTTTCCGCTTCAGATATCGAATTCCCAACACCGGATGTATTCCCGACGCCAATTATTGCGATATTGGCATCATGCTTCTTTGTCTCATCTGCCATCCTTTCTATGCTTTCAATAACTTTCGGGATGGAATCCTTTATCCGTTTTCTCATGGGAGAGATAGCCTGCTCATGGCTCATTTTAACCACGACTGCATCAAAAGGTATCCTGTTCTGCACAGCAACATCTTCTATATAGCTTTTCTCCACTCCTATGCCTCCCATCGCAACTCCTATGCCTTCTGCAAGCGTGCCGGTCTTCTCCCCCTCAAGCTTTCCCGCAGCATCCACTGTTATTATCTTGTCGATTTGTATTTTTTTCGAAAGCGACTCTAAAGCCTTGCCGGGCCTTCCCAGCCTGCCGCCAGGCCCTTTGGCCTTTATCAGATAAACATTCCTGCCTTTCAATTTTTTCCTGGCCATTATGGTGTCTTCCTCAACCAGCTTTGTCTTGCTGTTTCCCATCATCCTTGCGACAACCAATGGCCCTATCCCATCCCCTATCGGCCATCCCCTCGAAAGCGCTTTCGTGCCCCTGTAAAGAGCCTTGGCAGCCTTCTCTATCATCGGCAGCTGCATCTGCAATGCCATTGCAAAATAGAAGCTTTTGGTCTTGCGGGTCATCTCCACAAAATGCCTCACCATCTTCGAGAGGCCGTAAAGGCTTATTCCCCCGGCCAGCCCCATAGTGATATTTGCTTTCTTTTCAGCATCTGCCTTGGGGACAAGATGGGATGAGAATAAGTCAAACCTCTGCTTCTGCTGCTGAATCACATGCTCTATCTTCCTTATTATTCCGAAACTGTCAAGGTCGACAGGCATGATGGTGAAGAATTCAAAAAACCTGTCCAAAGACTCCTCTGTTTTCCTGTCAGGTTTGGCAGAGATCTCCCTGAGAACAATCTTTCTGCCCTTTCTGCTTAACGCGTCAAGGTCATCCGCCACTCTTGAAAGGGCAGGCATCATCTGCAGGCTGAAAGCGATTCTTGGATAGAAGAACAGGAGCAGGAACATTGCAGAAGGTATTATGGCCCCAAGTATGTCCCCGCCTCCCTGCCCTGCCCCGCTGCCGAACTGCGCCAAGTACATAATCATCTTTTTTTTGAAGTAAAAGCCTGTGATTATTTGCCATCCGCCTTTTAAATAGGTTGATTTTGGAATGCAAAACCGGGCTTTCCATCCTGCCGGCAAGAAGAACGCCGAAGATATGTTTATAAATCTGCTGAGCTAATTAAAACAATCTTGTTCTGATATTCTTGATTGATATGCTTGAAAATATGCCTAAAGGCCTGAGGAAAACCGGGACTACAACGGTCGGGCTTGTATGCAGGGATGGGATAGTTTTAGCGGCAGAAAGGAAAGTGACAATGGGATATCTGGTCGCAGGCAAGAAAGCTGAAAAAATACTGCAGATAAACGAGTATATAGGAATGACAATAGCAGGCCTTGTCGGAGACGCGCAGCATCTTGAGAAGGTAGTGAAGGCAGAGCTGAAGCTGCAGGAGCTGCAGGAGGAAAGGAGAGTGCCTATAAAGGCAGCCGCAAACCTTGTGGCCAATATCCTGTACGGCAGGAGATATTACCCATACTATGTGCAGCTGATAGTCGGCGGCTTCGACTCCAGGCCCAGGCTTTACTCATTCGACCCCTCAGGAAGCATACAGGAGGAGGACGAATACTTCTCATCAGGCTCAGGATCCCCAATGGCCTTCGGAGTTCTTGAAGAGCAATACAAGAAAGGGCTATCATCAGAGGAAGGCAAAAAAACAGCAGCAAGATCTGTAAGGGCTGCAATCCAGAGGGACATTGCCAGCGGCGGCTCAGGGATAGATGTTGTTGTGATAGATAAAAATGGCTTCAGGAGACTCCCTGAAAAGGAAGTTGAAGAGGCCTTGAAATAGGTCAATAATTTGAATTTTACCAGCATGATGTCAAATTTCCAAGGCATTGTATGTCTATTCTGAAAGAACTAGAGACGAGGCTTCCGGCAGATGCGGAAATAACAGAGGTCAAATTCGAAGGGTCAGAGATAGTCCTGTATACGAAGAACAAGGAATTCTTCAGAACAAGCGAGGATTTCATAAAAGATATTGTGCGGGATCTGAAAAAGAGAATTGAGATCAGGCCTGATCTCACCATTGTCGAGGGCGAGGAGGAAACAAAGAAGATAATTGAAGACATCGTCCCTAAAGAGGCGCAGATTGCGGCCATATATTTCGAGCCAGAGCTTGGCAAAGTTGTTATAGAGGCAAAGAAGCCCGGGCTGGTGATAGGCAAGGCAGGCATGACATACAGGATGATAAGGGATAAGACATGCTGGCTGCCTAAAATTGAAAGGGCTCCAGCGATAGAGTCTAAAATAGTCCGCGCTGTGAGGAATCTTCTTCACTCCGAGATTGACTATCGCAAGACATTTTTGAACAGGGTGGGGCAGTTCATTAACACACCCCAGGCATCAGGCGATGACAGGAGAAAGGAATGGGTCAGGCTGGTCGCCCTGGGAGGCTTCAGGCAAGTCGGCAGGAGCTGCCTGCTTTTGCAGACACAATACTCCACGGTCATGATGGACTGCGGCGTGAATGTTGGCGCCGGCGGCAAGGATGCCATACCATACTTTGACGCCCCTGAATTCAGCATAGAAAAACTTGATGCTGTCATACTGAGCCATGCCCATCTTGACCATTCAGGCCTCATACCCTACCTGTACGAACTGGGATACAAAGGGCCGTTATATTGCACCCCTCCAACCCGCGACCTTATGGTCCTGCTCTGCATGGACTTTCTGGATGTAAACCAAAGAGAGGGCAGAGAGATTAAATACACAAAGAAGTCTGTTGAAAAAGCAGTCAAGCACTCCATAACCCTTGAATATGGAGAAGTGTCTGATATTACCTCTGACTTAAGGCTCACATTCCAGCCGGCCGGCCACCTTTTGGGCAGCAGCATGGTCCACCTGCATATAGGAGATGGCCTGCACAACCTCGTCTATGGGGCCGATTTCAAGTTCGGCGTATCCAGGCTTTTCGACCCCGCCTACAAGGATTTCCAGAGGATCGAGACGCTCATCATGGAGTCAACATACGGCTCAGCAGACGACATAGTCCCCAACAGGAGGGAGATAGAGGCCAGCTTTTTCGATATCATAGGAAGGACAATAGCCAATGGCGGCAAGGTCCTGATACCTGTCTTCGGTGTCGGAAGGGGCCAGGAGATAATGGCCATCCTTGCGAATGGCCATGCAGAAAAGCAATTTGACTGTCCCGTTTATCTTGAGGGCATGATATGGGATGCAACAGCTATACATACAGCATATCCGGAATATCTTTCCAGCTACATGCAGAAGAAGATATTCCATTACGGGGAAAACCCTTTCCTTTCCGACATCTTCCACAGGGTTTCGCCAAAAGACAGGGACGGGATAATCGACTCGACAGAGCCATGCATAATCCTTGCCACCTCAGGTATGCTTATAGGAGGCCCCTCAGTAGAATACCTGAAGGGCCTGGCCCCAAATGAAAAGAACCTGCTTCTTTTTGTGGGATACCAGGGGGAGTTTACCCTCGGAGGAAAGATACAGAGGGGATGGAGGGAGCTTCCAATAAAATCCTCTGAGGGCAGGACAAGAACCCTTGAAATAAAGCTGCAGATAGAGACGATAAAAGGCCTGAGCGGCCACTCGGGCAGGAACCAGCTTATGGGCTACCTGTACAATATAGCTTCCAAGCCTGAAAGGGTCATCTTCAACCACGGCGAGGAGAAGAAGTGTTTTGAGCTTGCAAGAGACGTCCACAAGGTCTTCAGGGCAGAGACGCTGGTGCCGAACAACCTGGAATCTGTCAGATTGCGATAGGAGAATAAAATCCTAATAAGATAGCGATTTTCAATCCCTGACAACCCTGGCAAACTCCGGTGTCAGAACAAGCCAGTCCTGCTCTATCCCGACTATATCCCCATTATTGGCCACAATTGTCTTCTTCAGCTTGTCCACACATCTCTTTAACTCTCCGATATCCTTCTCCTTCAGGCCCTTTATCTTGAGGAAGACGATATGGCCTGTCCTGACGGCCTTAAGGATCCTCTCTGTGTCCTCGAACTCGTTCAGCTTCTCCACCTTGACGCCTATTGCTCCTGAAGACCTCTCCTGCAAACCGAGGGTGTCCACTTCTATGAAATCATCCTGGTCGTTCGACTCTTTCCTCGAAAAGAAATTTAATCCCATGCAGTATTATATGCAGGCAAGGTTTTTAAATCTGGCATATGGCTGGCTGGGCCAAATTACCCCTGTTGCTTAGTAAAAAGTTGCAGGAATCAGAAGCGGGATTTCAGCGAAGGTATTCCAGTGTTGAGATGACATTCCAGATGTATGTCCTTGTCGACGGGCTCAGGTTAGGATCACAGGAGGCCTCATCAAGGATTGACGAGATGTTGGAAACCTTCTCTTCTATTGAATTGGATCTTCCAAGGACTTTTAATGTCTCTTCAAGCCTGTCCCTCACATTTCTGGGAAGGCCGCCCTGCTTAAGAAGCTCTTCAAGCAGCTCAGATATATTGTCATTCATCATTTCCATCCACATCATCCGGCAAAGTATATAATACAATATTATGGTTCGAGGAGGTATATATAATTTCTGCATTTCCGGAAATTATTTCCGGTTTCATTACAGGATAATTATTAACCGTTATACATCAACACTTTTTATAGCATTCTTCACTATCCCTTTATCATGCATTCTTGCCGCTTACATCAATTTTGGATTTTATCTCTTCCATTTTCTGCTTTATCTTCGCCTCGTTTTTTTCAAGTGAGCTTAACTTCGAGCTCATGAAATCCTTTTTTTCCTCCATTTCCTTTTTCACCTCATCCGCGCCAATTTTTATCAGGATGGCCCCTGCGGCCTTATACACCTCTTTCGGCTTGTTTTTTTCCAGCTCTTTCAAGGCCTTTTCGATTTCCACCAGCTGCAAGCCCAGGGTTTCCTTCTGGGCCGCCAGAAGCTGCAGCTGCTGCTGGTACAATTGAATCTGATTCACAAGCTGCTGATCCGGCATGCAATCTTCTTGATTCTGTGTTTTATAAACATCTTTTGAATGCCAAACAACAGATGCAACTAGCCCATGTTTATCCCAAACTGCTTCGCAAGGGATGCCAGAGGCCCTCTTTTGAGGGCTTTCTTCCCTTTCGCCATCCCGAGCAGCTTCTGTGTCTGCTTATAGTTTTTAAGAAGCTCCCTCACATCCTGCTGGCTGGCCCCTGAGCCTTTTGAAATTCTGGCTATTCTGCCTGCCCTGATAATTTCCGGATTCTCTCTCTCGCCTTTTGTCATGCTCTGTATAACATATTTCCATTTCTTCATCTTCTCCTCCTGCACGTCCAAGTAGCCGGCAGGAAGCTTCACATTGCTGAAGCCCGGTATCATTTCAGTTATCTTCTGAAGGCTTCCCATCTTCTGCATGGCCTCAAGCTGGTCCAGGAAATCATTCATTGTCAGGTTGCCTTCAAGCATTTTTTCTGCCTTCCCCTCTTCTATTCCCGCTTCCTTCGCCTTTTCAAGAAGCCTTTTGATGTCGCCATAGCCTATAAGCCTTCCCACAAACCTCTCGGGCTCGAAGAGCTCAAAGTCCCCGATGTGCTCCCCAAGGCCTATGAATTTGACTGCGCTTCCTGTCACAGCTGCTGCGGCCAAAGCAGCGCCCCCCTTTGCCGTTCCATCCAGCTTTGTGACAATTATGCCTGTTATATTGACAAGCTTCCTGAATTCCCCGGCCTGCTTTCTGGCTACCTGCCCCATATCCGCTGGCAGGACGAGAAGTATCTCATCAGCTTCAATCTGCATGGCCAGCTCTTTCAACTCTTTCGCAAGATCCTGGTCAAGGGCATCCCTCCCTGCAGAGTCGAATATGAGTATGTCTTCCTTTGATGCTTCTATTGCCTTTTTGGCTATCTCTGCAGGTGTTTTGCCGTCAGCATAAACATGCACATTTATCTTCTGCCCAATCTGCCTGAGCTGCTCTTTGGCCGCCGGCCTGAAAGTGTCGCATGCCACAAGCGCTGCGCTAAGGCCTTTGGCCCTGAACCAGCCGGCCAGTTTTCCTGCTGTAGTGGTCTTTCCTGAGCCGAAAAGGCCGACAAGCAATATTTTCTGCCTCTTGAGCTCTATTACTGCTTTCTCTCTTCCAAGCAGGCCCACAATCTCGGAATAAAGCGTCTTTGTGAAATAATCCCTCATGCTGATTCCTGCAGGAAGTTTTGATTCGAGCATCTTTTGCCTGATCTCCTTCGACAGCTGGCTGACTAGTAAGACGTCAACATCAGACTGCAGCAGCAGCCTTTGCATCTCTTTTATGATGCTCTCTATTGCGTTCTCATCCACTACAGGCATGCCTGCTATTTTCCTGAAGAGCTCCTTCAAGCCCTGGCCAAAATTCTGCAGCACCATACAGTTAATAGCCATGCAAAGGATTTAAAAGGGGGCGGTTCAGTGCCAGTAATCTCAGGGCCTTATGGTATCGCTTTGGGAACAATCAGCCCTTAAGAATCTCGTAGCTTACCTCTCCATTCTTCCCTATATCCTTTTCCACAGAATTTGCAAAGCCAAGCATGCCGGCTTCTATTTCCCTGAAGTTTTTTCCCCTTCCTATCACCATATATCTTCCGCCTGCGATATACTTCACTTCATATTCTTTCGCCCCTGAAAGAGCTTTCTTTATAAGCTCTATCCCATTGGGGGCATAGCTCGCAACCCCCATCTGCATTTTCACTACATATTCCTTTTCGGCAAAGCTTTTTTTGGCTATCTCTTCTATCACTCCCGTCCATTTTTTATCCATCCCCCTGTTCTCGAAAATCTCAGGGTTCTTTGCGGCCATCTCAAAGGCTTTGTCAAGGCTTCCGAATGCATCAATCATTTCATTGCCAGCTTCCTCATAGGCCTGGTCAAGCGTCATCCCAAACTTTTTGGCGGCAAGATCCAGCAGCTTTTCAGCCTTCTTCTCCCTGTTAAATTGTTTCAGCCTTCTGGCAGCTTCCTTGCTGTCAACCCTTTTGACTGAGAGCGTTATGCCTTCACTGCTCACATTCAATATCTTGCATACAACATACTGGTTTTCCTTAAGGAATTCCCTTATGTCCCTCACCCATCTTTTGGCCACTTCAGAAACATGTATCATTCCCTGCCTGTTGCCATACTCGATAAGTTCTGCAAAAGCTGAATTCGGGTGCATCTTGCATATCCTGCAGATGACAACCTCTCCCCTCTGCGGCATCCCCTGCTTTCTCATAGCCATTAATTCTTTAATCAGGATTTAAATATGGGGACAGCAGACTGAATCCAGAATGCCGATATACCTACTTCATCACTCCGAGAACCTTGGCGTCTATTATCCCCTTTGCCCCTGTCGGAACTGCAAGTATCTCATCGCAGACATTGCATCTTACCACGTTTGCAGGCCTCTCGAATATCACCTGCTCGTTCTTGCATTGCTTGCATTTCACCTGGAGGAATTTGTTTGCCATCATTAATCACACTTCAACCAATTCAAACTTTTTCACCCTGAAGCCTCTCTTTGTGTGCATCTTGCTGCAGGTCTTGCAGAGAAGCCTTATGTCAAGCTTTTTTGTCGCCTTCCCTTCCCCCTTGGGGTTGGGCCTCGGGAAGCCGCCATAGCCCGCTATCTTTCTCTCAAATCTCCTCTGGCTCTGGCTGGTGGGATGGGCACTACTCCTAGCTCTTTTCTTCACCACCTTGACTGCATGCTGGCCATGCTTCCTGCAGTATGGGCAATATGTGTTTATGGCTTTTGGGAATTTCATAACACCCTGACTTATACTACACATTGACATGGAAAGGTATTTATATGTGATCTCATATCATGATGCAACATTTCCCTGCTCTATGAGGCTGCAGGGCTAAACACGTACCCCTGCTCAATTCCGATAACATTTGAGGGAGGCTCACTCCTTCCTTCCTATTTCCTTCGCTGCCCCCCTTTCTATCAGAAGCCTGGCATTCTCCTCGGGAATTGTGGCCAAATCGCCTTTCGAAAAGGGGCCATAGTTGAGCATATCAATGCCGACAAAGGTCTCAAGAGGCTCAAGAAAGGCAACAAAGGCCAGCATCAGGGGTTTTGATTCAACCAGCTCCTTTCTTTTCTGGCCGTATTCCCTGCATGCCTGGACTATCTCATCAAAAAAAGCCTTTTCGGCAGGATGTATGTTCTCTATCTCCACATTATCCCTTGCCGCATACAGCGCAAGAGCTGCAATCTTCCTCTCCCGCGTCGACAACAGGCCTTCCAGAATGTTCCTTGCTTCCGTGAGCTCCCATGCATCCTCCTGCGCGGCCATCTTGCTCTTGCTGTCAAGGTATTCCTTCACCTCCTCAA
The DNA here is from genome assembly GCA_016185435.1 of Candidatus Aenigmatarchaeota archaeon. GTDB lineage: Archaea > Aenigmatarchaeota > Aenigmatarchaeia > QMZP01 > QMZP01 > JACPNN01. The sequence goes on along the minus strand of JACPNN010000006.1, from coordinate 1,876 downwards.
AGAAGTTATCAGGCAAAAAAACAAGCTTGCTGCTGGCCTTTTCATCCGAGAACAGTTTTCTCAATCCTTCGAATGTAAGCATGCATAACTTTTGTAAGCAAGGCTTAAGTTAATTGCCGGTTTCACAAATTCCTGTCAACAATGGCCTTAATCTGGCCAAAAACCTCATCTATCTTCCTGTCACCTTCTATTATGTGCGTGTTGGGATAATAATTTTTCAGCGAAAGATAATTCTTCCTCACATTTTCCAGTTTTTCCTTCTGTTCGAAAAGCTCTATATGGTGCCTGTTTTCAGCGATTCTCTTCAGGCTGACCTCAGGCTGTATATCTATTATGAATACTATATCAGGTTTCCTGAATTTGGAGTTTATTTTCTTAAAAAATTTCATATCCATGTCCAGGCCCCCATAAGCCAACGTGGAGAGCACATACCTGTCGCATATAATATGCTTCCCTTTCCTGAGAGCCGGCTCTATCTCTGTCTTCAGGTGGTGCTGCCTGTCGGCTGCGAAAAGGAGCTGCAGGGTTAGCGCATCAGTGATCCATTCCTTCCTCAAACACGATTTGATCAGCCCTCCTATCAGGCTGTCAGTCTGCTCCTTTGTGAGGACAGTCTTCAGGCCTTTTGATGCCAGATGCTCCCTCAGCCTCATGGACTGTGTCGACAGCCCAGCCCCGTCTATGCCTTCAAAGACAATGAATTTGCCCTGCATATTGAATAGATATAGTTGAAAATTAAATACTGAAGCCTGCGTCTTTGTAGTCCTTTTCTTTCACACGCTCCCCATAATCTACTTGCCTCACAAGGCTTTCCCTGTTTACTGTGAAGCCTTTGTTACAGTAATAGCATTTCGTCTTTGTGCCATAGATTTCAGGCCTGCTGATGATTATTGTTTTCAGCCTTTTGCAATGGGTGCACTGGACGAGGAATTGTTTCATATTATCCTATTTGTCAGATTAGAACAAATACTCAGCTATTGGCGGCTTTCCATAATAGATGGAAATAATTTTTATAACTTTCTGCTGTCGACCTATTTCTGATTAGCACAGCAAAAGGGGGTTTCTCATTCCAAATAAATAGAACTATATTATCCCCGTAAATAAAGGTATCAGTAGGGCTGGAATATTCAGCAGCAACGAACTTTGCTTCACCTATGTATTCTTTTAGCAGCTGTGTGTTCCTAGCCCTTTCTCCAAAAATTACCTTGCTTCTAATGTTGTATTTGTATTTTTTCTTCTGATATACTTTGAAATAGAAGCCTAATACGTCTCTCATACCACCATCAGCCCCAAAAACATAGTATTCTCCGCCACTTTTTAGCTCCTCGAGCATATTTTCCAATATCGATTTCATTCCTTTGTAGCCTGAGTATATAGTCGCTTCTTGAACTGGTTTTCCAAATTTCTTTCTTGCGTTAAGTTCAGGAATTATATCCTTCACTTCCTTTTTGACTATTTCTATTTCCTCTTGTCTCTCATTCATAAAATCCATGATCCTTTCAGGACTTGCTGCTTCGAAATATTTTTTATTGGCTTTTACCACAAAAGAAACCAAACCCTTCAACTGCAGTTTTTCGAGGCATTCATATGTTCTAGAAGAGTGCAATCCTGATTTTCGTATAATCTGTCCAGTTGCTGATGATCCTAAATCTAGCAAGGTGAGATACACCTTTATTTCGCTCTCCGTCAATCCAATCTTTCTGAGTGTCTCGACAACCATTAAAATACTGTATAGTGAGCGTGTCTAAAAATTATCCCTCGACAACAATATTAAGAGGGTGATTAGGATGGGGAGTAGAATGAGCCTACTCCCAAGATGGTATTCATCTTTGGGAGATATAAACTTAATCCTGCCGGTTTTGCTGGGAGTGGTGCC
>JACPNN010000008.1 GCA_016185435.1 Candidatus Aenigmatarchaeota archaeon | reverse complement strand
GGAACGGTTAAGTGCCTACCTTGCTGAGTATGTCTGGCGGTACAATCACAGGAAATTTCCAGTTGAGGAGCAGGTTAAAAAGCTCATGCTCCTATTAAGGAACAGGAGGGTATTTGGTGGCTAAAGTGTTACCTTACCCATTATTAAATGTTGAATTCCTATAGGTATTTGAGATTCATTGCATATGAAATCCTTATCTTTATAATTACATGTCGAAGAAGTCAAGCGAATTTGACTGTTTGATGGTGTGCAATTAACATCACCCCCCGGACTGATTGTTTCTATCCTTCCTGAAGAGTGTCTTAGCCAAGGATTTTCGTCTTGATCTAAAATCAGATTTATGTATCGTGCTTCTATCTTCCCATTATTCCTAAGACACATATTTATTGGCCATGCGCCTTGCGGAAGTCTGGTTAACTCGCTTGCAAAAAAAGAAGTTGGTCGATATAAAACAAGTTCTGCAGTTGGTTGAGAAAGATCAATTTGAGATTTGACTTCTAAATCCACTTGCAAAAAAACTACATAAATAGCAGCTATTATGGCAAATGCGTTCAGTATTAGAGCCACTTGGTGTAACCGACGGTATTTTTCTTCTTCTTCACTCTTCTTTTCTAATTTCTCAATTCTGTGTTCTATAAGACTTGTTTTACCCATTCATATAATTAGAGGCAATAATTAAAGTCTTTCAATTCAAAATCGTCTTTCTCCCACCACGATCCCATCCTTGAGCCACACCCCCCTCTGCGCCATTCTTCCCAGGGCCTCCTCATGCGTGACCATGATTATGGTCTGGCCAAGCTCCTCGTTCAGCCTTTTGAATATGGCCATCACGTTCATGGCATTCTTCGAGTCTAAAGAGGCCGTCGGCTCGTCCGCAAGCAGTATGGACGGCCTGTTCACAAGGGCCCTTGCTATAGCGACCCTCTGCTGCTCCCCGCCTGAAAGCTGGCCGGGATAATGCCTTTTTCTTTCGGCCAAATCCATAATTTCAAGAAGCTCTGCAGCATAATCATTGCTCTTCCCTTCAAGCATCAATTGGGGCAAACAGACATTCTCCAGAACATTCAGCTCAGGCAATAAGGAATAGAACTGGAATACGAAGCCCATCTCCTTAAGCCTGAAATCAGCGCCCTGCTTTTCATCCAGTTTTGATACATCTTTTCCCCTGATTTTTATGGATCCTTTAGTCGGAAAGTCAAGAAGACCCAATAAATGGAGCAGCGTGCTTTTTCCAGAACCTGATGGCCCCATTATCGAGATGAATTCGCCTTTCCCGATCTTCAGGCTGATGTCATCCAAAGCTGTCACCCTGATTTCCCCGTCCTGATATATTTTTCCCAAGTTTTCCGCCTCTATCATTCAACCACCTTTATCGTCTCTATTATCTTCTCCCTTGCGGCAAGGCTTGCCGGAATATAGCCTGCAAAAACTGCCGACACAAACATGATGACCCAGGCCCAGAAAATGGAATCGAACCCTATAGAGGGTACCAGAAAACCTAATGGCAGGAGCAAGGGGTTCTGGCTGAAGTAGTAGAGCAGGACATGGAGCAATACGGTCCCCAGAATCATGCCGACTATGACAAAGAAGAGGGACTGTATAAGGAAAAGGAACATTATGTCCCCTGAATGCATGCCTATGGCCTTCAGAACACCTATTATGCGCCTCTTCCTTGTGACGTTGATGAAGACAATGATGCCGATCGTTGAGACGACGACAACTATCCCGACAAGGCTGGTGATGTATATTACTGTCCCAAAAGTCTGTTTTATTCCAACGGCGAAATTAGATGCCTCGCTCCATGTCTTCACCTGCACATTGGGGATCCCCATGCCAAGCACAAGTGCCTTCACATCATCGGCCTTCCCCATATCCTCCAGCCTCACAAGGATGGAACTGGCCTTGTCATGAACCCCGAGGACAGAGGATAACTCATCAGAACGGATGAAGGCGCTCTCCGCAACAGAGCTGAATACTTCCCTGCCCAGGACAGCCTTCACCTTGTATTCCCTTTCCACGCCGTTCTGGAACTTTACCTTCACAATGTCTCCCAGCCTGACGCCTCCAAGGCCTTCCTCTTCCTTCCCTATAACAGTTTTCCCTATCTTGTCCTCCAGCCTTTCCCCGGCAACCTCCCTGCCAAGCATTATGAACTCATTGTCATCCTTTCCGAGAAATTCCCCTGCTATAATCCTCTTATATATTTTTGATGCATCCCTTTCCCTTTCAGGATCTATGCCAATAAGCGGCACAGCGGCCTGCCTCCCTTTGTAGGAAATGGCAGCAGGCATGACGATGCGGCTTGAAACGCCCTGCACGCCGGGAATCAGCTCTATCTTCTTCCTCGCAGCAGCCTCATGATCTATAATCTTGTCCTTCGAATCGGCAGAAGGCTCGACAAGTATGTGGGCCGTCACAGTGTCGATCACCTCTTCCTGGAAGGTATTGCTCAGGCCGTTCAGGAATGCAGGGAAAAAGGTGAGGTTGATGAAAGAAAACGTCATGAGGAAGATGACAAGAAGCACTATGCGCCTGTCTTTGAGTATATCCCTGAACGCCAGAAAAGCTATCAGCTCTTTTCTCATATCCGCTACTTTTGGCTCCCCTTTTCCATCCTTTTCCTGAAAAACAGCGCAAGAAAAGCCGCAGCTATCATGACTGCCAGAAGAACAAGAACAGCATCAATGCCTTTCCTTTCTATCTCGATGTCTATCTTGCCAGAAAGACGCAGCTCCCCCATATCATTGCTGTAGCTTATGTTCATGAGGCATTCGTATTTTCCGCTCCTGGCAGCCTTCATGTCGAAAACTACTGGCGCATCCTCCTCTTTCTCCAGCTTTCCAAGAAAGCTCTTTTTCCTGCCGAAAGGGCAGTTCAGCTCTGCCGCAATCGATGTGACATCCCCATATCCTATATTCTCAATTCTCACTATTGCAAGGAAAGGCGCACCTTCATAGATGGCTGTTTCCCCTCCGGCAGAGGCGATCTTGACGCTCTGGATATCAAGCCTGCCGGAATTTATCACTTTCACGCCTATGCTCGAATTGGAAGACAGGCTGTCTCCCGTCTCACCCTTGTAAGCAATAACCAGAGGTATTGTATAGGAGTCTGCCTTAAGGTTCGGGCTGACAAGAAAATCAACTGTAACAAGCCTGATGCCTCCCGGAGCAAGGGAATCTGTGAAGAATGAGCCTGAGCCAAGAGGTATAAAGTCCTTTGAAACCGGGCTGATGGCTATTTCCTTTGCTATGCCTGAACCCCTGTTTTTGACTGCCAGAGTGACATTGAACCTGTCATTTGGGGCTATGGAATCCAGCCTGCTGCCTCCCAGAACCTCGATGCCCAGATTAGGCTTTCCCACCACCTTCACCTCCACGACATGCGGCACTGAGAAATCCCCTGATGCCGCAACAAGCGTCAGGCTGTATGTCCCTGAAACAGCCTCAGGGTCCATGGTGAAATACAGAGTCCTTGTATAACTGCACCCCCTACATATCCTTATATTGTCCAAAGGAAGCTGGGAAGATTTGAAAACGAAGGGCCTGGAGGCAATCACATTCAGCCTGTCAATGACTGTCTCGAAGTCAGCCTGATTGGTGAGCCTGACAGTCAATGTCAGATCAGAGCCGGGCTCTACAGGATTGGGGGATATACCTGACGTGAGTATGTCAACTCCTGTCGAATAAGGCTGGGCATCCGCGCCCTGAGACAGGAATTGCAGAACAACAATCACAGCAAGATATGCCCTGGCATATGGCATCATAAGTAGCAAGATATAGGGCTGTTATTTTTAAATGATTGCGTATGCCATATGTGGTGCATGAATCTCAGCAATATCACATTTCCAGATCGCCCTTCTCAACAGCTGTCACGCCCCTGATATCCGCATCCTTCTCCATCCCGACAAGGAACTTGACGCCCTTTTTCTTGGCAAGCATGCCAAGCTTGCTGTCAATCTTCCCGTCAAAAATGATCGCGAACGGGTTATCTATGGTTTTCATGGCATTGACAAGCTCTGAGACAGGAACTTTTCCCAAAAGATCCAGCTTCTCGTCAAAGATGCATGCAGCCCTGCTTCCTACAAGGTCTTCCAGCGTATTTCTGAAAAGCTCTGCCATGCCTGCATCAAGCCTTATCTGTTCCTTCCTCTCTTTCGCAGGAATCTCTTCATCCCCCTCTTCATCATGCTTTTTGCCTTCAAGCTCCTGCCTCTTTTCAGCCCCGGGCCTGCCTTCCGCGATGAACTGCTCGACCGTCATTCTCCCTCTCAGAGACTTGTATATCTCCTTCTTTGCCAGCTCCTCGACTTCCTTGCCTGAAGGGGCAAAACAAACGAAATCAACATCCGCCTTCTGCAGAAGCTCTTTCACTATGAGCTCCCCGCCCCTGTCCCCGTCCATGAATATCGTTGTCGTCTTTTCCCTTGTCAGGCCGTGTATTGCGTTTGGAACGCTGGTGCCTTCTATGGCTATCACATTGCTGATCCCGTTCTTCAGCAGATTTATGACATCGGCCCTGCCCTCCACAATTATTATGTCGTCGCTTTCTGCTATTGCCGGACCGGCAGGCAGGCCCTGATAGGTTGTGATCTCATGCGTCTTGACAGCTTCTTTTATCCTCTCCGAGACATCGGATATGTCAGGAGAGCTTGAACTCAGATGCTTCTGAAGGATCTCCTTGGCCCTTTCTATGACATAGTCTCTCTTAACCATCCTGGCATCCTCTATTCCCCTCAGCTCTATCTCGGCATCGCATGGCCCTATCCTCTCAATCGTCTCCAGAGTGGCAGCTATCAGGGCTGTCTCGGCAGAATCCAGACTCGAGGGTATTATTATCTCCCCCTCGCTCTTCCCGTGCACGCTCTTTACATTGACCTCTATCCTTCCAATCCTGCCAGTGCGCTGAAGCTCCCTTAAGTCCAGAGCAGAGCCCAAAAGGCCCTCAGTCTGCCCGAATATGGCCCCTATCACGTCTGGCTTTTCCACTATCCCCTTCGCCTTCAAATAAGCTCGTATCACGTACTTTATTGAAGTAGGAGCTAATTTTGCCATAAAAATCACCTCTCCTCCCAATTTTATTAAAGTCCTCTATCCTGCTCCTTCCGAATTTCATAATTTCCATTCTCAGCCTCTCATTAACCTTCACATTGCAGTTCTGGAGAAGGATTCTGAGCTTCCTGTTCAGCTTCCTGCCTTCCCTGTCAAAGTCGGTAAGCAGAACAGCCTCCTGCCCCTTTTCGCTCACCATGCCTGCAACGTCATTCAAAGGTTTGCCGTTGATTCCGATAATATTATTGAAGCCAAGGCTTTTTAAAGCTGCAATATCCCTCTTCCCTTCAACTACAACCGCCATGCCTTTCAGCTTTTCCTGAAAGGAAAGCAGCCTCTGCAGTTCATAAAAGTCCTTTTTACGGGCTTTTGGATCCATAAGGAAAGCATCCGGAAATCAGCTATTTTCAGATTAGGGAGGAATGAAAATAAAAACAGAAGGAAGCTCCCGCCTTCCAAATTCAAGGCATCAGCCATTTATTGCGGGAGAAGGAATATTTTATGATGAGGCTTAAAGGACGCGCAAACCCGGCCATCTTCAAAGCCGTCCTGCCGCTTGAATATGCGGTCAAATTCATAATAATGCTCGTCGCCCTTTCTGTAATAGCCATGATCATTATAAATTTCCAGTCATTATACCCGCAGCCTGCCCCGGACGACAAAAAACCCCTGGAGGCCTTCCCCATAATCCAGAACAAATCCCAGTTCACCGGGGAGGAGGTGGCAAGAAACATAGAAGAATGCCACAGCGCCTTATCCGGCCTGCGGCCCAACAATCTGGTGGGCAAGGTGTGCTATATCATGCAATCCGGGCAGGACTTTGGTTTCGTCACGGACCCGAACATGAGGCCGCTCCTGAACCCCAACCTGCCTGTCGAGTATAACATAAGCCCTGAGTCAAAAATACTCACAGTTCTTTTCGATTTCACGGGCAGGAAAATCGTCCTCAGGAGCCAGTCGCCTGAGAGGCCGGCATCAGCCGGATCCAAGTGCGCAGGCAGGAACGAGTCATGCAGCGGCGCCCAGTGCTGCAGGAACCTGTTCTGCAGGGAGGATTTATCCGGCGAGGGGAAGTCATGCTGCAAGAGCACAGAGTGCTCTTCAAACGGAATATGCACAGGAAGCGGAACATGCGCCAGCGGCAATGTCTGCGTCAAGGGCGCATGGAAGCCCGCCACCCCCAACGAGACTATCTGTAATGACGGCATAGACAATGACTGCGACGGCCTCACGGACATGAGGGATCTGGACTGCATACTGAAGTCCTCAGGGCAACTGCGAGCAATATCGTGATAGAAAGCATGACTGTGGACGGAGACAGGACACATCAGAAACAAGGGAGACAACCAGATGAAAGTAACTATGAATGGGATTATGGGGTCATTGCAGGGAAAGGCACTTTCGATAACAACCGCCAGCCTAGCCTCAACCATAGTGTCAGTGCGATTAACATCACTATAAGGGACATGACCATAAAAAGTTTTGCCGGAGATGGGATTTTTATCGGAGATTCAGGAATCACCAATAACGTGACTGTCACTAAGAGCATCATAACAGACAATTACAGGAACGGCATTTCCATCCTCCAAGGAACCAACCTCTATATAACTGACAATTACATTGACGGCAGCATGGGATACTGGGGAGGAGGCATGGCCGTAGACGTGGAAGCGGAGAGGGACAACGGAAATGTCGCAGAAAATGTCTATATCCAAAACAACCGCTACAAGGGCGTCATTACAAGCCGTTATTGCACTGGGCGCTGCGTCAATATAGTCATCAACGGGAACATAAAACAGTAAAGGCTTAGCGAGTTTCCCATGCAGCTATCAGGTTTGGGATCTCGCGGAAATCATGCGTAACAGCATCTGCCGCATCTGCAAGCTTCTGCTTTTTCGGATCAAAAGCGATGGAATAGCCGGCAATCTCCATAGCAGGAATATCGTTCAGGTGGTCGCCCACGAAGCAAACCTCATTCAGAGGCCATCCCTGCTTCCTGCAGACGTGATCCAATACTTCACCCTTTCTCCATAGATGGACATTTTCGGCTATCTCCCCTGTAAAGAGGCCATTGCTGACATATAATTTATTGGCCATTGCAAAATTCATGTGCAAATCATTCCGTATGTATTCGGCGATGAAATCCACCCCACTGGTCAGGATGCCCAGGTGATAGCTGCCTGCAAGATGCGCCATTGTTTCAGGGACGGCAGGCGTGTAAGGGGGAGGCAATACCTGCCTGCTCACCGTTTCAAAAGAAACGCCCTTGAGGCTGCTTGCATTGGCCTGCAGCCATTCAGAATACAATTCCTTCTTGGGCAGATAAAAATCCAGCAGCCTTGCCCATTCCTCTTTTAAACCGGCAGCAGCGCCAATGGCATCCCAGCTGCTCTGGAAAGGTCCGGCATACCGCACCAAAGTGCCATCCATATCGAAAATAACTGCTTTCATAAATCTACTATTAATCAGTCCGCCTTAATCTGCTATTTGGCCAGTCTAAGGCACTCCATTATATCCCTTTCTGTTATTATGCCTACAACCCTGCTCTTCTCCATGACAGGAAGCCCGCCCAAACTCTTCGATTTCATTATAGCTGCTGCATGCGATATGCTTTCGTTCGGGCTGGTAGCTGCAAGAGCCGTGCTAAAAACGCCGTCTATGCTCTTTTTGAACGGCCTTCCTTCCATAGAAGACAGGAGGATGTCAGAAGGGGTTATGATGCCATCAAGCTTCTCCTCATCCATCACCAGCAAGCGTCTCGTCCCGCTTTTTGCCATTATTTTTGCCGCATCCAGACATGAGGTGTAAGGGGAAATGAAAAAAGGCTTATGCGTCATCGCTTCCCTCACCTTGATCTTTGATTTCTTTCCCAGCAAAGCAAGCAAATCGAAATCAGTGACCATGCCTTCCAGTTTTCCATTGGTCATCACAGGATAACCCCCTCTCATAAGGACATGGAAGAGATGGTATGTGTGTCTGATACAGGTGCCTGAATTTATTATGTAAGGGTTGCACATCACTCTCGACACAGGAACATTCATCGAGCCATTCTTCAGCAGATGGGAGAGGATATCGACAGCTGTCAGCATGCCATGGAGCCTGCTTCCCTTGACCGCCGGCAGCCTCCTGTATCCTGTCGAGAGCATCCTTTTGGCAGCGCTTTTCAGGGAGTGGGAAGGGTTGCAGACGACAACATGGGAGCTCATGATGGCCTTTATGCCCTGGTTCCATGGCAAGGGATTCATATTCAGACCTGCAGAGATATCTAATATTGCTTCTTTTACTATTAAGCTTCCCTTCCCATACCTAAAATATAAGGAGAGATGCAATGAAAGAGTACTACAGGAAAGCCGTGCATATTGCAGGCTTCTCCCTTGTGATAGCAGCTGTTGTTATAGGAGACGGCCTTGCTCTATCCCTTTACGCCTTCACGGCTTCCCTGGGATTGCTTCTGGCGTCATATATTGTGAGGAAAAGGGCCGCGAAGGATCTTGTACTCCTGAAACATGCCAAAAGGCATCTAGGGAAACTGAAGAGCGACCTGGAAAGAGAGACTGTCCCATGGCCGTTCATGGGGGCCTTCTGGTTCTTTTTCGGGGCAGGCCTGACTTTCGTTTTATTCCCCCTGAATATAGCAGAGGCCAGCATGACGATTGTGACGATAGGAGACGGATTTGCGACGATTATAGGCAAGGCCTTCGGGAAGCACAGGCTGATAGGCAAGAAGACGCTTGAGGGAAGCCTGGCCCATTTTGTTTTCTCCCTGTCAGCAGGATTTTTTGTTCCATTCGGGCATGCTGTTATAGCCGCTCTCATTACCACAATAGCTGAGCTTATACCAGACCTGCCGCACTTCAAGAAATACAGGAGTCTTGGGATTATTGATGACAATCTCCTGATACCGCTTGTCTCTGGCACTGTCCTGTCACTTGTTTCAGCCTCATAAAAATAAACAGTCTTAAACCCATATCCGCATATTTACTTTTATCATGGGCCCGTAGTCTAGTCTGGCAGGACTCCAGCTTGGGGTGCTGGCAACCTGAGTTCAAATCTCAGCGGGCCCATCTCTGGTTTTTCCTTGCCTCGAACAGCTCAAACTTGACAGGACGGGTTTCAACAGATTCGGTCTGAGCGAGAAGCTTGACTTCAAATCCAGCTTCCTCCAGGAATTTCCTCAGAACGCTGAAGTGACCCAAAGTTGTTGAAAACCCTATCAGCAGCCTCCCATTTTTTCCCAAATGCATATTTGCACCAAAAACAAAACTTTTTGTAGACCTGTATTCAGGGTCAAAAACAGCTTTTTCCAAAACACTAATTTTATCCTTTTTCACATAGCCAAACGGGATGTTCCAGAAGATTGTGTCGAATTTTGCATCCTTTGGAAGAGGGTCATAAAGGTTTCCATGCAAAGTGGTTATCCTGCCCTTTACCCTATTTATTTTTGCATTTTCCTTAGTGTTTTCAATAGCATAAGCATTGATGTCTATGCAAACAACCTTTGCCCCCTTCAGGGCCGCAAAGACAGAGATGACCCCTGTTCCTGGCCCTATCTCAAGGAACCTTTCGCCCTGTCTTATATGAACCTCTCTCGCAAAGAACTTTGTATCGTTGAAATATTTTGGGGAAAACACACCAGGATAGACAACAAATTTCCTTCCAAGCACCTCCACGTAATACTTGCCCGTTTCCTTCTGGCTCTCCCTTAGAACTCTGAGCGTGCCTTCCAGATGCTTCTTTTTCTCTCTCATAATTCATTCAACAGTCGTCCCGAAAAATGCCTTCCCGTCCAGGAAGTCCCTGAAGTTCTGGAGCTTCTTCCCGTTCATTATCACCACCTTAAGGCCGTTTTTCATGGCCAGCCGAGCAGCGATAGGATCGAAGGGCATGTTCTTGCCCGGCTCCCATTTCCCGGCCAGTACTGCATACTCCTTCCATGACATCCTCTTTATGGGCCTCGCATCCAGAGAGGTTTTCGGGTCCTTGTCGTACACATAATCGATGTCGCTCAGATTAATGACCATCCTGCAATCAAGGCTTACCGCAAGCCTTGCGGCGTCGTAATCAGTGCTGAAGCCCGGCTTCCAGCCGGCATATACCATGAGCCTCTTCTTTGTTTTCGGGACTTTTGTCGGGTCAAAAAGCATCCTGGGATAGGCATACCCCCCGAAGGAGGCGCAAACAAGGGCAGCGTTCAGGTAGGTTGAATATACGCCTATCCAGTCTTTCGTGTCCGGGCTGGCATGGAATGCGTCTGAAGCCTTCTGGTACTGCCTGCATATGCTCCCCCCGCCAACAGTCATCGCAAACCTTTTCCTCTTCATGTACTGAAGAATGAGATCCCTGAAGGCCTTCAGATATTCATGGTCTATCCCCTGGCCAGTGGATATCAGGCTCCCCCCAAGGCTCAAAACAATAGTCTCCATCCCTTCACCCCAGCTTCTCCGTGCCTGACTTTATCGTCCCTGAGACCCTTAGACTCTGGAATACAACCCTCTCATCACCTATCTGATGTATCAAGGCCAAAGCCGCCTTAACATCATCGACAGACGTATGGCTGCACCTTATCACGCCCATTTTCCTCAAAGGCTTCCAGAGGTTCTGTATCACCTTTATGCCCGCTTTCGAATATCCTTTCTCCCCAGCCCAGCAGAGCATGGAATTCAATATCGCTCCCCTGACATTTATGAAGCCCAGAGGCTTTTCAGAATGAATCCTGAAAAAGATGTATCTCCTTCTCCCCCTGAGAGTCGGCTTTGACTTGAGCTGCATACAATTAACTTCACCTTGCCAAGATAAATTCCTGCTGCCTAACATTTAAGAATAAAGGAAAGCATATTGAAGATGGCCTCCAGCTATGGAACCAGCGCCAAGGACTTTGTCAAAAGCGTAAAAGAAGGTTCAGCCGATGTGAAAGAATTCCATGAAAAATTCTTAGAGAGGGCAAGAAAGCTGGACAAGCAGTATAACTTTTTTTTAACAATTGCTGAAAAGCTCGAAGCACATAAAAAAGGCAGGCTGTATCCAATACCAGTTTCAGTGAAGGACTGCATATGCACAAGAGGCATGCAGACGACAGCAGGCTCAAGGATACTGGAAGGCTATGTGCCTGTTTTTGATGCTACCTGTGTAGAGGCAATAAAAAACGAGGGCGGAGCAGTAGTCGGCAAAACCCAGCAGGACGAATTCGGTTTTGGCACATTCTCTGTCAATTCAGGCTATGAAATACCAAAGAACCCGCATGATCCGGACAGGAGCTGCGGCGGTTCCAGTGGGGGCGCTGCAGGCTTCACAGCAGCCATAGGCATGCCTCACATAGCCCTGGCTGAATCGACAGGAGGAAGCATATCCTGTCCTGGCTCCTTTTGCGGCGTGATAGGCTTGACGCCTACATATGGCCTGGTAAGCAGATACGGCCTCATCGACTATGCAAATTCTCTGGACAAGATCGGCTGCATGGCCACAAGCGTTGAGGACATAGCCCTGCTTTTATCTGTCATGGCAGGCAAGGATGAGAAAGATCCGACAAGCAGCCTTTCTAAAAAAGAGGATTACGGCAAATTAGAAGGAAGACTGAAAGGATTGAAAATTGCTGTCCCAAAGGAATATTTTAGAATTGATAAGAAAATTTCAAAACATATATGGGATTCTATCCGCCTGCTGGAAAAGGAAGGGGCCCGATATGATGAAATAAGCCTTCCTTCCACAGGCCTCGGGCTGGCAAGCTACTATATAATAGCCACTTCAGAGGCCAGCACGAACCTGGCCAAATACTGTGGCATGAGATACGGAAAGCAGGATGCCATGGAAGGGGACTATAATGAGTATTTCAGTTCCATAAGGGGAAAATACCTTGGAAGGGAGGCAAAAAGAAGAATCCTTTTGGGGACCTTCTCCAGGATGGCAGGCTACAAGGATAAATATTATATCAGGGCCCTGCAGGCAAGGGGGGTCATTATTGATGAATTCAACAAGGCATTTTCAAAGCATGACATAATAATAGCCCCCACCATGCCCATCATAGCCCCAAAATTCAGCGAAATAGAAAAGCTTTCTCCAGTGGACCACTACAAAATGGACATACTTACAGTCTGCCCAAATCTTGCAGGCATACCCCACATAAGCCTGCCCTGCGGCAAGGAAAAAGGAATGCCAGTCGGCATGCACATGATGGCCGGCCACTTCAAGGAGAAAAAGCTTCTTGATGCTGCTTATGGGTTTGAGAGGCTGCATTCTTGATTGGATGTTTCTTGGTCTGTAAGACCTCTGCATGGTTTTATAAAAATTGCGTCCAAATAGAGGGCATGTCTTCTAACACGCTTTCATTAAGAATACCCACGGCATATGATTCAATAGCTGAGCTGACCGACGATGATGACTTGGGGCATAGCCCAATATCTCTGCCTGTCAATGCCCCTATAGATTTTGATCTTTCCAAAGTCGGCAAATTTGAAGGCATTATCGATCAGGAAATGTGGAAAAGAAGGAGGAAATCTTTCCCTCGTGCTTACAGAGGTTTTCTGAAGGAAGTATGCGAGGCTTTATATTTCTCTTTTACAGGAAGAGACCTGAGACGGCTGGTCAGTGTAAAATTCCTTGAGCCCGAAGAAATGAGGCGCGAGGCCGGGATCATGCCCATGGACTATGGAGAACCATTTTCGGATACGACAAGGACAACAGGAGGTCTTCGTGGCGACAGGGTGGATATCCGAATTGGCCAAAATCTCTTTCACTGTGTAATAACAATGATGCATGAAGCTGGCGGCGCCATGGTCACGCGCGCTGACAAATATATAAACGAGAACGAATTATCAGGGGACATCACATACATCTTCACAGAATTCGGGCCTTATTATATTGAATTGGCGCAAATGGCTTTCGATGTGGCCTGCCTCAGAAAACTGAACACGGAACTTGCGCCGAAATTCAAATATCGTGTGAATTATCCCAGTTCAGGTGCTCCTCTATACGACCGCGCGAGAGCTGATGCCATACAGCTGATAGACGAAGGTACGACACCTTTAAGAAAATGTCCGGAAAAATACGGACTTTAATACGTCTGCCCGATATCCCCCTCCCACCCCTTCTTCCTGAACTTCAGCACCACCAGGGCTATCACGAGGATTATCACAATCCCTATCCCAATTGGTATCAGCGGCAGGCCTCCTTCGCCATCCGTGGTTGTGGTTTCATTGGCCTCAGGGCTTTCGCTTCCGCCTTCAGTGGATGAAGGAGATTTTGTTGTCTTCTTGCCAAGCGCCTTGAGAACCCCTATCTTCCCTTTCGCTGAAGACAAAGCAGCTTGGGCCCTGCTGGCGTCTGCTGAGACCAGGTCTTCAGCCTCATTTATTTCAGCCTCAATGCCCCTCAAAATCTCCTCATAGATTTTGTCTGTCAAATCCTTTTTGAGGCTCTCATAATCCTCTCTTGTGGAGTTTATATCTTCTGCCACATCCGCAACGACAAAAAGGCTGACAGGAAATATGAGCGGGCCTGCTGAGCTGTCGATCTGCATTGTGCCCTCAAGGATTCCCACAGATCTTGGCTTTGCGTTGAAAGTTATGGGCCCGGAGGTTCCGGGAGGCAGCTCCTGCGGAGAAGAAGCAGTCACTATGCCTGCAAGGCCGGAGGAGGGGATAACATTTATATTCCTCACGGCATCAGTAGTGGGATTTGTCAGGGTGAAAGGCTGCTCCTTTCCTGCAAGGGTTATGGAGCCGAACCATGATGAAGGCTGGATAGTGAGCGGCTGGCTGCCGCCAGGAATGCCGCCGGAAATAAAGGTGACAATGATGTTCAGGTCTATATACCCCACATCTATGTAGCCATCAGCGGTGGTATTGGATTTTATCATTGCCCTCCCCCTGGCATCAAGGCCGCCCTCCAGGCCCTTTACGACAAGGGTATACCTAAGGCTTGAAAGGGCTTTGGCCGTCGCATTTTTCGGAAGCAGTATCGATATGTAACTCGAAAGCTTTTCAGGGACAATTACCGAAAGGTTTGTGTAGTTCCTGTTCACATTGTTTGTTATGGAAAGATCTTCCCTGATAATCTGGCCTCCAGCCTTCAGGACATCGGAAATGCCAGCTTTTGAATAGAGAGGATAGTCCATTTCAGACGGCTGCCCGACCCTTAACCTGAAAACCTCCCCCCCGAAATTGCCCTCACTTTGCGCTGAAAGGGCCAGATAATATTCGCCATCCTGCAGGCTGAAGGATGCCTCATAACCCCTGTCCAGATCAAAGGGCATAGCCCCTGTCACAATCCTCTCCAGCTGCCTGTTGTACACAGCGTATTCAATCTGCTCCGGCGTATAGCTTCCAGTCCCGACCCTTATCCTCACCCTGTTTTCAGTAATGTTCACTCTGGGCTTAAGGGGCATGTTTCCTACAAAAATCTGCTTTGATGCTGTCACAGACTGGCTTGCGCTGACAGCCTTGAACGTCATGGTGAAAGGGTCCCTTCCGAATGTGGACGTAATCAGGGGAGAAAAGCCGCAAAGAGTGTTGTCCTCCTTGGAAAAGAAGCAGAAATACCGCCTGTCTCTGGTCTTCACCAGGCTTCCCGAGCCAAGGTCGCCCATCTCGGACAAATTCCACAAAACCCGTGAAGTATCGCTGTCGTCGGTATCCACAACTGCCAAAAAGCTTCCGAAGGCTGAAGGCTTTTGGGGTATTATCTCAACGTTTGTTATATTCAGGGCGTATGCAGATGGCAGGAGGAGCAAAGGCAGCAGAATGGCCGCATATTTCATTATTTATATTGTGCAGGGCTGCTATTAAAACCAGCCTGGATTTTCGGCAAAGATTCTTTAGGCAGAAATACATCTCTTTTATGATGAAGGTGCAGACAACACTGGGTTCTGACAAGCCGGTCATCCTTGCCGACACAAGAGAAGCAAACTCAAAAGTTCTGGGATATCTGGAGGAGATGGAAGCCATAGTGACGCAGAAGCAGATTGATGTTGCCGATTATATAGCAAGCAGCAGGGTCGCAATAGAGCGCAAAACCATAGATGATTTTCTTCAATCAATCCTTGACGGCAGGATATTCCAGCAGGCCCATAACCTTTCCTCAAGCTATACCAACGGCCTGCTCATAATAGAGGGAAATCCCGAGCTCCTCTACACATCAAGGGACATAAATTCCAATGCGATCAGAGGGGCCATAGCCAGCATAGCCATAGACCTGAGAGTCCCTTTGATATGGGCCAGGAACCAGAAGGAGACGGCAAGCATGATATACTCCATAGCCAAGAGGGAGCAGTTTGACAACGGCCATGAGGTCCGGATAAGGAGCGGAAAAAAGCCGGAGAGCATGAGCTTCATGCAGGAGTATATAATTGCAGGCCTGCCTTCCATAAGCACAAAGCTCAGCAAAAGACTGCTCAATCACTTCAGGAGCCCAAAGGCAATCTTTAATTCAAGCAAGGAAGAGCTCATGTCTATCGAGAAGATTGGGAAGGAGAAGGCCAGGAAAATCTGGGAGGCAATAAATTCAGAATATCGGCAGGAGAAATAAATTTCTGCAGCCTTGTTTCATATCTGTCTTCCTCTGCGCAATGCCAGGAAATAGAACAGGCCAACCGAAATGGCAGCAATAATCACTATCGCCCTTTCATCAAGCTCTTCAAAGCCTGCAGGCAGATCGACAACAAGCCTCAGTTTGTCACTGTCTTCAAGGCCATCGGAATCATACGCCTTCAGGAATATGTCATGGCTTCCCAAATCCGCTGTCAATATGCCTACAGCTAGGGTCCTCTCTTCTCTCGGATTAAGCTCTATTTTTGCCTTCTTCCTTGAGTCGTCAAGGACATACTCAAAGCTGCTGCTTGGCTGGCGGAATCTTGTCAGTTTGTATAAGCCAAGTTCGACTTCTATGTCAACCCTCTTCTGTTTCAGGTTCCTTACCCTGACACTGACCTGCTTCTCCCCTGAGCCTATGAGGCTGGCTATCGAATGGACAGTGAAGTAAGCCAGAGGGTGCCTCATCGCACAGAAAACACTATCCCTGCAGACTGTCAGAGGAGGAGTGCAGATCAGCAGCTGCCGGTTGCACACATTGTCCTGCGGACAGTCACTGTTCTGGAAGCATTTTATCACAGATCCTTTGGCCCCTGCAAGGTTTACATTCAATGCGTTGTCCTGGGCAGAGGCTGTAAATGTCAGATTGTCGTCAACATTCAGGACAGGCTTGTATCTGCATTCGCTGCTCGAACATTCCACTGAGAAATTCCTTTCTGTCCTCCCTTTCTGCACCCCGGCAATTCTCGTCTGCCTGATTCCTGATATGCCATCGCTGGCTGTGACAACTATCTCCAGGCCTTTCGAGGAAACTATGATGCTGTCGCTGACAGGCAAGGTATTGCCATCATTATCAAGGGCTTTCATGGCTACCAGAGGCGGTATGGTATCCACTGTCGTGTTTGCCACTCTCATGGTGTCATTTATTGTCTGGGATATCAAATTTGGCCACGGCTCTTTTTCACCGTCGGCATTTATGGCTCTGACCATGAAGTAGTATGTATAGCCGTCTGCAACATCAGAGCTGAACACAATGGATTTCCGGCCTCCGGGAATGCAGGCGCTGCCATTCAGATTGATGTCATTCCATTGGTCCGGATTCGGAACTGGCTGGCTCCCCATTTGGGCCGAAGTCCGCTTGAAATTGTAGCAGCTTGTGGCAACAGAATGGTACATGCCATCAAATGATACCCTGAAGCCTCTCGGAGGAACCCACTCCTGCGAATAACTGCTCATCCATCTTGACAAGGGGATAATGAGCGTGTTATCAGTCACAATGGCGCTTTTTTCGGGGGAATAGTTGCCCCTGTTTCCCGCATAATCTGTTGCCCTGCACCTGAATGAATATTTTGCCGGCGAAAGAATGCATACTGCCTTACCCCCAAAAACAGAGCAATTGCCAGACAATGTTTTCCAGTCCTCACCCTCTTTTTTCATCTCCAATTCAGCCGATTTCACGCCTGACAGGTTGTCAGAAGCTTCATATGAAATGGTGAAATTGAGGGGAAGATATGGGTTGGCAATTATCTGGCAGGAGGGAGGGCTCAAATCCACGGTGGTGCTTTTTTCCTTTGACCAGATCATGTTGCTTCCCTTCACCCTGAAGGAATATGTTTTCCCCTCCTCCATCACTGTCGGCTGCTGGGGCCCAAACACTGCGCTCTTTTCTGCTGTGCCAAGCCAGTCAGTCCAGCTTCCTATGTTCTGCGCATCACTAACTCTGTACTGGAGGCTGTAGACTGATTGGGGCTCTGTTGAATCCCAGTAAACAGCCAATTGAGTGGAGTTGGAGAAATAGGCGTTCTTTGCCAGCGAGTAAGATGAAGGCACTATTCTGTCTATATAAGTCCTCTCCACTGCCCACTGCCAAACGCCCCCCCTGTAAGCGCAGAAATATACAGAATCCTCAATCACTACGGACTGTTTCTCATGAAACTGGTCATTGCATACCCTCAAAACAGATATCGGTATAAGCGTAGTCTCATTCCTCCTCCCCACTGTGGTGAAATTGTACGCATCATCATATCCCATGTCAACTTTCGCAACGTAGGTGAAATTCAGTATCTGCACTGTATTTTGCGTGCCGTAAGTTTCAAAGCTGTCGTAATTTTCCGGCTCGGAATGCTGAAGATCAGCCACCTCATTGATATCAATCTGGAGCAGCACATCCTGGCCTTTGTTCTCATCTATCATTTCAACGTAACCAGGTTCCACGCAGCCAACACTGCAGCTCACCTTAAGGAAATTTATTTTCAGCTTTCCTATGCCTGTATTTTTAAGGTTTATCAGGGCATTCACAATATTCTGCGGAGCCGCAGTATTTATTGTGTATATTTTATGCCCGTCTGTCGAAATGGTTAAATGCGGGTCAATAACAGTAAAATTGTATTCCTTCAGCGGGACCCAGCCTGTCGACCGTTCAGGCGTATTGGCATACCCATACCTGCAGATTGAATTGCGCCAGCTGCCCCCCAGCCACGGGCATATGTAATCAGGGGCATCGCACCATGCATGTATGAGGTCTTCCTTTATGTTATAATGGCCTCCCTGAGCAAAAGTGCCAAGGTTTACTTCTTTGCTCTGCGCGCCATGAATGCCGATATCGCAGCTTGAAGGAATAAAGCCTCTTGTGTCCGAAACCTTTCCGATAACTGTTGATCTGTCCCTCCCGCTGATAGTGCAGGCCGGGCTTCCGAAAATCTTGTTGTTGCTCACATTCACAAGGCTGCTGTCTTTGTACGTCCATGCGACAATTCCGGGAGTGGATGAATAGACAACCCCGTCAGAGCATTCCATCACATATGCCTGACCATTTTTCAGGCGTGCTGTTGCATTGGGAGGCAAAACATAGCTGCTGCCGTCAACTGCATATTCAGGCGTGAAAGAAAAAGTGCCCGGACTGACAGGTGAGAGGACAAAAAGCACATGGGAGCACTGGCTGTTCGTGTCGCAGGCGCTCTTTACATCAAGTTTGCCTGTGTTTGATTTGGGGTTCCTGACCTCCACTGTATATTCCTTGCTGTTTATCGTGTACCTGCCTGTCATTGCGTATTTTCCTGTTGCCATGCCTGAGGGTATTTTCACTTCGCAGTTAGCCCGGCCATCTATATTCCAATTCACATCGCCGCCTGCAGTGCAGCCATCCCTCACCTTGGTGCTGTCCAGATAGAAGCTGATGGAAGCAGAGCCAACATTGCAGTTTGCTGTCGGGTGGACAGGCACGGAAGACCTGAGGCACGATTCAGAAATGGGGGAGTTAAAGGTTATCGGCACTGTGTTGCAGCACTGATTGCCTATAATGCCTTCTCTGCATGTCATCCATGCGCCATTCACGCAATAATGCAGATTGTCCGGCGTCTGGCCATTAAGGTATAGCTCCGCAATGTCATCATAATCCTTGTCATACATGCAGCTGTTAGCAGGTGAGCAGTATCTTCTTCCTGTGAAGTCCTGCTTGCAGAAGCCTGATTCGCACTCTCCGTCGGAAGAGCATGGATAGCCGTTCATTTTTAACTCTGCCGATACAGAATATGCCAGTAAAGCAAAAGGCATAATAACAATAGCCAGCCACTTCACTGCTGATCTCATGCCTTTCTCCTCCTGGTCATGATAATCAAAACAGCTGCAATAAACAAAAGAACTGCTGCAGGCACAAGGAAGCTTTGGTAATTTTGCCGGGATATCTGCGGAGCCCTGGCAACAAATTTCGACTGCTCTTTCGCATCCAAATCATTGACCAGAACAGCATATTCTTTGCCAGACTCAAAGGCAAAGCTTATTCCGCTGCACTCTTTTATTGTCGTCTGGTAATTTTTTATCTGCGAATCCATTTCTCCAACAACCATTATCTGCGCTTCTGCAGTTGCGGGCATAGGGCCATCAAGAACACAAATATCTGCTGAGTACATCATGCTTTCTGTATCGAAGTTCTGGGATCTTAATTCTATCCTGTGCTTTCCTGAAGCAAACAGCGAGGAATCTATGACATAGCAGTATTCGTCATATTTCTCTGAATCCTCTGATAGTATTTCACTGCAAACCCTGAACTTATTCAGCGACAGCGGGAAAAGGAGATCAAAGGTCATTTTGACCAAGCCAATATCCGACGAAAGCTCAGGTATTTGCGCCGAGCCATCGGAAACAGTTTTGTTTGTCTGCAGATCTGCAATATACGACTTCAACGTTGCGTTGTAGACTTTTGGCTTTGTGTAATGGTCCGGCGAACCTGAAAGATAGACTGTAAGCGTGCCGCTCTCCCCTTGGCCATAATACGGCCTGTCAACATACAGCTTCCTTATTTTTGCCCCTTCGCCTGAAACAATTATCCTGTTTCTGTACAGGGAAACAAGCCTTGAGCCGGCTTTCAATTCGAACCTTACAGCGTACGCATCAGGTTTTAGAGGCGCAGCGAATTCTGTCCCGACACTTTTAGTCTCGCCTGCCTCCACCCTGAAATCAACCTGCTTTTGAATATCATATCCGTCACAGGCAGTGTCATCCCAGCTGCACACGCTGACAACCAGCGAAAGATCATAATAATTTTTTGTATCCTGATTTGTGACAAATACTTCCCCCTGAACCATCCCGCCCGGGCTGACCAAAGCGCCGACAGGGCCTGTCACATTGTTCAGGTGCGTTTTTGCCCTCAATATTCTGGCAGCAGGAAAGGAAGAAACGCCAGCTATATCGAAGCTTTTGTATGTGCCCGGAAGGAATATGTGACCCATGCCTACAACAGGCGCTTTTCCTGATCTGAGATATGCGTCAAGCCTGTATTTCCCTTTTTTAAGGTCAGATGGCAGCGTAAAAGAGAAAGGAACAGCTATTGAAGATTTGCCGGCGATGCCCAAATCCCTTTTCACCTCCTCGTGAATCACATTGTCACAGTCGGAAAGCTGGCTCGGGTATTCCGGGGTCTCGCAGCCATGAACAATATCAACAATCAGGGCAGCATCCGCCATGGGGAAGTCCTCGAAATTGGATACCCGTATCGACACATTCAGCTGTTCGCCTGCCTTATAAGAATTTTTCAAATCAAACTGGATATCCCCATTGAAAAAAATGTCGTTTTCAGCTGCAGCCGCATAAGGGAATAAGAGAGAGGCCGCTAAAAGGGCAAAGGCCACCAAGCATTTGCGAAAATACTTCATATCATTAATTTTGTGGTGCCCGATATATATGCTGTAACTAGCCTTCGGCATGCTTCACGCAGGCCTCGACAAACCCCTTGTACGCCGGATTCGGCTCCAGAGGCCTGGAGGTGTATTCAGGATGGTATTGCGTGGCAAAAAAATAAGGATTATCAGGAAGCTCCAAAATCTGCATGATGGGATATTTCGGATGCTTTCCTGAAAAAACCATGCCATGTTTCTCCAATATTTCAATGTATTTCGGATTGCATTCCCATCTGTGCCTGAACCTCTCCCTCACCTCTTTTTTTCCGTAAAGCCTGTGCGCAATAGTACCTTCCCTGATCGCAACATCCTGCCCTCCAAGCCTTTGGGTGCCTCCTAGGCCCTCTATTTTCTTCTGTTCAGGAAGGATATCAATTACAGGCTCCTTTGTATCAGGATCCACTTCTGTCGAGTTTGCACCCCTGATTCCGCACACATTCCTTGCGAATTCCACTATGGCCATCTGGAAGCCGTAGCAGAGGCCAAGGAAAGGCATCTTCTTTTCCCTCGCAACCTTGATGCACAGTATCTTGCCTTCCGCTCCCCTGGAGCCATAGCCTATGGGAACTATAAGGCCATCGACATCCTTGAGCATTTCTATTGCCTGCTTTTCGTTTTCTATGTCAGTTGTCTCTATCCATTTTATGTCCGCACATGAGCCGTAATATGGGGCCGTATGCTCCAGAGCCTTGAGGATGGATATGTAAGAGTCATGCAGGCCTGTGTATTTGCCGGCTATGGCGACAGTCACTTTTTTCTTTGCCCTTTCCATCATTCCGGCAAGCTTCTCCCATTTCTGGAACTCATGATCCGGCTTTGTCTTGAGGCCAAGGATGTCTATTATTTCCTCATCAACCTTCATCTTTTTGAGCGCTATCGGTATTTCCAGTATATTCTCCAGATCATGCAGGCTGACCACCCTGTTCGTGGTCACATTGGAATAGGCGCTTATCTTCTCCCTGGCCGACACTGTAACAGGCTTTTCAGACCTGCAGACAATGACGTCAGGCTGTATGCCCATGGCCATCAGCCTCTGCGTCCCCAGCTGGGCAGCCTTTGTCTTCTGCTCCCCCAAGCTTTTGGGCTCAAGGATGTAGACCACATTGACAAAACAGACATTGCCTTTGCCTTCTTCAAGGGCAAGCTGCCTCATGGCCTCCAGAAAGTAGGAATTTTCTATATCCCCGACAGTCCCCCCGACCTCCACAAGGACAACATCAGAGCTTGTTTTCTCCCCCAGCCTTTTGATATAGGATTTTATCTCATCGGTGACATGGGGCACAAACTGCACATCCCTGCCAAGGTATTCGCCTTTCCTCTCCCTGTCGATTATGGTCTTGAATATCTTGCCAGCTGTCAGGTAGTTGTCCTTTGTCAGGCTCTGGTTAAGCATCCTTTCGTAGCTTCCGAGGTCCAGGTCAGTCTCAGTGCCGTCATCAAGGACAAACACCTCGCCATGCCTGTAGGGGTTGAGCGTGCCTGCATCATAGTTCAGGTAGCCGTCAAACTTGATGGGGGCCACAACAAGGCCGTGGTGGAGCTTGAGTATGTTGGCAAGGGAAGCTGAGAAAGTCCCTTTCCCTATGCCGCTTATAACAGAGCCTACGATGATGACAAATTTTGTTTTCTTCTGCATATGATAGTTTGAAGGAGGAGGTTAATAAAGGTTGGAAATCAGCTTCCTACAACACATTAAGACTCCTTTTCATCACCTTCACTTTTCAGCAAGTGACAGATGTAATGCGCTTATTCAAAACTTAAAAAGAATGGAAACATACGTTGAATAGGTAACAATGGAATGGGACAAAGATGCCATCATAATTCTCGACGGCAAGCCAATGAGACAGTATGAGGCAAAGACATCTATAGGCGATCCTGGACTTGCATATGGTCATGTTGCCTTTGACACAATAAAGGCCGTTCCGGATAAAGATGGAGGGCGCTACTTCGCCTTCAGGGAAGGCGGGACGCTTGATTTCGTTGATGAAAGGCACCTCCAAAATTTTGCGCATACCCTCTGGAATGATGATTTTGAGTATGGCCACCTCGACAGGCTGCAGTTCTCTGTCAGTACAATGAGGGCCATCAGAAAACTGCCAGTCTCCAAGATGGAGCTAAAACAGGAGTTTGAGGAACTCGTGCAGGAAAACGCTGGCGAATACAAGAATAGGACAGGTGAGCTTCCCACATTCTATGCGAGGATTCAAGTGTGGCAGGGGAACACTGACATGAGCAAGCCCGACCAGATAGGCGTGGCTAATGATGCGCCTGCAAGATATGCCATACTCCTTACCCGCTATACTTCTTATCTGGCCCATGACAAGAGCCAGTCTAGGAAACCCACAGGCGTCATGATAGTAGACAAGCCAAGACTTCTTCCGCCGGAATGCATGGATCCGCAGGCTAAGAGGTCTCCAAGATACGGCATAGCTGCAGATGCGACCCACCTTGCGCGGGAGCACAGGTATGATGAAGCCTTATTGAAGGATATGAAGGGCAACATCGGCGGGCTTGATATAGGCGCAGAAATTCTGGGCGAAGGCGGAGGGGAAAATATAATCTGTTACAAAAATGGAGTATTTTACATACCTCGTTCAGATTCAGCACTAAACGGCTTCAACCAGCATGCCTTCATGCTCTGCGTCAGGTGGATGGGCGGAGAAGTAAAAAGGGAAATAATCTCACCTTCAAACCTCATGGGAATGGAATACATCTGGCTGACAGGCACTGCCGCAGGCGAGGAGCGGGTATTCAGGGTAGGCAATGAGACAGGCAAAGAAATCTGGAAGAGCAGGCACACCCCCGAGACTTATGACAGTCAGGCGAATGAAGATGTCCTTCATGCAGAGAGGGATTTTGACGATCTAGTTTCAGGAAGGAAGGAACTTTCCGGAAAGGAGAGCAGCCTTATTACTGTAATCAAGCTGCTATAGGTCTACAGGCGCCTCTAGTGGACCGGGCGGGATTTTCACATTGTTATGCTATTTATGGAATCTGTATTCCCTTCTTTTGCCGTACGGGCTTTTCTTTGAAAGAAAAGCCTGTCTTGAACCCGCAGCCTCGTGCTTTTCCGTGATTTTGCAATCTGTTTTCTTTCGATTGAGCGTTTCTTTTTACAAAAAGAAAGGCTCATTGCGAAGCACGCGGTCTACCATTTGCCGTTTTCTTTCCCAAGGCTTTCTTTAGGAAAGAAAGGCTTTGACCTACCGGCCCATGAATGAATATTCCTTATTTGTTTTAATAGCCTATCGGAAGAAAAGCTCTTGCTGTCAGGGGAAACAGATAAAATCCGGTTCAGTTTTCAGGGCCACATCCCAGATAGATCCTTGGCCCATATCTCTCTTCCAGGCTTCCTTGATTCCACAGAGAAGTCCGCAGCAACTACAAGCTTCTTCTTGTAATGATCAGCAGGCTGGATCTCTGTCTGCACATTCATGCACTTGCTGTCCGTGAAAAACTTGAGCATGCTGTCCATGAGCTTGCCTCCAAAGCCCCTTCCCCTCAGGCTGGGATCGACATATAAGTCATGAAGGACAGCATCCTTTCCAGCAACCTGGCAGTCTGCGTAGCCTGTAACCTTCCCATCAACTTCAAGCACATAAAGCTTGTATCCGGTAAGCTTCTGTTTCTGCTCAAGAATCTTCATGTGCCTCTTGGCCTGCAGGTCTGTCTCACTGATAAGCATGTCATTGTTCTTGTTCCTGTGCATCAGCACGGCCACAGGGTCTGAGTCAAACCTGTTGAACAGCCTTATCGAATGGCCCATAAATTATTATATCTTTTCACCCCACTTAATAAAACCAACTGCTTTCCAAATTACGCTCACTTTACCTCCTTTATTATTGTCCTCCCCTCTATGCGCCAGTAGCCCACTTCCTTTCCCGCCTCTATCTTGCCCGCCAGCTCTTCCGGTATGGTTGCATCAAAAGTCGAGTAGTCTTCAAGGTCCATAAGCTGCGCAACAGTCCCTGATATGGATATGACCTGCGCCTTCTTCTTCTCTATTATCGGCACTTCCACATTATCAGAAGTCGGCTTCAGTATATATCTCCTTCTCCCGTCAAAAATGCCCATCGTCTCTATCCTTGCCTTCGTGCTGCCGTGCTTGCCTGTCTTGGAAACAGCAATGTCGACAATTGTGCATGGCTCCCCTTCAGCCATCACATAGTGGCCTGTCTTCAGATCCTTTATGGGCATCGGCTTCGTGACCATGAAAAGTAATTGTCTTCCGCCTTTTATAAGCGTTGGACAGGAACGAGGGAAACTACAGAAACTTCCCCACCACCAGAGGGAGCAGCGCAGTCGCATCCCCTTCCACAGTCACATATTCTGCCTTCTCATTTATCTTCCCCCAGCTTACAGCTTCTCTGGGCCTAGCGCCTGAAAGGGAGCCGTCCCACTCAACTGCCGTTGTGATGTAGACCGCATAATCCAGGCCGCCTTTGAACTGGTTCCACCATATCGCATGATGCTTGCTTATCCCCCCGCCTATTATAAGGGCGCCTGTCTTCATGTCCCCGAAGAACTTGCCTATGAGGAACTTCTCATCCCTGAACACATCAACCCTGAAATCAGAATGATCCTGCATGAAGAGGGCCAGCTGGAGGCCAAATGCGCCATCTGTTATGCCCGGGACAATCACGGGTATCTGGTTCTTCCAGCACCACCATATTATGGAATGCTCTTTGTTTTTTTCCTTTTCCAGTCTTTTTCCTATTTCCCAAACAAGCTCATATGCGGCCAGATCCCTTTTGCCTGATTTATAAATGTCCTCCAGAACCGGCCTGAGCTTTTTTTCTATTATTTCCCCATAATTGGAAAATGGTATAAAGATGTTGCCCAATCTGTGAATCTTTTTCTCATGAAGCGCCCTGTCATCCGCAGAAAAGCTGCCGTGGTAATACGGCTCCCACACCCTCGCAAAATCATGGTCCAGCGTGCCGCAGGTGGTCATGACCATATGGAACAGCTTTTTCCTGACAAGATCCTTTATTATCCCCCTGCATCCGGTTGAAATAATGGCTGCCGGAAAAGAAAGTGTGTTGTAGCAATCCTTTTCCGAGAGCATATTTTCCAGTATATTGGCCGCTATTCCAACCTTCTTTGCGACAAATCCGCCTGAATCATGGAGCTGGCCGACAAGCTCTTCCAGAGACGTATCCTTGTTTACGGAAATATCCTTTATTTTTTTTCCAATCATTATCCCACCCATTCACAACCTTGTGCCAAAAAAGGCATCAATGGGCCCGGAGAGAATCGAACTCACGACCCCCACATATCCGCCAGCGCAAAGGGGAATCCCCTTTACCCCCCATCCCTATTTTCCTTTAAATACAGAGGTGTTATCAGTGTGGTGCTCTACCACTGAGCCACGGGCCCGGATATAATCAGATTGTCCCAGAAGCTTTTAAATAGCAAAGAACTGGCCTATTTCTCTTCCTTCAGGATATCAATAGGAATCAGGTTATGCTCCCATTCAAGCTCAGCAATCTCAATAGGGTCTGTCATGCCTGAAGGCACTTTGACAAGGACAGGGCTGCCTTGGGCTATCTGCAAAGCTCTTGCTGCCAATATCCTTGTCCTCTCGAATTTCGTATACTGCCCTTTGTCCCTCATATCCTCTTCAGTCCTCATTTCTGCTCCTTCCCAATCAATATAGTGGGCAAAAAGGGCTTTTAAGCCTTTCACCATCAGCTAGCCTATATATCGCATCTCTTCCTTCTTCACCACCGGCGTAGCTTCATCCTTGGCTATCTCCATGACAGCCTTCCTCTGCAGGCTCTCTATCTTCTTGATGAACTTCTCCATCTCATTGACCCTTTCGGCAAGCCTTCCCATGTCGACATCCAATTTAAGCATCTTTGTCAGGGATCTTAACACAATCTCTGCCGCCTTCGGATCAGTGACTATGGGGAAGCCTGATGTCTCGCCCAGGATACAGACGCCTTTCATCCCCCTTTCCCTTGCCAGGCCCAAAAGGAGGCCTGCAGCTCCAACAATATAGCCCACCCTCTTGCCTACCTCAAACTCTATGCCGGCATTCTTGTATTTCTCCACCAGCTCCTTATGAGTCACGCTTCCATACGCTTTCGGCTTCTTCTCCACCTCCCCTGTGGCCAATCCCCCTATGGTGAAGACGCTCTTCACACCGTATTTCTCCACGAAGTCCAGTACTTTCTCGGCAACTTCGTAATGCCCCTGGGGCGACTGGCTCTGGCAGTCCCCGGTGACAAATATGATATCCCTCTGTTTCTTCGGGTCGCTCCAGTAATAGAAATAGTTCTTGAGCAGCCTCACCTGGTAGCTCTTATGGAGGACGACGAAAGGGAAAAAGTGCTCCGAGTACAGCTGGGCGAACTTCTTGGCCTTCAGCTCCTTGATGAGGTAGCCTACAGCAACCCTCCCTATGTTGCCTATACCTGGCAGGCCCACTATAAGGACAGGATTCTTCAGTTTGGGCTCCTCGAGAGCTTTGATCACGGTCATGGAAATCAGTTACCTTAAATTATTGTGGGCACTCTTTTTATAATCATCAGAAACTTAAAAAGGAGTGGAGCAATATTGCCCCCGTCGTATAGAGGCCAAGTATGCGGCCCTCTCGCAGCACCTTTCTTTAAAAAAGAAAGATGCACCAAAGAAAGACGCTGGAGCGAGGCCGAGACCCGGGTTCAAATCCACCCTCTTTTTCCAAAAAAGAGGGTAGGTTATCCAGAAAAAGGGAATACACATACTGAGCTGGATAATCATGGTGAAAATCCCGGCGGGGGCGTTGTATTTTATTAAGGCACAGGCCGCTCCCAAGGACTAGAAGTGACAAAGTCATCCTTGGCCAGCACCTTCCCGTCCTGCCAGCCGAAGGGTTTGCTACCTCTCCAACAGGGGCCCGAAAAGGAAAAGCCATATTCCGAGAATCAGAATTGCCAGAACAGGCAGATAGGGCCATATCCTTCTTCTTGGCCTTTCATACGCTTCTCCGTAGCTTTCAGGCTGCATATCCGTCTGGCATGCTGTCATAATCAACCAATCGAGTCGAAAAGCCCCTCCATCCTGTCGGCAAATTCATGCGCATCCTTCCTTGACTTTTCTGCCATCTCCCTTGTAGTATCCTTTGTCGGCGAATACTGCGCAATTTCTCTCCTTTTTCTGACATCCTCAAGCTTCTCTATCTCCTCCACCCTCAGCCTTGTTTTCTCGATTATCGCAACATACTTCTTCTCAAGAAGCCTTTTTCTTACGAAAATCTCCTCCAAGGCCATTATCGTGGCCGTATGGTTCCTGCTTTTGAGACCGAACCTGGCCAGAACAGCCAGAGAAGCCATATACATTGCATAATATGCCGCTATTACAACCCATTCATCAGGCTCATAATCTTCAGGAAGTTCCAGCTCATCCCTAAACTCCCTTGCCCTGTTGAGCAGCTCCATTGTCACGATGTTCTGCCTGGCTTTCCTCATGTAATTCCCTGCCATATTTCTCATCCCTCCGCTTCTGGCCAAAAGCCCCTTGTCAATGAACCAATCAAGATTTTTCATACACCTCCCTGAAGAAGAATTCAAGGCCCAACAGCACTATCCCGAAGCTTATCATCTCCCTGTAAAATGCGGGATTCTCATCCCTGATTTTCCTGAAATCATCCCTTTTCATGGCGATGGGGCTTATACTGATATTATATTTTGTCCTGAACGCCCTGGCGATCTTTTCAACATCCTGCGGGCACCCTACGCAAAGAAGATCCACATCGCTCAATCTGGCCTGTTCCCCTTTGGCGTATGATCCGAACAGTATCACTGATTCGCATTTTGAGAGGCCAGAAAATTCCTGAATCCTTTTGAAGAGAAGGCTGTTCGAATTTTTGAAGGATTGCATTCGCTTTGTCATATGGTATGTAAACACAAGATAGGAATCCTCTGCCAAGACAAAGGAGTAAAGATTTGTTCTTCCAGCCTTCCTCAGCTTCAAATGCCCTTTCTCGGCAAGGAGCTTCAAAGTCCTGAAGACAGGCTCGTGGCTGAGCTTCACAGCTATTTCAATGTCTTTTGCGCTCTTTTCCTCAAGCAGAGGAAAGAACGACGACATGATTTCAAGCTCGTTTTTGCTCAGCATGCTTATCAGTTGGCTTTCCAACTATATAGTTGGCTTTCCAACTATATATAGATTTCGTCTGCATGCATTATATTATTGGAAGGCCCGAATAAATGCCTCAGCCGAGAAGAAAGCGCCAGGCCGGAACCATATCTATCTCCTTCCCGTCCATCGTTTTCCTTTTGGAAAGATTTTTTGTTATTATCACCCCTTTTCCCGCCTTGAACTTTTCCATAAAATCAATAACCCCCTTGATGTCGCCTTTTCCTATATCTGCCGCTTCACCATATTTCACCTCAAACGGCACTTTATTATGCACAACATCCACCTCATGCCTCCTTCTCCAGAAGCTGTTCGCATCCAGATGGTTGACAACCAGAAGCTCTGCAAGCCTTGGCGCAAGGCCATAAAACTCTTCCCCACTGCCGCAGAAAGCAGCAGAAAGGGTTGTGCAGCTCGGATACGCCTTCTTCAGCTTTCTGGCCGAGGCAAGCCTGCTGCCGCTGTAGTTGTGCAATTGTTTCACAAGAAATGCCTTCTCAAGATAGCTGACATACTTGGACACTGTCTGGTATGTGACGGCCAAAGCGGATGCGATGCTGTCATATCTCAGGTCCATCCCCGGGTTGAGGCTGATTATAGACATGATCTCCTTCAATATCTCCGGCTGGCCCACATCATAGACTTTCGGTATGTCATGAAATATAATTTTTTCAACCACGCTGCTGGCATATGTTCTTATCTTGGAAAAATCATTCTCCTCCATGATTTCGGGGAAAGAGCCATTAAGCAGAAAGCTGTTCAACTGCCTTCTCAGTTCAAGGGACTGCAAATCCATATCCTTCACCTCTATGCCCTTCAGCCTCAGATATTCCTTGAAGCCAAGGGGCTTAAGATGGAAGTCATATATCCTGCCTGCAAGACTTTCCTTTGCCTTCCTCAGAAGCACACTGGATGAGCCGGAGACAATGAATTTTATCCTCCTATCAAGCTCATAGAACCTTTTCAATATCACCTGCCAGTCAGGCACCTGGTTTATCTCATCAAGGAATATGTACACATTTCCCATCCTCTCCTTCAGTATGGATTCCTCATAGGCCAGGACAACATCCTCTATTATTTCGGGATTTTTGG
Organism: Candidatus Aenigmatarchaeota archaeon; assembly: GCA_016185435.1. GTDB lineage: Archaea > Aenigmatarchaeota > Aenigmatarchaeia > QMZP01 > QMZP01 > JACPNN01. Next base: position 4,135 of record JACPNN010000008.1, on the reverse strand, counting down.
CCAGGATCTCATCGAAGGAGAAGAACATCAGCCTTTTCGGCTCCACACCCTTTTTGAGAAGGCTGTCCAGGATCTGGAGCATCAGCGTTGTCTTTCCAACTCTTCTCAATCCCACAATGGACAATATCTGCTTCTCCCCGAGATATTTTTCGATATCTCGGTACAGGTAGCGATGCTCAAATCCAGCTATATTCTCAACCCTTCCGCTTTCCCACCAGGGGTTCTGCCTCAGCAGCCTTTCGACCAAATCCATGAGATATATATGATTTTGATATTTATAAAGATTATGATTAATATAAAAGTTAAAAATATATTAATTATGATTAATATAAATTACAATCCACTTTATATCGCAAAAGGGCAAAAACCAAGGTTTTTGAGTCCACCGGACCGAGCGAGCATTTATATATTCACGAAAATATATATCATAAAAGAGAAAAGTATATAAATATCCATAACAACTTATGAGTAGTGAAAATATGAAACTTTTAAATTATTGCAAAAGGGCACAATATCAGACTCCAGAAATGGAAGTTCTTAGGAGAACTCTAGGTCTAACAGAGCGAGAAGCAGCAAAGATGCAAGCTAGAGAAGTGCTAGATCGTATGCTTGATAACGTCCCAGAAGAAGTATATGATGGCGCATTGCAGAGCGGAAATAAGAAATATCTTCAACGTTCTGGCTGGAACTTACTGAGGAGAGGTAGTGAAATCATGCCTCATGGTGAAAGCTGGCTTCAATACAGGGAGGTTGATAATGTTCTACCCAGGCTTAATGATGTTAGGAGAGCATATTTAGCAGGCTCACAAACAGGAGACAGTGAATTAGTGAGGAGAGCAAGTGAGCAGTATGTGAAACTTGATCCTGTGGGAGCATGCAATCTTGGGAGAAATACAGGTGACCGTGAACTGACACTCATGGCAGCAGAAGAACTGCTATCTCAAGGTGATGTTGAAAGAGCACGTGATGAGCTGCTCAATCTGCTACATGCAACTTCATCAGAACTAAGAAGGGGACAAAGTTCAACTCCGTCTCTTTAATCGTGATAAAAATCATACAAAATAGAATACCCGAACCAACAAGACAAGTTATATAGAGAATAGCCATAAAAAGAGAACAATCGATGTCGGCATCCTTGCTGTAATTCTTTGTAGACTCAAAGAGGTTGTATACTGTTTTTACAATAAAATGAATACAGACTATTCTTTTGCAGAGATTTGCTATAAATGAAATCTACGGCACAGGCCGCTCCCAGGGGCCTACAGCCACAAAATCATCCTTGGTCAGCACCTTCTCATCCTGCCAGTCGAATGGCTCATATGTATGCAAAAGGCGCAATAACAACTTTGCATCCATTTACCCTCTTTTTCCCTATCTCGGTGAGATTCAGAATGAAAGCCTTTCCGGGGCTGTAGCTTTCTATGAAACTTCTGAAGGACCTTGTGACCTTTGCTTGTGTTTTGACCTCCACAGGGATTATTTCCCTGCCGTGCTCAATAACAAAATCAACCTCTGTTTTTGCCGTGGTGCGCCAATACTTCACACTGAACAGCCTTTTGAGCTCATTGTGTACAAAATTCTCATAAAGCACGCTGAAGTCAATCTTATCAAAAGCCTCCATGATATGATTCCTCATCCCGAAGTCAACAAAGTATATCTTGGGATTTTTCCTCAGCTCGTTCATTTTGTTCCTGTAGAAGGGCCTGACGGCAAAAATCACAAAAGAGTCTTCCAGGAGAGGCATAATATTCCTCACATCATGATAGCTGAGGCCAGCATTTCTGCTCAGTGTCTCATAATTGACGATATTACCCATGCTGTATGCGCATGCCTTCAGCAGCCTTACAACCTTTTCCCTGTATTGTTTCCCATACAGCCCCACAATGTCTTTTTCTATGTACGTGATGAAAAGGCCTTTCAGGAGCTCCTTTTTCCTGTTTCTATCATGTTCGGTCACTACCCTCGGATATGAGCCATATGTAAGATATTCATGCAGCAGATTGTTCAGGTCATCTAGAAAAACCGTTTTTGTCAGCCTCACTCTTTTGTCCCGCAGGCTTATTCTCAGCTTGCTGTACAGTTCCTCATATTTCCGGTTCTTGGCTCTGAGAAACTCCAGAAAGCTGAAAGGGTGAATGTCAAGGAATATTATGCGGCCAACAAGGTATTTCCCCATGTCAGTCAGATCGAATGATGCTGAACCCGTCACGAATATTTTCGCATTGCTGAATGAATCAAAAACAAGCTTCAGCTGTTTTCCAGCGTTCTTCAGGTACTGCACCTCATCCAGCAGGAAGTAGTTTTTCCCCCCCGTTGTCATGCTGAACTCAATGAACTCCTTCGGATTTTCCTCGAATTTCATCTTGGCAAGGTCATCCTCAAAATTCGTATAATGTATCCTGCTTTCGTCCACGCCCCTGCTTTTCAGCATCTCCGCAATCCTCATGAGAAGTGTTGTTTTTCCGCATTGCCTCGGCCCTCTCATGGCTACTATTTCTCTGCTATCCAGCCATTTTCCGATTTCCTTTTCCACCTCCCTTTCTATGTAGGCCATATTCAATATTGTCCTTCTGGTTTATAAATCTTAATATTATGTAATATTATAGTATAAATAACTTAGTTATTTTTAAAATAATTTTAAAAATTATCGTATTATCTGTTCACGGCACAGGCCGCTCCCATGGCCCAGAAGCGACAAAATCGTCCTTGCCAAGAAGATTCACTGTTAATCAGTTAGTTCACTGACCATCGTATGCCTCTTCTTCCCACCCTTTATCTTCTTTCTGAAGTTATAATAAGCAATGCCAGCGCCTATTGCAATCGTAGCAGGTATTGTCACGAAGAGTGGTAAACCTAAATCCTGTAGTTCTCTGAAATCTGTTCTATAACCATTAGTTTCCTCAATTGCAGCCAATACAGCATCGAAAGCAGGGAAGGACGCTATGGTTGTGGAAGCGATTCTCATCCCCTTTACAAGCCATGGATGTTTTTCTTCATCAATGCGTGTTGAGAGATAAGCCAAGGCAAATGATGCTGCATATTCAGCAACAGGGGCTCCTGTATTGCGCACATAATCTTGAAATTTTCCTCCCATGGATTCAAAGTTGGAATAGTCAAGATTATGACAAGTAATACTTGTGTTCCCATTTTCGTCCAAAAGAGTCAGCTCAGGCACTCCGCCAAGCGATACGCATCCCAATGCGTGTCCAGCTTCATGAACAGCTATACGAGCAATAGCCCCACTTGCAATGCCTGCAGCAACTGTTCCAGCATATTTGACATCATTCTTCTCGTATTTTTGCGGTTCCATAATAGATCCAGATATGAATTGTCATGATTGAACGCTGTCAACTTTCTTTGCTGCCAGCAACTCTTTCACAGCCGCTTCAGCAGGATCGCTGGAATTCAAGCCTTTCCTGAAGTCATCAAAGGCTTCGCTCGCTGCATAAAGCATCATAATTGCAGGCACTGCTTCGTATGGCCTGGAAAGGTTTGCCCCTTTTACCAGATTTTTCGCCCTCTCAAGCGTATCGCAGACCAGCTCCACATCGCCCACCAAGAACTGTAATTTCTCCCATCTTGCCTGTTTGTCAGGATCAGTGAACCTGTCTGTGTTGCGATAAAACGGGACAAAGAGACCCGTCTTGTACCCTTCCCCTTGCAAGCGATCCACAACCAGATGCGCAAACGTCCCATTATATGGAACAGCATGCATCGTGCCATTTTTAACAAAACAGATTGCACCGCCATTTATCCCATATCGTCCCTCGAGCTCTCCCAAAGTATCACAAGTATCAGTTCCTCTAGGCTTTATCCTGTATCTTTTCGGTATGTCATCGCCAAAAAAGACTGTTTCAAGCTCTTCTCTTCTATCACCTTCGGCTATCGGAATTGCCGCTTTTCTTAATGACATATTTTTCACTAACTAGTAGTTTTATTATGTCTTTTTAAGCTTTTCGGTAGTTCCTCGCTATCGGAAGGCAAATCCAGAGGGTTAAATGCGTAACTATTCCACCGGTCTTTGACCGGTGGTAAAAGCCCTTTTTCTCCCGACGCCAAATATCAACAGGCAGCAGAATCTGCCTTAAACCAGGAGGTGCAGTATGTCATTCCCAGACTACGTCAGCCGAAGCTC